>NZ_JBKBLF010000018.1:0-44898 GCF_046296455.1 Microcella sp.
GCCTCGACCTGCGCCTGCTGCTCGGCCACGGCGGCCGAGACCTGAAACCCGGTGACCATGCCGATGAGCGCGATCGCCGTGCCGGCACCCGTGAGGGTGCGCGCCACGGCGGCCGGCCGCGGACTAGTCGTCATCGTCGGATTCGTCCTCATCTTCGTGGTCCTCGTCCTCCGACTCGTCGTCGTCATCGTCGTCATCCGACTCATCGTCGTCGTCGTCGTGGTCGTCGTCGTCCCCGCTCGACCCCGCACTGACGGGAGCGGGCGCTGCGACCGGGGTGGCCGGCTGCGCCGCAGCGGCCTCGGCGCGCTCGAGCTGCTTGAGGTACTCCTCGGGAATGTCGTCGCCCTTCGGCTCGACGGGAACGAGCACGGGCGTCGCGCTGCCGATGACGGTCTCTTCGGCCGAGGCCGTGCCGAGCACCGACTGGTTGACGGCGTAGGCCCCACCCGCGGCACCGAGCACGGCGACGATCGAGAGGGCGGTGATGATCTGTGTTCTCATGCTTCGACGGTAGGTCGGCGCGACTTCAGGCCGATCCCGCGAACATCCAAGATTCGTCCAAGATCGCCGCCGTCGGCGGTGGATGCGCACATCGGGCCGCGCGATCGCGGCATGATGAGCGCATGCGGGTACTGGTGGTCGAAGACGACGATGCGGTGGCCGACGGCATCGTCGACGGTCTCGCCGATCGCGCGATCACCGCGACGCGCGTCGCCACGGGGGCGGCGGGCATCGCCGCCGCGGCCGAGCAGGCGCCCGACCTCATCGTGCTCGACCTCGGCCTGCCCGATATCGACGGCACCGAGGTGTGCCGCCGCATCCGGGCGGCCAGCGCCGTGCCCATCATCATCGTGAGCGCTCGCGACGACGAGGTCGATCGCGTCGTCGCGCTCGAGCTCGGGGCCGACGACTACATCGTGAAGCCCTTCGGCATGCGCGAGCTCGTCGCGCGCATCCATGCAATCTTGCGTCGCTCGGGCGCCACCGATCGGGGCGCGGGCGACGAGGGCTCGCGGCTCGTCATCGACTCGCGGGCGCGTCGCGTGCTGCTGGATGGCGAGCCCGTTCACCTGACCCCGCGCGAGTTCGACGTGCTCGAGTACCTGGCCCGCGACCGCGGCGCCGTCTATCGGCGCACCGACATCTTGCGCGACGTGTGGGACACCACGTGGTTCGGCACGGCGAAGACCCTCGACGCCCACATCGCCGCCGTGCGCAAGAAGCTCGGCGACCCGGGCTGGATCGAGTCGGTGCGCGGGGTCGGCTTTCGGCTCGGAGAACCCTGATGCGCTGGCGCTTCATGGGCATGGTGATGGTCATCACGGCGCTCGTTCTCGTCGTGCAGACGGTTCCCCTCGCGCAGTACTTGCGCACGGTCGAGCTCGACCGGCTCGTCACGGGGCTCGAGCGCGACGCCTTCGTGCTCGCCGGTCGCGCCGAGGAGGCGCTCGAATCGCTCGATGCGGCCGAACTGGCCGTGGTCGAGGATGCCGCGCTCGAGTATCGCGCGGCCGGCGGCGGCCGCGTGGTCATCACGTCGATCGACGGCACGGCCCTCGTCACGAGCGATGACGACGAATCGGCGCTCGGCGCGGACTACTCGTCGCGGCCCGAGATCGCCGAAGCGCTCGCCGGCACGATCTCGTCGGGTTCGCGGTACTCGACCACGCTGCAGCAGCAGCTGGTCTACGTCGCGGTTCCCGTGCTGAGCGGCGACGAGATCCTCGGCGCCGTGCGGCTCACCTACGACGAGTCGGTTGTCGACGTCGAGGTCGGGCAGCGTTTGCGGGTGATCGGCATCGTCGCGCTGCTGACGCTGCTCATGGCGGGCATCGCCGGCATCGTCTTCTCGGGCACCGTGACTCGACGTCTGACCGTGCTCACCGCCACGACCGAACGGCTCGCCGGGGGCGACCTCACCGCTCGGGCGGATCCGACGAGCGGCGCGCCCGAGCTCGTGCGACTTGCCCGGTCGTTCAACCGCATGGCCGACCGGTTGTCGGGGCTCATCGACGAGCAGCGCGCCTTCGCGGCCGACGCTTCGCACCAGTTACGCACCCCGCTCACGGCGCTGCGGCTCAAGCTCGAGCGGGCGCGCGACCTCATCGGCTCCGACCCCGACGGTGCCGCCGAGCGGCTCGCCGCCGCCGAGCTCGAGGCCGACCGCCTGGTGACGATCGTCGAAGGTCTGCTCGCGCTGGGGCGGGCCGGAGCATCCATCACCGCCGGCACCGACGTCGATCTCAGTGCCATCGCCCGCGAGCGCGTCGAGCAGTGGGAGCCGCTCGCCGCCGAGAGCGGCGTCGCCCTCACCGTCGACGGCCCGTCGAACGTCGCGGTGCGCGCCGTGCCGACAGGCGTCGATCAGATGCTCGACAACATCATCGACAACGCGCTCGCCGTCTCGCGCGAGGGCGACAGCATCCGGGTCGTCATCGCCGACGGCGAGCGCCCCACCCTGACCGTGCTCGACGAGGGTCCTGGCATGACGGATGACGAGCTCGCCCGCGCGTTCGACCGCTTCTGGCGCGGCGGCACGACGACACCCGGCACCGGTCTCGGCCTGGCGATCGTCGCCGAGCTCGCCCGCGCGAGCGGCGCCGATGTCGCGCTCACCCGACGCGAACCGAGGGGTCTCGCCGCCACGATCACCTTCGACCCGGCGGAGGGGAAGGAGCGACTCTCTACCGCGACCTATCCGAAGCGGCCGTTGACGTAGTCGAGGGTGCGCTCATCGTTGGGGGTCGAGAACATCGTGTCGGTGTGACCGTGCTCCACGATCTGCCCGGGGGTTCCCGCCTCCGCGAGGAAGAAGGCGCACTGGTCAGAGACCCGCTGCGCCTGCTGCATGTTGTGGGTCACGATGACGATCGTCACGCGGGACTTCAGCTCGAGAATGGTCTGCTCAATGCGCCGCGTCGAGGTGGGATCGAGCGCCGAGCACGGCTCGTCCATCAACAGCACGCGCGGTTCCACGGCCAGCGAGCGCGCGATGCACAGTCGCTGCTGCTGGCCGCCCGAGAGTCCGCCGCCCGCCGCCTGCAGTCGATCCTTCACTTCGTTCCACAGCCCCGCCATGGTCAACGACTCTTCGATCACTCGCGCCTTCTCCGACTTGGACAGCTTCTGGCCCGTCAGCGTCAAGCCCGCGATCGTGTTGTCGGCTATCGACATCGCCGGAAACGGGTTGGGCTTCTGAAACACCATGCCGATAGCCCGGCGGGCATCCGTGATTCGCATGGTCGAGTCGTAGACATCTTTGTCATCGACGAGCACAGAACCCGCGAGGCTGGCACCCGGCACCAGCTCGTGCATCCGGTTGAGAACTCGCAAGAAGGTGCTCTTTCCGCACCCCGACGGGCCAATGAGTGCGGTGACCTCACCGGGCTGCATGACGAGGCTGACGCGTTCCAGAACCTTGCGATCTCCGAACCAGGCCGAGACTCCCCGAGCCTCCAGAGTGGCGAGGCCGTGGTTTTCGCCATCCATGGGTAGTGCCTCTGTCGTTGTGGTGTCGGTCATGCGATCGGTCCGTTCATGTGAGGTTAGGGAGGAGAGCTGAGGCTTCGCGAAAGAGCAAGAAGGCGAGGGCCGCGAGAAGCGGAGACGCCACGACCCAGGCCTGCCATCGGCCCCAGTAGCGGCGGACGAACGGCACGAGCGCCACGGCCGCCAAGAGGATCAGGGAATACAGTGCGAGCTCGGCAGCGCCACCGGATTGCGAGGCCATAGCGAGCTCGTCGTCCGGAAGGGCGGCATAGGTGAAGGCTCGAGCCCCTGCCTCGAAGGCGTCGCCGATCAATACCGCGTCGACCCGAAGTGTGTCCATCGCAAAGAACGGCAGGCCGGTTGCGGTCACGAGGGTGAGGGTTCCATCGGCAGCGGGGCGGTCAGGCAACTCTTCCTGTCCGACGCGAACTCCGACGACGCGATAGGTCGACGTTCCTTGGCCAGTCGTCACCTCGATGCGGTCACCTTCACTGAGCTGACCAAGGTTGGCGAATGGTCCACCGAACGCGGCCTGACGCCCGAAGATCACCGACGCTCCTTGCTGGCCGGGCATGACCGTGTCCCGACGGTGTCCGGGTGCCGACTGCAGCGTGTAGGAGGTCGTGCCTTCCACGACGGCCGTTCTCAGATCGATCGTGGGAATCTCAAGCAGGGCTATCGGGGTGCCGAGCGGCAGCAGCTCTCCGTCTGCACCGGTTTGCGAGACGGGCGACGTGGAGTTCGCCAGCTCGAACCGAAGCTCCTCTTGAAGAATGTGCTGATCCCGGGCGTGAGTGACGGGACTGATCACCACCACGTAGGCCGCGAAGGCGAGCAGGGTTGAGCCGAGCAGGAGCAGCACCGTGGAGCCGAATCGGGCCCGCTCGAGCGGAGACAACGGTGCGGCCGCGCGATCGACGACCGATTCGAGATCCGCGTTGTCGCTGGCGAACCTGTTCGACGCTCGCGCGAACGACGAGCGCGTAGCTGACCATGCTCCCGCGGCCCACTGGTGCAGGCGACGCGGAAGCTCGCGGAGGTCAGTCGGGGACATGGTGGGTGCTTTCGGGTGAATGACGTGTGGACCGAGCAGGCGGGGGGGGGGGGGGGGGGGGGGGGGGGGGCGGGCCCCCCGCCCCCCCCCCCCCCCCCGCCGTGGCGCACTAGCGAACGGTGAACTTGACCGTCGTGTTGCGGGCGTTGAACAAGGTGTTGCCGAGGTACCGGACCGACAGCGTGCGGGTTGCACGCGAGAGGGTCTTCGGCAGGGTGATGGTCACCTTCCCAGTCGTCGCCGAGACGTTCCCCGCTCCCAGGAGCGCACCCGTCGTCGAGCTACGGATCTCAACGCGCCCCGTGGGCACGACCCCGTTCACCGGAGCAACGGTGACCGAAACGCGACCGGCCGTGCCGAATCGCACGGTCGGGGCCGACGCCGTCACCGTCGGGATTGCCTTAGCGACGGTCACCGTACGGGTGCTCGATACGCTCGGGGCGAAGTTGGTCGCCGTCGGCGGCACGTAACGCACCTGGAAGTTGTAGCTCAGCTGACGCGCGGCAAACCGGAAGGCAGTCGCCTGCTCGTCGCTGTCGAGCTCATACGTGCTCAGCAGCGTGTCGCCATCGTAGAGAGCGAGCGATCCACCCTCCGCACCATTGACCCAGCCGACCACCGTAATGAACTGACCGATCGTCGAGGTCGCCTTCGTCGAGATGAAGGTCGTGGTCTCCTGGGTGACGGGAACGCTCGACACGGAAGTCTGCGAACCAGTAACCCCGGCGAGGGTGGGAATGAACACCGCTCGCAGGTCAACGCTCGACTCATTCGTGTCGATCGTGACCGGAACCTGAACGGTGGCCGTTGCGGTCGCAACATGCGGAGCGACATCGGCCGTTCCCACGACCTCGGTTCCGGCGAGGATGTTGACCGTGCCGCCCTGACGGTGGGTCTTCGAGTCGACCGTCACGAGAACGTTCGACGACTCGTTGACGGCCAGACCAGTCGGGGCCTCCCACGAGATGGTGCTCGTGTTGTCAGCGTTCGGGGCGTACGCGCGGTTCGTGTCGTCGCCACACTCCTCGATCGGCACGAATCCATACAGCTCGATCGTGGCTTCCTGCTGGCAGATCAGCGAATCGGGCCCGTTGAAGACACGGTGTTCAACTGTGCTCGGGTCGTCGAGCTTCCGCGACGGAACGATGTTGAACACATTGCGGGTCGCCGCGACGAACGCCGGGTTGGCCTTGATCAGGTCACCCTCCGCCGCCACAAAAGGCGCCTGCGCCTCAAGCGCCTCGGTCGCCCGCAGGGGAAGGAGCGACGCTCCGTTACGACGATCGGTCACGACCGGCTGCCCGGTGCTGGCGAAGTTGGTGAACGCGACATACTGGCCGATCGAGAACGGACCGATGACGGTCTCGTCGAGACCCATGACCGTGCCGTCGTGCTCCTGCACGGGATAGTCCGTGCCCTCAATGTTGATCACCGAGCTGCGGAACAGGGCCGGAATGCCACCCGCGTTGTTGTCGGCCAGGCCGAGAACATCGACGATGAAGTACGAGCGGGTTCCCGAGCCCGACTGCGGGATGACCGGGCGGATCGCGATGGCCTGCGTGCCGGCCGGCGCGTCAACCGGAATCGTGGCGTCAGGCCCAACACCCACGTAGGTGTACGGGTCGAGTTCCGTGCCGTCGCCATCGATGTAGGCGTGCGTCACGGCACCCTTGTAGACAGCAGTGAGGTTCGGCTTGCTGGTGGTGTCCTCACCCTTGCCGATGTACCACGGAACGACCGCCAGCGGGCTCCCCGTCTTGACGGCCATCGTGAGGGCGTCTTTGGCGAAGGGCACGTATGCCAGAACGCCGTTGGCCGCACCGTTCGATCCCACACCGCTCGAGCTGCGCGCTGCCTGGATCTGGCCGATCACGTTCGAGTTGGCCGAGAAGGAGCCACCGGTCTGACGGGCGATGGTCGCCGTCGCCGTCTGACCGATCGCGACGCGGAGCATGTCGCGACCCGCAGACGATCCGTTCGCTCGGGGCGCGATCGTTCCTGCAGCGTCGATCTGAACGGTCGACGTGCCAACCGCAAGGTAGTTCGCCAGAAGGTCTTCCTCGGCAGCGGTGTTCACGGCCGCCGAGAGGCCCTGCATGACGTCTTGCGTGGTGTCCGAGCCGAAGACGACGAGCTGGCCGTATTCGTCAGCAGCGGGGTCGGCCACCGCGGGCGTGGCCACGACGGCTCCCGCGATGAGGGCTCCAGCGCACGCCGCCGCGAGGCTGCGTGCAAAGAGTGTGGTGTTCATGAGTGCGTGTTTCCTTTCGAATGACGTGTCTCGATGTCGAGACACACGGGTTTGTCGCAGGGGAGTCACGTAGGTGGTGCGCCGGCTGTTCAGTCGAACAAGGCCTCCTCGTCATCGAGAAGTCGTCGTGCGCGGCGCGAGAGGATCGCGCCGGCAAACATGCTCGGCACCCCGAGCGCCAGAGCTGCCGCGAAGCCGACCGGTCCGATCCCCGCGGGCACCGAAGCGACAGCCCGAACCGTCTCGACCTCGGGAAACGCCGTTGGTACCGGACCGTCGATCGGGAGCGCTCCGCCAGAACCGAAGTCCTCGCCAAAGTCATCGAAGTTCGGCTCCTCGATTGCAGGCGATGTCGGAATCGCGCACGTCGTCGATGCCGTGGCGAACGACGCCGTCACGGCCTTCGCGGCGTCGACATCCACGGCCGGGAGCGGGACGTACCCGTCGGGCAATTGACCTGACGCATCTCCTGCCACTTGGCCGGCCCCGACCGCATAGTCGAGCAGCTTCTTGTAGTCAGCGAGGGCTGCCGTGTCGGCACCGCAATAGTTCACCGCCGCGTAGATCGGAACGCTGAGCGGGTACGTTCCACCCTTCACGAGGGACGGATCGATCGTGCGAACGCCTGTCGCTGCGTCAGGAGTTGCGCTCGCGATCGTTGCCGAGATCGACTCGGCTGTGGGCGCCACTGCCTGGCCTGCTGCGTTCACGAGCTTGGCCGTTCGAAGACCGAATCGCGCCGCGCTCGGAGCATCGACGATCGCAATCATGAATCGTGCGCCCGGCCGCTGCACACCCGTCGACACGTAACTGGGTGGCAGCCGGGTCGGATCCCACGCGGTTCGAGCTCCCGACTCACCGCGAAGAGCTCGAAGGGCGGCCTCCTGGTAATCGGCAGCGTACGGGCGCATGTCGAGCGTTCCGAAGCCGGGCGGAGGGGCGGGGTCCTCCTGAAGCGTCGACAGATCCGCTTTCGGGAACGTGTCGGTCGGCGTGACGTCGAGGTCGAGAGCGTCATAGGCGCTGTGGATGCGCATGCCCCACTCATCGGCAACGCCAGCCAGGAATCCGCGCGCGAGCGGGTCAGCGCGCAGCCACTGCCACACGAGAGCGTTGGCGTCACTGCCCCCGAGCGCAACAACGAGTCCGGGCGGGAACGCGTTGATTCCAAAGTCTCGGAAGTCAGGGTTCAGCCGCAAGAACTCCGGGTCTTTGACGATCGACACGGGGTTGTTGGTGACTCCCCCGATCACACCACCGTCGGGGATGTCGTTGCGGTAGGACTGCGTGAGCAGCTTCGCGACAAGCCGCGCGTTGAGAACGAGTTCGCCGACGCGGGTTCCATTTCTCGCCGCAATTGCTGACTCGCTATTGAGGGCATAGTCGATGTTGTACGCCACGACGATCGCGCTCTGCGCCACCGGCGCGTACTTGATCGTCGCGCCCTGACGCTCTTCCTCCGGGAAGACCGACGTCACGAAGGCGAGCTTGCTCGCGGTCGGGTCATCGCGGACGATGAGGCGTCGTGCCTCGCCGTCCCCGATCATGGAGAAGCCGAAGGTCGTACCGCCGTCGCACAGAGCCGGTTGCCAGCGGGTGATGGCTGCGCTGATGGTCTCAGCACCCGCAACCCGACGCTCCTCAGAACCGAGTGCGCACGAGCGCGTGAGCGGCTGGAAGCCAAGCGGGATGGCGATGCGTTGCGCCCAGGCTGTGGCAGACAGCGGACTGCCGAGAATACGCCCCGCGGCCGACGCTGTCGTGGCGTTCTGCCCATTGAGGTTGAAAGTCCCGCGCGGCACGATCACGAGCCAGCAGGACCGAGGGCTGCCCTCATTCGACGCACCGCATCCAAGATGCGGAGCCTCGAGCGCCGTCTGAACTTCGAACAAGACCGAGCCGGTCCGGTCAGCACCGGTGCGCACCGCCGTGACCTCGTTCGATGTCGTCGAGTCGAAGAAGTCGCCAGGAGCGAAGGTTCGCGTTCCATCCACGGCTTGGAACGGGACTCGAAAGACGTTGGCGAACGGGTTGTCCGGGGGCGGCGGGATGCGAACGGTCGCGTCGTAGACCTGTGCTGGGTCCTCGTTGCGCACAAGGTCACGGGAGCCCGTGCGCAAACCGATCAGGGTGGTGATCGAACTCGTGGGTGCTCCCCATTGGCATTGCGTCGGAAGGGGCCCGGATGGGTCGTCTCCCCAACACTGCATGATCTGCAGATAGTCCGTGGCGAATTCCCCGAGAGAGGTGGGGCGCGCATTGCGCCACGAGATCTCGATACCTTGGTTCGTCAGCTGCTCCGTCTGACTCACGGTCACTTCGAGGTCAGCCAGGCTTGCCGCATCGGGGCCGGTCGCGTCGGGGTAGAGATCTCCCCACCTGACCGACCGCGTTCCAGCGGGAACCGTCGCGGTGGCGGAAACCGGCTTCGGTGCGGGGGTCGCGGCACGCGGAGTGGGCTCGGGCGACTCCGTCGGGAAAGCGGTGTCGTCGACAGGAGGAGCGGTCTCGACGACGTTATCGCCAGGACTGTCGTCGGCGACCGCGAACGAAGGCGTGGCCATCAGACCCATCGCCCCAACAAGGCTCATTACAAGCCCTCCAACGACAAGTTGGCGCGCTGAACGAAGCAGCCGGGACCCACTCACGAGCTGCTCCTCGAGCCGCGAATCATGCGAGCGAGTGCAGGCGGAATGATGACCGTCGCCAGCAGGACGAGAAGAGCGACCATCATCAAGACGTTGTCGCGAGTCCATCCCTCGGCCGCGCTCTCGATCTCGACAGGCACCGACGCGACGGTCTGACACGCCCCTGTGTCGATGTCGCAGATCGCAGTTCCCCCGCCGGAACCGACGGACCCGGGTCCTCCGCCGCCACCGAGTCCGCCGCCGCCACCCATGCCGCCGCCGGCGTCGACACCGGTGTCGACGCCTTCCCCCGCGTCTGAGCCCGAGTCAGAGCCGCCGGAGTTATCGGTGGGGGTCGGATTATCGGCAGCGCCACCCGTGCCTGTCGCGCACTGGGTGTCACCCCGTCGATCGCACGCCGCCGGTTGCGGAGCATTCTTAGCGAGGGTATTGGTTCCATCCGCCGAGAACGTCGGGTTGTTGCACTTGCTGATGTTGATCGACTGCACTTCAACGCCCGGGATTCGCCGAACCTGTTCCAGACCTGCCTTCACGAGGTTGATCGGAAGTGGCGAGTAGCCCAAGGCCTCGGCTTGACGCTGCCCCTCGCACAGAAAGTAGTAGGCGAAATCCCCGAGCGTCTCGCCCTTTGCCGCCGTGAAGTTGCCTTCCGCGGCCGTGGGCACGATGAGATACGAGTACGACGACAGCGGGTACACGCGCGGGTCAGTGCTGCGATACACCCCGGTAAGAATCTGCGTCAGATACGCCGACGAGGAGGGGTCGTTGTTGATGCGGGCGCTCAACAGGGAGACAGCCACGTTGGACGCGGTGGGCTCGACGTAGTAGCCGGCCCTGTTCAGCACCTTGGCCACGGGATATCCGGCCTTGAGTGCATATGAGTACTCGACGTAGGTGATGGTTCCCACGTTGGCGCGCTGCGAGACGTAGCCCGCCACGCCTTGCGAGCCCGGCTGCCCGACGAATCCCGATCCAGAGAGCACGGGGTAGTTCGACGTCTGACCGCACGGTGTCGGTCGGTTGGCCTTGGCACAGTACGCGTCCCAGAGAGAGCGGTGTTCGGAGGCCATCCAAGCCGTGAGCTGCGCGGTCGAACCCGAGCCGTCCGAGCGAACAACCGGGACAATGCGTCGTGCGGGAAGGGTGATCCCGGGGTTATCAGCCTTGATCGCAGGATGGTCCCAGCTCGTGATGACGCCGGTGAAGATGCGCGTGATCGTCTCCCCCGACAGACGAAGGTTCGTGATGCGCTGGTTGCCGATCGTGAGGTTGTACATGATCGACGTGCCTCCAGCAACGATCGGCATGTAGGCAAACTTTCGAGTTGGAGGAGTGTCAACGACGCCCCCGTCAGTGAGGCCGTACGGAATCTCGGACGACGCGAAGTCGACCGTTCCCGAGCGAAACTGATTGCGGCCATCAGACGACCCCGTGCTCGCGTAGTTCACGCGCATACCGAACTGCTGAACATTGCGGCGCCACTGATCGATCGCGTTGGCGCTCCACGAGGAGCCTGCACCGCTGATGGGCACGTAGGTCGCTGCAGTGGACGATTGGGGGACGATGTCTTCGCGAGCAGATGCAGCCTGCGGTGCGCCCGCGGCCGTCGTGATGAGAAGGCACAAGGCAACGATGGTCGCGAGCACAGCGCTCATCGGAGTGCGTCGGGGCCGGATCATGTCGTTTCTCCTGCTGCGTGGTGTGACGAAGGGGACGGTTCGGTGGTGGGCGTGTCGACCTCAACGTCGCCGCGTCTTGCCGCTTTTTGTGCGCGACGTTCCGCGATGGCGCTGCCCACACGTGCGACATACGCCCTCGCCGAGCGCCCTATCCACACCTGCGCGCGCGCAATCGCGTCTCTCACGCTGCGAAGCACAGGAACAGCGAGTCGCCCGAGGGGCGCAAGCGCCCGACCCAACGGAGCAAGTGCGGCGGCGATCGACGCGAAGACCCGCTCGCGACGAACTCGCGCGCGCTCGCGTTTCTCGATCGTTCGCCCACCGAGCCACCGCGCACCCGCGAAGAGCACGAGCACGAGCAGCATCAGCACGGCAGCGGCCCCAAAGCCTCGAGCGATCATGGTCGGCTCGGGTGACTTGACAAACTGGAAGACAGCGAGTGGAAGCGAGATCATCGGACCCCGGAAGGCGTCAAGGTTCAGAGCTGCCGTGAACCCCGAGGTGAGCAGCACCGGTGAGGTTTCGCCGATGCCGCGAGCGGTGGCCAGAATGATGGCGGTCGTCAGTCCCGACCGAGATGTCGGCAGCACCACGTGCCACACGGTTCGCCACTGGCCCGCCCCGAGACCGATGGCGCCCTCCTTCAGGGTGGCTGGAACCATGCGAATGACGACGTCTGCGGCGCGGATCATGATCGGCAGCATCATCACGCTGATCGCCAACGCCGCTGCGAAGCCCGACTTCTCGAGGCCGAGGATGAGAATCGCGGTGGCGTAAATGAAGAGGCCGGCGACGATGGACGGCAATGCCGACATCGCTTCGACGACGGTTCGCACGAAACTCGCGAACCTACCCGGCATTTCATTGAGATAGAGCGCCGTCAAGATGCCGAGCGGAATCGTGATCACAAGGGCGATCGTGATCTGGATCAGTGAACCGACGATCGCATGAATGATTCCCCCGAGGCTCAGTGGGTCGAGGGGTCCCGCGAGCGACATGTCTTGGACGAAGAAGTTCGGGAAGCGGAGTGCCTCGAGCCCCCGATAGATCGTGAACGTCACGACAAACACCAGCGTCAACACGACGATGATGGCGAGACTGTGCACGATCACCGCCGCGACGCGGTCGCGCACAACCGGACCCGGCTCATTAAATGACAAGAGCAGTGCGTAAAAGACAAGGAACAAGACGTAGGCAATGAGGAGCGGCCCGAGCACCCCTGTCACGGGCATTATCTGCGTGGTCACGGCCCACGTCGAGCCGAGTGACGCGGTGAAAGCGCCAGCAATAGCGAAGAGGTCTCCCAGCCGCGCCCCCCCGAGCTGCCGCCGTACTTCCCGTTGAATGGTGCGAGCAGCAGCCTCCTGGCCCTGAGTGATTTCATCGAATCGCGTCGCGTCATCGACCGGGGCCAACTGCTCAACGGCAGGTGGTGGAAGGGTGTCGATGGCCATGGTCAGCTACTCACCCCCGACCGCGAACGCGCGACGATCAGGGAGGCGGCAAAATTGACCGCGAGGGTCATGAGGAACAGCGCGAGCCCGGCCGCCATCAGCGCCGAGAGGCCAAACTCTGTCGCTTCGCCGTACCGGAGAGCAATCAGTGACGAGACTGAGATTGCTCCGTTCTCGAGAATCCGGGGCTGAAAAACGAAGACCGGCGAAATGATGATGTACACGGCGATGGTCTCCCCGAGAGCACGACCGAGGCCCAGCATGCTGCCCCCGATCATCCCCGCCCGACCAAAGGGAAGGACTACCGTCTGAATCATCGACCAGCGCGTCGCACCGAGGGCGAGCGCTCCCTCTCGCTCACCAATGGGGGCCTGATCAAAGACCTCTCTCATGATCGAGGTGATGATCGGGGTGATCATCATGGCGACGACCAGACCCGCGATGAACGTGGAGGACGTGAAGACTGTCGTGGGAGCAAGCGGATCGCTCGGGTCTGCTCCTTCTACAGCGAAGATGGGAATGAATCCGAAGTTTTGTGAGATCCATCGCGCGACCGGTACGACCTCCCCCTGCAACCAGAAGAAGCCCCAGAGTCCGAAGACGATGCTGGGAATCGCCGCCATGAGGTCGACGAGCGAGATCAGGGTTGGTCGCAAGCGCAATGGCGCATACTGCGTGATGTACAGCGCACACGCCGAAGCAAGAGGAACTGCAGTCAAGATCGCGACGAGGGCAATCAAGACCGTTCCGAACAGGATGGCAGCGATTCCGAATCGGCCGGCGTCCGGCTCCCAGGCCTGCTCAGTGAAGAAGCTCCACCCTGCTGCCCCCAGCGCGTCCGCTGCGCGAATGGAGAGGAAGAGGCCCACCAGGAGCATGATCGCAAGCACCGAGATGCCGCCCGCAAGGGCGAAGCCACGGAATACTCGGTCGGGGCGCGCGCGAGTGACCCGAAGTGTGAGGGGGGTTTCTGCGGACACCGAAGGCAATCTCGTCGGAGGGGGAAGGACGATTGAGTGTCGATCAATCCCGTGAACTCTGACGCCGGTTCAGATTAACAATCGGTGCTCTATCAGCGACGTGATGCAACAACAGGCCACGCCTCGAGGAGGCGGCATCGTTCTGAACGAGCAGCACGGTGAAAAGAACCTGTGGAGCCTAGGAGAATCGAACTCCTGACCTCCTGCTTGCAAAGCAGGCGCTCTACCAATTGAGCTAAGGCCCCGAACCGCCATCCACTCTACCGAACCGTCCGGAGAGAGTTGAGCGGAGGAACCCCGTCACTCCCTCGCTCAGGCGAACGTGTTGCTCGAATGCGAGACGCGAAGCGTCGCGACCGCGTTCGCGACGCGGAAGCGCCGTCACGCCGCAGGAGCGGCGGCGCGACAATAAATGGAGTGGGGATACGAGGACTTGAACCTCGGACCTCTTCGTTATCAGCGAAGCGCTCTAACCGCCTGAGCTATATCCCCGTGAGACCGGATACGACTGTACTGCATCCGGTCACCGCCTCCCAATTCGGGAGGGGCGGTCGATCAGTTGTTGGTGAAGCCCACGAGCAGACCGCCCGTGAGGCGCACGCTGAGGTTGTAGAGCAGGGCGCTGATGGCGCCGATCGCCGTACCGCCGACGAGGTTGAGCAGCGCCACGATCGTGGCGAAGAACATGACCTGCCCGAGCGAGAGGATCGCCGCAAGGCTCGGGCCGTCTTCACCGATGATGTCGGCGAACACCGCGTCGACGTCTTGGATGACGCCGATCGAGTTGAGCACGATCCAGATGAAGAAGGTGGCGACGAGCAGCAGGATCGCGCCGCACACCGCGACGAGGAACGACAGCTTCACCGCCGACCAGAAGTCGATGTAGACAAACTTGAGACGAACCTGCTTCGTCGGGGTCTGGCGCTGCGACTTGCGCTGCAGCTTCTCGGCGACAGTACTCACTCGTTCTCGTCCTTTCCGACCTCGACCGCGGGCGCGGACTCGGTGGTGTCGGGGTTCTCGATGACCTCGGTATCAGCATCGACCAGGTTTCGCTCGCTGTTGCGGGCGATGGCGATGATGCGGTCGTCGTCGTCGGGCCGAGCGAACACGACACCCATGGTGTCACGACCCTTGGCGGGCACCTCGGCCACCGAGGAGCGTACCACCTTGCCGTTTTGCATCACCACGAGCACCTCGTCGTCGTCGGCGACGATGAGCCCCCCGGCGAGCCCGCCGCGGTCGTCGCTGAGCTTGGCGACCTTGATGCCGAGGCCGCCGCGCTGCTGCACGCGGTACTGCTCGACCTCGGTGCGCTTGGCGTAGCCGCCCTCGGTGACCACGAAGACGAACCCCCGGTCGCCGACGACCGCGGCCGACAGCAGCTCGTCGCCCGCACGGAACTTCATGCCCGTGACGCCCGAAGTCGAGCGGCCCATGGGCCGCAGCGCCGAGTCGTCGGCGGTGAAGCGCAGCGACATGCCCTGGCGCGAGACGAGCAGGATGTCGTCAGAGTCGTCGGCGAGCATCGCCGAGACCAGCTGGTCGCCCTCGCGCAGGTTGATGGCGATGATGCCGCCCGTGCGGTTGGTGTCGTACTCGGTGAGCGCGGTCTTCTTGACGAGGCCGTTGCGCGTCGCGAGCACGAGGTGCTGCGCGACCGAGTAGTCGCGGATGTCGAGGATCTGCGCGATCTCTTCATCCGGCTGCAGGGCGAGCAGGTTGGCGACATGCTGGCCCTTGGCGTCGCGCCCCGCCTCTTGCACCTCGTACGCCTTGAGCCGGTAGACCCGCCCGGTCGTCGTGAAGAACAGCAACCAATGGTGGGTGGTCGTGACGAAGAAGTGCTCGACGACGTCGTCGGCCCGCAGCTGCGCGCCCTTGACACCCTTGCCGCCCCGGTGCTGCGAGCGGTAGTTGTCGCTGCGCGTGCGCTTGATGTAGCCGCCGCGCGTCACGGTGACGACCATCTCTTCTTCGGGGATCAGGTCTTCGACGCTCATGTCGCCGTCGAAGCCGAACATGATCTCGGTGCGGCGGTCGTCGCCGTACTTGTCGACGATCTCGGTGAGCTCCTCCGACACGATCGACCGCTGGCGCTCGGGGCTCGCGAGAATCGCCTGGTAGTCGGCGATGAGCCGCTCGAGCTCGTCGGCCTGATCCTGGATCTTCTGCCGTTCGAGCGCGGCGAGGCGGCGCAGCTGCAGGTTCAGGATGGCCGTCGCCTGCAGCTCGTCGACGTCGAGCAGCGCGATCAGTCCGTCGCGGGCCTCGTCGACCGTGGGCGAGCGGCGGATGAGGGCGATGACCTCGTCGAGGGCATCCAGCGCCTTGAGGTACCCGCGCAAGATATGGGCGTCGGCCTCGGCCTTCTTGAGCCGGAAGGCCGTGCGGCGCACGATGACCTCGATCTGATGCGACACCCAGTACGTGATGAAGCCGTCGATCGGCAGCGTGCGCGGAACACCGTCGACGATCGCGAGCATGTTCGCGCCGAAGTTGTCTTGCAGCTGGGTGTGCTTGTAGAGGTTGTTGAGCACGACCTTCGCGACGGCGTCGCGCTTGAGCACGATGACGAGGCGCTGGCCGGTGCGGCCCGACGACTCGTCGCGAATGTCGGCGATACCGCCGAGCTTGCCCTCTTTGACGAGGTCGGCGATCTTGATCGCGAGGTTGTCGGGGTTGACCTGGTACGGCAGCTCGGTGATGACGAGGCACGTGCGGTTCTGGATTTCTTCGACCGTGACGACCGCGCGCATCGTGATCGAACCGCGGCCGGTGCGGTAGGCGTCGTGGATGCCCTTGACGCCGAGGATCTGCGCGCCGGTCGGGAAGTCGGGGCCCTTGACCCGCTGCAGGATCGCCTCGAGCAGGCTCTCGCGATCGGCCTCGGGGTGCTCGAGGTGCCACAGTGCGGCCGAGGCGACCTCGCGCAGGTTGTGGGGCGGGATGTTCGTGGCCATGCCGACGGCGATGCCGACCGAGCCGTTGACGAGCAGGTTCGGGAACCGCGCGGGAAGGATGCCCGGCTCTTGCGTGCGGCCGTCGTAGTTGTCGTGGAAGTCGACCGTGTCTTCCTCGATATCGCGCACCATCTCCATGGCGAGCGGGGCCATCTTGGTCTCGGTGTACCGCGGGGCGGCGGCCCCGTCGTTGCCGGGCGAGCCGAAGTTGCCCTGACCCGCGGCGAGCGGGTAGCGCATCGCCCACGGCTGCACGAGCCGCACGAGCGCGTCGTAGATGGCCGAGTCGCCGTGCGGGTGGAACTGGCCCATGACGTCGCCGACCACGCGCGAGCACTTCGAGTAGGCCTTGTCGGGGCGGTAGCCGCCGTCGAACATCGCGTAGATCACGCGGCGGTGCACGGGCTTGAGGCCGTCGCGCACATCGGGCAGCGCGCGCCCGACGATGACGCTCATCGCGTAGTCGAGGTACGAGCGCTGCATCTCGAGCTGCAGGTCGACCTGGTTCACGCGGCCGCCCGGTCCGTAGTCGACCGGCTCGGTGCCCGTGTTGTCGTCTGCCATGAGGGGAATCCTTCGGTGGTAGTGAGATCAGAGCGCGACTTCGACTAAATGTCGAGGAAGCGCACGTCTTTCGCGTTCTGCTGGATGAAGGTGCGGCGCTGCTCGACATCGTCGCCCATGAGGGTCGAGAACACGCTGTCGGCGACCGCGGCGTCTT
This sequence comes from Microcella sp., assembly GCF_046296455.1. Taxonomy (GTDB): domain Bacteria; phylum Actinomycetota; class Actinomycetes; order Actinomycetales; family Microbacteriaceae; genus Microcella. Next base: position 17,243 of record NZ_JBKBLF010000018.1, read on the forward strand.
CGAGCGTCACCTGCAGCAGCGTGCGCGAGGCCGGGTTCATCGTGGTGTCCCACAGCTCTTGGTGGTTCATCTCGCCGAGACCCTTGTAGCGCTGAATACCGTTGTCCTTCGGGATGCGCTTGCCGCCGGCCAGGCCGGACTCGAGCAGCACATCGCGCTCGCGGTCGCTGTAGACGTACTCGTGCTCGGCGTTCGTCCACTTGAGGCGGTAGAGCGGCGGCTGCGCGAGGTACACGTAGCCGAGGTCGATGAGCGGACGCATGTAGCGGAACAGCAGCGTCAGCAGCAGGGTCGTGATGTGCTGGCCATCGACATCGGCATCGGCCATGAGCACGATCTTGTGGTACCGCACCTTGTCGGGATCGAAGTCTTCTCCGATGCCCGCTCCGAAGGCCGTGATCATGGCCTGCACCTCGGCGTTGCCGAGCGCGCGGTCGAGGCGCGCCTTCTCGACGTTGAGGATCTTGCCGCGCAGCGGCAGGATCGCCTGCGTCTCGGGGTTGCGCCCCTGCACGGCCGAACCGCCGGCCGAGTCGCCCTCGACGATGAAGATCTCGCTGAGCGAGGGGTCTTTCGACTGGCAGTCTTTGAGCTTGCCGGGCATGCCGCCCGACTCGAGCAGGCCCTTGCGACGAGTCTGCTCGCGCGCCTTGCGCGCGGCGATGCGCGCGGCCGAGGCCTGCAGCGCCTTGCGGATGACGTCTTTCGCCTGCGCCGGGTTGCGATCGAACCAGTCGGCCAAGTGCTCGCCCGCCACCTTCTGCACGAACGACTTCGCTTCGGTGTTGCCGAGCTTGGTCTTGGTCTGGCCCTCGAACTGCGGCTCGCCGAGCTTGATCGAGATGACCGCCGTGAGGCCCTCGCGCACGTCGTCGCCCGAGAGGTTCTCGTCCTTCTCCTTCAAGATGCCCTTGTCGCGGGCGTACTTGTTGACGAGCGTCGTGAGCGCAGCCCGGAATCCCTCTTCATGGGTTCCGCCCTCGTGCGTGTTGATCGTGTTGGCGTAGGTGTGCACCGACTCGGAGTACGCGTTCGTCCACTGCATCGCCACCTCGAGCGCGATGCGCCTCTCGGTGTCTTCTGATTCGAAGCTGATGATCTCGGGGTGCACCACCTCGATCTTCTTGGCCGAGTTGAGAAACTCGACGTAGTCGACGAGGCCCTTCTCGTAGAGGAACTCTTCGCGGCGCGGCGCGGCGTCGGCCGCGGCATCGGTGTCGATGCGCTCGTCGGCGATCGTGATGCGCAGCCCCTTGTTGAGGAAGGCCATCTGCTGGAACCGGGTGCGCAGAGTGTCGTAGTCGAACTCGGTGGTCTCGAAGATCTCGCCGTTCGGCCAGAACGAGATGGTCGTGCCGGTCTCGTCGGTCGCCGCGCCCTTGGCGAGCGGGGCATCCGGAACACCGTGCTGGTAGGTCTGGCTGTAGACGTTGCCCTGCCGACGCACCTCGACGGCGAGGCGCTCGGAGAGCGCGTTGACGACCGAGCTGCCGACGCCGTGCAGCCCGCCCGAGACCGCGTAGCCGCCCCCGCCGAACTTTCCGCCCGCGTGCAGGATCGTGAGAACGACTTCGACGGTCGATTTCTTCTCGACCGGGTGCTCGTCGACGGGGATGCCGCGGCCGTTGTCGACCACGCGCACGCCGCCATCGGCGAGCAGCGTGACGTGGATGGTGTCGCAGTGGCCGGCGAGCGCCTCATCGACCGAGTTGTCGACGATCTCGTAGACGAGGTGGTGCAGACCGCGCGGGCCGGTCGAACCGATGTACATGCCGGGGCGCTTGCGCACGGCCTCGAGGCCCTCGAGCACCTGGATGTCGCCGGCCCCGTAGCTGTGGTCGTTGCGCGGCGTCGGGGTGTTGGGCTTCGCCAGCGCCGGCTCGCTCTCGGGGAGCGTGCCGTCGGGGGTGGAGGACGAGGTGGTCATATGGAATTGCGCTCCCGCCGGGTCGATCGCTGGTGGCCGATCAGAAGGGCGTCGGTACCGCCCTGTGTGGCGGGTCCATCCTACCAAGAAAACGCCTCTGGGAGCCGTCAGAACGGCCCTCTGGGGAGATATCTCGCCCCCGGTGGAGTGATTTGTTTTCGCGGCCTCAGGCGCTCAGCCGTAGGTGTCGCGGGGGCCGCGGCCGGGCACGGAGCGCGGCCCCCGCTTCCAACTGGGGGCGCCGGGCCCGCTGAACCGGATGCTCGTGACCTGCGCGTCGGGGTACCGCTGCAGGATCGTGGTGAGGATCTCGGCCCGCATGATGCGCAATTGCGTGGCCCACGCGGTCGAGTCGCACTGCACCGTGAGCACGCCGTCGTCGATGCCGGCGGGCTCGGAGTGCGCCGCGATGTCGACTCCGACGAGGTCGGGCCACGCCGTCAGCAGCTCGCCGCGGGCGAGCGGCGACGACCAGCCGAGCGTGCGGGTCATCGACTCGAGCACGTCCCCGAGGCCCGAGGGGTCGCGGCCGAGCCCGAACGGTGCGCTGTCGCCGGGGATGCGCGTGGCACGCTTGCGCGCATCGGACGACCGCAGCGCCGGATCGCCGAAGACCCGTCGCAGCCGCCGGTAGACCGCGCTCGCCTCGCTCTCGGTCGGCTCGCGGTCGGGCGCCGCGCGGTCATCCACCGGCTGATCGTCCGCGGAGCGATCACGGGCGGTCGTCACGCCGCGTCCTCCACGATCGCGCCGGCGGCGATGCCGATGCGCGTCGCCGCGAGTCGAGCGGGCACGTCGCCGCCCACGGCAGCGGTGATGAGCACCTGCTCGAACCCGCCCACGGCATCCGCCAGTCGTTCACGGCGCCCCTCGTCGAGTTCGGCGAACACGTCGTCGAGAATAAGCACAGGATCGCCCGCGATCGCCTCGGCCCGCAGTACCTCGGCTGCGGCGAGCTTGAGCGCGAGCGCGTACGACCAGCTCTCGCCGTGGCTGGCGTATCCGCGCGCCGGCAGCCCGTTGAGCTCGAGCACGAGATCATCGCGATGCGGCCCGACGAGCGTGACCGCGCGCTCGAGCTCTGCGCGGCGGCGCCCGAGTAGTCGCGCCCGAAAACGGTCGGCGACGCGCTCGGCCGCATCGACCACTTCGGGGGGACTCGCCTCGTCGTCGAGACCGTCGACGCTCACGCGAAGCGCCATGCGCGTGAGGTGGTCATCGCCCGCGACGGCCCGGTAGGCGCGTGCGACGTGGGGGCGAAGAGCATCGACGAGGTCGGCGCGCGCCATGATGAGCTCGGTGCCGAGGCTCACGAGTCGCTCATCCCACACGTCGAGCGTCGACAGGCTGTCGGCGGACAGTCGTGACGCCCGTGCCGACTTCAGCAGCGAGTTGCGCTGGCGCACGACACGCTCGTAATCGGTGATGACCCCCGCGAGCCGAGGGGTGCGCTGCACGACGAGCGTGTCGAGAAATCCGCGGCGCACACCGGGGTCGCCGCGCACGAGCGCCAGATCCTCCGGGGCGAACACCACGCTCGCGAAGTAGCGCGGAAGATCGCGCAATCGCACGCTCGATCCGTTCACCTGGGCGCGATTGGGGGATGCCCGGTTCAGCTCGATCTCGATGACCGCGGCGCGCTCCTCGTGCTGCACGCGCAGCCGCACGATGCCCGACCCAGCACCGAAGCGGATGAGCGCCTGATCACTCGAGACCCGGTGCGACGAGGCCGAACCGGCGTAGGCGATCGCCTCGACGAGATTGGTCTTGCCCTGCCCGTTGCGGCCCACGAACAGCACCGCTCCGGGCCGCAGCTCGACATCGGCGCGCGCGTAGTTGCGAAAGTCAGCGAGCGAGAGATGCGTGACGTGCACGCGCGTCAGCGCAGCAGCAGATTGGGCTGCAGCAGGTAGCGGTAGTTGTCGGCGCCCGGCTGGTCCTTCGACGACTGGCTCGTGATGAGAACCGGACCGGGCTTGTTGGGGTTGTCGGTCTTGGTGAACGAGATGCGCACGAACTCGCTGTGCACCGCCGAGAGCCCGTCGATGAGGAACTGGGGCTTGAGCGAGACGGTCGTCTCGCCGCCGGTGAGATGGGCATCGATCGTCTCGGAGGCCTGGGCGTTCTCTGACCCGATGGCCTCGAGCGTGAGACCGTCGTCAGAGAAGCTGTAGCGTAGCGCGGCATCGCGCTCGAGCACGAGCTGCACGCGTCGGGTCGATTCGATGAGCTCGGCGGTGTTCATGACCGCGTAGTTGTCGACCGACTCGGGGAACAGGCGCTTCACGGGCGGGAAGTTGCCCTTGATGAGCAGCGAGGTGACGGTCTTCTGGTCGGCCGAGAAGGCGATGAGCTCGCGATCGCCGCCGCTTACGATCGTGACGGTGACGGTGGCCGCGTGCGCGAAGATCTTGCCGATCTCAGAGAGCGTGCGCGAGGGCACGAGGGCGGTCACCCCTTCGGCGACGGCCGACGACTCCCAGTCGATCTCGCGCACGGCGACGCGGTAGCGGTCGGTCGCGACGAGCGACAGGCGGTTGTCGGCGATCTCGAGCTGCACACCCGTGATGACGGGCGTCACGTCGTCGCGCGACGCGGCGACGGCGACCTGCGCCACAGCATCCGAGAACGCCTCGCCCGGCAGCACGCCGCTCGCGCCATCGACGACGGGAAGGCTCGGGTACTCCTCGACGGGCATGCTCGAGAGCGTGAAACGGGCCGAGCCGCATCGAACGGCGATCTTGCCATCGATGGTCGTGAACTCGACGGGAGCGTTGGGCAGGCGCGAGGCTATGTCGGCGAGGAGCCGGCCCGAGACGAGCACCGTGCCGTCGTCGCTCACGTCGGCCGTGATCGACGTCTGCGCCGAGACCTCGTAGTCGAACGACGAGAGTGTGACGGTCGAGCCTTCGGCGCGCAGCAGCACGCCGCTCAGGATCGGGAGCGTGGTGCGCTGCGGCAGCAGCTTGACGGCGAACGACACCGCTTCGCTGAATACGTCGCGATTGACCTGGAACTTCACGCGGCTCCCTCTCGGTCGACCCTGCCCGGCACCCGGGGCCTTCCATACTGGCACAGCGTGTGTGCGGGCGGTTGCCGGGCTTCGACCCTCGAAAAGTTATCCCTCGTCATTCATCGAAGAGAAGAAGAGAACACCATCATTAACCGCTGTTCACACTGTGGACAACTCGGCGGCAGTCGCGGGATCGGGCTGAACTACACGCGTGCAAGATGTGCACAGCTGGTGGATGCGCCTCGTGCGGCTCGGGGACAACCGCCTCGCGCGGCGATCGACTTTCACACCATCGCCGTGATCCTCAACACATCATCCCCATGCTTCCGACGAGTTATCCACAGGCTGTCCCCAGTGTGCGAAACGTGCAGTGAAGCTGGACGTTGGCTGATTCGCGTCGATCGACTCAGCTGTAGCGGTGGTTCTGCTTGATGCGGCTCGTCAGCTCGGTGACCTGGTTGTAGATCGATCGGCGCTCTTTCATGAGCTCGCTGATCTTCTTGTTGGCGTACATGACCGTGGTGTGGTCGCGGTTGCCGAAGAGCTTGCCGATCTGCGGCAGCGACATGTTCGTGAGCTCGCGGCACAGGTACATCGCGATCTGCCGCGCTGTCGCCACGGCCTGCGAGCGCGACGACCCGTAGAGGTCGTCGACCGTGAGCTTGAAGTACGAGGCGGTGTGATTGATGATGTCGACCGGTTCGATGACGTTGTCACCGTCGAGCGTGATGAGGTCTTTCATCACGGTCTGCACGAGCTGCATGTCGACGGGCGTGCGATTGAGGTTGGCGAAGGCTGTTACCCTGATGAGGGTTCCTTCGAGCTCGCGGATGTTGCTCGACACCTTCGAGGCGATGTACTCGAGCACATCGTCGCGAACCTGCAGCTTGTCGTTCTGCGCCTTCTTGCGCAGGATCGCGATGCGGGTCTCGAGATCGGGTGCCTGCACATCGGTGATGAGGCCCCACTCGAACCGGCTTCGCATGCGGTCTTCGAATCCCGTGAGGTGCTTGGGCGGCAGATCGCTCGTGATGACGACTTGCTTGTTGTGATCGTGCAGCGTGTTGAAGGTGTGGAAGAAGGCCTCCTGCGTCGAATCCTTTCCTTGCAGGAACTGGATGTCGTCGATGAGCAGGATGTCGATCTCGCGGTACCGCGACTGGAAGAGGCTCGCGCGGTTGTTCGCGATCGAGTTGATGAAGTCGTTCGTGAACTCCTCGCTCGAGACGTAACGCACGCGGATCCCCGGGTAGAGGCTCTCGGCGTAGTGACCGATCGCGTGCAGCAGGTGCGTCTTTCCGAGGCCGGACTCGCCGTAGATGAAGAGCGGGTTGTAGGCCTTCGCCGGCGCTTCGGCCACCGCAACTGCTGCGGCGTGCGCGAAGCGGTTGGAGCCTCCGATGACGAAGTTATCGAAGCTGTATTTATCGTTCAGGCGACTGTCGCCGCGGCGCCCGGACGCGTCGGCCGCGGGCGGCGAGACGGACTGCTCGATATAGGAGGGGTTCTGCTCCATGACATCGGGCGCGGTCTCGAGGCTCTCGGTCTGGATCTCGGGGTTGACGACGATGGCGAAGCTCGACACGGCCTCGCCGTCGACCGTGGTCAGCGCGCTGAGCAGGGGCAGCCGGATGCGCTGCTCGAGCATGCCGCGAGTCAGCTCGTTCGGCACCTCGAGATACAGGGTGCCGGCCATGACGCCGCGCGGTTCGACGAGGTTGATGAATCCGTGCAGTTGCGGGGTGATGCGGTCGTCGGCAGTGAGCGCCGCCTTCACCGACTCCCAGAGGTCGTGCGGGGAATCGGTCTCGTCCGGCATCGTGGCGCTCCTCGACTCGTCGGTGCTGATCAGGCGCGGCTGCGGTGAACAGCGCTGTGGATAAGTCGCCGCAGCGCACCGGGCGGCACGGCGAGAAGACTGACGCCTACTGTAATCCGGCCCGGCGCGTCGATACCAATGGTCTGTGCACATGATGTGGATAATGCGCGGGCGCCCCGCGCGGTTTGACCGGGAAGGGGTCGGGACCTATTGTTAACCGGTTGACTTCTGTCCGGACCTGACTCGCAGCGATCGGACATCCCTGATCCGTCGTCGCTGGCCCCTGGGGCCGAGGAGAGAACCATGACCAAGCGCACCTTCCAGCCGAACAACCGCCGTCGGGCCAAGGTTCATGGCTTCCGTCTGCGCATGCGCACCCGCGCCGGTCGCGCCATCCTCGCTGCGCGCCGCCGCAAGGGCCGCACCGAGCTCTCGGCCTAAGCACCTCGGTGCTCCCGCGAGCACACCGGGTCGTCCGGGCTGATGACTTTCGTCGAGCGGTACGCCGCGGCCGTCGCACGACGACGTCGCACGCCGTGCTCTACCGCCTGACCGGCGAGGCCGAGGGGCCCCGGTTCGGCGTCATCGTCTCGAAGCAGGTCGGCGGGGCCGTCGTGCGCAACCGCGTGCGCCGCCGCATCCAATCGATCTGCGCTGGCGTGCTCGACGAGGTGCCGGCCTCGGATCTGATCGTCGTGCGGGCACTCCCGGGCGCGCACGAGGTCTCGTGGGATACCCTGCGGGCTGAGATCGACGACGGTATGAGGCGGGCGGTGAGAGCAGCGTGAGCGAGACGGTGATGCGTGCCGCGCGCACCGTCGCGCTCGTTCCCCGCAATCTCGTGATCATCGTGCTGCGCGTCTACCGCGCGATCATCTCGCCGCTGTACGGCGACGTGTGCCGCTACTACCCGAGTTGCTCGGCGTACGCCCTCGGCTCGGTGCAAGAGCACGGCGTCGTGAAGGGCGGTTGGCTCGCCACCCGCCGGCTGGCCCGCTGCCACCCGTGGGCCGAGGGCGGCATCGACGACTGGCCCGTGACTGAGAACTCCCCCTACCGGCGCACCGCGTGGGGCCTGATCGTGCTCGAGAGAAAGGCATAACCCGCCGCCATGGATATCTTCGCCATCATCCTCTGGCCCATCAAGTGGGCCATCGAGGCGATCCTCGTGGGCTTCCACACCCTCTTCACCATGATGGGGCTCGAGAGCGAGGCCGGCCTCACCTGGGTGCTCTCGATCGCGGGGCTCGTCGTCGTGGTGCGCGCAGCGCTCATCCCGGTCTTCGTGCGTCAGATCAAGAACCAGCGCAAGATGCTCGAGATCTCACCCGACCTCAAGAAGATCCAGGACAAGTACAAGGGCAAGCGCGACCAGTTCTCGCGCGAGGCCATGTCGCGCGACACGATGGCGCTCTACAAGAAGCACGGCACCAACCCGCTGTCGTCGTGCCTGCCGATCCTGCTGCAGATGCCGATCTTCTTCGGCCTGTTCTCGGTGCTCAACAACTCGTTCGCGGGCCTCACCGGCGTGGGGCTGCTCAACGAGCAGCTCTCGGCCGAGTTCGGCCGCGCGACGCTCTTCGGCATCGCTCCGCTCGGCGCGACCATGGTCAACTCCGACGGCAACGTCTGGGTCATCGTGATCGCCGCGATTCTCGTGGTGCTCATGACGGCGTCGCAGTTCATCACGCAGCTGCAGATCATGTCGAAGAACCAGAGCCCCGAGATGAAGGCCTCGCCGATGTACCGGCAGCAGCGCATCCTGCTCTACATCCTCCCGCTCGTCTTCCTCTTCTCGGGCGTCGCCTTCCCCCTCGGCGTGATGTTCTACTGGTTCGTCTCGAACATCTGGACGATGGTGCAGCAGTTCATCGTTATTCGGAACATGCCCACCCCGGGTAGCGACGCAGCGCTCGCCCGCGAGGCCCGCCTGGCCAAGAAGCGCCAGCGGCGCGGCATCGTCGATGAGGTCGACGAGGGCGGCACCGTCGCTGTCGAAGAGCCCAAGAAGACCCAGCGCCCGCAGCCGGTCAGCAAGAACCGCGCGAAGAAGAAGGGTGGTCGCTAGACCATGACCGACACCATCGACACCACCGAGCCCGTGCTCGACGACGCCCCGACGACCGACGTGGCGCAGAGCGCCGTCGCCGACGAGGGCGACATCGCCGCCGACTACCTGGAAGAGCTGCTCGACCTCGCCGACCTCGACGGCGACATCGAGATCGCCACGCGCGCCGGCCGCGTGTACCTGTCGATCGAGGCCGAAGAGGCGGATGCCCTGCGCACGCTCTCGAAGCCCGACACGGTCTCGGCCCTGCAAGAGCTCACCCGGCTCGCGGTGCACGCGCGCACGGGAGAGTTCTCGCGGCTCATCCTCGACATCGCCGGTTCGCGCGACGCACGGGCCGACGAGCTGCAGCGCCTCGTCGACCGCGCGGTCGAGCGCATCGAGGCCGGTGCCGAGTCGGCCGCTCTGCCGCCCATGTCGAGCTACGAGCGCAAGCTTGTGCACGACCTCGTGGGCGAGCGCGGCCTGACCTCCGAGTCGGAGGGCGAGGGCGCTGAGCGCCACACCGTCATCCGTCGTGGCTGAGGACTCCCCCACCGTTTCACGTGAAACATCGCCCGGGATCCGGGCGGTGCCCGCGAGCCCTCCGGTCGTCGAGACCGAGCCCCCCGCGGCCGCCGAGGTCTTCGGCGAGCAGCTGCCGGTCGCCCGTCGCTTCGCGGCCGACCTCGCGCAGTACGGCGAGCAGCTCGGGCTCATCGGTCCGCTCGAGGCCGCCCGCCTCTGGTCGCGGCACATCATCAACTCAGGCGTCGTCGCTCCCTTCCTGCACCCGGGTGCGCGCGTGGCCGATGTCGGCAGTGGCGCCGGGCTGCCCGGGCTCGTGCTCGCGATCGCGCGACCGGATGCTCACCTCACGCTCATCGAGCCGATGGAGCGCCGCACCGAGTGGTTGCGCGACGAGACCGAGCGCCTCGGGCTCAGGAATGTCACGGTGCTGCGTGCTCGTGCCGAAGACGCTGTCACTGCCGGACCCTTCGATCAGGTGACGGCGCGCGCCGTCAGCGCCCTGCGCACGCTCGTGCCCATTACGGCTCCGCTCGTGCGTGACGGCGGCGAGCTCATCTTCCTCAAGGGCGCTCGCGTCGTCGACGAGATGGCCGCGGCTGCAGCCGTGCTGCGCCGCTACCGCGTCCGCGATGCCGAGGTGCTTGAGCTCGGCGGCGGGCTCGTGCCCGAGGTGACCCGGCTGTTTCGGGCTACAGTAGGCGGGGCATCCTGACCGGTCGCGTCTCATCGCGCCGCGGGAGCCCCGCGGAGTGCCGTGCATCGGCGCACGTTTCACGTGAAACATTCGAGCAGGAGGCTCATCAGTGACGACCGAGGGACCGTACGACGAGACCACGCCCCTGGCGCGTGAGGTCGCGGAGATCACTCGTCGGCGCATCGCACTCGAGGCGACGAGCCTGCCCCTGCCGGCCGCGACGCGCGTGCTGACCGTCTCGAATCAGAAGGGCGGTGTCGGCAAGACGACCACGACCGTCAATCTCGCTGCCGCCCTCGCGCGCAGCGGCGCGCGCGTGCTCGTGATCGACCTCGACCCCCAGGGCAACGCCTCGACGGCGCTCGGTGTCGAGCATCGCGCCGATACCCCGAGCGTCTACGACGTCGTCGTCGGCGACTCGCCTCTCGCTGACGTCGTGCAGAAGAGTCCCGAGTTCGCGCAGCTGTACTGCGTGCCCGCGACCATCCACCTCGCGGGTGCCGAGATCGAGCTCGTCTCGCTCGTGGCGCGCGAGCAGCGCCTGCGCTCGGCCCTCGACGCCTTCCTCGCCGCGAGTCCCGAGCCCTTCCACTACGTCTTCATCGACTGCCCGCCGTCGCTGGGCCTGCTGACGATCAACGCCTTCGTCGCCGCGCGCGAGGTGCTCATCCCCATCCAGTGCGAGTACTACGCGCTCGAGGGGCTCAGCCAGCTGCTCAACAGCATCCAGCTGATCGAGCGGCACCTGAACCCCCAGCTGCGCGTCTCGACGATCCTGCTGACGATGTACGACTCCCGCACCAACCTCGCCAACCAGGTGGTGCAAGATGTGCGCGAGCACTTTCCCGAGCAGGTGCTCGACACCCTCATCCCCCGCTCGGTGCGCATCAGCGAGGCCCCGAGCTACGGCCAGAGCGTCATCAGCTATGACGAGGGCTCGCCCGGCTCGCTGTCGTACCTCGAGGCCGCCGCCGAGATCGCCCGTCGAGGAGAGGCCGCCTGATGGCTCAGAAGCGCACCGGACTGGGTCGCGGCATCGGCGCCCTCATCCCCACGGGCGAGGGCGACCGGCCGGTCGACGTGTTCTTCCCCTCCCCCGCCCCCACCGAGGGCGAGCAGCTCGCGGTCGTGCCCGGCGCGCGCCTCGCGGCCATCGCCCCGAGCGACATCGTGCCGAACCCGCAGCAGCCGCGCACCGAGTTCCGCGAAGAAGAGCTCGCCGAGCTCGTGCACTCGGTGCGCGAGTTCGGGGTGCTGCAGCCCATCGTCGTGCGCGAGCGCGCCGGGGCTCAGCCGGGAGAGCCCGCCTACGAGCTCATCATGGGCGAGCGCCGGCTGCGGGCATCCACGATCGCCGGTCTCGAGGCGATCCCCGCGATCGTGCGCAACACGAGCGACGACAACATGCTGCGGGATGCCCTGCTCGAGAACCTGCACCGTGCGCAGCTGAACGCCCTGGAAGAAGCGAGCGCCTACCAGCAGCTGCTCGAGGACTTCGGCATCACACAAGAGCAGCTGGCCGAGCGACTCGGCCGGTCGCGCCCGCAGATCACCAACACCCTGCGGCTGCTCAAGCTGCCGCAGGCCGTGCAGAGTCGCGTGGCGGCGGGGGTGCTGACCCCGGGCCACGCGCGCGCGATTCTCGCCGCGGGCAGCCCGGCCGCGATGCTCAAGCTCTCAGACAAGATCGTCAACGAAGAGCTCTCGGTGCGGCAGGCCGAGGCCGCTGCGGCGCTGCTGAGCGGGTCAGCCGCCGGCGCGAAGCCGGCCAAGAGGCCGGCGGCAGGATCGAAGCAGGGTCAGCTCAACGAGATCGCCGAGCGGCTCGGCGACCGGCTCAACACCCGTGTCTCGATCACGCTCGGCCAGAAGAAGGGCTCGCTCGTCATCGACTTCGCGACCGTGGCCGACCTCAACCGAATCCTCGGTGAGCTCGGCGACGACGGGTTTCGCTAGGCAGAGCCGCTAGCGCCGGGCCTCGCGCACGGCGGCCTGCGCGAGCTCGGCGTAGACCCAGCCCACGTCGTGGCCCGCGGCCTCGAGCGCGAGCGCGAAGGTCGAGGTCTCGGTCAGGCCGGGCATGACGCTCGCCTCGAGGAACCACGGGGTGCCGGCGCCGTCGATGATGAGGTCGATGCGGCTGATGTGCCGCAGGCCGAGCGCGCGGTGCGCTGCGAGGGCCACCTCGGTGGCGCGCGCGGCTGTCGCGTCGTCGATGCGCGCGGGGGCGTAGAAGCGCGTCTCCCCCGCGTTGTAGCGGGCCTCGAAGCCGTAGACGCCCGAGAGCGGTTCGATCTCGACGGCCGGCAGGGCGACGGGACCATCACCCGTGTCGATGATGCCGATGGCCACTTCGACGCCCGTGATGCGCTGCTCGATGAGCGCGACGTCGCAGTACGTGTAGGCGAGCACCATCGCGCGCCGCAGCTCGTCGTCGGTGTCGACGAGGCTCACTCCCTGGGCCGAGCCGCCCTGCGCGGGCTTGACGGCGACGGGCGGGGGCAGCTCGCCGCGCACGACCGCGAGCACGCTCTCGGCGCCCAGCTCGCGGAACGCGTCGCGCGTGAGGGCGATTGAGTGCGGGGTGGGAACCCCCGCGCGCTCGACGATGGTCTTTGCGCGCGGCTTGTCCCAGGCGAGGCGCGTCGCGCTCGCCGACGAGCCCACATAGGGCAGGCCCATGAACTCGAGCAGGCTGCGCAGCGCGCCGTCTTCTCCGCTCGCCCCGTGCAGCGTCGGCCACACGACATCGGGCCGATTGGCGAGCAGGGCGGGCAGCAGCGCGGCGTCGGGATCGAGCAGCGACACGTTGAGGCCGTGCGCGGCCAGGCCGTCGGCGACCCGGCGCCCCGACTTGAGTGAGATGTCGCGCTCGTGCGAGATGCCGCCGGCGAGCACGACGACGCGGCGAGCGGGTGCGTCGGGGCCGGTCATGGGCGCAGCATCCTGGCTCATGAGAGGTTCGGCGGCGGACTCGCCACGTGGGGGTCGTAGGCGACGGCCGCGATCGGGCCGGTGGGCGAGAAGGTCTCGAGCAGCTCTTGCTCGCCGCGCACGACGGTCGCGAGCCGGCGGATGCCCTCGCGGATCTCGGCGGGCGGCGGGTAGCAGAACGCCAGTCGCAGGTGGCCGCGTCCCGAGCCGTCGGCGAAGAAGGCGGTGCCGGGCGTGTAGGCGACGAGCTCTTTGACGGCGCGCGGCAGCATGGCCTTCGAGTCGAGGCCCTCGGTGAGCGTGACCCACACGTAGAAGCCGCCGTTCGGCATCGTCCAGCTGAGGTCGGGCAGGTACTGCTCGAGCGCATCGATCATGGCGTCGCGGCGCTCGCGGTAGAGGTCGCGGAACACGTCGATCTGGCCGCGCCAGTCGGCTCGGTCGAGGTAGTCGCTGATGACCATCTGGTTGAGCGAGCTGGGGCTGAGGATGGCGGCCTCGGCCGCGAGCACGAGCTTCTCGCGGATCGCGTGCGGCGCGAGGGCCCAGCCCACGCGGAAGCCCGGCGCGAGCGTCTTCGAGAACGAACCGAGGTAGACGATGCCGTCGGTCTCGACGCTGCGCATGGCCGCCGGGGCGGGGCGATCGAACCACAACAACCCGTATGGGTTGTCCTCGAGGATCAGGATGCCCGCACTGCGCGCGATATCGATGATCTCGAGGCGGCGCGCGCTCGAGAGCGTCACGCCCGCGGGGTTGTGGAAGTTGGGGATCAGGTAGAGCAGCTTGAGCCGCTTGCCCGCCGCGCGCAGCGACTGGATGCGCTCGGTGAGGGCCGCGGGGATCATGCCGTCGGCATCCATCGCGATGTGCGCGACCTCGGCCTGGTACGAGCGGAAGATGCCCATCGCCCCGACGTACGACGGCGACTCGGCGAGCACGACGTCGCCCGGGTCGAGGAACAGCTTCGCGACGAGGTCGAGCGCCTGCTGCGAGCCCGTCGTGACGACGACGTCGTCGACGCCCGCGCGGATTCCCTCGAGCGCCATGATCTCGAGGATGTGCTCGCGCAGCTCGGGCGTGCCCTGCCCCGAGCCGTACTGCAGGGCCGCAGCCCCGCGCTCGCGCATGACGCGGTCCATCGACTCGGTGATCGTGGGCAGGGGCAGCGCCGAGACGAACGGCATACCGCCGGCGAGCGAGACGACCTCGGGCCGCGAGGCCACCGCGAACAGCGCGCGCACCTCGGAGGCGCTCAGCCCCGAGGTGCGGTCGGCGTAGTGGCCGTACCACGGGTCGAGGTTCGTGCCCTCGCGGGAGATCGTCATGCTGTGCCCGTTCTCGATGTCGGCGTGCGGCCGGTGCGGAGCGACGCGGCGGACGGACCCCCGGAGCACGTGCGATCAAGAATACGGGCCGAATGCGCAGAAGCCCGCCCCCGCATCGGGGGACGGGCTTCTGCGCGGGGAGCGCTCAGACCAGGAACTCGGCGAGGTCGGCCTCGAGTGCGGGCTTGGGCTTGGCGCCGATGACGGTCTTGACGACCTCGCCGCCGCGGAACACCTTCATGGCCGGGATCGAGGTGATCTGGTACTTCATGGCCGTCTCGGGGTTGGCGTCGACGTCGAGCTTGACGATCTCGAGCTTGTCGGGGTGCTCGGCCGCGATCGCGTCGAGGATCGGCGAGACGGCGCGGCACGGGCCGCACCACTCTGCCCAGAAGTCGACCATGATCGTCTTCTCGTTCTTCAGCACCTCGGCCTCGAAGGTGGCGTCGGTCACATCGCGCGTGCTCATGGGTTCTCCTTAGTCGTTACTCGGTCGGATCAGACCGCGCTGGCCGCGGCGCGGCTCGCATCGTGCACGGTCTCGAGGTAGTGCTGGGCATCGAGGGCGGCCACCGTGCCGCTGCCGGCGGCGGTGATCGCCTGCTTGTAGGTGGGGTCGACCACGTCACCCGCGGCGAAGACGCCCGGCAGGCTCGTGCGCGACGAGCGGCCATCCACGGCGATCGTGCCCTGCTCGGTGAGCTCGAGCACGCCGTGCACCAGGTGGGTGCGCGGGTCGGAGCCGATCGCGACGAACACCCCCTGCACGTCGAGCGTGCGCTGCTCGCCCGTGACGGTGTCGACGAGGCCGACGCCCGTCACGAGGTCGGCACCGAAGATCTGCTCGATGCGCGTGTTCATGACGAACTCGATCTTCTCGTCGGCCTTGGCGCGATCGAGCATGGCCGCTGAGGCGCGAAAGCTCTCGCTGCGGTGGATGAGGTAGACCTTGTCGACGAAGCGCGTCAAGAAGGTCGCCTCCTCCATGGCCGAGTCGCCGCCGCCGACGACCGCGACGGTCTTCTGCCGGAAGAACGCGCCGTCGCACGTGGCGCACCACGAGACGCCGTAGCCGCTCAGGCGGTCTTCGTCGGGCAGGCCGAGCTTGCGGTAGGCCGAGCCCGTGGCGTAGATCACCGCGTGCGCCTCGTGGCGGTCGCCGTTGCCGAGCGTCACGGCCTTGACGGGGCCGTCGAGCTCGAGCGAGACGACATCGTCGTAGACGATCTCGGCACCGAAGCGCTCGGCCTGCTGCTGCATGCGGGTCATGAGCTCAGGGCCCATGATGCCCTCAGGGAACCCGGGGAAGTTCTCGACCTCGGTGGTCTTCATGAGCTCGCCGCCGAACTCGACCGAGCTCGCGATGACGAGCGGCGCGAGGTTCGCGCGCGCGGCGTAGATGGCCGCGGTGTATCCGGCAGGGCCGGAGCCGATGATGATGACGTGGCGCATGATTCCCCTTGCGGTCGGCGTTCGCCGTGCGGTCGCCGCCCGCGCGGGCGGCAGCAGTGACAACCCAGTCTAGGTCGGCACTATTCCGCGGGCGGCTCGCGTTCAGCCGCTGTTCACCTGCCGTCAGCGCCGCAAGCGCCGGATGATCGGCTCGGTGATCGCCGTGAACTCGGGCAGGCGCAGCAGGGCGAGAACACCCGCGTAGACGAGGGTCATGATCGCCGCGATGGCGAGCATCGTGAGCACGGCCGCGCCCTCGCCCGAGCGCGCCCAGCCCTCGAGGGCGAAGGCGCCGAGCCCGGCGCCGACGAGCACGCCCGCGGCGCTCGCCGGCACCGCCGCGAGGGCGAACTGCCCGAACCGCGTGAGCACGTGCCGCCCGTCGACACCGCCGAGTCGGCGGCGCAGCAGCAGCAGCGCGATGAGCGTCTGCACGGTTCCGGCGAGCGAGGTGACGAGGGCGATGCCGACGGCGATCGAGCCGGTCGGCAGCGTCGCGACGAGCGCGGCGCCGGCGACGAACACGCCCGCCTGGGCGAGCTGGATGAAGAAGGGCGTGCGGGTGTCGCCGAGCGCGTAGAACACCCGCTGCACGACGAAGAGCACGGTGAAGGGGATGAGCCCGAGCACGAAGGCCACGATCACGCGCGCCATGCCGTCGACGACCTCGGGAGCCCCGCCGAAGAGCCGCGCGAAGGGTCCGGCGACCACGAGCAGCCCGACGGTCGCGAGCACCATGATCATGAGGATGCGCCGCAGCGATTCGCTCACATCGGCCCGCACGGCGTCGCGATCGTCGTCGCGCGCGTGCGCGCTCATGCGGGTGAAGTAGGCCGTGGCGAGCGACACCGTGACGACCGAGTGCGGCAGCATGAAGATGAGCCACGAGAAGCGCAGCACGGCGAGCGAGGGCTCGCCGCCCGCCGCCGAGAGCGAGGCCACGTTGGCCTGCACGATGCCGGCCAGCTGCGTGACGATGACCATGCCGAAGACCCACCCGGCCGCGCGGCCCGTCGCTCCGAGCCCGACACCGCGCCAGCGGAAGTCGGGTCGGTAGCGCAATCCGGCCCGGCGCCAGAAGGCGAAGAGCACGAGCGCCTGCACGGCGATGCCGAGGGTCGCCGAGCCGGCGAGCACCGCGATCATCGCGGGCGTCCAGGCGGTCGCGACCTGAACATCCTCAGAGAACAGCATCGTGAAGGCGATGAGGCCGATGATGACGACGACGTTGTTGAGCGCGGGGGCCCACGTGAAGGGGCCGAACACGCGTCGGGCGTTGAGCACCTCGCCGAGCAGGCTGTAGACGGCGTAGAACAGCACTTGCGGCAGGCACCAGTACGCGAAGGCCACCGCGAGCGCGAGCTCGTCGTCGGTGAAGCCCCGCCCGCCGTCGACCGACTGTTGGGCGTAGAGCGACACGAGCAGGGGCGCCGCGAGGGTCGCGATGACCGCCGCGGCGAAGAACACGACGAGCCCGAGCGTCACGAGCCGGTTGATGAACCGCTGCCCGCCATCGTCGTGCAGGGCAGCCTTGACGATCTGCGGCACGAGCACGGCGCTCAGCACCCCGCCCGCGACGATCGCGTAGATGTTGTTCGGCAGCTGGTTGGCGAGCGCGAAGGCGTCGGCCCCCGCCCCGACCGTGCCGATCGTCTGGGCCAGCACGACCGCGCTCACGAAGCCGAGCAGGCGCGAGACGATCGTGCCCGAGGCGAGCATCATGCTCGCTCGGCCGATTCCGCCGCTCTCGCGATCGCTCACGGGGCGTCCTGCGCCTCGACGACCGCGTCGTCGCTCTGCGCGCGGCGGCGGCGCTTGCGCACGTCGCGCACGATGCCGGCGATGAGCAGGGCGAGCAGCGCGATGGCCACGGCGATCGTTCCCGCGGTCTCCCACCCGGCCTGCAGGTTGAGCGAGACGCGCGTGGGGGTTCCGATGACGCGGGCCTCGGCATCCCGCACCGAGACGGCGATATCGACCTGGCCGTTCGTGAGCGACTCGACGGGCACGAGCGCTCGCGTCTGCGACTGCGGCTCGACGAGCGTCTCGACGCGGGGATCGACGACGCGCAGCTGCGCCGTGTCGGGTTCGACGCGCACGAAGACGCGCACCGCCACGTCGAGGTCGTTCTGCACCGTGACGGGCAGCGAGGCCCGGTCGGCGAGCAGCGTGATCGCGCTGCTCTCGACCACCTGCACCGAGGAGCGCAGCGCGATCGAGTCGCTCGTGAAGCCGCGCAGCGCCTCGGTCGAGCGCTCGCCCCAGCCTTGCGAGAGCGCGGCGAGCAGCTCGAGCCGGCGAATGTCGGTGATCGCCGCGGGCGTGACGGCGATGCCCGCGAACACTCGGTCGGCGGCCTCGGCCTCGAGCGCCGAGCGCACGGCCTGCGCACGGGCGTCGTCAGCGCCGGCGGCTCCGACGACCGCCTCGGCGGCAGGGCGCGAGAGCGCCGCCGAGGCCTCAGCCCCGCGTGCCCAGGGCAGCGCCACGGTCTGCGCGATCGTGTCGATGAGGCGGTCGGTTCCCGCCAGCTGCCCGCGACTGAGCGCGATGAGGGTCGGGATGCCCGGCTCAGCGCTCGCCGTCGCGGCGAGCAGCGACGAGACGCGCGCCATCGACCGGTCGAAGCGCTGCTGCGAGACCGCGAGGCTCGCGTCGCGGGCGGAGGCGGCGAGCGCGTCGTCGGTGCGCACCAGCGTGATCTCGCCGCCGCGCTGCACGGCGGCAGCGCTGCCGAGGGCGGCCGCGGGCGCCACGAGCACCCTCGTGCCCGCCTCGGCGAGCACGGGCAGGCCATCGGCCGACAGCGCACCGTGGTCGAGCCAGTTCCAGCCGTCGAGCGTCGCGGGCCAGGCCGTGAGCTCATCGAGGGTCACGGTCGGGCCCGGCTCGGGGCTCGGGCTGGGGCTCGCGCCCTCGACATTGGCCGTGGTCGCGTCGACGACGCCCGTGCCCTCGGTCTCGGGCAGCGGCACGCCCTGTGCGGCGATCGTGGCGATGGGGTCGGCGTCGGCCCAGGGCAGCACGAAGCTCTCGTTGGGCGCGTTCGACAGCCGCTCGAGGAAGGCCGTCGCCGTGGCCGGGGCGTCGGCGCCCAGGCGGCGGATGGAGGCGATGATGCGGGGGTCGATCGCGAGCAGCACGGGGCGCCCGGCGACGGCGTCGAGGGTGCGCGTGAGTGCCCCCGCCTCGGCGGTGTACGCGGCGAGGGCGTCGGCATCGAGAAACGCCGCGCTCTCTCCGGGGGTCGAGATCGCGGCGACGAAGGTCGTGGCGGCTTCGGGCACGGTCGTCGCGCTCGGCACCCAGACGACCGCGGTGCGGTCGACGGCCGCGACCTCGTCGTCGATCGTGGCGCGCACGACAGCGAGGCGCGCGCCGAACGGCCCGCTGAGGGCTGCGCGCTCAGCAGGCACGATCAGGTCGAGCACGGCGCTCGCCCCGGGATCGAGCGACGAGAGCGACGCCGTGGCCACCCGCTGATCAGAGCTCGCGACGGTCACGCCGTCGAACCAGGCCGCGAGCTCGGCGGCCGTGGCGGAGCGCGCCGCGTCGAGGCCGAGCGCGACAGAGATCGCGCCGGTCGGCTGTTCGCCCGCGTTGGTCACGGTCACCCGCACGCTCAGGTCGTCTCCCGCCCGCACGATGCCCGTCGCAGACGGGGCGGCGAGCAGGTCGATCGCGACCTCGGCCGGGGCATCGGTCGTCGCGGCGCGCGCTGCGCCCCCCGGCTCGATCACCGGCAGCGGGGCCATCGCGAGCGCGGTCGCGATGGCGGCGGCGGCGCCCGCGCGAGCGAGGGTGAGGAGGGCGGGGCGGGGTGCTCGTTCCCGCTCGACCGACATGGGGGAAGTCTAGACTCTGGTGACTATGGAGAGCGTGGCCGAGGCCGTCACCCGACTCGAGGCCCTCGCCGCATCCGAGCCCCTCGCAGCGCTCGCCGAGCGCTTCGCCGCGGCGGGCCACGAGCTGGCCCTCGTGGGCGGCCCCGTGCGCGACGCCTTTCTGGGTCGTCCCGTCAACGACCTCGACCTGGCGACCTCGGCGCGGCCCGACGACATCATCCGCATCGTCAAGCCCGTCGCCGACGCGCACTGGGACATCGGCCGCGCCTTCGGCACGATCGGCGCGCGGCTCGGGCCGCACACCGTCGAGATCACGACCTATCGGGCCGACGCGTACTCCCCCGACTCGCGCAAGCCCGAGGTGGCGTTCGGCGACTCGCTCGAGGGCGACCTGATCCGCCGCGACTTCACGATCAACGCCATGGCCTTGCGGCTGCCGGGTCGCACCCTCGTCGACCCCTCGGGCGGCCTCGACGACCTCTTCGCGCGCCGGCTCATGACGCCCGGCAGCCCCGACGACTCGTTCGGCGACGACCCCCTGCGCATGCTGCGGGCCGCGCGGTTCGCCGCCCAGCTGCAGGTCGACGTCGACCCCGCCGTCGTCGAGGCGATGGCTCGCATGCGCGAGCGCCTCGCGATCATCTCGGCCGAGCGCGTGCGCGACGAGCTCGTCAAGCTGCTGAGCACGACCGAGCCGCGTCGCGGTCTCGCGCTGCTCGTCGACACCAGGCTCGCGGCGATCGTGCTGCCCGAGCTGCCGGCGCTGCGGCTCGAGGTCGACGAGCACGCCCACCACAAAGACGTCTACGAGCACTCGCTCACCGTGCTCGAGCAGGCGATCGAGCTCGAGTCCGAGCGCACCCCCGGGGCCGCGCCCGACGTCGTGCTGCGGCTCGCCGCGCTGCTGCACGACATCGGCAAGCCCGCGACCAAGCGCGTCGAGCCCGGCGGCGCCGTCACCTTCCACCACCACGACGTCGTCGGCGCCAAGCTCGCGCGCAAACGGCTGACCGCGCTGCGCTTCGACAAAGACACGATCACGGCGGTCAGCCGCCTCATCGAGCTGCACCTGCGCTTCTTCGGCTACAGCGACGCCCCGTGGACCGACTCGGGCGTGCGCCGGTATGTGCGCGACGCGGATGCCCTGCTCGAGCGCCTGCACATTCTGACCCGCGCCGACGTCACGACCCGCAACCGCCGCAAAGAGGCGCGGTTGCGCGGCGCTTACGACGAGCTGGAGGCGCGCATCGCCGCCCTCGCCGAGCAAGAAGAGCTGCAATCGATCCGCCCCGATCTCGACGGCGAGCAGATCATGGCCCTGCTCGACCTGCGACCCGGGCCGATCGTGGGTGAGGCGTACCGGTTCCTGCTCGAGCTGCGGCTCGACGCGGGGCCGCTCGGCGCCGACGAGGCCGAGCGGCGATTGCGCGAGTGGTACGCGCAGCGGGTCGGGTGACGAGGCCGGTGGTTTGAGTCGGGCTCCGCATCCGACTAGACTCTGCAGGTTGCCCCGCCGCTCTGGCGCGCGGTGGCGAACGATGCCATAACCCTCCTGCTGCAGACCGTCTGCAGCCGTTCGAGTCCGAAGGAGGTGGGTGAGTCATGCATCAGTACGAATTGATGGTCATTCTCGACCCGGAGATCGATGAGCGCACTGTCGCTCCGAGCCTGGACAAGTTCCTCGGCGTGATCCGGAACGACGGCGGCACCATCGAGAACGTCGACATCTGGGGCCGTCGCCGGCTCGCGTACGAGATCAACAAGAAGACCGAGGGCATCTACGCCGTCGTCAACTTCTCGGCGACCTCGGCCGCGACGCAAGAGCTCGACCGCCAGCTGAAGCTCAGCGAGGCCGTCATGCGCACCAAGGTGCTGCGCACCGAAGAGGCCGTCGCCCGCGCTGCGTCCATCGCCGCCGAGAACACGGCCCGCGCCGAGGCGAAGGCCGCTCGCGCGGCGGTCGCCGCGACGAAGGCCGCCTCGACCGCCAAGGCCGCGGAGTAGTCGTGGCCGGCGAGACGATCATCACCGTTGTCGGCAACCTGACCGCCGACCCCGAGCTGCGGTACACGCAGAGCGGACTCGCCGTCGCGAACTTCACTATCGCCTCGACCCCCCGTTCGTTCGACCGCGCGTCGAACGAGTGGAAGGACGGCGAGGCGCTGTTCCTGCGCGCGAGCGTGTGGCGAGAGTTCGCCGAGCACGTCGCCTCGTCGCTGACCAAGGGCTCGCGCGTCATCGCGCAGGGTCGCCTGAAGCAGCGGTCGTACGAGACGAAAGAGGGCGAGAAGCGCACCACCATCGAGCTCGAGGTCGACGAGATCGGCCCGAGCCTGCGCTACGCCACCGCTCAGGTGACGCGCAGCGCGAGCACCGGCGGCGCCATGGGCGGCGGCCGGGGCGGTGGCGCTCCGATCGCCGACGAGCCCTGGGGCGCACCCGCGGCGGGCGGCGCTCCTGCCGCCGGCGGCGACGTGTGGAACACTCCCGGCTCGTTCTCGGACGACACTCCCTTCTGATCCGGTCGCGCACCGGATCACCACTGAACATCCCGTAAGAAAAGGACAACCACATGGCTGGCAAGAGCAGCGGCGACCGCCGCAAGCCGCGCGGGGGCAAGGGCGCGAAGAACGCCGCTCCCGCGAAGGCGATCCGCGTCGGCGTCATCGACTACAAAGACGTCGCGACCCTCCGCAAGTTCATCTCGGAGCGCGGGAAGATCCGCGCCCGTCGCATCACCGGTGTCTCCGTGCAGGAGCAGCGCCTCATCGCCCGCGCCGTCAAGAACGCGCGCGAGATGGCCCTGCTTCCGTACGCCGGCGCGGGCCGATAGGAGTACCTGATGTCGAAGCTCATCCTCACGCAGGACGTCACCGGTCTCGGTGCGCCCGGCGACGTCGTCGAGGTCAAGAACGGGTACGCCCGCAACTACCTCATCCCGCAGGGTCTCGCCGTGGCGTGGAGCCGCGGTGGCGAGAAGCAGGTCGACTCGATCAAGGCCGCCCGCGCCGCGCGCGAGCACGCCACGATCGAGGAGGCCATGGATCTCAAGGCCCGCCTCGAGGCCAACCCGGTCACGCTCGCCGTCAAGGCGGGCGCCGAGGGCCGCCTGTTCGGCTCGGTCAAGACCGGCGACATCGCCGACGCGGTGGCCGCTGCCGGTCTCGGCTCGATCGACAAGCGCCTGCTCGAGCTCGTCGCGCCCATCAAGGGGCTCGGCCAGCACGAGGCGATCCTCAAGCTGCGCGACGGCATCGTCGCGACCATCACGATCTCGGTCGTGGCCGCGAAGTAGTCATCGCAGCGCTCGAAAGCGGTACTCGCGCCTCGGCGCGGGTACCGCTTTCTGCATCCCGCTGTCAAGGGCTCGTCGGCGTGTTCGTCCACAGCTCGGCCGCCGGCATCGGCAAGTCTCATGGCACGGTTGAACCCTCTTTCTCCACACACCGTGTGCACAGTTGAAGGCCTGGTCAGAGCCGGTATCGACGCAGCAACTCGTTGAGAGTGCACAGCACTTTCCACACCTTGCTCACACGGAGCACGGCGTTTCTCCGCACGATTCCACACAGTTATCCACAGGCCTGATTTGAGGCTGCGGGCGCCCGGTTCCTAGGGTGGGCGCGCACGACGAACCGCCGCCGCTGGCGCGTCGTCGAGGCCGCCGTCAGTGGTCGGCAGTAGACCTGAGGCACGGCGTCGCGAACGGGGAGGAGGGGCACATGTCGATCGCGCACATCTCGACCGCGTCCGACTCGCGCGCCCCCGAATCCCGGCCCTCGAGCGACGCCCGTTCGCACGATCGCGTGCCGCCGCACGACCTGCTCGCCGAGCAGAGCGCACTCGGCGGCATGCTGCTGAGCAAAGACGCGGTCGCCGACGTCATCGAATCGGTGCGGGGCATCGACTTCTACATCCCCAAGCACGAGGTGATCTTCGAGGCGATCCTCACGCTCTACTCGCACGGCGAGCCCACCGACGTCATCGCCGTCACCGACGAGCTCACGAAGTCGGGCGCGCTCAGCCGCGCCGGCGGTGCCGACTACCTGCACACGCTCACGGCCATCGTGCCGACCGCCGCGAACGCGGGCTACTACGCCTCGCTCGTCGCCGAGAAGGCCGTGCTGCGGCGCCTCGTCGAGGCGGGTACGCGCATCGTGCAGATGGGCTACGCGTCCGAGGGCGAGGTCACCGACCTCGTCAACAACGCGCAGGCCGAGATCTACCAGGTCGCGGGCGGTGTCGAGGCCGAAGACTTCATCCCCCTCACCGAGGCCGTGACGACCGCGATCGACGAGATCGAGGCCGCCAAGGGCCGCGACGGCCAGATGACGGGCGTGCCCACGGGCTTTCATGATCTGGATGCACTGACCAACGGTCTGCACCCCGGCCAGCTCGTGCTCGTCGCCGCGCGTCCGGCACTCGGCAAATCGACCCTCGCCCTCGACTTCGCGCGCGCCGCCGCCATCAAGCACGACCTGCCGACGATCATCTTCTCGCTCGAGATGGGGCGCAGCGAGATCGCGATGCGCCTGCTCTCGGCCGAGGCCTCGGTGCCGCTGCAGGCCATGCGCAAGGGCACGGTCGACGCCCGCGACTGGACGACGATCGCGGCCACGCGCGGGCGCATCAACGACGCCCCCCTCTACATCGACGACAGCCCCAACATGACCCTCGTCGAGATCCGCGCCAAGTGCCGCCGCCTCAAGCAGAAGGTCGGCCTCAAGATGGTCATCATCGACTACCTGCAGCTCATGACGAGCGGTAAGCGCGTCGAGAGCCGTCAGCAGGAGGTCAGCGAGTTCTCGCGCGCGCTCAAGCTCATGGCGAAAGAGCTGCAGGTGCCCGTCGTCGCACTCTCCCAGCTCAACCGCGGCCCCGAGCAGCGCGCCGACAAGAAGCCCGCGCTCAGCGACCTGCGCGAGTCGGGGTCGCTCGAGCAAGACGCCGACATGGTGATTCTGCTGCACCGCGAGAGCGCCTACGAGAAAGAGAACCCGCGCGCGGGCGAGGCCGACTTCATCGTCGCCAAGCACCGCAACGGCCCGACCGACACGATCACGGTCGGCTTCCACGGGCACTTCTCGCGCTTCGCCGACATGCCGCGCATCTGAGCGCCTCACCGCTGAGCCCTCGACCGCCCCGGGTCGCAGGAGCCTCTCGGTCTCGCCGCTCTACGATGGAGCAATGACCGCCGAGCCCACTTCGACCGCTGCCGAGCGCTCTGGGTGGCTCGCCCCCGTGCTGCGGGCTGTGCCGGCGATCGCCGTCGGCGTCATCATCACCTTCACGGCCGACCACTCCCCCGCCCTCGGCCTGACGATGCTCGGCGTCTTCGGGCTCGCCACCGCTCTCGCGCTGCTCGTCGCGGGCTGGCGCGAGACCGCGGCCGAGCCTGCGCGGGCACTGCACCGCGGCCTCGCGATCGTCGCGGGAGTCGCCGGTGCGCTCGCCTTCGTCGCGGTCGCGACCCTCGGGGGCGGCCTGCCCGTGCTGCTGCTGCTCGTCGGCGGGTACGCCGTGCTCGCGGGCGCGCTCGAGCTCGTGTGGGGCATGCGCCACCGCGGTGTCAGCCCGCTCGCGCGCGACGCCGTCATCATCGGTGCCGGCACGCTCGCTCTCGCGATCGTGCTCGCCCTCGTCGGCGACTCGGTGAGCGCCGTCGGCTTCTTCGGCGCCTATGCCGTCGTGCTCGGCATCTTTCTGCTCATCGCCGGCCTCAGTCTCAAGTGGACGCCCCTCGTGAAAGAGAGCACCGCCTCATGACCGAACCCCGCCCCCGCGTCACGCTCGGCCCCGGCGAGCTCGTCGGCCTCGCGGCGCTCGTCGCGGTCTTCGTCGGGCTCATCACCCTCATGGTCACGCGCGAGCCGATCTTCTCGCTCATCGTGTTCGGCGGCACCTTCGTGCTCGATCTCGTCGTGCTCGCGATGCTCATGCTCGCGATCACCCCCAACCGCCCGGGCGACGGCGAGCGCGAGCCCGAGACCAAGAACGACTGAGCCGCGGTCGCCGCTACTCGCCGAGTGCGGGGTCGACGAAGTCGACGAGGCGGGATGCGGCGCCGGTGTAGCCCGCCGGCGTGAGCGCCACGAGCCGGGCCTTGGCCTCGGCCGAGATGTCGAGCCCCTCGACGAAGGCGCGCAGCTCGTCGCCGCCGATGCGGTGACCCCGCGTGAGCTCTTTGAGCATCGCGTAGGGGTCGGCGATCGAGCTGCGGCCCGCGGTGACCTCGGCGCGGATGACCGTCTGGATCGCCTCGCCGAGCACCTCCCAGTTGCCCTCGAGATCGCGAGCCAGGGCATCCGGATCGATCGCGATCTCGCCGAGGCCCTTGATGAGGTTGTCGAGCGCGAGCAGCGAGTGCCCGAGCGCGACGCCCACGTTGCGCTGCGTCGTCGAGTCGGTGAGGTCGCGCTGCAGGCGCGAGGTCACGAGGGTCGCGGCGAGCGAGTCGAGCAGGGCGCTCGCGAGCTCGAGGTTCGCCTCGGCGTTCTCGAAGCGGATGGGGTTGATCTTGTGCGGCATGGTCGACGAGCCCGTCGCGCCCGGCTGGGGGATCTGCCGGAAGTAGCCCATCGAGATGTAGCTCCACACGTCGGTGCACAGGTTGTGCAGCACGCGGCCGACGTGGCTGATGCGCTGGTAGAGCTGCGCCTGCCAGTCGTGCGACTCGATCTGCGTCGTGAGCGGGTTCCAGGTGAGGCCGAGGCCCGTGACGAAGTCGCGGGATGCGCTGATCCAGTCGTGGTCGGGGTCGGCGGCGAGGTGCGCCGAGAAGGTGCCGGTGGCCCCCGAGAACTTGCCCCGGTACTCGACCTCGTCGACCGAGGCGAGCAGCAGCTCGAGGCGGTGCACCGTGACGGCGAGCTCTTTGCCCATCGTCGTGGGCGTCGCGGGCTGGCCGTGCGTGTGGGCGAGCATCGGCTGGTCGCGCAGCTCGAGAGCGAGGGCGCGCAGGGTCTCGACGAGCGAGCGGGCGCGGGGCATCCAGACATCGCGCACGGCCGCGCGGATCGTGAGGGCGTAGGCGAGGTTGTTGATGTCTTCGCTCGTGCAGGCGAAGTGCGTGAGCTCGGCGATCTCGGTGAGGCCAAGCGTCGCGAGCTTGTCGCGCACGAGGTACTCGACGGCCTTGACGTCGTGGCGCGTCACGGCCTCGCGGCGGGCGAGGTCGGCGATGTCGTCGTCGCCGAACTCGGTGACGATCGCGCGCAGCTGCCGTGCCTCGTCGGCCGTGAGCCGGCGCGCGCCGAACAGCTCGGCGTCGGTGAGGTGGATCAGCCACTCGACCTCGACCTGAATACGGGCGCGGTTGAGCCCCGCCTCGCTCAGGTGCTCGCCGAGCGCGGCGACCTGGGCCTGGTAGCGCCCGTCGAGCGGGCTGAGGGGCTGGATGCTGAGCGGGCTCATGAGACGACTCCCTGTCGTATGCCGGGTTCGAGCTGGCGGAAGAGCGCGAGGCACGACCGCTCGATCATGCCGAGCACGGCGTCGAACATCGCCGCGTCGGAGTAGTAGGGGTCGGGCACGTCGAGCGCGCCGCCGGCCTCGGGGTCGAAGCTCAGCAGCAGGTGCACCTTCGCCCGGGCGTCGTCGTCGGGCGCCCACGATTTGAGGATGCGCTCGTGGGTGCGGTCGAAGGCGATGATGAGGTCGAGGCCCTCGAACCACGTCACATCGAACTGCCGGGCGCGATGGCCGCCGCCGTCGTAGCCGCGGGCCCGCAGCGAGGCGACCGTGCGCGGATCGCTGCTCTCGCCCACGTGCCACTCGCCCGTGCCCGCCGAGTGCACGCCCACGTGCTGCTCCCAGCCGCGCGCGCGGATGAGTTCGCGAAAGATGGCCTCGGCCATGGGCGAGCGGCAGATGTTGCCCGTGCAGACGAAGCAGATGCGGAACATGCCGGGTGCATCGAGGACCCGGTCGAAGCTCATGCCCCCATTGTGGCCCAGTCGGCCCTCCTCCACACCCGCTGCGCTCGTGCTCGCAGCGACCTGCCGGGCGCGGGCGGCGAGCGCGGGCCGCCCGGTGCGGCACGCTCGGGGGCCGACGAGGCGGCGCTGGAT
>NZ_JBKBLF010000019.1:0-39925 GCF_046296455.1 Microcella sp.
GCCGCCCCCGGCCGTCGCGCCCACGATCGCCGCTCCGCCCCTCGCCCCCCCGACCACCGGGGTCGGGCCGGAGGCCCCGCCGCCCGCGGGCTCGGCCGCCGTCGTCGCGCCGCCGCCCGTCGCCACGGCGGGCACCCCCATGGCGGGCATCCACCCCGCCCTGCTCGCAGCGCTCGACGAGGTCGTCGCTCGCGGTGCCTCTGACCTGCACATCGCCGGCGATGCGCCGCCCATGGTGCGGCTCGACGGCGAGCTCAAGCCCGTCGTCGGGGCGCCCGTGTGGAGCCGCAGCGAGGTCACGACGATCCTCGAGAGCATCATGAACGACCGCCAGCGCGAGGCCTTCGCGCACGAGTGGGAACTCGACTTCGCGATCAGCCCCCGCGGGGACTTCCGGTTCCGCGTCAACTTCTACAAAGACCGCGATGCCATGGCGGGGGCGTTCCGCCTCATCCCGACCGAGATCAAGTCGCTCAAGCAGCTCGGTGTGCCGGCCGTCGTCTCGAAGTTCGCCACCCTGCCGCGCGGGCTCGTGCTCGTGACGGGTCCGACCGGTTCGGGAAAGTCGACCACGCTCGCGGCGCTCATCGACCTCGTCAACAAGTCGCGCGCCGACCACATCGTCACGATCGAAGACCCGATCGAGTTCGTCCACCAGAACCAGCGCTCGCTCGTCAACCAGCGCGAGGTCGGCAGTGACACGCACTCGTTCGCCGACGCGCTCAAGCGGGTGCTGCGGCAAGACCCCGATGTCATCCTCATCGGCGAGCTGCGCGACCTCGAGACCGTGTCGACCGCGCTCACCGCCGCTGAGACGGGCCACCTCGTCTTCGCGACCCTGCACACGCAGTCGGCGGCGCAGACGATCGACCGCATCATCGACGTCTTCCCGCCGCATCAGCAGTCCCAAGTGCGCTCGCAGCTGGCGCTCACGCTGCAGGGCGTCGTGTGCCAGACCCTGCTGCCGCGCGCCACCGGCCAAGGGCGCATCATCGCGACCGAGATCATGATGACCACGGGCGCCATCGCCAACCTCATCCGCGAGGGCAAGACATACCAGATCACCTCGGCGCTGCAGGCCGGTCGGGATTCGGGCATGCACACGATGGACCAGCACCTCGCCGATCTCGTCAACAGCCACATGGTCACGCACGAGGCCGCGATGTCGAAGATGCAAGACGCCGAGAACTTCAACCGCCTCGTGCACCGCAGCGCGACGGGGGCCGACGCCGCGCCCTTCGCCGACGGATTCGGAGGAGCCCGCTGATGGCCGCCACCCTGACGTTCTCGTACACCGGGCGTGACTCCAGCGGCAAACTGGTGAAAGGCCGGGTGGATGCTGCGGGCGAGGCCTCGGTCGTGTCGCGACTGCGCACCATGGGCATCGCCCCGGTGTCGATCGAGCAGGTCGCCGGGGGCACAGGGCTCAACCGCGACATCTCGCTCGGGGGTCTCTTCGACAAGAAGGTGACGATCAAGGATCTCGCCGTCATGAGCCGGCAGCTCGCCACGATGATCGGTGCTGGTCTTCCGCTGCTGAAGTCGTTGACGATCCTCGCCGACCAGTCAGAGAACCCGAAGCTCGCATCGACGCTCGACGAGGTGCGCGGACTGGTCGAAGACGGCGGAACGTTCTCTGACAGCCTGGCGAAGTATCCCCGGGTGTTCCCGCCCATCTTCGTCAACCTCGTGCGGGCCGGCGAGGTCGGCGGCTTCCTCGAGACCTCGCTCGAATCGGTGGCCAAGAACTACGAGAAAGAGGTCGAGCTCAAGGCCACGATCAAGTCGGCCCTGACCTACCCGGTCGTCGTGCTCATCATGGCCCTGCTCGCGGTCGTCGGCATGATCGTCTTCATCGTGCCCGTCTTCGAAGACCTCTTCGCCGACCTGGGGGGAACTCTGCCGATCCCCACCCAGATCCTCGTTGTGATCTCGAACAGCATGATCTGGGTCGGCCCCTTGCTCATCGTGCTCGGTATCGCTGGAACCATCTGGTGGCGCGCGAATCGGCAGACCCCGAAGTTCCGGTCGGTCTACGAGCCGCTGCTGCTGAAGATGCCGGTCTTCGGCGACCTCTTCAAGAAGATCGCCATCGCCCGCTTCACGCGCAACTTCGGAACGATGATCGGCTCGGGCGTGCCCATCCTGCAGGCGCTCTCGATCATCGGGTCGACCTCGGGCAACTGGCAGATCGAGCAGGCCGTGCAATCGGTGCAGGACTCGGTGCGGCAGGGCCGCACGATCGCCGCTCCGCTCGCGCAGCAACCTATCTTCCCGAGCATGGTCACCCAGATGATCGCGGTCGGTGAAGACTCGGGTGCGCTCGAGACGATGCTCGAGAAGATCTCCGACTTCTATGACAGCGAGGTGCAGAGCACCACCGAGGCGCTCACCTCGCTCATCGAGCCGCTCATGATCGCGTTCCTCGGCGTGGTGCTCGGCGGCATGATCGTGGCGCTGTACTTGCCGATCTTCGACATCTTCAATCAAGTCCAGTAGGCGCGCCCGTGAGGCCCCCGGAATGGGGGCTGTGCGGCAGTTGCGGGGTGGTCACAATAGCAAGTGGGGGGCCGGTTTCATGTTCCGTGGGGGGCCCACCTATCAACATTCACTTGATGGGAAAGGAAACGGACACATGTCCTTCAACACCGCACTCGCCGCACAGCGCGCTCGCCTCGCCGAGGGCAAGAACGACAAGGGCTTCACCCTGATCGAGCTGCTCGTGGTCGTGATCATCATCGGCATCCTCGCCGCGATCGCCATCCCGGTCTTCCTCGGCCAGCAGGACGCCGCTCGTGAGGCCAGCTACAAGTCCGACCTGGCCACGGCCAAGGTCGCGTTCGTCAGCAGCCTCGTGAACAACCCCGACGGCGACGCCGACGCGGCCACGCTCACGAACCTCGGCTTCCCGAGCACGGTCACGCTGTCGGCCTCGCCGACCGCTGCTGACTTCTGCATCGAGCACAACGACGCCGAGTGGATCGTCGACGAGACCAACGAGGGCCCGCGCGCCGGCACCTGCTAGCACGCGCGTCCCACGGGGGCGGATACGGTCGAATGACCGGTCCGCCCCCTTCACGCTCAACACGATGACACCGGGGGGAGGACACCGTGACCAAGAACGACGAGGGCCTGGGGCTACTCGAGATCGTGATCTCGATGTTCCTCATCGCCCTGCTCGCGATCGCTTTCGTGCCCGTCATCATCTCGGGAGTGCGAGCCTCGGCGCTCAACTCCACCTCCGCCACCGCGACACGCCTCGTCGCGCAGGCGATCGATCAGGCGCGTACCGCGGCGCCCGCGACCTGCGCAGCCGCGCAGCTGCTCAACGCCTCCATCACCCAGGTCGATGCTCAGGGCACGACCATCCGGGTTGAGACCACGGTTCCCGCGGTCGGCGACTGCGTCGATGGCGAGGTCATGACCATCACGGTCGTGGCGTTCGATGACGCCGACGAGGATGAGCGCCCCCTCGCCGACGCGCGAACTCAGATTTACCTGGGCGGCTGATCACCATGACCGACCGCACCGTCACCAACGACGATCGAGGCTTCACTCTCGTCGAGCTGCTGATCTCGATGGCGCTGCTCAGCATTGTCGTCACGATCGTGGGCGGCATCATCGTCAGCTCTCTTCAGGCCGACAAAACGATTCGTGAGGTCACGACCTCGACCACTGACGGTCAACTCGTGGTCAACGCGATCGAGCAGACCGTGCGCAACTCGACCGCCGTGTCGGTCGTGCCCAACGCCGATGGGTCGTCGGTCTTCGCTGTGGTACGAACAACCTCCGGAGGCTCGGCACGCTGCGTGGCCTGGTTCTACGACATCGAGTCCGAGGCGATCTTCCAGCGCGACAGCACCAGCGCGATCACCGCACCCACCCCGGGAGCCGTCGGCTCCGAATGGCGTGAAGTGAGTGGTGGAATCGTGCCCGATGACGACGCGACCGGAACGCCGTACCCTGTGTTGCAGGCGGACGGTGCTCGTGGTCTCGCCGTTCGCTTCGCTGTCGAAGGCGGAACGCGCGCTTCGACCCTCTTCGTCACCTCCGTCACCGGCCGAGGGCCGCAATCGAATGTGAGTCCGCAATGCTTCTGACCTCGATTCTTCAGAAACTCCACCGGTCCTCCGGCGACCGTGGAAACGCCATGATCGCTGTCATCGGACTGCTCGGCGTGACGTCGATGATCACCTTGACCGTGACCGGCGCCACGGTGCAGGCCCTCGGATACACCTCGCTCAGCCGGGCGGGTGTGCAGGCCAACGCGGCTGCCGAGTCGGGCGTCGATGCCATGCTCGCCGCGCTGTTTGCCGACGACTGCCCGGCATCGGGCGAGCTCGAGGCGACCCAAGGGTCGATCGATCCCTCGCTCACGGGCGATGAAGCCGCCGATCCCTTCTACCTCTCGACGATCGCGTACCGCATCAGCACCTCGGCGGCGTGGACTCCCGGGTGCCCCGCCGAGGCGGCGACGCAGATCCGCATCCAGTCGACCGGGTTCGCCGCCGACCAGGGCGTCTCCGAGTCGTCGTCCGGTCAAGACGCGTCAGCGGTTCAGGCCGTCTACCAATGGGTGCCGGGCGCCAACTCCGCCGCTGTCACCGGAGCCGCTGTCTTCAGCTACGGCGTTCCGGGCCTCTCGAACAGCCTCGAACTGCTCTCGTTCGACGGCAACGCCGCGAACGTGATCGTCGCCGACGGCAACATCGTCTGCAGCAATAGCGTCTACGTCGAGGGCGACATCGTCGCCGCCAACGGCAACATCTCGCTGAACAACACCTGCAGCGCCGGCGGCAAGGTCTGGGCCTCGGGCACCGTCACGTTGCAGGGCAACAAGACCATCGGTGGCGACATCATCGCCGCCGGAACGGGAACGACGAGCATCGACCCGAGCACCCGCATCGGCGGCGGCGTCTACGCGCGTGGCGAGATCGACAGCTGGGGGCAGCGCTGCACGTCCGGAGCGACCGGCTGGGATGCCGCGGGCGACGCGTGCTCCGTCGGCCGCAACACCGGTGCGAGCCCCGTGTTCTACAACCGCACCGACGTGGTCGCGCCGACGCGCCCGCCGTGGGTCGATGTGAACTTCGTCGCGAGCGACTGGCAAGCGCGCGGGTGGACCGTGCGCACGTACACCGGCCCGTGCAACATCGACAACAACGGCAAGAACAACAGCCAAGTCGTCGCATTCAGCACGTACACGACGCCGACGGTCATCGACATGCGCGGATGCTCGTCACTGACGATTTCGACGAGTGCGAACTACACACTCAACATGCGCACCGACCTGACCTTCATCACGCCGCGTACGGTCAACCTCGAGAACTTCACCGTCACCTCGCAGGGCAACATCGACCGGGCCCTGCGATTCATCACGCCCGACACGGTCGCCGACGCGCGACCGACGACGACAGGCTGCGGTCGTTTCGACATCAACAACAAGAACGAGACGCGCGATGCGATCGCGATCATCATCTACAGCCCGTGCACGATCCAGAACAGCAACCAGCTGTCGTGGCGCGGTCAGTACTACGGCGGTCGCGTGACGTTCTCGAACAACAGCGAAGTCGTCTACGTGCCGATCGGCATCCCCGGATTCGACCTCGGCAACGGGGCGGGCGGACCGGGCGGAGCCGGCGCGGTCGGCGGAACGCCGACCCCCGGCACTCCTGGCGACCTGATCGAGTACACCGACATCGACGTGCCGGCCTGATCGCTCGATCATGATCGTCGTCGTCCCGAGCCTGCTCGGCGTGCTCGGAGCGGCCATCGGCTCGTTCCTCAACGTCGTGATTCACCGGGTACCGGCGGGCATCTCGGTCGTCAGCCCACCAAGCGCGTGCCCGGCGTGCGCCGCGCCCGTGCGCCCGTGGGACAACATCCCCGTGATCTCGTGGTTCGTGCTGCGAGGCCGATGCCGCGACTGCGGCGCAGCGTTCTCAGTGCGCTACGCCCTCATCGAACTTGCCACGGCGCTCGCCTTCGCGGCGCTCGCCGTGCTGCACCTGCCCGGCATCCTCACCGCCGCGAGCACGGCCGAGGCGATCGCGGCGGCGCTCGTGCTCATCGCGCACCTCTACCTCGCGGCGATCTCAATCGCGCTCGCCGCGATCGACCTCGACACCCACCGACTCCCCGACGCCATCGTGCTGCCCTCGTACGCAGTGGGCGCCCTCCTGCTCGGCGCAGCCGCGATCGTGGCGGGCGACCTCGAGTCGCTCGCCCGTACCGCGGCCGGGGCCGGGCTGCTCTTCGCCGGCTACCTGACCCTCGCGCTCATCTCGCCGCGCGGCATGGGCATGGGCGATGTCAAGCTCGCCGGCGTGTTGGGCCTCTACCTGGGATTCGCCGGGTGGTCCGCCCTCGCGGTCGGCTCGCTCGCCGCCTTCATGCTCGGCGGAGTGGTGGGCATCGCGCTCATCGTCGTCGGCCGGGCGCGTCGCAACACGGGAATTCCCTTCGGGCCGTGGATGCTGGGAGGGGCCTGGGTGGGAATCCTGCTGGGTGAGCCGATCGCGCGCTGGTACCTGGCGCTGTTCGGACTGGACTGAGAGGGATGACATGGCTGTCGGAGTAGTGGGCGTCGACATCGGAAGCTCGCTGTTGCGGGGCGTCGAGATCGACGACGCGTCGAAGGCGAACCCGACGGTGCTGCGCGCGCACGAGGTGCCGCTGCCCGAGGGTTCGGTCAAGCGCGGCGAGATCCTCGAGGTGCACACGGTTGCCTCGGCCTTCAAGCGGCTGTGGGCCGCTGGCGGGTTCCGCTCAAAGGATGTCGCGCTCGGCATCGGGGGGCAGAGCGTCATCGTGCGCGACCTCGCCGTGCCGCGTATGCCGCTCGCGCAGATTCGCGAGTCGCTCCCCTTCCAGGTGCAAGATCTGCTGCCGGTACCCGTCAGCGACGCCGTGCTCGACTACTACCCGATCGGCGAGGGGCAGAACGAGTCGGGCCCGGTTGTCAATGGCCTGCTCGTCGCGGCCTTCAAGCAGGCCGTGACGGTCAACGTCACGGCGGCCACCCTCGCGGGCCTCAACCCCGTGAGCATGGACCTGCTGCCGTTCGCCATGACCCGCGTGCACACGATGTCGGGGCCCACGAACGGGTACGCCGTCCACATGAACATCGGCGCGAACGCGACCTCGATCGTGATCGTGCAGGCGGGGGTGCCGCAGTTCGTGCGCATCGTCCCCGCTGGCGGCGATGACGCGACCCGCGCTCTCATGTCGCGCCTCTCGGTGCCGCGCGAGCGCGCCGAGGCGCTCAAGCGCGAGCTCGGCCTCACGTCGGCGGGCTCGACCGATGAAGACCGGGTCGCCGCCGAGGTCATCCACGAGTCGACGAGTGAGCTGCTCACCGCGGTGCGCAACACGCTCGCCTACTTCGCGGGGGTCCGCACGGGTGTCGTCTTCGATCACCTGTCGGTGGCAGGTGGGGCGACCCGGATGCGCGGCTTCGCGAGCGCGCTCGCCGAGTCGACGCGCATCTCGGTGGTTCCGGTCAACCCGACCGCCGGCGTCACGGTCGCCCGCTCGTTGCGGGGCAAGACCACCGATGAGCAGATGCAGACCTGGATCACCGCCATCGGACTCGCAGTGGGGAGTGCCGCATGAGCCGGCGAGAGCAACGCGAGCAGGGGGCGCTCGTCTACGGCGCCGTTCCCCGGGCCAACCTCATGCCGCCCGAGGTGGCGATGCGGCGCAAAGAGAGCGCGCGTCGCCGCGGCCTCATCGCGGCGAGCCTTGCGGTGGTGTTGGTGACGATCGCCGGTGTCGCCGGGGCGTTCGTCTACGCCGCCGCGGCCGAGGCGCGCCTGGCCGAGGAACGGCGCATCACCGACGAGCTGCTCGCGACCCAGCTCGAGTTCACCGAGGTCACCCTCGTGCGCGGGCAGTTGCAGTCGATCACCGAGGTTCGGCAGCAGCTCGCCGGGGCCGAGGTGCTCTGGCGCGAGTCGCTGCGACCGTACATCGCCGTACTCACGCCCGCCGAGGTCATCGAGTCGATGACCCTCGCGTCGAACTCGCCCGCCCTGCCCGCCCTCGGCACCACGGGGCCGCTTCGGGCTGAGCGCGTCGCAACGGTCACGATGGTCATCGTCACCGACACGACGCCCCGGCCTTGGCTCTGGTACCGCGATTGGCAAGAGATCGAGACCTTCGCCGACGCGAGCATTGACTCGATCACCCTGCTGCAAGACCGGTATGAGACGACGGTGACGATCAACCTCAACGAGCTCGCCCTCTCGCAGCGGTTCGGTACCGACGAGGAGGAGACCGAATGAACTCCGCAGCGACGCGAATCTGGACCTTCGCGACCGTGCTCATCATGATCGTGGTCGTCGCGCTCGGGTGGTTCCTCGGCGTCTCGCCCAAGCTCGCCGACGCGGCGAGGTTTGACTCCGAGCGGCTCGGCGTGCAGGCGCAGAACGACCTCGCGCGGGCAGCGATCGCGCAGCTTCAGCAGGACTTCGAGCAGATCGACGAGCTGCTGCTCGAACTGGCCTTCTTGCGCGAAGAGTTTCCGACCGAGGCCGAGTACGACTCCGCGGTCGAAGAGCTCGTTCGCGGCCTGCTCTCTGAGGGTCTGACGCTGCAGAACCTGGCCATCAACGAACCCGCACCGACCTCAGCAGCGCCGGTTGACGAGGGCGCCGAGCCGCCGGCGGGCGAGGTGGACGGAGCCGGAGCGCTGCCGACGGGATCGCTGCTGCAGGTCTCGACCACCGTCACGGTCAACGGCGATCTGCCCAGCATCCTGGCGTTCATCGAAGCGCTGCAGCAGTCGCCGCGGTTCGCGGTCATCGCGACGGGCGACTTCAGCAACGGCTCGTCAGAGGACGGCGGCGACATGACGTTCTCGATGATCATCTACGTGGTCACGGGTGACGACCAGTTGACCCTGCCGCCGATTCCCGACAGCGAGCCCGAGCCGCTGCCCGAGCCGACCGACACCGCGACCCCGGCCCCGGGCGACCCCTCGGCGACGCCGACGCCGACCCCTGAGCCGACGCCCTAGAGACGGTTTCGGGATGCTCGCGATAGACATCCCGAAACCGCCCCTTGGTAGGGTGGCGCGTTCGCATTCCCCGTGAAAGGACGCGTCATGGCCACTGAGACCACCCCCGAGCCCGCCGATCAGCCGACCGAGGGCGCTGCGGAGCAGTCGAGCGCCGCGACCGCCGAGGTGACTCCGATCGACTCCGCAGCCACCGAGGCGACCGTGGTCGAGCAGGCGCCTGCCGAGCAGCCCGCGCCCGAGCAGTCCGCTGCGGAGCCGGCACCGACGGCGGCACCGACCGTGGTCTTCGTGCAGGCTCCCCAGCCGCCCAAGGCCCGCGGCGCGCGCGGAGTGGGTGCGCTCGTCGCCCTGCTCAGCACGGGAGTGTTCGCCGCCGCGTACGCCCTGCTCGTCATCGTGATCGCGCTCGTCGGATCGCCGCAAGGCCTCGCCCCGGCGCTGCGCTTCTTCTCGACGGTCACCTTCTGGGTTCCTGTCGTCGTGTTCTTGTTCGCCTACCTTCTGCTGGTCGTGATCGTGAACCGCGCGGGCTGGTGGGCTCACGTGCTGGGCGGGTTCATCGTCGCGGTGATCGTGTGGGTCGGTTTCGTCGGCGCGGCCATCATCGCGGCCGGTGCCTTCGGCGCCCCGGTCTCCGAAGTGGGGGCTGTGGTGCTGCAGCAGCTCACCAACCCGCTCGGTTTCGCCGCGGCGATCGCCGCCCGCGAGGTGCCGATCTGGGTCGGCGGCCTCGTCTCGAAGCGCGGGCGCACCGCACGCGCCCGCAACGCCGCGGCTCGGGCCGCGTACGAGCACGAGCTGGCCGAGCACCGCGCGACGATCGGCGCGTCGACGGCCGTTTGACCGCATCCCGCTCGAGGTCTACTCTTGGCAGTGTGTGTGCTTCGGCACGCGCCTGTGTCGTGCCGTGAACGCGGTCGCGCGGGTGGGGTTGCGGCGCACGCAGAGGGTTCCTGACGATCGGCCTGCTCCGGCAGGCGGCGCCACACCCCCACGGCATATCCGTCGTCCGCGAGTCCGCTCGCGGAAGCCGTCGGATTCGCGTGAGCCCGACCGGGGCTGATCCTCCGGGCGGGGACATCCAACCGCAACCGCTGTCACCGTGCAGCACTCACAAGGAGCACTTTTGCCCACTATTCAGCAGCTGGTCCGCAAGGGCCGCACGCCGAAGGTCTCGAAGACCAAGGCGCCGGCCCTCAAGGCCAACCCGCAGCAGCGCGGCGTCTGCACGCGCGTCTACACGACGACCCCCAAGAAGCCGAACTCGGCTCTGCGCAAGGTCGCTCGCGTCAAGCTCAGCAACGGCACCGAGGTCACCGCCTACATTCCCGGCGAGGGCCACAACCTGCAGGAGCACTCGATGGTGCTCGTCCGCGGCGGTCGTGTGAAAGACCTGCCCGGCGTGCGCTACAAGATCGTGCGCGGAGCGCTCGACACCCAGGCGGTCAAGAACCGGAAGCAAGCGCGCAGCCGCTACGGAGCGAAGATGGACAAGAAGTAATGCCTCGTAAAGGACCGGCGCCGAAGCGCCCCGTCGTCGCAGACCCCGTCTACGGCGCCCCGATCGTCAGCCAGCTCGTCAACAAGATCCTGCTCGATGGCAAGAAGGGCCTCGCCGAGCGCATCGTCTACGGTGCTCTCGAGGGCGTTGCCGCCAAGAACGGCCAGGACGCTGTCGCCACGCTGAAGAAGGCCCTCGACAACGTGCGCCCCACCCTCGAGGTGCGGTCGCGTCGTGTCGGTGGCTCGACCTACCAGGTTCCCGTCGAGGTCAAGCCGCACCGTGCGAACACGCTCGCGCTGCGCTGGCTCACGAGCTACGCCAAGGCGCGTCGCGAGAAGACGATGACCGAGCGCCTCATGAACGAGATTCTCGACGCCTCGAACGGCCTCGGTGCCGCGGTGAAGCGTCGTGAAGACACGCACAAGATGGCTGAGAGCAACAAGGCCTTCGCGCACTACCGCTGGTAAACCGCAGGTTTAACAGCTGGGTAGTGCTCCGAGGTTCGCTGAAGGCGGGGGCCATTTCTGGCCCCCGCTGCGAACCTCGGGTGGCGGCCCGTCCCGGGCCGACACGGGGTAAAGCCATAACACTGACGAAAAACCAAACGTAAGGACACCGCTGTGGCACAGGACGTGCTCACCGACCTGAACAAGGTCCGCAACATCGGCATCATGGCGCACATCGACGCCGGCAAGACCACCACGACCGAGCGCATCCTGTTCTACACGGGCATCACGCACAAGATCGGCGAGGTGCACGACGGTGCCGCCACGATGGACTGGATGGCGCAGGAGCAGGAGCGCGGCATCACGATCACGTCGGCCGCGACGACCTGCTTCTGGAACAAGCACCAGATCAACATCATCGACACCCCTGGCCACGTCGACTTCACGGTCGAGGTCGAGCGCTCGTTGCGCGTGCTCGATGGCGCCGTCGCCGTCTTCGACGGCAAAGAGGGCGTCGAGCCCCAGTCTGAGACCGTCTGGCGCCAGGCCGACAAGTACGACGTGCCGCGCATCTGCTTCGTCAACAAGATGGACAAGCTCGGTGCCGACTTCTACTTCACGGTCGACACGATCATCAAGCGCCTCGGCGCGAAGCCCCTCGTGATCCAGCTGCCGATCGGTTTCGAGAACACCTTCGAGGGTGTCGTCGACCTGGTCGAGATGCGCGCGCTCACGTGGCGCGGCGACGCCAAGGGTGACGTCGAGATGGGGGCCAAGTACGAGATCGAAGAGATCCCGGCCGACCTCGTCGACAAGGCCAATGAGTACCGCACCGCGCTGCTCGAGGCCGTCGCCGAGACCGACGACGCGCTCATGGAGAAGTACTTCGGTGGCGAAGAGCTGACCGTTGCCGAGATCAAGGGCGCGATCCGCAAGCTCACGATCGCCTCGGAGATCTACCCCGTGCTGTGCGGCTCGGCGTTCAAGAACCGCGGCGTGCAGCCCATGCTCGACGCGGTCGTCGACTACCTGCCGAGCCCGCTCGACGTTCCGGCCACGATCGCGCACGACCCGCGCGACGAAGAGAAGGAGATCATCCGCAAGCCTGACGCGAAAGAGCCCTTCGCGGCGCTCGCGTTCAAGGTTGCGGTGCACCCCTTCTTCGGCCGTCTCACCTACGTGCGCGTGTACTCGGGTGCGATCGACTCCGGCGCCCAGATCGTCAACTCGACGAAGGGCAAGAAGGAGCGCATCGGCAAGATCTTCCAGATGCACGCCAACAAGGAGAACCCGGTCGACTCGGTCACGGCTGGCCACATCTACGCCGTCATCGGTCTGAAAGACACGACGACGGGCGACACGTTGTGCGACCCGAACAACCAGGTCGTGCTCGAGTCGATGACGTTCCCCGAGCCCGTCATCGAGGTCGCCATCGAGCCCAAGACGAAGGCCGACCAGGAGAAGCTCGGCACGGCCATCCAGAAGCTGGCTGAAGAAGACCCGACGTTCCGCACCGAGCAGAACATCGAGACCGGCCAGACCGTCATCAAGGGCATGGGCGAGCTGCACCTCGACATCCTCGTCGACCGCATGAAGCGCGAGTTCAACGTCGAGGCCAACGTCGGCAAGCCGCAGGTGGCCTACCGCGAGACGATCAAGCGCACGATCGAGAAGTACGACTACACCCACAAGAAGCAGACCGGTGGGTCGGGTCAGTTCGCGAAGATCCAGATCAGCCTCGAGCCCCTCGAGGTCACGCCCGAGACGAGCTACGAGTTCGTCAACGCTGTCACCGGTGGTCGCGTTCCGCGCGAGTACATCCCCTCGGTCGACGCGGGCATCCAGGACGCGATGCAGGTCGGCGTGCTCGCCGGCTTCCCCACGGTGGGCGTCAAGGCGACGCTCATCGACGGTGCCTCGCACGACGTCGACTCTTCGGAGATGGCGTTCAAGATCGCCGGCTCGATGGCCTTCAAGGAGGCCGCGCGCAAGGCGAACCCCGTGCTCCTCGAGCCGCTCATGGCGGTTGAGGTGCGCACCCCCGAGGAGTACATGGGCGACGTCATCGGCGACCTGAACTCCCGTCGTGGTCAGATCCAGTCGATGGATGACGCGACGGGCGTGAAGGTCGTCCGCGCCCTCGTGCCGCTGTCCGAGATGTTCGGGTACGTGGGCGACCTGCGGTCGAAGACCTCGGGCCGCGCCGTCTACTCGATGACGTTCGACAGCTACGCGGAGGTCCCGAAGGCCGTCGCCGACGAGATCGTCCAGAAGAACAAGGGCGAGTAATCACCCGACCTGCGAGGGCTCGCCGAGCCTGAGTACGATACATACACACCAAACCGCGCGGCGTCTGAACACCGGATGCTGAGCACCAAGTCCTGAGGAGGACCCACAGTGGCTAAGGCCAAGTTCGAGCGGAGCAAGCCGCACGTCAACATCGGAACCATCGGTCACGTCGACCACGGCAAGACCACGCTCACCGCCGCCATCTCGAAGGTGCTTGCTGACAAGTACCCCTCGGCGACCAACGTCCAGCGCGACTTCGCCTCGATCGACTCGGCTCCCGAGGAGCGTCAGCGCGGTATCACGATCAACATCTCGCACGTCGAGTACGAGACGCCGAAGCGCCACTACGCGCACGTCGACGCTCCCGGCCACGCCGACTACATCAAGAACATGATCACCGGTGCGGCGCAGATGGACGGCGCGATCCTCGTGGTCGCGGCGACCGACGGCCCCATGGCGCAGACGCGTGAGCACGTGCTGCTCGCCAAGCAGGTCGGCGTGCCGTACCTGCTCGTCGCCCTCAACAAGAGCGACATGGTCGACGACGAGGAGATCCTCGAGCTCGTCGAGATCGAGGTTCGCGAGCTGCTCTCGAGCCAGGGCTTCGACGGCGACAACGCTCCCGTCGTGCGCGTCTCGGGCCTGAAGGCCCTCGAGGGCGACGAGAAGTGGACCCAGTCCATCCTCGACCTCATGGACGCCGTCGACGAGTCGGTGCCGGACCCGGTGCGCGACAAGGACAAGCCGTTCCTCATGCCGATCGAGGACGTCTTCACGATCACCGGCCGTGGCACGGTCGTGACGGGCCGCGCCGAGCGCGGCACCCTCGCGATCAACTCCGAGGTCGAGATCGTCGGCATCCGCCCGACGCAGAAGACGATCGTCACGGGTATCGAGATGTTCCACAAGCAGCTCGACGAGGCGTGGGCCGGCGAGAACTGCGGTCTCCTGCTCCGTGGCACCAAGCGCGAGGACGTCGAGCGCGGCCAGGTCGTCGTGAAGCCGGGTTCGGTTACGCCGCACACGAACTTCGAGGGCACCGCGTACATCCTCTCGAAGGACGAGGGTGGCCGTCACAACCCCTTCTACACGAACTACCGCCCGCAGTTCTACTTCCGCACCACCGACGTCACCGGCGTCATCTCGCTGCCCGAGGGCACCGAGATGGTCATGCCCGGCGACACCACCGACATGGTCGTTGAGCTGATCCAGCCCATCGCCATGGAGGAGGGCCTCGGCTTCGCCATCCGCGAGGGTGGCCGCACCGTCGGCGCCGGCACGGTCACGAAGATCATCAAGTAGTTCTGATTCACGCAAGCGGGGTCGCACCTTCGGGTGCGGCCCCGCTTCGTCGTTCCCAGACTCTTCTGGGCACCGGCCTCTTCTGCGCGAGGTCACGAGTCGCCAGACTGAGGGGGGAGCCGGGATGCACTCGGCCACGAGAGGGGACACACCGTGGGCATCGATGACATCGTCGACAAGGCGAAAGACGTCGCGGGCGACGTCGCAGCGAAGGCGAAGGAGGTCGCAGGAGACGTGGCCGAGAACGCCAAGGAGTTCGGTGGCGACGTGAAGGACTTCGCGGGGGATGTCGCCGAGAAGGCGAAGGACGTCGCGTCCGATATCAAGGACCGCTTCGACGGCGACGACGAGCCCGCGGCTCCCGCGGCCGGTTAGGAGGGCACGACCCCGCCGCCCGCGTAACAGCGGCCCCGGTCGGCTTCGTTACGAGCGACCCTGCAGACGAGCGCTGAGCGCAGCCGCTGCGGTGCGCACGGCCTTGGCGAGAGCATCCATCTGCTCGGGGCTGACGGCCTCGGCGCGGTAGGTGAGTCCGAGGGCGGCGGCCGGGTAGCCCGTGCGGTCGATGCCGGTCGCGGCGACGGAGGCGTAGCCCGCGGTGATCTCGCCGTCTTCGGTCGCGACGCCCCCGTCGCGCGCGGCGAGCAGTATGCGGTCGAGTTCGGGCAGCGTGCGCGGCCCGACCCCGCGGCGGGTGATGAGCGCCTCGCGGTGGGGGAAGAGCGCCCGCACTTGCGCCGCGGGTAGGGCGGCGAGCATCGCGCGGCCCGTCGCCGTGAGGTGCGCCGGCAGGCGCACGCCGACGCGCACGACCGTCGTGGGGGCGCGGGGTGCGGAGGCCTGGCCGACGTACGAGACGTCACTGCCCGCGAGCACGGCGAGCTGGGCGACGACGGGGACGGGCGACTCGCGCACGAGACGCTCGAGCAGCGGCCCGCCGAGCCGAGCGAGCCGGCTGGCGCTCAGCACCGAGCCGCCGATCTCGGCGACGAGTGCGCCGAGGCCGTAGGCGCGCGCCTCGGGGTAGTGCACGACGAAGCCCTCGTCTTGCAGCACGCGCAGCAGCTGGTAGACGCTCGACCGCGGCAGGTCCAGCTCGCGCGCGAGAGTCGAGGCGGGCACGGGGTCGTTGTGGTGGGCGAGCAGCGTGACGATGCGCAGGGCGGCGCGAGCGGCGGGCACGTCGGGCACGAGCATTCACCCCCTTTGTCTGTGATCTCAGACAGATTATCGTGCAGGGCCGATGCGGCGAGCGAGCCCGACGCGTTCACTGGGGGCATGCAGATCACGCTCGGCCGACACCCCTTCACGATCGACGAGGTCGTCGCGGTGGCGCGGCACGACGCAACCGTCGTGATCGATGCCGATGCTCTCGCCGCGATGGCGGTCACGCGCGGGATCGTCGAGGGACTCGCCGACGACGTCGAGCCGCACTACGGCGTCTCGACCGGGTTCGGGGCGCTCGCGACGACGCACATCCCCGTGGCGAAGCGCGCCGAGCTGCAGCGCTCGCTCGTGCGCTCGCACGCGGCGAGCAGCGGCCCCGAAGTCGAGCGCGAGGTCGTACGCGGCACCATGCTGCTGCGCCTTCAGACCCTCACGACCGCGCGCACCGGCGCGCGCCCGATCGTCGCCGAGACCTACGCCGCGATGCTCAATGCCGGCATCACGCCGATCGTCGGCGAGTACGGCAGCCTCGGCTGCTCGGGCGACCTCGCGCCGCTCGCCCACTGCGCGCTC
Source organism: Microcella sp. (assembly GCF_046296455.1). Taxonomy (GTDB): domain Bacteria; phylum Actinomycetota; class Actinomycetes; order Actinomycetales; family Microbacteriaceae; genus Microcella. Next base: position 16,304 of record NZ_JBKBLF010000019.1, read on the forward strand.
GCGGTCATGGGCGAAGGAACAGTTCGCGATGCGAGCGGCGAGGTCATGCCCGCCGCGCAGGCGCTCGCCGACGCGGGCATCGAGCCGGTCGCGCTGCGCGAGAAAGAGGGCCTCGCCCTCATTAACGGCACCGACGGCATGCTCGGGATGCTCGCCCTCGCCCTGACCGACCTCGACCGCCTCGTGGCGACGGCCGACCTCGCCGCGGCGATGAGCGTCGAAGCCCTGCTCGGCACCGATCGCCCCTTCGCCTCGGATCTGCACGCGCTGCGCCCCCACCCCGGCCAGGCGGCCAGCGCCGAGAACATGCGCCGCGTGCTGACCGGCTCGCCCGTGGTCGCGAGTCACCGAACCGATGACTGCACGCGCGTGCAAGACGCCTACTCGCTGCGCTGCGCCCCGCAGGTGCACGGCGCCGTGCGCGACACCATGGCGCACGCGGCGAGTGTGGCGAATCGCGAGCTCGCCAGTGGGATCGACAACCCGGTCGTGACGCTCGACGGCCGCGTCGAGTCGAACGGCAACTTCCATGGCGCCCCGCTCGGCTACGTGCTCGACTTTCTCGCCATCGCCGTCGCCGACCTCGCGAGCATGAGCGAGCGCCGCACCGACCGGTTCCTCGACGCGAGCCGCAACCAGGGCCTGCCGCCATTCCTCGCCCACGACCCGGGCGTCGACTCGGGCCACATGATCGCGCAGTACACGCAGGCCGGCATCGTGAGCGAGCTCAAGCGCCTCGCGGTACCGGCGAGCGTCGACTCGATCCCCTCGAGCGCGATGCAGGAGGACCACGTGGCGATGGGCTGGTCGGCGGCGCGCAAGCTGCGGCGCGCGATCGACGGGCTCACGCGCGTCGTCGCGATCGAGCTGCTGACGGCCGCGCGGGGCCTCGACCTGCGCACGGCCGCGCTCGGCGTCGACGCAGCCCCGACCACGGCGGCCGTCGTGAGCGCCCTGCGCGCGCACGTGCCCGGCCCCGGCCCCGACCGCTACCTCGCTCCCGAGATCGAGCACGCCGTGCGGCTCACCGACGACGGCACGCTGCTCGCCGCCGCCCGCGCCGTCACCCCCATCGTCTAGACCCGCCGACAGGAGACCGCCATGACCCTCACCGACGCGACAAGCGTGAGCGCAGCATCCGGAGCCCGCCCCGTTCGCGCCCACCGCGGAACCCAGCTGCACACGCTCGGCTGGCAGCAGGAGGGCGCCCTGCGCATGCTGCAGAACAACCTCGACCCCGAGGTGGCCGAGCACCCCGACGAGCTCGTCGTCTACGGCGGCACGGGCAAGGCCGCGCGCGACTGGGCGAGCTTCGACGCGCTGACCCGCACGCTCGCCACCCTCAAGGGCGACGAGACGATGCTCGTGCAGTCGGGTCGCCCCGTCGGCGTCATGCAGACGCACGAGTGGGCGCCGCGCGTGCTCATCGCCAACTCGAACCTCGTGGGCGACTGGGCGAACTGGGACGAGTTCCGGCGCCTCGAGGCGCTCGGCCTCACGATGTACGGCCAGATGACGGCCGGTTCGTGGATCTACATCGGCACGCAGGGCATTCTGCAGGGCACCTTCGAGACCTTCGCCGCGGTCGCTACGCAGAAGTTCGGGGGAACCCTCGCCGGCACCATCACCCTCACGGGCGGCCTCGGCGGCATGGGCGGCGCGCAGCCGCTCGCCGTCACGATGAACGACGGCGTCGCGATCTGCGTCGACGTCGACCCTAGCCGCATCTCCCGTCGCGTCGAGCACCGCTATCTCGACGTGCAGGCCGACTCGCTCGAGCACGCGCTGTCGCTCGCCATCGAGGCACGGGATGCCCGGCGCGGGCTCTCGATCGGGGTGCTCGGCAACGCGGCCGAGGTGTTCCCGCGCCTGCTAGCCATGGGCGCCCCGATCGACATCGTCACCGACCAGACGAGCGCGCACGATCCGCTCGCCTACCTGCCCGTCGAGCACGCGGTCGACGAGTGGCACGCCGCGCGCGAGCGCGACCCGATCGGCTTCGCCGCGGCGGCTCGGGCGTCGATGGCGTTGCAGGTCGAGGCCATGGTCGGGTTCCAGCGGGCGGGCGCTGAGGTCTTCGACTACGGCAACAACATCCGCACCGAGGCTCGCGCGGCCGGGTACGCCGACGCGTTCTCGTTCCCCGGCTTCGTGCCCGCGTACATCCGCCCGCTCTTCGCGCAGGGCAAGGGCCCGTTCCGCTGGGCAGCGCTCAGCGGCGACCCCGCCGACATCGCCGCGACCGACCGCGCCGTGCTCGAGATGTTCCCCGAGAACGTGAGCCTGCAGCGCTGGATTCCGATGGCGCAAGAGCGCGTGCATTACCAGGGGCTGCCCGCGCGCATCTGCTGGCTCGGCTACGGCGAGCGCGACACAGCTGGCGAGCGCTTCAACGACATGGTCGCGAGCGGCGAGCTCAGCGCCCCGGTCGCGATCGGCCGCGACCACCTCGACTCGGGGTCGGTCGCGAGCCCCTACCGTGAGACCGAGGCCATGAAAGACGGCTCCGACGCGATCGCCGACTGGCCGCTGCTCAACGCCCTCGTCAACACGGCGTCGGGCGCGACCTGGGTGTCGATTCACCACGGCGGGGGAGTCGGCATCGGCCGCTCCATCCACGCCGGCCAGGTCGTCGTCGCCGACGGCACGGCGCTCGCCGGCCAGAAGGTGCAGCGCGTGCTGACCAACGACCCCGGCATGGGCGTCATCCGCCACATCGATGCGGGCTACACCGAGGGCGAGCGGATCGTCGACGAGCTCGGCGTGCGCATCCCGATGCGCGAGCACTGATGGCCGCCCTCGCGCACGATCCGCTGTGGCCTCGGGCGGGCGACTGGCCGACCTGGGCGCCGGGCTCGCGCGCCGATGCCGTGATCGTGGGCATCCCGACCTGGCGCACCTCGCTCTCGCCGGGCCAGGCGCACACGACACCCGCGGCGATCCGGGATGCCCTCCGCTCCTACTCCGCCGACGCCCTCCTGCGCACTTCCCCCGCCCATCGGTCCCTCGTTGCCGACGACTTAGCAGACGAACCCACTACGGGAGCGATCGATAACGCGGCTACACGGCCGCTGATCGTGCTCGATGCCGGCGATGTGCCCGAGCCCGACGGCGAGGGTGAGGTGGCCGCGATCGCGCGCGTCGCCGAACTCGCGAGCACCGCATCCCTCGTCATCGTGCTCGGCGGTGACAACGCGGCGACCGTGCCGGCCGCGCTCGGGGCATGGGGCGACCACATCGGCACCGCGGGTCTCGTGACGCTGGATGCCCACCACGACCTGCGCGACGGCACCAGCAACGGCTCGCCGGTGCGCCGGCTGCTCGAGGCGGGCCTGGCGGGGTCGCGGGTGAGCCAGCTCGGCATCGAGCCGCTCGCGAACTCCCGGGAGTACACGGCCCGGGCCCGCGCGCACGGCATCACCGTCGTGACACGCGCCGAGCTGCTGAGCACCCCGATCGCGGTCGCGATGACCGCGGCGCTCGACCGTGCGGCGTCGGCGGGCGGCCCCGTGCACGTCGACCTCGACCTCGACGTGTGCGACCGCAGCGTCGCGCCGGGCTGCCCCGCGAGCGTACCCGGCGGCCTGAGCGCGCTCGAGCTGCGCACCGCCGCGCGGCTCGCGGGCGCGCATCCGGCGGTGACGAGCATCGACCTGACCGAGCTCGACGCCGCCCGCGACTCTGCCGATCAGCGCACGGTGCGTCTCGCGGCGCTGTGCGTGCTCGAGGCGCTCGCGGGGCTCGCGAGCCGACCGGGGCCGACGAGTGCGGCAGCGGGAGGCCCGGCATGAGCACCCTCATCTCGAACATCGGCCAGCTCGTCACGCTCGACCCGGCAGAGCCCGAGCGCCCGATGCGCTCGCACGCCGCGCTGGTCATCGACGACGGCCGCGTCGCATGGGTGGGCGATGCCGCGCACGCCCCCGCCGCCGACACCCGCATCGACGCAGACGGCGCCGCGGTCATCCCGGGCTTCGTCGACAGCCACAGCCACCTCGTCTTCGCGGGTGACCGCGTCGACGAGTTCGAGGCGCGCATGGCCGGCCGCTCGTACACGGCCGGCGGCATCAGAACGACGGTCGCGGCCACGCGCGCGGCGACCGACGACGCGTTGCGCGCGCGACTGCGGCACCTCGTCGCCCAGGCGCGCGCGCAGGGCACGACGACGCTCGAGATCAAGAGCGGCTACGGCCTCACGGTCGCCGACGAGCAGCGTTCGCTGCGCCTTGCGCGCGAGGTGAGCCCTGAGACCACCTTCCTCGGCGCCCACGTCGTGCCGGGCGAATACGCCGACGATCGCGACGCCTACGTCGACCTCGTGTGCGGCGACATGCTCGCCGCCTGTGCCCCGCACGCACGCTTCATCGACGTCTTCATCGACTCGGGCGCGTTCACGGTCGACGAGGCGCGGCGCATCCTCACCGCGGGGCGGGATGCGGGGCTCACGCCGCGCGTGCACGCCGGGCAGCTCGAGCCCGACGGCGGAGCCGCCCTCGCCGTCGAACTCGGCGCCGCGAGCGTCGACCACGGCACCTTCCTCACCGGCGCCGACGTCGACCTGCTCGCCGCGAGCGCGCGCGCCGACGCCGCCGGCGGCCCGCCCGCCACCGTCGCGACCCTGCTGCCGCTCGTCGAGTTCGCGACACGCCAGCCGTACCCGGATGCCCGCCGCCTGCTCGACGCGGGCGTCGCCGTCGCGCTCGCGAGCGACGGCAACCCGGGGTCGAACTTCTCGACGAGCATGCCCTTGGCCGTGGCGCTCGCTGTGCGCGAGCTCGGCATGACTCCGCTCGAGGCGCTCGCCGCCGCGACCCGCGGGGGAGCGCGGGCGCTGCGGCGCACCGATGCCGGGCACCTGGGGGTGGGCGCGCGGGGCGATGCGGTCATCCTGGATGCCCCCGATCACCGCTTTCTGGCGTACCAGCCCGGCGTGCCCCTGGTGCGGCAGGTGCTCGTCGCGGGCGAGGTGGCGCAGTAGGCTCGCGGCACCGCTCTACCGCACCCCTGCCCCGCCCGCAGAAAGGTCGATGATGACCCGTCGCATCGTGCTCGAGATCGTGCTCATCATCGGCATCACGATCGCCCTCGCGTGGCTCGTGCTCGGTGTGCTGGCGCTCACCGACTCGGCAGACCCGGTCGGCACGCTCGTCGACCAGACCCCGCGGGTGCTCTTCGGCCTGCTCGGCATCGCGCTCGCGGTCTGGACGCTGCTCGTCATCATCGGCGCGATCGTGCTACGCCGGCGCCGTGCGGCGTGGCGCATCGCCGCACATCTCGTCTCGCTGCTCGTTGCGCTCGCCATCAACATCGGCCTTCTCACGGTGCTGACGGTCGCGACCGACGGCGGGCAGGGCGGCGGCTGGGGCATGCTCGTCGTCGCGATCGCCGCCGGTGCGGGCATCGTTCTCGCCATCGCGGGCACGGTGGCGGTGCTGCTCGTCGAGCTCGTGATCCTGCGGCCGAAGACGGTCGCCGACCCCGCTGCCGCACCGGTTTCCGCCCCCGAATAGACGAGTTTCGCCCTTCTGCGGCGTGTCGCGCCCTGCGCGACACGCCCGGGTTGCAGGGCCGTGTGGCGTGTGGCAGACTCTTCTAGTTCCACACGCCGTGCTTTCGCGCGGCTCACTGCCAGGCAGTGCATAGGACGAGCCCCGTATCGAGCAATCGATCGCGAGTGGCGATGAGCCTAGGCCGCAGGCAGCAGAACACAGCTTGAACCGACAACCACCGGCACAGGGGTTTCCCTGTGCCTGCGCGTGCGCGCCGCCTCATCGGGGCGACACGCCCGAGCGCGGGGGTCGGTGGCATGCGGTCGTGCACTGAGTGATCACGTGCGGTCGTTTGACAGAAGAACAGTGGTGCGACAGCGATTGCGCTCCGCGTGAGGTGCGCCCTGACGGGTGCATCACGTCCAAGAAGGAAGAGAGTTGAGCATGGCGGGACAGAAGATCCGCATCCGACTTAAGTCGTACGACCACGCAGGTCTCGACGCATCGGCGCGCAAGATCGTCGACACGGTCACCCGTGCCGGCGCCACGGTCGTGGGCCCCGTGCCGCTGCCGACGGAGAAGAACGTCATCGCCGTCATCCGGTCGCCCCACAAGTACAAAGACAGCCGCGAGCACTTCGAGAAGCGCACGCACAAGCGTCTCATCGACATCATCGATCCGACGCCGAAGGCGGTCGACTCGCTCATGCGCCTCGACCTGCCCGCCGACGTCAACATCGAGATCAAGCTCTAAGGAACCCGGACATGTCTGCAACCAAGACGACCAAGGGTCTGCTGGGCACGAAGCTCGGCATGACGCAGGTGTGGGACGAGAACAACAAGCTCGTTCCCGTCACCGTGGTAGAGATCGCCCCCAATGTGGTGACGCAGGTGCGCACCCCCGAGGTCGACGGCTACGCCGCCGTGCAGATCGCCTACGGTGCCATCGACCCGCGCAAGGTCACCAAGCCGCTCACCGGCCACTTCGAGAAGGCCGGCTCGACGCCGCGCCGTCACCTCACCGAGGTGCGCACGGCCGACGCCGCCGAGTACACGCCCGGCCAGCTGCTCGCGGTCGACATCTTCGAGGCCGGCCAGCTGGTCGACGTCGTCGGCACGAGCAAGGGCAAGGGCTTCGCCGGTGTCATGAAGCGCCACAACTTCAAGGGCGTCTCGGCCTCGCACGGTTCGCACCGCAACCACCGCAAGCCGGGCTCGATCGGCGCCTCGTCGACCCCCAGCCGTGTCTTCAAGGGCATGCGCATGGCGGGCCGCATGGGCGGCGACCGCGTGACCGTCATGAACCTCAAGGTTCACTCCGTCGACCTCGAGAAGGGTCTGCTGCTCGTCAAGGGCGCGGTTCCCGGTGCTCGCGGCCGTCTCGTTTTCGTCCGCAACGCCGTGAAGGGAGCGTAATCGCCATGGCTACCTCGCTCGACGTGATCGACGCCGCCGGCAAGAAGACCGGTTCGGTCGACCTGCCCGCCGCCGTCTTCGACGTTCAGACCAACGTTCCGCTGCTGCACCAGGTCGTCGTGGCCCAGCTCGCAGCCGCCCGCCAGGGCACTCACTCGACCAAGGGTCGCGGCGAGGTCTCGGGCTCGGGCGTCAAGCCCTTCAAGCAGAAGGGCACCGGCCGCAGCCGTCAGGGCTCCGTCCGCGCCCCCGAGCACCGCGGCGGTGGCATCGTGCACGGCCCGACGCCCCGCAACTACGCGCAGCGCACCCCCAAGAAGATGATCGCCGCCGCCCTCCTGGGTGCGCTCAGCGACCGCGCCCGGGGCGAGCGCCTGCACATCGTCGAGTCGTTCGGCTCTGACGTGCCCTCGACGAAGGCCGCGGCCGCCGTGCTCGCGCAGCTCACGACGGGCCGCAACGTGCTCGTCGTGATCGAGCGCGACGACGAGGTCAACCTCAAGAGCGTGCGCAACCTCAAGAACCTGCACGTGATCAGCCCCGACCAGCTCAACGCGTACGACGTGCTGGTGAGCGACGACATCGTGTTCACGAAGGCCGCGTACGAGACCTTCGTCAGCTCGAAGACGAACAAGGAAGAGGTCGGCGCATGAGCATCCACGCAGTCGCCCAGAACAAAGACCCGCGCGACATCATCATCGCGCCGGTCGTCAGCGAGAAGAGCTACGCGCTCATCGACGACGGCAAGTACACCTTCCTCGTCGACCCGCGCGCGAACAAGACCGAGATCAAGCTCGCGATCGAGAAGATCTTCAACGTCAAGGTCGCCTCGATCAACACGCTCAACCGCACGGGCAAGACCCGCCGCACCCGCTTCGGCACCGGCAAGCGCAAAGACACCAAGCGCGCCATCGTCACGCTGAAGTCGGGCTCCATCGACATCTTCACGGCCGTCGGCTAGGCGCGAAAAGGACAACGACAATGGCTATTCGCAAGTACAAGCCCACGACTCCGGGTCGTCGCGGCTCGTCGGTCTCCGACTTCACAGAGATCACGCGCTCGACCCCCGAGAAGTCGCTGCTCAAGCCGCTGCCCAAGACCGGTGGCCGCAACAACTCGGGGCGCATCACCACCCGCCACATCGGCGGTGGCCACAAGCGCCAGTACCGCGTCATCGACTTCCGTCGCAATGACAAAGACGGCGTCAACGCCAAGGTCGCGCACATCGAGTACGACCCCAACCGCACCGCGCGCATCGCGCTGCTGCACTTCGTCGACGGCACCAAGCGCTACATCCTGGCGCCCAACAAGCTGTCGCAGGGCGACATCGTCGAGTCGGGTCCCTCGGCCGACATCAAGCCCGGCAACAACCTGCCGCTGCGCAACATCCCCGTCGGTACGGTCATCCACGCCATCGAGCTTCGTCCCGGTGGCGGCGCGAAGATGGCGCGCTCGGCCGGTGCGTCGGTGCGGCTCGTCGCCAAGGACGGCCCCTACGCCCAGCTGCGTCTGCCCTCGGGCGAGATCCGCAACGTCGACGCGCGCTGCCGCGCGACCGTCGGCGAGGTCGGCAACGCCGAGCAGTCGAACATCAACTGGGGCAAGGCCGGCCGCATGCGCTGGAAGGGCGTTCGCCCGACCGTGCGCGGTGTCGCGATGAACCCGATCGACCACCCGCACGGTGGTGGCGAGGGCAAGACCAGTGGTGGTCGTCACCCGGTCAGCCCGTGGGGCCAGTCGGAAGGCCGCACGCGCGATCGCAAGAAAGCGAGCGACAAGCTCATCGTCCGCCGCCGCACCGTTGGCAAGAAGCGCTAGTAGGAGTCGACAACTATGCCTCGCAGTCTCAAGAAGGGTCCGTTCGTTGACGACCACCTGCTCCGCAAGGTGTTCGCCCAGAACGAGGCCAGCACCAAGAACGTCATCAAGACCTGGTCGCGCCGGTCGATGATCGTGCCCGCCATGCTCGGGCACACTATCGCCGTGCACGACGGCCGCAAGCACATCCCCGTGTTCGTGACCGAGACCATGGTCGGCCACAAGCTCGGCGAGTTCGCGCCGACCCGCACCTTCCGCGGCCACGAGAAGGACGACAAGAAGGGTCGTCGCCGGTAACCCGGCGGCGTGAAGAGGAGTACAGACATGGTGGAGTCGATCGCCCGCGTGCGACACATCCGCGTGACGCCTCAGAAGGCTCGTCGCGTCGTCGACCTGATCCGCGGCAAGCAGGCCCTCGAGGCCCTGGCCATCCTGAAGTTCGCGCCCCAGGGTGCGAGCGAGCCCGTCTACAAGCTCGTCGCTGCGGCCATCGCCAACGCGCGCGTCAAGGCGGATGCAGCGAACACCTTCCTCGACGAGCAGGACCTCTACGTGTCCCGCGCGTTCGTCGATGAGGGAACGACCCTCAAGCGTTTCCAGCCGCGTGCGCAGGGTCGCGCGTTCCGCATCAACAAGCGCACCAGCCACATCACCGTCGTGCTCGCCACGCCGGACGAGCTGGTCGCCGCGGGCTCGAGCACCGGCAAGAAGAAGGCGAGCAAGTAGTCATGGGTCAGAAAGTCAACCCCTACGGTTTCCGTCTCGGAATCACGACCGACCACGTGTCGCGCTGGTTCTCTGACAGCACCAAGCCCGGTCAGCGCTACGCCGACTATGTGGCTGAAGACGTCAAGATCCGCCGGATGCTCACCACGAGCCTCGACCGGGCCGGCGTTGCGCGCATCGAGATCGAGCGCACCCGCGACCGCGTCCGCGTCGACATCCACACGGCTCGCCCTGGCATCGTCATCGGCCGCCGCGGCGCCGAGGCCGAGCGCATCCGCGCCGACCTCGAGAAGCTCACGGCCAAGCAGATCCAGCTCAACATCCTCGAGGTCAAGAACCCCGAGGCCGAGGCCCAGCTCGTGGCCCAGGGCATCGCTGAGCAGCTGAGCGCCCGTGTGGCGTTCCGCCGCGCGATGCGCAAGGGCTTGCAGGGCGCGCAGCGCGCCGGCGCCAAGGGTGTCCGCATCCAGGTGTCGGGTCGTCTCGGCGGCGCCGAGATGAGCCGGTCGGAGTTCTACCGCGAAGGCCGTGTGCCCCTGCACACCCTGCGCGCGAACATCGACTACGGCTTCTACGAGGCCAAGACCACCTTTGGCCGCATCGGCGTGAAGGTCTGGATCTACAAGGGCGACATCACCAACAAGGAACTCGCTCGCGAGCAGGCGACCCAGAAGTCGTCGCGCCCCGAGCGTCGTGACTCGGACCGCGGTCCTCGTCGTGACGGCGGCCGCCCGGCCACCGCTGCGGCTCCCGTCGCGGCCGGAGCGGAAGGCTAGGAACAATGCTGATTCCCCGCAAGGTCAAGTACCGCAAGCAGCACCACCCCAAGCGGAGTGGGCACGCGACCGGTGGCACCGAGGTCACGTTCGGCGAGTTCGGCATCCAGGCCCTCACGCCTGCGTACGTCACGAACCGTCAGATCGAGTCGGCCCGTATCGCCATGACGCGTCACATCAAGCGTGGTGGCAAGGTCTGGATCAACATCTACCCCGACCGTCCGCTCACCAAGAAGCCCGCCGAGACCCGCATGGGCTCGGGTAAGGGCTCGCCCGAGTGGTGGGTCGCCAACGTCAAGCCGGGTCGCGTCCTCTTCGAGGTCGCCGGTGTCAACGAGCAGCTCGCTCGTGAGGCCATGACCCGTGCCATCCACAAGCTGCCCCTCAAGGCACGCATCATCAAGCGCGAGGGAGGCGACGCGTAATGGCGATCGGATCCAAGGAGCTGGCACCTGCCGAGCTCGACACCTTCGAAGACGAGCGACTCGTCGACGAGCTCAAGAAGGCCAAGGAAGAGCTGTTCAACCTGCGCTTCCAGGCCGCGACCGGTCAGCTCGAAAGCCACGGCCGGCTGCGTGCGGTGAAGCGCGACATCGCGCGCATCTACACGATCATCCGCGAGCGCGAGCTCGGCCTGCGCGCGACCCCGGCTCCGGTCGAGGTCGTCGAGAAGCCGGCGAAGAAGGCTGCGAAGGCGAAGACCGAGGCTCCGGCCGAGGCCGCCGAGGCCGAGGCCGAGAAGACTGAGGAGAAGAACTGATGGCGACGACCGAGAAGAAGGCCGCTGCCGGCCACGAGTCGGCTGCGCACGACGTTCGCGACGAGGCCGCTCGCGGGTACCGCAAGGTGCGCCGCGGTTACGTGACGAGCGACAAGATGCAGAAGACCATCGTCGTCGAGGTCGAAGACCGCGTGAAGCACCCGCTGTACGGCAAGGTCATCCGCCGCACCTCGAAGGTCAAGGCGCACGACGAGCAGAACAGCGCCGGCATCGGCGACCTGGTGCTCATCTCCGAGACCCGACCCCTGTCCGCTACGAAGCGCTGGCGCCTCGTCGAGATCCTCGAGAAGGCCAAGTAGGCCGTCGCCTGCTTGACCACTAGGAGTAAGAAATGCTTCAGCAGGAATCCAGAGTCAAGGTCGCCGACAACACCGGCGCCAAAGAGCTCTTGACGATCCGCGTGCTCGGCGGCTCCGGCCGTCGTTACGCGGGCCTCGGTGACATCATCGTGGCGACCGTGAAAGACGCGATCCCGGGCGGCAACGTCAAGAAGGGCGACGTCGTCAAGGCCGTCATCGTGCGCACCGTCAAGCAGACCCGTCGTCCCGACGGCTCGTACATCAAGTTCGACGAGAACGCCGCCGTCATCCTCAAGGCCGACGGCGACCCTCGCGGAACCCGCATCTTCGGACCGGTCGGGCGCGAGCTGCGCGACAAGAAGTTCATGAAGATCGTCTCGCTCGCCCCGGAGGTGCTGTAACCATGGCCAAGATCAAGAAGGGCGACCTCGTCCAGGTGATCAGCGGCGCGACCGAAGATCGCGGCGGCGACCGCGGCAAGCAGGGTCGCGTCATCGAGGTCATCGCGGAGAAGAACCGCGTGATCGTCGAGGGCGTCAACTACGTCACCAAGCACGTGCGCGTCGGCCAGACGCAGCGCGGCACCAAGACGGGTGGCATCGAGACCCAGGAAGCGCCGATCCACATCTCGAATGTGGCGCTCGTCGACCCCAAGACCAAGAAGCCGACCCGCGTGGGTTTCCGCGAGGAGACCGTCGAGAAGAACGGCGTCAAGAAGACCGTCCGCGTGCGGTACGCCAAGAAGTCAGGTGAGAAGCTCTAATGTCCACAGAAACTGCCGCGCCGGCTGGCGCCGCCTTGGCGAACAAGGTCCAGCCGCGCCTCAAGCAGAAGTACCGTGCCGAGATCACGAAGGCGCTGACCGAGGAGTTCGGGTACACCAACCCGCACCAGGTTCCCGGTCTCGTCAAGATCGTGGTCAACACGGGTGTCGGCGAGGCCGCTCGCGACTCGAAGGTCATCGACGGGGCCATCAAGGACCTCACGGCGATCACCGGGCAGAAGCCGCAGGTCACGAAGGCCCGCAAGTCGATCGCCCAGTTCAAGCTGCGTGAGGGCATGCCGATCGGCGCGCACGTCACGCTGCGCGGCGACCGCGCGTGGGAGTTCATGGACCGCCTGATCACTCTCGCCCTGCCCCGTATCCGCGACTTCCGCGGCCTCAGCGCCACGCAGTTCGACGGCAACGGCAACTACACCTTCGGTCTTCAGGAGCAGAGCGTGTTCCACGAGATCGACCAGGACAAGATCGACCGCGTTCGCGGCTTCGACATCACGGTCGTCACGACCGCGAAGACGGATGACGAGGGTCGCGCCCTGCTGCGCGCGCTCGGCTTCCCCTTCCGCTCGAGCGACACCCCCCAGTAACACTCCACCCGGTCTTCGGACCACGATCGGCCAGGTCGGCCCCGGTGTCCCGGGTGTCGAAACCGGACGAGAACAGGAACAACTCATCATGACGATGACAGATCCGGTCGCAGACCTGCTGACCAGACTGCGGAACGCCAACTCGGCGTTCCACGACGAGGTGTCGCTGCCCAGCTCGAAGCTGAAGACGCACATCGCCGAGATCCTCAAGCGCGAGGGCTACATCGCCGACTGGGCCGTCTCCGACGCCCGCGTCGGCACGACGCTCACCCTCTCGCTCAAGTACGGCCCGAACCGCGAGCGGTCGATCGCCGGCATCAAGCGCGTCTCGAAGCCGGGTCTGCGCGTCTACGCGAAGTCGACCGAGATCCCCACCGTGCTCGGTGGCCTCGGCGTCGCGATCCTGTCGACTTCCTCGGGTCTGCTCACCGACCGCGAGGCGATGAAGAAGGGCGTGGGTGGGGAAGTCCTCGCCTACGTGTGGTAACCCGCCATGTCACGTATCGGACGCATGCCCATCGACATCCCTGGCGGTGTCGAGGTCAAGATCGACGGCCAGGCCGTCTCGGTCAAGGGCCCCAAGGGTGAGCTCTCGCTCACCGTCGCGAGCCCCATCGAGGTCGCCATCGAAGACAACCAGGTCGTCGTCACCCGCCCCGACGACGAGCGCGCCTCGCGCTCGCTGCACGGGCTCACCCGCACGCTCATCGCGAACCAGATCATCGGCGTCACCCAGGGCTACTCCAAGGGCCTCGAGGTCGTCGGTACCGGTTACCGCGTGCAGGCCAAGGGCGAGGGCGTCGAGTTCGCGCTCGGCTTCTCGCACCCCGTCACCGTGAACCCGCCCGCGGGTATCACCTTCACGGTCGAAGGAAACAACAAGCTCACCGTCAGCGGCATCGACAAGCAGGCCGTCGGCGAGGTCGCGGCCAACATTCGCAAGATCCGCAAGCCGGAGCCGTACAAGGGCAAGGGTGTGCGGTACGCCGGCGAAGTCGTGCGCCGCAAGGCCGGAAAGGCTGGGAAGTAGTCATGGGTCTCGGAACCAGAGGCAAGAGCAAGACAGCGGCCAAGGGCCGTCGCCACGCGCGTCTGCGCAAGCGCATCACGGGCACGAGCGAGCGTCCGCGTCTCGTCGTCACCCGATCGGCTCGGCACGTCTTCGTGCAGATCGTCGACGACACCAAGGGCCACACCGTGGCCAGCGCCTCGACCATGGAGGGCGACCTGCGCGGCTTCGAGGGCGACAAGACGGCCAAGGCGCGCAAGGTCGGCGAGCTCGTCGCCGAGCGTGCGAAGAAGGCCGGCGTCGAGGCCGTGGTGTTCGACCGCGGCGGCAACCGCTACGCGGGCCGCGTCGCGGCGATCGCCGATGGCGCTCGAGAGGCTGGACTGGACCTGTGAGCGAGACTGAGATGGTGAACAACACCGCGAAGGAGCAGACCGTGGCGGCAGAGGCCCCCGTGGAGACCGCTGCGTCGTCGGATGCGACCACCGAGCCCCGCGAGGCTCGTCGTGGCGGCCGCGAGCGCAGCCCCAACCGCGATCGCGGACAGCGCGAGACCGAGAAGAGCCCCTTCCTCGAGCGCGTCGTCACGATCAACCGCGTGTCGAAGGTCGTGAAGGGCGGACGCCGCTTCAGCTTCACCGCCCTCGTGGTCGTCGGCGACGGCAACGGCATGGTCGGTGTCGGCTACGGCAAGGCCCGTGAGGTGCCGACGGCGATCTCGAAGGGCGTCGAGGAGGCGAAGAAGAACTTCTTCCGCGTTCCCCGCGTCGCCGCGACGATCCCGCACCCCGTGCAGGGTGAGGCCGCCGCAGGTGTGGTGCTGCTGCGCCCCGCCGCCGCCGGTACCGGTGTTATCGCCGGTGGTCCGGTTCGCGCCGTGCTCGAGTGCGCCGGCATCCACGACGTGCTGAGCAAGTCGCTCGGCTCGTCGAACACCATCAACATCGTCCACGCGACGGTGGCCGCGCTCAAGCAGCTCGAAGAGCCGCGCGCCGTTGCCGCCCGTCGTGGACTCGAGTTCGAGGATGTCGCTCCCGCGCGCCTCGTGCGTGCCGAGGCCCTCGCGGCCGAGGCCGCAGCCGGAAAGGGCGGTGCCTGATGGCCGCGCAGCTGAAGGTGACCCAGATCAAGTCCGTCATCAGCGAGAAGCAGAACCAGCGCGACACGCTGCGGAGCCTCGGTCTCAAGCGCATCGGCGATGTCGTCGTGCGTGAAGACACCCCGGCCAACCGCGGCTACGTGCGCACGGTTGCTCACCTCGTGACGGTCGAGGAGATTGACTAATGGCTGAAGAGAAGAAGGACGGCGCCGCGAAGGCTCCGGCCACGAAGTCCACGACGGCGAAGCCGGCTGCCGAGAAGGCTCCCGCGAAGGCCGCTGCTGCCAAGGCTCCCGCCAAGGCCGCGGCGAAGCCCGCTGCTGAGAAGGCTCCTGCCAAGGCTGCCGCGAAGCCGGCTGCGGAGAAGGCTCCTGCGAAGGCCGCCGCGAAGCCCGCTGCGGAGAAGTCTGCCGCCAAGCCCGCTGCCGAGAAGGCTCCCGCGAAGGCCGCCGCCGAGAAGGCCCCTGCCAAGGCGCCCGCGAAGAAGGCCGCTTCGGCCGACGTCGCGCGTCCGCAGGTGCTCAAGGTGCACCACCTGCGCCCTGCTGCCGGCTCGAAGAAGGACCGCACGCGCGTCGGACGCGGTGAGGGCTCGAAGGGCAAGACGGCCGGTCGTGGAACCAAGGGAACCAAGGCCCGCTACCAGGTCAAGCCCGGATTCGAGGGCGGCAACCTCAACTCGGTGATGCGCGCGCCCAAGCTGCGCGGCTTCACGAACCCGTTCCGGGTCGAGTACCAGGTCGTCAACCTCGCCGCGCTCGCCGAGCTCTACCCGAAGGGCGGCGATGTCACGATCGCCGATCTCGTCGCGAAGGGCGCTGTGCGCAAGAACGAGAAGGTCAAGGTTCTCGGCGACGGCGACATTGCGGTTAAGCTCAATGTGACCGTCGACAAGGTCTCGCGCTCTGCCGAGCAGAAGATCGTCGCTGCCGGCGGTTCGATCCAGTAGGTGACGGGTGGCCCTCCGGGGCCACCCCCACTTGCGGTTCCGGCCCACTCGGGCCACAGCATCCTCTCGCCGCCGGGCGGGCGGATGCTCATAGTTTTTCTACGGGAGGTCTCGTGTTCAGAGCTATCGGGCGGATCTTCCGCACGCCCGACCTGCGCCGGAAGATCGGCTTCACCCTCGGTGTCGTCGCTGTCTTCCGTCTGGGATCGTTCATTCCCGCGCCGTTCGTCGACTTCCAGAACGTGCAGATCTGCCTCGCGGGCAACCAGGGCGCCACGGGTCTCTACCAGCTCGTCAACCTCTTCAGCGGCGGCGCCCTGCTGCAGCTGTCGATCTTCGCGCTCGGCATCATGCCGTACATCACCGCGTCGATCATCACGCAGCTGCTGCGCGTCGTCATCCCGCACTTCGACACCCTGCACAAAGAGGGCCAGGCGGGTCAGGCCAAGCTCACGCAGTACACCCGCTACATGACGATCGCTCTCGCCGTGCTGCAGTCGACCACGCTCATCACGGTCGCGCGTGCCGGGGCACTGTTCCCGACCACGAGCGGTGAGCCTGCGTGTACGCAGCTCATTACCAACGACGCCTGGTACGCCATCCTGCTCATGGTCATCACCATGACGGCCGGCACGGGCCTCATCATGTGGTTCGGCGAACTCGTGACCGAGCGCGGTATCGGCAACGGCATGTCGTTGCTGATCTTCGTCTCGATCGCTGCGACATTCCCCTCGGCGCTGTGGGCCATCGCGGTCTCGCAGGGCTTCGAGATCTTCCTGCTCGTGCTCGCCCTCGGCCTGCTCGTCATGGCTGCCGTGGTCTTCGTCGAGCAGTCGCAGCGCCGCATCCCCGTGCAGTACGCCAAGCGCATGGTCGGCCGCCGCACCTACGGGGGCAACAACACCTACATCCCCATCAAGGTCAACATGGCCGGCGTCGTGCCCGTCATCTTCGCCTCGTCGCTGCTGTACCTGCCGGCGCTCATCGCGCAGTTCAACCAGCCCGCGGCCGGCGAGACCGCGCCCGAGTGGGTCGTGTGGATTCAGAACAACCTGGTCTCGGGCGACAACCCGATCTACATGGTCGTCTACTTCCTGCTCATCGTCGGCTTCACGTACTTCTACGTCGCGATCACCTTCAACCCCGAAGAGGTCGCCGACAACATGAAGAAGTACGGCGGCTTCATCCCCGGCATCCGCGCCGGGCGCCCGACGGCCGAGTACCTCGACTACGTGCTCACGCGCGTCACCCTGCCCGGGTCGCTCTACCTCGGTCTCATCGCGCTTATCCCGCTCATCGCCTTCGCGGCGGTCGGCGCGAACCAGAACTTCCCGTTCGGCGGTGCGAGCATTCTGATCATCGTGGGCGTCGGCCTCGAGACCGTGAAGCAGATCGACGCGCAGCTGCAGCAGCGTCACTACGAGGGCCTGCTGCGATGAGCGCTCGTCTGCTGCTGATCGGCCCGCCCGGCGCGGGCAAGGGCACGCAGGCGACCCGCCTCTCCGACGCCCTGGGTGTTCCGGCGATCTCGACCGGCGACATCTTCCGCATGCACCTACGCAACGAGACCGAGCTGGGCCTCAAGGCGAAGGCGTTCATGGATGCGGGCGACAACGTCCCCGACAGCCTCACGAACGACCTCGTGCGCGATCGACTCTCGCAGCCCGACGCCGCTGGCGGGTTCCTGCTCGATGGCTACCCGCGCACGATCGACCAGGTGCGTGCTCTCGACGAGTTCCTCGCCGAGCACGGCGCCTCGATGGACGCTGTGGTCGAGCTCGTCGCCGAGCCCGACGTCGTCGTCGAGCGGCTGAAGAAGCGCGCGCTCGACCAGGGGCGCGCCGATGACGACGAGGCCGTGGTGCGACACCGGCTCGAGGTCTACGCGCAGCAGACGGCTCCGCTCATCGGGGTCTACGCCGAGCGCGGGCTGCTCGCGAAGGTCGACGGCATCGGCGAGATTGCCGAGGTGACCGAGCGCATCGAGTCGGCGCTCGCGGCGCGCGGCATCCTGTTCACCGCGTGATCCCCCAGCGGGGCTTCGCCCTCCGCCTCGACTTGCCCCGAGGCGGCACTATCACCTAAGCTTGACCTTTGGTGCTTTTGGCACGCCTTCGGCGTGTCTGCTCAGACCCCGCCGTGCAGAGGGGGTCACCACGGCAGCGCCGCGTCATCCGCACGACCGGTAGAAACCACACTTTTAGCGACGAAGAGGCAATGGCCAAAAAAGACGGTGTCATCGAGATCGAAGGCTCGGTGGTCGAAGCGCTGCCCAACGCGATGTTCCGCGTCGAGCTGACCAACGGCCACAAGGTGCTCGCCCACATCTCGGGCAAGATGCGTCAGCACTACATCCGCATCCTCCCCGAGGACAAGGTGATCGTCGAGCTGAGCCCGTACGACCTGACCCGCGGCCGCATCGTCTACCGCTACAAGTAACCGTTTCGCCGGATAAGGAACGGCCCGGGGATCCACCCGGCGCACGAGGCCAGCGAGAGAAAGAACCCACCATGAAGGTCAACCCCAGCGTCAAGCCCATCTGCGACAAGTGCAAGGTGATCCGCCGCCACGGCAACGTGATGGTCATCTGCGAGAACCCCCGGCACAAGCAACGCCAGGGCTAAGGCTCACGCTTCCACCGACTCACAACTGAATACGAATACCAGGCAGCACCAGAATCCGCGCGAGCGGAGGACACCCCGGGCGGGAGGCCCGGGCACCGGTACTGCTCCACACCTCTCACCCACCTGAAGGAGCCATCATGGCCCGTCTTGCCGGAGTGGACATCCCGCGCGATAAGCGCGTGGAGATCGCCCTCACCTACATCTACGGAGTCGGACGCACGCGTTCGACCGAGACCCTCGCCGCCACGGGCATCGACCCGAACGTGCGCGTGAAGGATCTGACCGACGACCAGCTCGTCGCTCTGCGCGACCACATCGAAGGCGCCTACAAGGTCGAGGGCGACCTTCGTCGCGAGGTCGCCGCCGACATCCGCCGCAAGGTCGAGATCGGCTCGTACGAGGGCATCCGCCACCGCCGCGGCCTGCCCGTGCGCGGCCAGCGCACCAAGACCAATGCGCGCACCCGCAAGGGCCCGAAGCGCACCGTCGCCGGCAAGAAGAAGGCGCGCTAGTCCGGCCCCGCCGCGACCCGCGCAATCCACAGGTTTAGGAGAAGACCATGGCAGCACCCAAGTCGGCCGCGCGCAAGCCCCGCCGTAAAGAGAAGAAGAGCATCGCCGTCGGCCAGGCTCACATCAAGTCCACCTTCAACAACACGATCGTGTCGATCACCGACCCGAGCGGCGCGGTCATCAGCTGGGCCTCGTCGGGCCAGGTCGGCTTCAAGGGCTCGCGCAAGTCGACGCCCTTCGCCGCCCAGCTTGCCGCCGAGTCCGCTGCCCGTCAGGCGCAGGAGCACGGCATGAAGAAGGTCGACGTCTTCGTCAAGGGCCCCGGCTCAGGTCGCGAGACGGCGATCCGCTCGCTGCAGGCCGCTGGCCTCGAGGTGGGTTCGATCAGCGATGTGACGCCTCAGGCGCACAACGGCTGCCGCCCGCCCAAGCGTCGCCGCGTCTAGACGCTGGAGCTCAGAGTGAGGCCCATTTCTGGGCCTCACCGCGACGCCGGTCCCGACGGCCGTCCCGGCCGGCGGTTCCGGCGCACGACCTCGCACTATCTGCTGTGAACAACTCAACACACTCGACGAGCCAGCCACTCGTCGCGCCACAAGTGTCATATGGCGGACACTTTGCCGAAAGGAATCAACAGTGCTCATCGCACAACGTCCCACGCTGACCGAGGAGAACGTCTCCGAGTTCCGCTCGCGCTTCATCATCGAGCCGCTCGAGCCCGGCTTCGGCTACACCCTCGGCAACTCGCTGCGCCGCACGCTGCTCTCGTCGATCCCGGGTGCCGCGGTCACGAGTATCCGCATCGATGGCGTGCTGCACGAGTTCAGCACCATCGCGGGGGTGAAAGAGGATGTCACCGAGATCATCCTCAACGTGAAGAACCTCGTGGTCTCGAGCGAGCACGACGAGCCGATCACCGCCTACCTGCGCAAGCAGGGCGCGGGTGAGGTCACGGCCGCCGACATCTCGGCTCCGGCCGGCGTCGAGATCCACAACCCCGAGCTCGTCATCGCGACGCTCAACGACAGCGCCAAGTTCGAGCTCGAGCTGACGATCGAGCGCGGCCGTGGCTACGTCAGCGCGACGCAGAACCGCAGCGAGTTCAGCGAGGCCGGCCAGATCCCCGTCGACTCGATCTACTCGCCCGTGCTCAAGGTGACCTACCGCGTCGAGGCGACTCGTGCCGGTGAGCGCACCGACTTCGACCGCCTGGTCGTCGACGTCGAGTCGAAGCCCGCGATCACGCCGCGCGACGCCATCGCGTCGGCCGGCCGCACGCTCGTCGAGCTGTTCGGTCTCGCCCGCGAGCTCAACACGCAGGCCGAGGGCATCGAGATCGGCCCCGCGCCGGTCGACGCCGTGCTCTCGACCGAGCTCTCGATGCCGATCGAGGATCTCGACCTGTCGGTGCGCAGCTACAACTGCCTCAAGCGCGAAGGCATCAACACCGTGAGCGAGCTCGTGGCGCTCTCAGAGACCCAGCTCATGAACATCCGCAACTTCGGCCAGAAGTCGGTCGACGAGGTCAAAGACAAGCTCGTCGAGATGGGCCTCTCGCTCAAGGACGCGGTTCCCGGGTTCGACGGCGCTCACTTCTACGGCGGCTACGACGACGAGGAGAGCTAGGCCGCGCCCGCGCCTCGCTCCCCCTCCCGTCACTGATACGAAAGAACACACACCATGCCTCAGCCCACGAAGGGCCCCCGCCTCGGCGGCGGTCCCGCCCACGAGCGCCTGCTTCTCGCCAACCTCGCGACGGCGCTCTTCACGCATAAGCGCATCACGACGACCGAGACCAAGGCCAAGCGCCTGCGTCCGCTCGCCGAGCGCCTCATCACGTTCGCCAAGCGCGGCGACCTGCACGCCCGCCGCCGGGTGATGACGATCATCCGCGACAAGAGCGCCGTGCACGAGCTCTTCACCGAGATCGCGCCGCTCATGGCCGAGCGTGAGGGCGGCTACACCCGCATCACGAAGGTCGGGTACCGCAAGGGTGACAACGCCCCCATGGCCGTCATCGAGCTCGTACTCGAGCCCGTGAACCCGAAGCCGAAGAGCGCGAAGAAGTCGGCCGCTGCGGCCGCTCCGGCTGCCGCTCCGGTCGAGGAGGCCCCGGTCGACGAGGCCCCGGTCGACGAGGTCGCCGCCGACGAGAGTGTCGAGGAGGTCGCGGTCGAGGCCGAGTCCACCGAGGCCGAGGTCGCCGACGAGGCGCCCGCCGCTGACGAGGCTCCGGCCGACGACGAGGCCAAGTAGTCCCGAGGCATCACGATCGCGTTACGGCCCCCGCTCACTCAGAGCGGGGGCCGTACGCTGTCTGGCGTGACCGACGACCTCAGGCCGCTGCGCGATCGCGTGACCGCCCCTGCTGCGATCCCGATCCCCGTCGGCCCGGCGGGCATCCACTGGCGGCCGCTCTCGGTCGATGACGCCGAGATCGTGACCGAGCTCGCCGAGCGCATCAGCGCACGCGACCACCCGACCTGGAGCGAGTCGCTCGACGAGATCCGAGACGAGCTGGGCCACTCGTGGGTCGATCCCGGTCGCGATGGGATGCTCGCGCTCGACGCCGACGGAACCGCGGTCGCGTGGGGGCTCGCGGTGGCGCCGCCAGACCCCGAGTCGCTCGTGCGGGTCATCCTGTTCGGCGGTGTCGACGCCGCGCTCCGCGGACGCGGGATCGGGCGCCGCTTGCTCGCCTGGCAGCACGAGCGTGCACGCGCGATGCTCGCGAACTCCGACCTCGCGATGCCGGCCTGGGTGCTCAGCTACGCGGCCGACCGCGCCCCCGAGCACGGCCGACTGCTGCTGCGGGCAGGGTTCGAGCCCGCGCGGTACTTCACCACCCTCGAGGTCGACCTCGCCGAGGCGGCTGCTGCGCCACCTGTTCCCGAGGGCGTGGCGGTTGTTGCGTTCGACACCACGATGAGCGAGCGCGTCCGCGCGGCCAAGAACGCTGCGTTCGCCGACCACTGGGGCAGCCAGCCGGCGTCGCGCGAGGGCTGGGAGTCGATGCAGCACCTGCCGAGCTTTCGTGCCGACCTCAGCCGCGTCGCGCTCGTCGGCGACGAGGTCGTCGGATTCGTGATCACCGAGGTGAACGAAGACGACTGGGAGCGCCAGGGCTCGCGCTCGGGCTACATCGGGCTCGTCGGTACTGTGCGCGACTGCCGCGGCCGCGGCCTCGCGAGCGCGCTGCTCGGCGAGGTTCTCGAGGCCTACCGTGAAGCCGATCTCGAACGGGCTGTGCTCGACGTCGACGCCGACAACCCGACCGGCGCCCTGGGTGTCTACACGAGGCTGGGCTTCGCACCGACGGCGCGCGACGTCTCGTACCGGGTCGTCTACTAGCCCGAGCCGGCCGCGCTCAGCGAGGCCGCTGCAGTTCGGGGTTGGCGTCGTAGTCGACCGGGTCGGGCAGGTCGACGAGGTACTGCAGCGCGCTCTCGACCGTGCGCGCGTAGATGCGGCCGCCCGCCGATCCCGGGTGCACCTGATCGCGCGCGAGCAGCTCGAGCCGCGGCACGATCGCCGAGCGCCAATCGGCCAGCACGACCTGCCGGTAGTCCTGCGCATAGGCGGACAGGCGGGCGTTGACGGTGGGGATCCAGCCCCTCGGTGCCTGTGCGCTCACGAGCACGAGCGCGCGGTCGGGCCCGATGATGGCGCGGATCTCGCGCAGCGTCGCGGTGTCGATCGCGCCGTTCGTGCCGAGGCCAACGACGACGTAGGGGCGCAGCGCCCCCCGATCGGCGAGGCGCTGCAGCCGGGCGGGCGCCTGATGCATCTGCCGCGAGACCGCCGCGTCGATCGCGATGCCCGGGAACCGGGACTGCAACTGCGGCGCTGCGGCGAGCATGACCGAGTCGCCGATCGCGACGATCTGGTCACCGGCCGGCAGGGGGGCGCCGCCGGAGACGGCAGGCGCGCGATCCTGCAGCGGGATGCGCACCGGAACAGCGGCGGCTCCGGCCTCGAGGGCGGCCTGCCCCGCCGCGATGAGCGCCGCGGCCTCGGACTGCGCGGGGGCCCGCACGACCGCGAGAGCGCCGCCCGCGACGAGACCCGCGAGCGCGAGCGCAGAGCCGCTGGCGAGCACCGCCCGGCGCGATCGCGACCAGCCCCGTTCGCCGCGCAGCGCCGCCGCAGCGCGCCCCGAGCGCACGGGCTGCTCGACGAAGCGGTGGCTCAGCGCGGCGAGCACGAGCGAGATCGCGAGCGCGGAGAGGCCCAGGAGCCAGCTCGACGCTCCGACGCGGTCGACGGCGGGCAGGGCGGCGCCGAGCAGGATGAGCACGGGCCAGTGCCACAGGTAGAGCCCGTACGACCGTTCGCCGAGCCAGCGGGGGAGCGGGGCATCCAGCCATGACGACGCGCGCCCGGCCGGATGCGCGAGGCAGGCGATGAGCGCGGCCGTCAGCAGCGTCGCCGACACGAGGCCGCCCCGGTATGCGGCGGCGCCGTCGATCGTCAGCACCATCGCGAGCACGACGAGGCCGCTCGCGGCGAGCACCGCCCCGAGATCGGCCGCCCAGGGCGGGGCGGCCCGAGCGGGTTGCTGCCGCCGCAGCGGGTCGGTGCCGAGTGCGAGGGCGGCGCCGAGCAGCAGGCCGAAGCCGTGCGTCAGTGTCGAGAGGTACGCCGCCGAGGCGGGAGCCGGGTCGAGGGCCGGGGCCCCCGCGCCCCGCGCGCGCCCCCCGGCCCCGCCCCCCGCGCGAGCCACCGGGCGCGCGACGCGCCGGCCCCGCCCCGCGCGG
>NZ_JBKBLF010000020.1:0-38584 GCF_046296455.1 Microcella sp.
GGCGCGGGCTGCGGGCCGCGCCGCCGCGAGCACGCGCTCGATCGCCGCGTCGTCGTGCGCGGCCGAGACGAACCACGCCTCGTACACGCTCGGCGGCAGCGAGACCCCGTGCTCGAGCATCGCGTGGAAGAACGGCCCGAAGCGCCAGGTCGCCTGATCTTGCGCCTCGGCGTAGTTCTGCGGGGCATCCGCCCGGAAGAAGATCGAGAACTGCGAGCCCGCCCAGGCGACGACGTGCTCGACGCCCTCGGTCGTGAGCGCCGCCGAGAGGCCGTCGCCGATCGCGCGGGCCGCGCGCGGCAGGTGCTCGTACACCTCGGGCCCCGCGCCGCGCAACATCGCGGCCCCCGTCGCGACCGCGACCGGATTGCCGCTCAACGTGCCCGCCTGGTAGACCGGGCCGAGCGGCGCGAGCAGATCGAGCAGCTCGGCACGACCGCCGAGGCCCGCGAGTGGCAGGCCGCCGCCGATGATCTTGCCGAAGGTCGTGAGGTCGGCGTCGTAGGGCACGCCGTCGCGCTCTTCGAGCCCCCACCAGCCGGCCGCGGTCGATCGGAACCCCGTCATGACCTCGTCGCTGATGAGCAGCGCGCCGTGCGCGTGCGCGGTGTCGGCGAGCAGCCTGTTGAACCCGGGCTTGGGTGGCACGACGCCCATGTTGGCGGCAGCGGCCTCGGTGATGACGGCCGCGATGCGGTCGCCGTGCGCCGCGAACACCGCGGCGAGCGCCGCCTCGTCGTTGTATGGGATGACGACGGTCTGCGCGGCCGTCTCGGGCGTGATGCCCGCCGAGCCGGGGATGCCGAGCGTCGCGATGCCCGACCCGGCCTCTGACAGCAGCGCGTCGGAGTGCCCGTGGTAGTGCCCCGCGAACTTGACGAGCAGCGGCCGCCCGGTCGCGCCGCGCGCGAGCCGGATCGCCGTCATGGTCGCCTCGGTGCCCGTTGAGACGAGTCGCAGCTTCTCGATGCCGCGCCGCTCGGCGTCGCCCTCGCCGAGAGTCAGCCGGTCGAGCACGAGCTCGGCGAGCTCGACCTCGCCCGTCGAGGCGGCGCCGAACCCGAGGCCCCGGTCGACGGCCGCGTGCGCAGCGGCGATGACCTCGGGATGCGCGTGCCCCAGCAGCGCCGGACCCCACTGCCCCACGAGGTCGACGTACTCGGTGCCCTCGACATCGGTCACGTAGGGCCCGCGGCCGCTCGCCAGGAAGACGGGGATTCCGCCGACCGAGCGGAACGCGCGTACGGGCGAGTTGACCCCGCCGGGGGTGACGACGAGCGCCCGCTCGAAGGCCTCGGCATTCGTGGTGGGCGTGCGCCCCGAGACGAAGCGCGTCACGTGATGAGTCCTCTCTCGACGAGGTCGAGGCTCGCGTAGCTGAGCACCGCGTCGGCGCCCGCGCGGCGGATCGAGACGAGCGCCTCGAGCTGCGCGCGGTCGCCGTCGATCCAGCCCTGCTGGGCGGCCGCCGCGATCATGGCGTGCTCGCCCGAGACCATGTACGCCCACACCGGCACGGGCGAGGCGTCGGCGACCCGGCGCAGCACGTCGAGGTAGCCGAGGGCGGGCTTGACCATGACGATGTCGGCGCCCTCCTGCACGTCGAGCGCGGCCTCACGCACGCCCTCGCGCGCGTTCGCCGGGTCGAGCTGGTAGGTGCGGCGGTCGCCCTGCAGCTGCGACTCGACGGCGTCGCGGAAGGGCCCGTAGAACGCCGAGGCGTACTTGGCCGAATAGGCGAGCAGGGCCACGTCGGTGAAGCCCGCCGCATCGAGCGCGGCCCGGGCGACCGCGGTCTGGCCGTCCATCATGCCGCTGAGCCCGAGCAGCTGCGCGCCCGCCTCGGCCTGCGCGACCGCCATGGCCGCGTAGCGCGCGAGGCTCGCGTCGTTGTCGACGCGGCCCTGGGCATCCAGCACGCCGCAGTGGCCGTGGTCGGTGAACTCGTCGAGGCAGAGGTCGGTCTGCACGACGAGCGCCTCGCCGACCTCGGCGACGACCGCGCGCGCGGCGGCATTGAGGATGCCCTCGGGGTCGGTCGCGCCCGATCCGATCGCGTCGCGCCGCTCGGGTACGCCGAAGAGCATGATGCCGCCGAGGCCCGCGGCTGCCGCGCGCGCGGCGATCGCGCGTACGCTGTCGAGCGAGTGCTGCTTGACGCCCGGCATCGAGGCGATCGGCTGCGGGGCGGCGAGGCCCTCGCGCACGAACACGGGCAGCACGAGCTGATGCGGCCGCACCTCGGTCTCGCGCACGAGACCG
Source organism: Microcella sp. (assembly GCF_046296455.1). GTDB lineage: Bacteria > Actinomycetota > Actinomycetes > Actinomycetales > Microbacteriaceae > Microcella. The sequence continues at coordinate 2,263 of NZ_JBKBLF010000020.1, forward strand.
CGCATCGCGGCCGTCGCGCGCAGGCGGCGGGGGCGGATGCTCGGCCGCAGCTCGCTCATCGCGCGCCGCCCAACGGCGCGAGGTCGGCGGCGCCCAGCTCGAGCAGCTCGTCGACGACGCGCTTCGCGGCGTCCTCGCCGGGCGTGCGCGTGTCGTCGACGTAGAGGGCGTGCGCGGCCGACACCTGCTCGCCCGCGTCGGAGTAGACGCGCGCGGCGAGAAAGAGCATGCCGCCGTCGATGAAGGCGTTGGCCCCGAGCGGGGCCGAGCAGCCGGCCTCGAGCAGGCGCAGCACGGCGCGCTCGGCCTCGACGCTCGTGCGCGTCGCGGCGTGGTCGATGCCCTGCAGGGCCGAGCGCAGCGGGCCCGAGACGCTCGCGAGCGTCTCGACCGCGAGGGCACCCTGCCCGGGGGCGGTCGGCCAGCCCGCGATCCCGAGGTGCTCGGTGATGACGTCGTCGCGCCCGAGGCGCTCGAGACCCGCGACGGCGAGCACGACGGCGTCGAGGTCGGCCTCGACGCCCTCGCGGTCGACGGTTGGTTCAGAGCCGAGCACGCGGCCGATGCGGGTGTCGACGTTGCCGCGCAGGTCGACGACCTCGAGGTCGTCGCGCCGCCTGCGCAGCTGCGCGCGGCGCCGGGGCGACCCGGTGCCGACGCGAGCGCCGGGCGGCAGCTGCTCGAGCGTCAGACCGTCGCGCGCCACGAGCGCGTCGCGCGCATCCGCCCGCTTCGGAATCGCCGAGATGCGCAGCTCGGGGTGCGGGGCCGTCGGCAGGTCCTTCAGCGAGTGCACGACCACGTCGCACTCCCCCGCGAGCAGGGCCTCGCGCACGGCCGTGACGAACACGCCCGCGCCGCCGAGGCTCTCGAGCGGGGCGGTCGAGCGGTCGCCGAGGGTCGAGATCGTCACGAGCTCGACGGGGCTGCCCGTGCGGGCCGCGATCGAGTCGGCGACGCGTTGCGACTGCGCGAGGGCGAGGGCGCTGCCGCGGGTGCCGAGGCGGATCGGCGCCGTCGTGCCTGCTGAACCCGCGCTCACGGCTCGAGCCCCGAGATCGCGGGCTTGAAGCCCGCGCGCACGTTCTCGCAGCAGCCGGGGCGGCACACGTCGTACCAGGGGCCGAGCGTCGTCTCGCGCACGCGGTCGGCGGGAGCCGTGCCGCGCAGCCGCTCTTCGACGAGGTCGATGAGGCCGCTCACGTAGACGGGGTCGACGCCCGGGGTCGGCACGCGCACACCGCGCACACCGTGCTCGTCGCACGTCTCCATCGCCTCGGTGTCGAGATCCCACATGACCTCCATGTGGTCGCTCACGAAGCCGACGGGCACCATGACGATCGTCGTCGCGCCCGCCGCGGCGTGCTCCGCGATCGCGTCATTGATGTCGGGCTCGAGCCACGGCTGCGTCGGGGGGCCCGAGCGGCTCTGGTACACGAGCTGCCAGTCGACCTCGGGCACATCGGCGCCCTCGTCACGCAGGGCGGCGAGCGCCCGCTGCATGATGACCCCGCTCACGGCGAGGTGCTGGGCGGCGTAGGCGCCGCCCTCGCCCCACTCGACGTCGCGCGGTCCGCTGCGCTCGGCATCGGTCGTCGGGATGCTGTGGGTTGCGAAGAGCACGCGCGTCCCGGTCAGGTCGACGCCGTCGGCGAGGAGCGTGCGCAGCGCATCCACGACGCCCGCGACGAAGGGCGCGACGAAGCCGGGCGCGTCGAAGAACTGCGCCACCTTGTCGATGCGCACCTGGCCCCAGAGCCCGGTGGCCTCGAGGGCGTTCGCGAAGTCCTCGCGGTACTGGCGGCAGCTCGAGAAGCTCGAATAGGCGCTCGTCGCGAGGCCGAGGATCGTGCGGTGGCCGTCGTCGAAGGCCTGCTGCAGGGCCTCGGGCAGGTACGGAGCCCAGTTGCGGTTGCCCCAGTAGATCGGCAGCCCCAAGCCTCGCCGGTCGGCCTCGGCCTGCAGCGCCGCCTGCAACTCGCGGTTCTGCTGGTTGATGGGGCTGACCCCTCCGAAGTGGCGGTAGTGGTGCGCGACCTCTTCGAGGCGCTCATCGGGGATGCCGCGCCCGCGCGTGACGTTGCGCAGGAAGGGGATCACGTCGTCCTGCCCCTCCGGCCCGCCGAAGCCCGCGAGGATGACGGCGTCGTAGGAGACCGGCACGGTGACGTGGCCGCCCGCGGATTCGGCGAGCGCCGCTTCCGTCGCCGCGAGGGGGTACTGACCATTGGTGATGCTCACCGCAAGACCTCCAGAATCTGCGCGTCGAGCGCCGCGTCGTCGAGTCGGCGCCCCGTGAAGAACGGCACCTCTTCGCGCACGTGGCGGCGCGCCTCGGTGTAGCGCAGGTCGCGCATCATGTCGACGAGCTCGAGCGGGTCGTCGCTCTCGAGCCCCAGCAGCCACTCGTAGTCGCCGAGCGCGAAGCTCGCCACGGTGTTCGCGAGCACGCCCGTGAAGGCGCTGCCCTTGCGGCCGTGCTCGGCGAGCATGTCGCGGCGCTCGTCCTCGGGCAGCAGGTACCACTCGTACGAGCGCACGAAGGGGTAGACGCACAGCCAGCCCTTCGGCTCTTTGCCGAGCATGAAGGCGGGCGCGTGGCTGCGGCTGAACTCGGCCTGCACGTGCACGCCCATGGCGTTCCAGGTCGGCAGCGCGTCCTGCAGCAGCGGCGCGCGGCGCAGCGTGCGCACGGCGGCCTGCAGCCCGTCGACGGTCTCGCCGTGCAGCCACAGCATGATGTCGGCGTCGGCGCGCAGCCCGCTCACGTCGTAGACGCCGCGCACGGTCACGCCCTGCGCGGTGACGGCCTCGACGGCCTCCTGCACGCCGCCGCCCGCGGCATGGCGCTGGGGGTCGCGCCGCAGCACGACGTAGACGGTGTAGGCGAGGGTCTCGCTCACGGGGTGCTCTCTTTCGTCAGGGTCTCGGAATTGTCGGGCGCGCCCAGTCGTTCGGCGGTGGCGCGGGCGTGCGCGATGACGGCCGCGAGGCCGGTACCCGCGACTTGCTCGCCGACGACCGGGATGCCGTCGTCGGTCACGGCGATGCGGCCGGCGCGCAGCCACGTCACGACCTCGCCGGCGAGCACATGATCGCTCGGGATACTCACCCCGAGCAGTGCTTCGGCATCGCGCCGCGCCTGCTCGAGCGTCGGGGGCCGCTCGTAGCTGAGCCGCACCACCTCGCGGCCCTCGGCCGCGGCCTGCACGGTCGCCCACTTGGCCGTGACGTGCGTGAGGGCGCGCGCGACGACGCTCGTGCCGCGGGCGACGAGCACGCCCGTGCCGCGCGGCGCGGCCGCGAGAGCGTCGTCGGGCGCGAGCACGAGCAGCGCCAGGTGGGTCGCCGTCTGCACGGCGCTCGCGCCATCGGCGGGGTCGACGAGCCCTGGTGCGGCGACGACGACCTGGCCGCGCCGAACCTCGGGCTCGGCGTCGTCGCGCTCGCTCGCCAGAACCACGTGGTCGGGGTGCACCTCGGCGACGCGCACGCCGTACTCGACGGGCACGCCGAAGCGGTCGAGCTCGGCGAGCAGCGCGTCGACGAGCGTCGCCATGCCGCCCTCGAGGCTCGCGACGAGCGACCCGGCCGGGGCGTCGATCCGCATGCGGGCGACGGCGCGGCCGAGCGAGTTCTCGCGCAGGAGGTTGTGCACGAGCCCGGGCACGGCCGTGACCGGCAGGTCGTCGGGGTGCGTCGAGTGGATTCCCCCGACGACCGGCGCCACGAGCTTCTCGAGGATCGCGTCGCCCATGCGTCGCCGCACGAGCGCGCCGACGGTGGGCAGGCGGGAGCCGACGGGGCCGGGGAGGAGGGCATCCAGCAGGCCGCGCCAGGCGCCGCGACGGCCGACCACCGCGACGACGTCCTCGGCGAGCGGCGCGGCGGGGATGCCGAGCAGGCTCACGGCGGGCAGCGGCACGGTCTGCCCCTCGGCGGCGTGCAGCCAGGCGGGGGCGTCGCGCGGGGCGATGATGCGGTCGGCGAGGCCGATGCGCTCGAGGTACTCGCGCACCGTGCCGCCGCGCGTCGCGAAGGCCTCGGCGCCGGCGTCGAGGCGCAGGCCGTCGAGCTCGATGCTCGCGACCTGCCCGCCCGCGCGATCAGAGGCGTCGAGCACGCGCACCCGCCGACCCTGCAGCACGAGCTCGCGCGCCAGCACGAGGCCGGCGATGCCCGCACCGACGACGAGCACCTCAGCGGGCTCGGACTCAGCAGGGTCGGGCGAGGTCACCAGTCGGTCCTCGTCGGGGTCGTCTCGCCCGCGTGGATGTACTGCACGAGGCGCGTGAGCACGTCGGGGTCGGTCTCGGGCGGCACGCCGTGGCCGAGGTTGACGATGTGCGCGGGGGCCTGGCGACCGCGGCGCAGCACGTCGTCGACGTGCGCGCCGAGCACGGGCCACGGCGCGGTCAGCAGCGCGGGGTCGATGTTGCCCTGCAGCGGCAGGGCGTCGCCGAGCGTCGCGCTCGCCTCGTCGAGCGGGATGCGCCAGTCGATGCCGACGGCGTCGACCCCGAGGGCGGCGATCTGCGGCAGGATGCGGTCGGTGCCGAGACCGAAGTGGATGCGCGGCACCTCGAGCCCGCGCAGGTGGTCGAGCGCCCGCTTGGTGTGGGGCGCCACGCGCCGCTGGTAGTCGACGGCCGAGAGCGAGCCCACCCACGAGTCGAAGAGCTGCGCCGCCGAGGCCCCGGCCTCGACCTGCGCGCGCACGAACTGGCCGGTGACGTCGGCGCACCAGTTGAGCAGCACGGCCCACGAGCGCGGGTCGGCGTGCATCATGGCGCGCGCCCGCTGCTGGTCTTTCGAGGGCCCGCCCTCGACGAGGTAGGCGGCGAGCGTGAAGGGGGCGCCACCGAAGCCGATGAGCGGCGTCGCACCGAGTTCGGCCACGGTCATGGCCACAGCCTGACGAATGGGCTCGAGCGCCGCTGGGTCGAGCGGGCGCAGCCGCAGCACGTCAGAGGCGGTGCGGATCGGGTCGTCGAGCACGGGCCCGCGCCCGGGTTCGATACGGATCGGCAGGCCGGCGAGCAGCACCGGCACGACGATGTCGCTGAAGAAGATGCCCGCGTCCACGCCGTGGCGCCGCACGGGCTGCAGCGTGATCTCGCTCGCGAGCTCGGGCGTGAGGCACGCCTGCAGCATGTCGCCGCCCGCGCGCAGCGCGCGGTACTCGGGCAGCGAGCGCCCCGCCTGCCGCATGAACCACACGGGCGGTCGCTCGGGCCGGTCGCCGCGCAGGGCCCGTACGAGAGGCGACTGGTTGGTGCGGCCATCGACGAGGGGATGCGCGGGGGGCAGAGTCACCCCCACAGAATAGGGCGGCCCCCGGAGAGAACTCCCGGCGGGGGCACAGGTCGAGCACGATTCACTTGTACCCCCCGGGGGTTATGCAGGATCGGGGAGTTCGGCCCGCCTACACTGGTGCCTCGTGCTGCTGTGCGTGACCGCGAACCATCGGAACACCCCGTTCGAGATCCTCGAACGGCTCTCTGTCGACGCGGGGATGCTCGCCGAGACGGTCGCGGCCGGCAATGATCTCGTGCGCGGTGCGGTCGCCGTGTCGACCTGCAATCGTGTCGAGCTCTACCTCGAGATCGACGCGCCCGCGATCACGGCGCACGCGCTCGCCCGCCAGGGCTTCGACCACGCTCTCGCCGCTGTCGGGGGCGACGACGCGCGCGGCCTCACGACGAGCGCCGAGGTGCTCGACGACGCCGCCGCCGTGCACCACTTGTTCTCGGTGTGCGCGGGCCTCGACTCGGTCGCCGTGGGCGAGGAGGAGATCGCCGGGCAGGTGCGCCGAGCGGCCGCGCACGCGCGCACGACGGGCACGAGCTCGGGTCGGCTCGACCATGTCGTGCAAGAGGCGATCCGCACGGCGCGCGCGGCCCGAGCCCAGGGCGACGCGAGCCGCACGGGGCGCTCGCTCGCTCGACTCGCGCTCGACCTCGTGGGCAGCCGCTTGACCGACTGGTCGTCGACCGAGGTGCTGCTCATCGGCACGGGTCGCTACGCCGCGACGACGGTGGCCTCGTTGCGCGAGCGCGGCGCCGAGCGCATCACGGTGTACTCGCCGACGGGTCGCGCCCAGCTCTTCGCCCGGCGTCAGGGCGTCACCGCCACGAACGACCTGGGGGCCGCCCTCGCACGCGCCGAGATCGTCATCACGTGCACCACGCGACTGAGCGTGGGAGTCGACGACGTGCCTGCCGGCACCCGCGCGCTCATCGTCGACCTCGGCCTGCCGCGCAACGTCGACCCCGCGGTCGGCGCGCTCGACGGCATCGCTCTTCTCGATCTCGAGACCATCCGCCTGCATGCCCCGCTCGTGCACTGGTCGGCCGAAGAGGATGCCCGTGCGGTCGTCGACGCCGCCGCCCACTCCTACGTCACGGCGGCTTCGGTCGAGCCGGCCGTCGTCGCGCTGCGCGAGCACGTGCTCGGCGTCGTGCAGGCCGAGATCGACCGCGCCCGGGCTCGCGGCGACGACGGCCGGGTCGAAGAGGCGCTGCGGCACCTCACGAGCGTGCTGCTGCACACGCCGTCGACCCTCGCCCGCCGGCACGCCGCCGCGGGCCGCGGTGACCAGGTGATCGATGCCGTGCGCACGCTCTACGGCCTCGAGGTCGCCGAGCCGGCGCTCGAGAGCGGCGCTGCGGGCCCTCAGGCCGTCGCGCGCTCGAGCAGCGCGAGCAGCGCCAAGCCGTAGGCCTCGGGCGCCGACACGCTGGCGAACACGCGCTCGGCACCGTCGAGCTCGATCACCACCCGATAGCCGTCGCCGGTGCGCTCGAGACCGCGGAAGGCCGTGCGCAGCAGATCGCGCAACTGGTCTTCGCGCGGCAGCCAGAGCGTGTCGTCGACCTCGACCGAGTCGAGGGCCCACTCGGTCGTGCCGTTGAACCCGAGGGCAGTGCCCGTCGCGTACTCGTGCGCCTCGATCGTCAGCTCGCTCACCGTGAAGACGTCGGCGTCGAACTCGTGCCGGTCGATCTGAAACCGGTCGCCCGAGGCGGGCTTCCAGCGCAGGCCCGCGTCACGCAGTTGTCGGGCAAGTCCGGTGCTGATCATGCCGCCATGCTCGCGCGCTCACCTGGGCGCGAGCAGAGCAGTGCACCGGGCCGCTTTCGGGTCGGCCCGGTGCACTGGTCGGATGCGCTCAGCGCGGCGGTCAGGCCTGCTGGCGACGCGCGGTCATGATGCCGAAGCCGATGAGCAGCAGCAGCAGCGAGAAGGCTCCGAGACCGGCGAGCGCCGAGGTGGCTCCCGTGAGCGCCAGCGTGGGCAGCTCGCACTCCTGGTCGGCCGCGGCATCGACGGTCACCGGGAACACGGCCGTGTTTCCGGCGTCGTTGATGCTGTCGGTCGAGACCGTGGCCACCGCGGTCACGACGTGCGAGCCGGGGGCCACCGCCGTCACGGCGCTCGTGAGCTCCTGCTGCTGCGGCGTGCCGTAGGCCAGGTAGTAGCGCACGGGAGTGGGGTTGCCCTCGGGGCCGGTCGAGAACTGCACGGTGATCGTGCCGCCGGTCATGCCGAGCGGGCTGCACACCTGGTCGGCCGCGGTGACGCTCGCGGGCCAGTTGGGCAGCTCGGGCAGCTGGCAGTCGTCCTCGCCGTAGACGGCGAACGCGCGGTCGAGCGGCGTGGGCTGGTCGGGAGCGAGCCGGTAGCCGGGGTCGGCCGTCGGCTCGACCGAGACCCGGTCGCCCTGCTCGACGAGGAACGTGCGCGACGCCTCACCGAGCCCGAAGACCGCGGCGAACGGCTCGTCGTCGTTGATCGTCACCCAGTAGGTGATGCCCTGCACGTAGTAGAGCGTGAAGCTCTGCTCGGTGCAGGTGTCGACGAAGTCGAACGGGTCGATGAGCGGCAGCGTCGTGCAGGCCTCGGGGTCGGGGCCCAGCAGGGTTCCCGTGAAGGTCAGCACCGTTCCGCCGGCCGAGACCGTGCGGCCCGCAACGGGCGTCGACGAGTCGAAGAACCGCGCGTCGTCGTCGATCGTGACGAAGACCACCGAGTAGGTCGGGCCCGTGAGCGACGACAGCTCGGGGGCGTAGCGCGCGAGCTCCGCATCCGTCACCACGAACTTCGTCGGGTCGAGCAGCTGGCCCACCTCGCACGTCGGGGCGATGAAGCCGATCGACGCGTCGGTGATGGGCAACTCGGGCAGATCGCAGATCTCGTCGTCGGTGAACGAGAACGCGAACGACTGCGCGGCGCCGGGCTTGAGCGCGAACGGCCCGCCCTCGGCGTCGGCGTCGATCGCGAACGTGATGTCGACCGCGCCCGCCACGAGCACCGGGATGGTGCCGGCAGCGGTCTGCTGACCGTCGACGAACCACGTGACGGCGTCGATCGCGGGCAGCGTGTACGACGCCGCACCACCGTCGAGGCACGTGCTCTTCGTGGCGATCGGCTCGATCTCGACCGGACCGGCGGCGCAATCATCGCTGGCCGGCGGGTACGCGATCGCGATCTGCATCGACGGGTTGACCGACAGGGTCACCTCGGTGAGCGCGCGCGTCCAGCGGAAGTTGACGTCGTCCGCCGTCTCGACCCACTCGCCGTCGACGAACGCCCAGCCCGGCCAGCCGGTGGGCTCGTTCGTGATCGGGTCGACGCTCGCGCCGGGCCAGAGCACGCGGCCCTGCAGCGCCTCGCCGGGGGTCACCTCGCCGAGCACGACGGTGTGGTTCTTCGTCGCGTCGGTGGGGTGCACGAAGGTGATCGAGGCGGTCGTGTTGCTCAGCTGCCCATCGGGGTCGTTGACCACGACCGAGTAGTTGATCCACGGGGTGTCGTTGTCGCACTGCGAGGCCGTCGTCGTGCGCCCGTCGAACTCGGGCTCGGCGCACTCGTACGCCTCGCCGAGGTTGAACTCCCACTGCCGCACGGTGCCGTTCGGGAAGATGTAGCCGCCCAGCGGGTTCGCCACGACCGTGAAGACGCCCTCGGTCGCGTCGACGAGGTTGACGGTCGCGAGGCCCGCGACCGAGCCGTTCTCGTCCGCGGCACCGCGGTAGACGGTGTAGCCGATGTAGGGATTGGCGACGTCGCCGATGTCGATCGAGCCCGTCGTGTCGCACTCGACGATCGGGTTCGCCGTCGGCGCGATCGGGTTGACGACGTTGCAGCCCGGCGCGGTGTTGAGGTACGTCGGGTTCGGGCCCGTGAAGCCCATGCTGTGCAAGAAGGTCTCGCTGAAGGGGTTGCTGGGGCCGAAGAGCTCGGGGCCGACGTAGGGCATGCCGGTGAAGGATGCGTACACATCGCCCTGACCGCACGCGACGGGCGCGTGGAAGGCGTAGGTGCCGACCGAGCCGATGTAGCCCTGGCTGTGATCGCCCGCGGGGTCGGTCGAGCGCAGCGTCTGCGGCCAGATGCTCGTCGACGAGGTGTAGTTCCACGCGGCGGCGACGACCCAGAAGTCGTTGCAGAGCTCGGTGCTGTAGCCCTCGCGCGCCGCGACCGTGATGACGCCCGAGTTGGCGGGGTTGGCCACGGTGGCGGTGCTGAGGTTGTAGTACGTGTAGCTCACAGCGCTCGCGGGCAGACAGGGCAGCACGCAGTCGTCGGGTTCGGTGAAGACGAAGGTCCACTCGGTCTGGGCGCCCGGCTCGATGCCGTAGTCGGGGGCGATCGCGACGGCGCGCACCGTGACGGTGCTGGCCTCGGTCACGCGGTACGTTCCCGGCTGCACCTCGGCGTCGCCGATGAACCAGCGGATGCCCTCGACGCGGTCGAGCGTGTACGAACCGGCGGTGTCGCACTCGAGGTCGACCATGCGCGCGGTGGGCGTGACGAGCTCATCGGTGGGCAGGTCGCCGCACACGACGAAGTTCGCGGTGACGCGCTCTTTGTTGAAGTACGTGCTGTTGAACTGGATCCACTCGATCGTCCACTGCCCCGTGAGGTAGGTGCTGTAGGCGAAGACGATGCGGCCCGCTGCCGCGTCAGCGGCCGAGATCGGAACCTTGACGTTCGCCAGTCCGATCGCATCGAACTTGTAGAGCGCGTAGAGGCCCGAAGAGCTCGCCGGGTCGCCGTTGGCGGGCTGAACCTCGTTGATCTCGACGTTGATCTGGCCGCGGGTGCCGTTGTACACGATGTCGACATTGATGTGGTCGGAGCCGTTGAGGGCCCGCCCGACGAGGAACTCGATGGTCGTGCAGTCGACGCCAGTGCTCGCGGCCGGAACCGTGGGAACGGTGCAGTAGATGACGTGACTGATGCTGCCCTTCTCCGGGTGCACGAACGTGTCACCCGCCGTCAGCGTCCCACCACTTCTGTCGGTCGTGAAGACCGCGTTCTCGTTCACCACGCTGCGACCCGAGCTGCCCGCCTTGACGATGACCTTCGAGTACGTGCGGTCGGCAGAGATCGTGGGGAGGGTGTACGGGGTCGCGGCCGAGTCCTCGGTCGAGAACGACGGCTTGACGCAGATCTCGCCCGGCAGCTGCTGCCAGTACGCCTCTCCGTTGGTGTTGGTGGATCCGCCGTTCGCGGTCGCTGCCGTCGCACCACCGATAGCGGCGCCGAGGGCGAGGAGGACGGCGGTACCGGCCGCGATGACGCGGGTGCGGAGGACGGCGCGGCGCTCACGGCGCCGCTGCTCTTTGCGCAGCATAGGGAGTGCTCCTGGGGGAGGGAGCCCGTGCTCTCGCGGGTGACGAGAGTGCAGGTGTTCGGGTATTCGGGTATGTGGTGCTGTCGTGACCTCGGGCGAACGTCGGGTGTGCCCAATTCACGACCTGGGGTCATCCTAGCGTGACGTCGAGAGTCCCTCACGATGAACCGTTCTGTCTACCCACCCTCTGGGGGTGGACGCGCCGGGGCAGGGAACGCGGATGCGCCGGGCCGTATTCGGGTCGGCCCGGCGCATCCGGTTTCACGCTGAGGTGCGTGTCACACCTCGACGCGGTGGCGGCGCAGCACGAAGCCCATGCCGGCCAGGGTCATCAGCACAGCGGCGACGCCGAGCCAGTTGGTGAGGGATCCCGCACCCGTGAGGGCGAGGGTCGGCAGGCAGTCGTCATCGGCGACCGGGAAGAACTCGCTCCACGCGGTCTGCTGCTCGGGATCACTCCACGTCCAGCCACCGGGGAACTCGTCACTCGGTCCTTCCAGAGCCGCGGTGAGCTCGACCTGCGTGCCCGGGGTGATGTCGTACGAGCTGTTGCCCGCAACGACCTCGCCGTTGAGCGTCCAGATCACGCCGCCCTCGTTGGTGAGGGTCACCGAGCCCGGGTTGCCGAGGCAGTCCGGCAGCACGAGATCCGCGTCGGCCTCGGTCGCCGGGAAGGTTCCCGGGCAGAAGGCCGCACCGATGAAGGTGTAGGTGAACGGATCGGTGCCGTCAGCCAGTCGGAATCCCTCATCTGGGATCGCCGTCACCTCGACCGTGTCGAGCGGGGCGACCGCGATCGTCACCTCCGACTCGCCGTCGGGGAACACGACATCGACCTCAGGGCCGTCGTTGACCGTGTACACGTAGCGCAGGTTCGGCGCCGAGGTCACCGTGAAGGTGGCCGTCTGCACCGCGTCGCGGCCGCTGCCGACGCACTCGTCGACGGTCACGATCTCGGGAACCACGATCGGCGGGTTGGCGCAGTCGGGCGTGGCGTTGGGGTACGACACGTCGACGGCGATCTCGGGGTTCACCTGGATGAAGAGCTCGACGTCGGCGCCGCGCACCCACCCGAAGTTGCTGTCGTCGACGACCCATTCGCCATCCACGAACGCCCAGCCGGGCCACGCCGTGCCGTTGCCGTCACCGTCGATCGCGGCCCCCGGCCACAGGGCCGAGCCGGTCGATGCGCCCGTACCGGTCAGTTCGAAGGCCGGGAACTCGTAGAACTTCGAGGGGTCGGTCTTCGAGCGCAGCGTGAGCGTCGCGTTCGTCGGGAACGCGATCGACTCGCCGGCGTCGGTGAGGTCGATCGTCCACTCGAGGTACGGAGCGTCCTGTTCGCACTGGCTGACCGCGGTCGAGCCCTCGAGCGTCGGGCAGTTCTCGGGCTCGGTGAACTCGAAGGTGTAGGTGATGTCGCCCGTCACCGGATCGGGGATGACGTTCTCTCCCGACTCGTCGACGAGCGCGTAGTCGCCCTCGGCGCTCTCGTCGAGGCTCACCGTGATCGTGATCGTCACCGTCTCTGAGACGGAGTGCTGCACTCCGGTGGCGGTGTCGCTCTCGTACTCCACGGGGCCCACCGTCCAGTCGAGCAGCGCGGCGTCTTCAGCGCTCACACCCAGTCCCGGGCCGAAGCGGAACCAGCCGTCGAGGTCGCACGTGATCTTCGCGGCGTCAGCGACGACCCCGATCGCGGGCAGCGTCGGCGGATCGCAGTTCGGGCCCTGGGCGAGGCGGTACGCCACGCCCCATCCACCCGGCACGAGGTCTTCGTCGGGGTTGTTCGGTCCGTTGAGGAAACCGCCCGCGATGAGGTTCGTCGTCGTCTCGCCCTCGAAGTACTTGTCGAGCTGGTAGCAGTCGTTACCGAGCGGGATCACGTCTTCGCTGATCGGGGTGTCGCAGTCGGTGTCGTGCACCGAGACGTACGTCTGCGGCCACGTCGGCGTCGTGCTGTTGGCCCAGCCGGGCATCTTCCAGACCACGACAACACAGGTCGGAGCCGGCGGCGGAGGCGGCGGCGTTCCACACGCGGTCTCGTTGGTCGAGGCCGTGCCGTTGTACGTGTTCGGCAGCGGAGTCGTCTTGACGCTGACTCCTGCCACAGCGGTCTGCGTGGTCGTGTACTCGACCTCGCCCACGGTCAGGTTGCCCGAGAACAGTCCGGATCCGCCCACACCCGCGGTGTAGTCGGTCGCCGGCCCCGCCTCGTGACGGATGCGGAAGATGTAGTCACCGGCCGCGTAGGTGCCCGGCACGTTGGTGACCGTTCCTGCCGTCGTGACCTTGCAGATGAAGGTCACACGCGCCGTAACGCTCGTCGGCTCCGGCGGCGGCGGCGGACCTTCGGGGTCGGGACACTCGGAGACATCGGGCTCGCCCTGCTGGCCCCCGCCCGTGCGCGTGTCTTCGCTGAGCACGTAGGAACGCCCCTGAGCATCGGCGAAGTACGAGCCGACGCCCTGGTAGTCGGGGATCGCGTTGACGCTCACGCTGATCGGGTTGTTGCCCGTCTGCAGTACTTCATCGGTACCGGGCGTGCCGACGTACTTGCAGACGAACACCTTGACGCCGGCATCGGCGGGCGGAGTCGCCATGGCGGCGCCTGCGCCGCCGACGCTCATGCCGAGCATCAAGAGGGCAGCAGTCGCTGCCGCCAGAATTCGGGTACGCAACATGACGTGCTCCTGGGGGGTCGGAGCCCAAAGACCCGCGCCGACGAGCGTCGCGGGGGAATCGGGTATTCGGGTATTCGGGGTGTCGTACGCAACCCTCGACGAACTTCGGGTATGTCGAGCCTGCGCTGATCGTGAAGAGTACTCCGGTCATCCGACGTTGAGCAATGACAGACAGAACGGTCTACCCTCGAATGGGTCACGAGCACTTCTCTCGCGGCCCGCAACGCTCAGTGCACGAACTCCAAGAGGTCGACGCCGAACGCGCGCAGGGCATCCATCACCCGCAGTCGGCGGGGCAGATCGGTGTCGTCGAAGTGCACCGAGACGGCGTAGGCGAGACCCGCGCGCGGACCGCGGAGAATGCCGGCCTCGCTGCGCACCCCCACGTCGGTGCCCGTCTTGTTGACCATCCACGTGTTGTGCTCGACCCCGCGGTGCGAGAGGGGGTCGCGGCCGAACGCGCTCGCGACCATCGAGAGGTCGGCGTTGAGCGAGAGCCAGCTGAGCACGCGCTGACTCGTCACGGGGTCGATGATGTGCCCGTTCGCGAGCGCCTGGAACAGCCACGCGAGCTCGGCCGTCGAGCCCACCGAGAGCTGCGGCGCGTCGTCGGGCCCTCGCACGTCGCGCACGCGGTCGAGCAGGGCCGTGCGCACCAGGCCGAGCTTCTCGGTGCGCGAACGCACGGCGTCGAGGCCCACCTGGCGCAGCAGCACGTTCGTGGCGAGGTTGTCGCTCGTCGCGCCGACGAGGGCGGCGAGATCGGCGATGGGGAAGGCCGGGGCCTGCAGGTGCTGCCAGATGCCGCTGTCGGCCACGGCGTCACCCGCGGCGCGGTCGGCGATCGCGAAGTCGCTCACCGTGCGGTCGGTGAGGCGCGCGCTCACCTCGATGAGCAGCAGAATCTTGCCGATGCTCGCCGTCGGCAGCACGATGCGCTCGTCGACCGCGAAGACGCTCTCTCCCGTCTCGATGTCGACGACCGCGACCGACACCCGCGCGCCCTCGAACGCCACGGCGCCGAGCGCCCGGTACGCCGACCGGAAAGTCGGCTGCCGCACTTCCGCCAGATGGCGCGCTCGTCGAGGGGCGCCCGCCCGGGCGCCCCGATCGCGTATCAGCGGGGCATCTACCAAATGGTCACCCGATGCTCGGGCGCGAGCCACAGGGCGTCGTCGGGCGTCACCCCGAAGGCCTCGTAGAACGCGTCGATGTTGCGCACGATCTGGTTGCACCGAAACTCGTTGGGCGAGTGCGGGTCGATCGAGAGCAGGCGCAGCGCCTCTTCGGGGCGGATCGCGATCTGCCAGGCCTGCGCCCAGGAGAGGAAGAACCGCTGGGATGCCGTGAGCCCGTCGATCACGGGCGGCTCGGCGCCGTCGAGCGACAGCAGGTAGGCCTTGTACGCGATGCCGAGGCCGCCGAGGTCGCCGATGTTCTCGCCGATCGTGAGCGCGCCGTTGACGTGGTGCCCGGGGGTCTCGGCCGGTTCGAGCGCGTCGTACTGGGCGATGAGGGATGCGGTGCGCTGCTCGAACGCGGCGCGATCCTCCTCCGTCCACCAGTCGAGAAGCCGCCCGTCGCCGTCGAAGCGCGAGCCCTGGTCGTCGAACCCGTGCCCGATCTCGTGGCCGATGACCGCGCCGATCGCGCCGTAGTTGGCCGCAGCATCCCGCGCCGCGTCGAAAAAGGGGAACTGCAGGATCGCCGCGGGGAACACGATCTCGTTGAACCCCGGGTTGTAGTAGGCGTTGACCGTCTGCGGGGTCATGAACCACTCGTCGCGGTCGATGGGCGAGCCAATCTTGCCCAGCTCGCGCGCGAACTCGAACTCGCCCGCCGCCTGCACGTTGGCGAGCAGGTCGTCGGCACTGATCTCGAGCGAGCTGTAGTCGCGCCAGCGCTCGGGGTAGCCGATCTTGGGCCGGAAGGTCGCGAGCTTCTCGAGCGCGCGCTCACGGGTGGCTGGCGTCATCCACTCGAGGTTCTCGATGCTCTGGCGGTAAGCCTCGATGAGGTGGGCGACGAGGTCGTCCATCGCGGCCTTCGCCTCGGGCCGGAAGTGCCGGTCGACATAGGTCTGACCGACCGCCTCGCCCATGGCGCGCTCGACGAGCGCGACACCGCGCTTCCAGCGCGCGCGCAGCTCGGGCGCCCCCGTGAGGGTGCGGCCGTAGAAGGCGAAGTTCTCGTCGACGAACGCGCTCGACAGGTAGGGGGCCATCGACCGCACGACGGCGAAGCGCAGCCAGTCGCGCCACTCAGACAGGTCGCGGCCGGTGAGCTCGGCGGCGAGTCCCGGCGTGAAGTCGGGCTGGCGCAGCACGACCTCGGCGAGCGCCGTGGCGGGAATTCCGTAGCCCTCGCGCCACCGGGCGAGGTCGACGCCCGCGGCGCTGCTCGCCCAGTCGCTCCAGGTGGCGAGGTTGTAGGTGGCCTGCGCATCGCGATTGCGCACCTTGTCCCAGTGGTGCGCCGCGAGCGCGGCCTCGAGCGCGATGACGCGCTCGGCCCGCGCATCGGCGTCGTCGAGACCCGCGAGCGCGAGCATGCGCTCGACGTGCCCGCGGTAGGCGGTGCGGGTCTCGGCGTGCGCCTCGTCGCGGTAGTACGACTCGTCGGGCAGGCCGATACCGCCCTGCTCGACGAACACGAGGTAGCGCTCGGGGTCGCCCGGGTCGTTGTCGACGAAGAGCTGCACCACGCCGGCGACGCCGCGGCGTTCGAGGCGGCCGAGGGTCGTGAGCAGGGCATCCACCGAATCGATCGCGTCGACCTCGGCGAGCAGCGGGGCGAGCGGGGTCGCGCCGAGGGCTTCGATGCGGTCGGCATCCATGAAGCTCGCGTAGAGGTCGCCGACCTTCTTCTCGAGCGTGCCGGGCTCGGCCGACTGCGCCTGCTCGATGATCTCGCGCACGGCCTTCTCGGCCTCTTCGGCCAGGATCATGAACGAGCCGTAGCGCGCCTTGTCGGCCGGAATGGGCGTGCGCGCGACCCAGCGCCCGTTCACGTGCCGGTACAAGTCGTCGTGCGGCCGGATGTCGGGGTCGAGTTCAGCGCGGTCGATGCCGCTCGCGAGCACGTCAGTCACGCGGGAGAGCCTAACCGCACGCCCTGCGCTGAGGGCGGTTCACGTGCGGTCGACGGGGGTGGATGCCCGCCGCGACCCCGCGACCGCCCCCACGAGCACGGCCAGCGCGAGCGCCGCGAGCACCCCGGTCGCTGCCGCGACCCCCCACAGTGAGCCGCCCACGCCCGCGAGCGGATACGCCACCGCGTACCACGCGTGCGAGGTCGAGAAGCGCGCCGCGAAGACGGCCGGGCGGTCGGCCGTGCCGACGTCGCGCCGGATGAGCCGCGCGCTCGGCGTGCTGACGGCCGACGAGGCCGCGCCCAGCCCGAACCAGAGCGCGCCGAGGGCCACGAGGTCGAGCCCTGGGCCGGCCTCGACCACGGCGACCACCGCGAGCAGGCCGATGACGGCTACCGCGCCCGCCGTCATGACCGCGCGGTCGCTCACGCGGCGCAGCAGGGCGGGCAGCACGAGGGCCAGGGCGATCGAGCCGAGCCCGAAGAGCGCCAGAGCCAGGGCCAGGGGCGCGACGACCTCGTCGGCCCCGCCGTCGAAGCGCAGCGCGATGACGACGGTGTTGACGAGCACGGTCGCATAGACCGCGGCGACGACGGCGTCGAGCAGCGCGAGGAACCGGGTCGACTCGATGGTGCCGATGAGCCGCACGCCGCGCACGAGGCGCGCGACGAAGGGCTCGCCCGACACGGGGGTGCGCAGCTCGAGCCGCGAGAGCAGCACGGCCGCGAGCGAGGCGGCGAATCCGACCGCCGTCACGCCGAACAGCCACGAGGTCGGCAGCACGAGCACGAGGGCGGCGGCGAGCAGCGGGCTCACGAGCGACTCGAGGTCGTAAGCCAGCCGCGCGAGCGACTGCGCCGCCGTGTAGTCGGCCTCGTCGGGCAGCACCTCGGGGATGGCGGCCTGGAAGGTCGGGGTGAACACGGCCGAGGCCGACTGCAGCAGCAGGATCGCCACGTACAGCTGCCAGGCCTCGGTCACGAGCACGAGCGAGAGCGCGATGCCGATGCGCGCCGCGTCGGCGGCGACGAGCACCCCGCGCGTCGATCGGCCCGCGAGTAGGGCGGTCGCGATGGGCGAGACGACGACGTAGGTGGCGATGCGGATCGTGAGCGCGATGCTCAGCACGACCCCCGCGTCGTCGCCCGCGATGCGCGCGGCGAGCAGCGCGATGGCGACCGTGAGAATGCCCGTGCCGAGCAGCGACGCCACCTGCGAGGCGAACAGGGCGGCGAAGCGGCGATCGCGCAGCACCGAGAGCATGACCCGATGCTAGGGGCGGCTAGCGTGGCGAGGTGACCACCCGACGCGCGCTCGACCGCGACATTCTGCGGCTCGCCGTGCCCTCGCTCGGCGCCCTTGTCGCCGAGCCGCTCTTCGTGCTCACCGACACGGCCATGGTCGGGCACCTCGGGGCCGAGCCGCTCGCGGGGCTCGGGCTCGCGAGCACCGTGCTGCAGACGGCGATCGGCCTGCTCGTGTTTCTCGCCTACGCCACGACCCCGCTCGTCGCGCGCCGCCTGGGCGCGGGCGATGCCCGGGGAGCGCTCGCGGCCGGCATCGACGGGCTCTGGCTCGCGCTCGGCATCGGCGTGCTGCTGCTGGCGCTCATGGTGCCGCTGAGCCCGCTCGTGCTCGAAGCCTTCGGAGCCGAGACCGCGGTCGCGGCCGCGGCGCTCGAGTATCTGAGCATCGCGTGGTGGGGCATCCCGGGCATGCTGCTCGTGCTCGCCGCGACGGGCATGCTGCGCGGGCTGCAGGATGCCCGCACCCCGTTGCTCGTCGCCGCCGGCGGCTTCGGCGCCAACATCGCGCTCAACGCCGTGCTCATCTACGGGCTCGGGCTCGGCATCGCCGGTTCGGCGATCGGCACCGTCATCGCGCAGTGGGGCATGGCGGTCGCGCTCGTCGCCGTGTGCGTGCGGCACGCGCGCACGACCGGCGCCACCCTGCGGCCGGGCCGCACCGGCATCGAGGCGGCGGCGCGCTCGGGCTCGTGGCTGCTGCTGCGCACGCTGAGCCTGCGCATCGCGCTCGTCACCACCGTCGTCGTGGCGACGGGCCTCGGCACGCCCGAGCTCGCCGCGACGCACGTGTGGTTCGCCGTCTACAGCCTGCTCGCGCTCGCCCTCGACGCCCTCGCGATCGCGGGGCAGAGCCTCGTCGGCCACGGCCTCGGGGCCGCGCAGGTCGACCGCGTGCACGCCATCACCCGACGCCTGGTCGGCTGGGGGGTGCTGACGGGTGCCGTGCTCGCGGTGCTCGTCGCGGCCGCGATCCCGCTGCTGACGATCGTCATGACCTCGGATGCCGCGGTGCGGTCGGCGCTGCCGCTCGCCCTGGGCATCCTGGCCGCCGGGCTGCCGCTCGCGGGGCTCGTGTTCGTGCTCGACGGGGTGCTGATCGGCGCGGGCGATGCCCGGTACCTGGCGTGGACGGGCCTGCTCAACCTGCTCGTGTACCTGGCCGTGCTGCCGTTCGTCGCGGCGCTCGCCCCCCTGCTGGCGGCGTTCACGTTCGCCTACCTCGGCGCCCGGGCGCTCACCCTCGGTCTGCGCGCCCGAGGCTCGGGATGGATCGTGACAGGCGCCGCCTGAGCTTCAGCGGCTAGAGCCAGTCGCGCCGCTTGAAGGCGACGTAGAGCCCGATGCCGAGCAGCAGCATGAGCCCCATCGCGAAGGGGTAGCCGAACACCCACTCGAGCTCGGGCATGTATCGAAAGTTCATGCCGTAGACCGTGCCGACGAGCGTGGGGGCGAACAGGATGGCCGCCCACGAGGTGATGCGCTTGATCTGCTCGTTCTGCGCGACGCTCACCTCGGTCATGCGGCGCGTGATGAGCGTCGACTGCACCTGCAGAGCCTTGTCGAGCAGCGAGCGGAAGGTGTCGGCGCGCTCGCCCGCACGGGTGACGTGATCGAGCACGTCGCCGAGGTGATGGCTGAGGTCGAGGTCGACGCCGTACTTCTCGCCGCCGCGCTGCAGGGCGCCGATGATGCCGATGAGCGGCTGCACCGCGCGCTGGAAGCCGATGACCTCGCTCGAGAGGTCGTAGATGCGCCGCGTCACGAGGTCGTGGTCGTCTTCGCCGAAAAGCTGGTCCTCGATCTCGTCGATGTCGTTCTCGAGGCCGTCGATCACGGGCTCGTACTCGTCGACCACCTCGTCGAGCACGGCGTAGAGGATCGCCTCGGGGCCCTTGGCGAGCAGCTCGGGGTCGGCCTCGAGGCGGTCGCGCACGAGCGCGAGGTCGGGCGACTCGGCGTGCCGCACCGTGACGACGAACTGCGGGCCGACGAACACGTGCAGCTCGCCGAACTCGACCGTCTCGGTCTCGTCGACGTAGCGCGCCGTGCGCAGGGCGAGGAAGAGGGTGTCGCCGTAGCGCTCGAGCTTCGAGCGCTGGTGGCCCTTGAGGGCGTCCTCCACCGCGAGGTGGTGAAGGCCGAACTCGGCCGCGACCGACTCGAGCTCGTCGACGGTCGGCCGGTACAGGCCGATCCAGGCGACGCCGCCCGTCGCGCGCACGACCTCATAGGTCTCGTCGAGGCCGACGACGCCAGGGCGGCGCAGCCCCTCGACGTAGACGGCGCTATCGACGACGGCCATACGTGCGCTCCTCTTTCATTCACGGGCATCCCCGCAGCGTCGCGCGCGGGATCGCTGCCGCTCAGCGCAGCTGGCCGAACGCCTCGGCCTTCTTGATGGGGCCGGCGATGAGAATGGTATCCCCCGGCATGATGACGGTATCGGCGTCGGCGTTGCACCACTCGGCGTCGCCGCGCTGCACGGCCATGACCGTCACGCCGTGCTGCTTGCGCAGGTCGGTGTCGCCGAGGCGCTTGCCCTCGACCACGCGGTTGGGGCCCATCTTGACGATGGCGTAGTCGTCGTCGACCTCGATGTAGTCGAGGGCGGCGCCCCGCACGAGGTGCGCCACGCGGCGGCCCATCTCGTGCTCGGGGTAGATGACGTGCTGCACGCCGAGCTGCGTGAGGATCTGCCCGTGGGCGTCGCTCACGGCCTTGGTCCACAGGTGCGGAATCTGCATGCGCAGCAGGATCGAGGTGGTCAAGATGCTCGACTGCACGTCAGATCCGATGGCCACGACGACGCGGTCGAACTCGTTGACCGCGAGCTGCCGCAGCACCTCCTCCTTCGTGGTGTCGGCGCGCACCACCTGGGTGAGCTGCCCGTTGAGCGACTGCACGATGTCTTCGTCGGCGTCGATGCCGAGCACCTCGGTGCCCGTGGCCATGAGCTCGAGCGCGATCGCGCGCCCGAACCGGCCGAGGCCGATGACGGCCACCGAGTCGGCCTCGGCGATGCGCGTAGCGCGGTCGCGACTGAAGATGCGGGAGTTAACCAATGACGGGCCTTTCCTTGGGGAGCTCGTACAGCACCTTGCGTTGCCGCAGCACCAGGGCGGTGCCGAGCGTGAGCGGGCCGAGCCGGCCCAGGAACATGAGGATCATGAGGATGATCTGCGCGGCCGGCGGCAGGTCGGCCGTGATGCCCGTGCTGAGCCCCACCGTGCCAAAGGCCGAGATGACCTCGAACAGCAACACGTCGAGGTCGAGGTGCGTGATCACCATGAGCGCGATCGTGGCGCTCATGACGGCGGCCATCGAGAGCAGCGTGATCGTGATGGCCTCTCGGTGCACGGCGCGAGAGAGCCGCTTGCCGAAGATATTGACGGCGCCCTCGCCCCGCAGCTCGGTGATGATGATGAAGAGCAGCACGGCGAAGGTCGTGACCTTGATGCCGCCGGCTGTGCCCGCGGGACCGCCGCCGATGAACATCAGCACGTCGATGCTGAGCCAGGTCTCGCTCGTCATCTGCCCGATGTCGACCGAGTTGAAGCCGGCCGTGCGCGCCTGCACCGAGTGGAAGAACGACACGAGCAGCCGATCGCCCACCGAGAGCTCGCCGATCGTCGCGGGGTTGCTCCACTCGAAGGCCGCGATGACGACGGTGCCGAGCACGAGCAGCAGGGCCGTCATCGCGAGCACGAGGTTGGTGTTCATGCTCCAGTGCAGGGGCCGCCGCAGCTCGCGCCGCAGCTGCAGCAGCACGGGGAACCCGAGGCCGCCGAGGATCGTGGCGATGCACATGGGCAGTACGACGATGGGGTCGGTGGCGAACCCGATCATATTGTCGCTGAACGGGGCGAAGCCGGCGTTGTTGAACGACGAGATGGCGAGGAACACGCCGCGTCCGAGCGCCGTCGGCAGGGCATCCCCGTATGACAGCCAGAACTGCAGGGTCAGGATGACCGCCACGACCGCCTCGATGATGAGCGAGGTCAGCACGATGCCGCGAGCGAGGCGCACGGCGTCGCCCGTCGTGACCGCGCGGTTCTCGGCGCCGGCGACCATGCGACCGCGCAGCGAGATGCGCCGCAGCAGTGCGAGGCCGATGAGCGAGGCGACGAGCATGATGCCGAGGCCGCCGAGCTGAATGAAGGCGACGATCACCGCGTGGCCGAAGGGCGACCACACCGTGGCGGTGTCGACGACCACGTGCCCCGTGACGCACACCGCCGAGACCGCGGTAAAGGCCGCGTCGAGCAGCGTCACCTCGGCGCCGGGGGCGTGCGCGATCGGCAGCGCGAGCAGCGCCGTGGCCACGAGGATTGCACCGAGGAATCCGATGACAACGGCCTGAGGCGGGTTCAATCGGATTCGAGTGTTCGAGCGTCGCTGGGGCGCCCTCGTAAGAGGCACCCGCAGACTCTAGTCTTCTGTCGCCCGCGCGCAAGTCGGCGGCGTGTCGTGCTCAGGCGCGGGGCGGCGCCGTCGTCGTGCCGATGCGCAGCTCGCTCGTGAAGGCCACATCGACCACGGGGTCGCCCGCGAGCGCCGCGAGGGCCATGCGGGCCGCCGCCCGGCCCTTCTCGACGATCGGCTGCACGAGGGTCGTCAGGCGGTGGATGCTGAGCCCGTCGATGCGCGCCCCATCGAAGCCGAGCACGCTCAGGTCGCCGGGCACGGTCAGGCCGAGCTCGTCGGCCGCCTGGATCGCTCCGAGGGCGAGCAGGTCGCTCTGCGCGACGATCGCGGTGAGACCCGGATCGCGCTGCAGCAGCGCGAGGGTGGCCCGATGGCCCTCGTCGATGAGGCTGCCGGCAGCGACCTCGGCGGGAGCATCCGGGTAGACATCGCGCACGCCGCGCAGCCGCTCGAGACCGGTGTAGGCGTCGCTCGACGATTCCCACTCGGCGGTGAGGGGGCCGCGCGTGTGCGCGCGATCCATCGGCAGCGTCACGACGCCGACGCGGCGGTGGCCGAGGGCGTGCAGGTGCTCGGCGCCCGCGCGCATGCCCTCGCGGTTGTCGAGGTCGACGCGGTGCATGCCGGGGCGTGCCTGCGCCTCGACGCCGATGAGCGGCACTTGGCGCTGGCTCAGCACCGCGACGGCGGGGTCGAGGTCGGTGCTGCAGCCGAGCAGCAGCGCGGCATCCATCGAGGCATCGCGCAGGCCGCCCACCGGGCGGTCGTCGCTGTCGGTGAGTAGTAGCAGGCTGTAGCCGGCCTGGCCGAGCTCGTCGGCGATGCCGTCGAGCATCGCGACGACCATGGGGTCGCGGAATGCGTCGCGGATGCGGTCTTCCATGACGACCGCGATGATGCCGCTGCGGCCGGTGCGCAGGCTGCGGGCGCGCGGGTCGGGGCCGCCGTAGTTGAGCTCGCGCGCGGCGGCGAGCACGCGCTCGCGGGTGTCGTCGGCGACGGGGCCCGAGCCGCTGAAGGCTAGCGAGGCCGTGGATGCGGAGACGCCGGCGCGCGCCGCGACGGCCGCGAGGGTCGGCCGGGCCGCCTCGTCGGGCGCGGAGGGCGTGCGCGTTGCCGGGGTCGTCATCGGCTGTTACTGTAGTCGAATTCTGGTGTCGAATCGATTCGACTCGGCGTCACCCCGGGCCTGCGCCCCACCCCACGCTCTCGAAAGGCCGCTGTGTCCACCTCCACCGGCACCCTGCCCACGCTCGCCGCCTGGCGCATCGCCGTCTTCGCGGTCTTCGCCATCAACGGCCTCGCCATGGCCACGTGGTTCGCGCGCACGCCGGCCGTGCGCGACGCGCTCGATGTGCGCACCGACGAGTTCGGCATCCTCATCATGGGCATGGCCGGGGGCTCGATCATCGGCCTGCTGGCCTCATCACACGTCATCGCCCGCATCGGCTCGCGCACGACCATCCTCATCGCCGTGCTCTCGAGCCTGGGCGCGCTCGCGCTCATGGGGCTGGGCGCCGCGACGCTGCAGAGCTTCGCCGTCACCTTCATCGGCCTCATGGTCTTCGGCGCGGCCTCGGGCATGACCGATGTCGCCATGAACGTCGAGGGCGCCGCCGTCGAGCAAGCCCAGGGCCGCAGCATCATGCCGTGGTTCCACGCCTCGTGGAGCCTCGGCACCATCACGGGCGCGGGCATCGCCGCGGGCGTGAGCGCGCTCGGTCTCGGGGTCGACGTGCACACCGTTTTCATGGCCGTGCTGCTCGGGGCGGCGGCGCTCGTCGTCGTGCGGTTCTTGCCGAAGCACCGCGCGCTGCCGGGTCTCGACGACGACGGAGACGGCCCCGCGCGCACGACCTTCGGCGAGCGCATGGCGATCTGGCGCGAGCCGCGCACGCTCGTCATCGGCCTCATCGTGCTCGGCATGGCCTTCGCCGAGGGCTCGGCCAACGACTGGCTCGCCCTCGCCATGGTCGACGACCGCGGTGTCGACGAGGCCACGGGCGCCCTGTACTTCACGCTCTTCGCCACGGCCATGACGGTCGGTCGCATCGGCGGCGTGTGGGTGCTCGACCGCTTCGGGCGCGTGCCCGTGCTGCGCGCCTCGGCCCTGCTCGCGATCGCCGGTCTCGCCGTGCTCATCCTCATCGACTCCCCCGTCGCCGCCGCGATCGGCATCGTCGCGTGGGGCCTCGGCGCCTCGCTCGGATTCCCCGTCGGCATGTCGGCCGCGGCCGACGACCCGGCCAAGGCCGCCGCGCGCGTGTCGGCCGTCGCAACCGTCGGCTACTTCGCCTTCCTCGTCGGCCCGCCCCTCATCGGGTTCCTCGGCGAGGCCGTCGGCCTGCTCTCGGCGTTCTGGGTCGTGCTCGTGCTCATCGGCGTCGCCTTCATCGCGACGCCCGCCGCGCGCGAGAGCGGATCCGCCGTGCGCGGGTCGGCTGACGACAAAGCCGCGCCTCCTTCCGACACGGCCGCGCCTGCCAAGGCCGCCGCCCCGGCTCCGGATGCCCGCCCCTAGGCTCACCGCATGACGAGCTCCGCCCCCGCACGCCCCGCCCTGCCCGCCGACCTCGATCTGAGCGGCCGCGCAGCCCTCGTCACGGGGTGCGGATCGGCCTCGGGCATCGGCTTCGCCACGGCCCGCGCGCTCGCCGAGCGCGGGGCCTGCGTCGTGATGACGGCGACGACCGACCGCATCGAGCAGCGCGTGGCCGAGCTGGCCGCGCTGGGGTTCGAGGCGCACGGGGTCGTCGCGCGGCTCGAGACCGAGCAGGCGGCGACCGCGGCGGTCGCGGCTGCCGTCGAGGCGGTGGGCGAGCTCAGCATCCTCGTCAACAACGCCGGCATGGTCGCGACGGGGGAAGAGATGCCGCGGGGCGACATCGGCATGAGCATCGACGAGTGGCGCAGCGCCGTCGACGTGAACCTCACGAGCGTGTTCCTCGTCACGCGCGCGGTCATCGCGGGCATGCGGGCGCAGGGCTGGGGCCGCGTCGTCACGGTCGCCTCGACGACCGGAGCCGTGCAGGCCGCGCGCGACGACCTCGGCTACGCCACGGCGAAGGCGGGCGTGCTCGGCTTCACGCGCGGTCTCGCGGTCGACGAGGCCCGCAGCGGAATCACGGTCAACGCCGTTGCGCCGGGCTGGATCGCGACCGCCTCGCAGCTCGAGCACGAGGCGGAAGAAGGCCAGCTCGTGCCCCTCGGCCGCAGTGGCACCCCAGCCGAGATCGCCTCCGCCATCGCGTGGCTCGCCTCCCCCGGCGCGTCGTACATCACCGGCCAGCTCATCGTCGTCGACGGCGGCAACGGCATCGCCGAAGAGCGCCGCCCCGGCCTCTGGGCCTGACCTCGCCGCCGTAGGCTGAGGGGATGCGCCTCGTCATCGCCCGCTGCTCCGTCGACTACGCGGGCCGGCTCAGTGCGCACCTTCCCTTGGCCACGCGCCTGCTCATTCACAAGAGCGACGGAAGCCTGCTCGTGCACGCCGACGCGCTGAGCTACAAGCCGCTCAACTGGATGAGCCCGCCGTGCACGCTCGTCATCGACGAGCCCGACGACGACCAGCGCGCGGCCGGGGTGCTCGAGCTGTGGCGCGTCACGCACGCGAAGACCGCCGACCTGCTCGTCGTGAGCATCCACGAGGTGCTGCACGACTCCGCCCACGAGCTCGGGGTCGACCCCGGCCTGCAGAAGGACGGCGTCGAGGCCCACCTGCAGAAGCTGCTGGCCGAGCACATCGAGCTGCTGGGCGAGGGCTTCACGCTCGTGCGCCGCGAGTACATGACGGCCATCGGCCCGGTCGACATTCTGGCGCGCGACGCGAGCGGAGCATCCGTCGCCGTCGAGATCAAGCGCCGGGGCGGCATCGACGGCGTCGAGCAGTTGACGCGATACCTCGAACTCATGAACCGCGACCCGCTGCTCGCGCCCGTCGCGGGTGTCTTCGCGGCGCAGGAGATCACGCCGCAGGCGCGCACGCTCGCCGAAGACCGCGGCATCCGCTGCCTGCTGCTCGACTACGACGCCATGCGCGGCATGGACGACGGCGTACCCCGGCTGTTCTGAGCCGGCCCGATGAGCACAGGCGCCGCGCCTAGGCTCGAGTCATGCTCCCCTACACGGCGATCCTGCTCGATCTCGACGGCACGGTCACCGACTCGGCTCCCGGCATCACCGACACCCTCGCCTATACCTTCGAGCAGCTCGGCCTGCCCGTGCCCGACCAGGACGAGCTGCTGCGCTACGTCGGCCCGCCGATTCTCGACTCGTTCCGCGACCGCGCCGGCATGACGCTCGCCGAGCGCGAGCGCGCCCTCGAGGTCTACCGCGCGCGCTACCTCGACCGCGGCGCCTACGACGCGACCCTCTACCCCGGCATGGGGCTGCTGGTGGAGGACATCGCGGCGGCGGGCATCCCGCTCAGCCTCGCCACCTCGAAGCCCGAGCTGCCTGCCACGCTCATGCTCGAGCACTTCACGATCGCCCACCACTTCGACATCATCACGGGCGCCTCGGCCGACGAGGTGCGCAGCGCGAAGGCCGACGTCGTCGCCGAGGCACTGATTCGATTGCGGGCGATGGATGCCGACCTCACGCGCCCCGTCATGATCGGCGACCGCGTGCACGACGTCGAGGGCGCCGCGGCCCACGGCATCCCGACGATCGCGGTGTCGTGGGGGTACGGCAGCCCCGAGGAGTTCGCGCACGCCCGCGCCGTCGCCCACGACGTCGACGAGCTGCGCGCCCTGCTCGGCCTGTAGCCGCTCAGCGCGCGAGCCGCTCGACCACCGCGCCGAAGACGCGCGGCAGCGCGGCCGCAGCCGGCACGATGAGCCCGCGGGCGGGCGAGGTCGCGGCGGCGAGCAGCCCAGCCGTCAGCACGCGAAAGTCGCGCGTCGACCGCGCCCACGCGCGCTCGTAGCCGGGCAGGTCATCGCGCGCGAGGCAGTCGGCGAGCACCTCGGCCTGGGCGAGCCCGACGCGCAGCCCCTCGCCGGTGAGCGCATCGACGTATCCCGAGGCGTCACCGACGAGCGCGACGCGGCCGGCAGTGCGGGCGCGCGTGCGCTGCCGCAGCGCGCCGGCTCCGCGCAGGGTGCTCGCCTCGGCGGCACCCGCGAGCCGCTCGCGCACAGCGGGAGCCTGCGCGAGCGCCGCCGCGAGATCGAGCGGCCGCGGCGCGAGCACGGCCACTCCGACCGTGCCCCCGTCGACGGGCGTGATGTAGAGCTCGGCCTCGGGCAGGTAGGTGACTTCGACGAGGTCGCTCCACGGCGCGACGGCGAAGTGCTGCCGCAGCCCGTAGCGGCGCCGTTCACGCGTCGACGCGCGCGCGGGCCGGTCGAGCCCGGCCGCCGTGCGCACGGTCGAGTGGAGGCCGTCGGCGCCGATGAGCCACCGGGCGCGCATCCCCCCGACGGTCACGTGGTCGTCGTGCTGCGCGACCTCGTCGACACGAAGGGCACGCGTCTCGATGCCGACCTCGGCCGCTCGGGCCCGCAACGCGTCGTGCAGCACCGTGCGGCGCACTCCCCGGCCGGCCGCCGAGCGGTAGCGATGGGTGACGGCGCGCCGGGCATCCTGATACCGGATGCCCCGCAGCGGGTGCCCCGCCGGGTCGACGCCGAGCCGGCCGAGGGCGGCGAGCGCCCCGGGCATGAGCCCTTCGCCGCAGGCCTTGTCGATCGTTCCTTCGCGCGGCTCGAGCACGACCGCCGTCAGCCCGCGCGCGTGCAGCTCGAGCGCCGTCGCGAGGCCGATGGGGCCGCCGCCCGCGATGAGCACGTCGGCGTCGAGCCGCGGTGTCACGTGCGCAGCGCCGCAAGCGCGCGGTTCTCGGTGGGGATGCGGAAGGCCAGCAGCAGCACGGCGTTGAGCACAGTGAACGCGAGCGCGGTGATCCAGGCCGAGTGCACGAGCGGCAGGGCGATGCCCTCGATCGCGACGATCCAGTAGTTCGGGTGGCGCAGCCAGGCGAAACGGTACGGCCCGCGCGTCACGCGCGTCGCGCCGGGCACGACGATGACGCGCGTGTTCCACTGCCGGCCGAGCGAGGCGATGACCCAGTAGCGGCCCGCCTGGCACAGCAGCGCGATGACGAGCATGGGCCAGCCCAGCGCACCGATGAAGGGGCGGTCGAGCAGCACCACCTCGGCGATGCAGGCGAGCAGCAGGCCCGTGTGCAGCACGACCATGACGGGGAAGTGCCGTTGGCCGTGCTCGACGCCGCCCTGGGCGAAGGCGTGCGCGGCGTTGCGCTTCGAGATGACGAGCTCGATGAGCCGCTCGACGCCCGTCGCGAGAACGAGGGCGATGTACAGCACGACGCTCATGACCACTCCAATGCGACGATCTCGGCCGTGACCCCCGGCCCCAGGGCGAAGAGCACGGCGCGTGTGCCCGCGGGGCGCGGTCCCCCCTCGGCCAGCACGTGCAGCACGGCGGCCGACGACATGTTGCCCGCGCGCGCGAGCACGGCCCAGCTCGACGCGAGCGCCGCCGGGGCGAGGTCGAGGGCGGCACTGAACGACTCGAGCACGCGCGGCCCCCCGGGGTGGGCGATCCAGTCGTCGACCTCGGCGCGGCTCCACCCGACCTCGGCGAGCAGTTCGTCGACGGCGCCGGCGAAGTGGCCGTCGATGAGCGCGGGCACTCCCGCGGCGAGCATGAGCCGAAAGCCGCTCTCGCCGATGCGCCAGCCGATCATCTCGGCGCTCTCGGGGTAGAGGGCGCTGCGGCTGCCGACGACGCGGGCGCGCGGCTCGGCGGCGGCGAGCGCCGGATGGGCATCCCCCACCATGACGACGGCGGCGGCGCCGTCGCCGAAGATGCCGGTGCCGACGACGTTCGCCATCGAGGGGTCGTCCCACTGCAGGGTCAGCGAGCACAGTTCGACGGCCACGAGCAGGGCGACGCCCTGGGGATGCCCGGCCAGGTAGTCGGCGACGCGCGCGAGCCCCGCGGCGCCCGCGACGCAGCCCAGCCCGAAGCTCGGCACGCGGCGCAGGTCGGCGCGAAAGCCCATGCTCGTCGCGAGCCGCGCGTCGAGCGAGGGCGCCCCGAGGCCCGTGACGGTCGTGAAGAACAGGTGGTCGACCTCGTCGACGCGCAGCCCCGCCTCGGCGAGCGCCGCCGTCACGGCACGCTCGGCAAGGGGCAGGGCGAGATCGGCGAACAGCGCGTTCGTCGCCGTGAAGCCCTCGATGCCGCGGTACTCGGCGAGCGGGAGGGCGAGGTGGCGGGTCTCGATGCCGCTCGCGGCATGGATGCGCTGCATGACCGCGCGCGCCGCAGGGTCGTCGGTCATGCCCTCGGCGAGCTCGGCCGTGATCTGGGCCTGCGTGGCCACGTGCGGCGGCAGCACCGGTGCCACCGCCAGAATCCGAGCCATGCGCGAATGATGGCACACGGCCCTGCGCCCGCGCGCAGGGTTGACACGCGCCCTCGGCGGCTACAGTCGAAGGGTCGGATCGTTCGCCGTCGAACCGCTCCTGGAGGAACCGCGTGCCTGCCATCATCGCCGAGCTCGAGCCCTCGCTGCGCGCCCTGCAAGCCGGGGCCGAGCGCTGGGTGCGCATGACGATCGCCGAACGCCGCGCCGTGCTGCGGGCCGTGCGCGCCGCGACCCTCGCCGCGGCCCCCGCCTGGGTCGAGGCCGCGTGCGCGCTCAAGGGCATCGATCCGCGCAGCCCCGCCGCCGGCGAGGAGTGGTCGAGCGGGCCCTACGCCGTCATCACCGCCACGAGCGCGATCGAGAAGACCCTGAAACTCATCGAGAAGGGCCGTTCGCCCATCGACGAGGTCGAGCTCGGCACGGCACCCGGTGGTCGCACGACCCTGAAGGTGTTCCCGTACCTCACGAAAGACCTCGTGCTGCAGGGCTACGAGGCGAACCTCTGGCTGCGGCCCGGCGTCTCGCTCGACCAGGCGCGGCGCGGCGTCGCCCGGGCCCTGCGCGACCCCAACCGCGCGCCGCGCGTGACGCTCGTGCTCGGCGCCGGCAACATCACCGGAATCCCGGCCCTCGACGTGCTCACGGCCCTCTACCAGGAGGCCTCGGCCGTCGTCGTCAAGCTCAACCCCGTCAACGCGGGCGTCGGCGCCGCGATGGCGCAGGCCTTCGCGCCCTTCATCGAGCTCGGGGTGCTGCACATCACCGAGGGCGGTCACGAGGTGGGAGCGGCGCTCATCCACCACGAGGCCGTCGACGCCGTGCACATCACGGGCAGCCGGCACACCCACGACGCCATCGTGTGGGGCACCGACGTCGATGCCGAGGCGCGGCGGGCAGCCGGCACCCCCCTGCTGACGAAGCCCATCACGAGCGAGCTCGGCGGCGTGGGGCCGGTGATCGTGGTGCCAGAAGACGGCTGGTCGAGCCAGAACGTCGACGATGTCGCGCGCAACGTCGTGACGCAGCGGCTGCACAACAGCGGGTTCAACTGCATCGCCTCGCAGATCGTCGTGATCCCCGAGGCGTGGCAGCGCGCCGACGAGTTCGTCGAGGCGGTGCGGCGGCACTACGCCGCAGCGCCCGAGCGCCCCGCGTACTACCCGGGCGCATCCAGCCGCCAATTGGCTGTCGTCACGATGCACCCCGATGCGGCCGTGCTGGGCGGCGACCCCAACGTGCCGCGCACGCTCGTCGACCACCTCGACCCCGAGAACGCCGACGAGCACCTGTTCACGGTCGAGGCCTTCGCCCCCGTGCTCGGCATCGTGCGGCTGCCCGGCTCGCGCGACCCCGGGGCGTTTCTGGATGCCGCGGTCGCCTTCGCCAACGACCGCCTGGTCGGTCATCTGGGGGCCGGCATCCACATCCACCCCCGAACGCGCGACGAGCTCGGCGGCCGGTTCGACCGCGCGCTGGCCGAGCTGCGCTACGGGGCCATCGGCGTCAACGCCTGGACGGGCACGATCTTCGGCATGCCCGGCGCGAGCTGGGGCGCGTTCCCCGGCCACACGCTCGACGACGTCGGCAGCGGCATCGGCATCGTGCACAACGCGCTGCTGCTCGACCCCGAGCACGTCGAGCGCACCGTGGGCACGGGCGTGTGGAAGCCCTCGCCGACGCCGCTCTGGTACGTCGACAACACGACCTCGCACGTCACCGCGCGCCGCCTGACGCGCTTCGCCGGCATCGACTCGTGGGCCATCGCCGCCCCGATCGGCGCCGCGGCGATCGACAGCTACCGAAAGGGCTGAGCATGGTCGGCACGGCAGGGCACCACGACGTCATCGTGGTCGGCTCGGGCTTCGGCGGTTCGGTCGCCGCGCTGCGGCTCGTCGAGAAGGGCTACTCGGTCGCCGTGCTCGAGGCCGGTCGCCGCTTCGCCGATGACGAGTTCGCCAAGAATTCCTGGAGCCTCAAGAAGTTCTTCTGGGCCCCCGCCCTCGGCCTGCTCGGCATCCAGCGCATCCACCTGCTCGACGACGTCATGATCCTGGCCGGTGCGGGGGTCGGCGGCGGCTCGCTCGTCTACGCCAACACGCTCTACCGCCCGGCGAGCGACGCGTTCTTCACCGACCGCCAGTGGGCGCACATCACCGACTGGAAGGCCGAGCTCGACGCCTACTACGACCAGGCCGCGCGCATGCTCGGCGTCGCGCAGAACCCCACCATCACGCCCGCCGACGAGATCATGCAGAAGGTCGCCGCCGACCTCGGCGTGGCCGACAGCTTTCACCTCACCCCCGTCGGCGTCTACTTCGGCGAGGGTGCGGGCGTCGAGGCACCCGACCCCTACTTCGGCGGCGCGGGGCCCGCCCGACGCGGCTGCATCGAGTGCGGCGAGTGCATGACCGGCTGCCGCCACAACGCCAAGAACACGCTCGTGAAGAACTACCTGCACCTCGCCGAGAGTGCTGGGGCCACGGTTTTCCCCCTGACGACGGTCACCCGCCTCGAGCCCCTCCCCGGTGCCAGATCTGGGGCAAAACGGCGTAACGCCGACGAGGTTCCGCCGATTCAAGGCGAATCTGGGGATGCTCACGCGGGCTACCGCGTGACCGTCCGCACCACCGGCAAGGGTCGCCGCACCGAGCGCACGCTCACGGCCGATCAGGTCGTCGTCGCGGCGGGCGCGTGGGGCACGCAGCAACTGCTGCACCGCATGAAGGCCGAGGGGCACCTGCCGGGTATCTCTGACCGACTGGGCGAACTGACCCGCACGAACTCCGAAGCCCTCGGCGGAGCATCCACCGCCCTGCGCCACTCGCGCGGCGTCGACATGACGCGGGGCGTCGCGATCACCTCGTCGATCCACCCCGACGAGCACACGCACATCGAGCCTTGCCGCTACGGCCACGGCTCGAACGCCCTCGCGCTGCTCGCCACGGTCGCCGTGCCGGGCGGTGGCCGCACACCGCGCTGGCTGCGCTGGATCGGCCAGCTGCTGCGCCACCCCGGCCGCGTGTTCTCGATGATCTTCGGCATCGGCAGCTGGAGCCGCCGGTCGATCGTGGGCCTCGTCATGCAGAACCGCGACAACTCGCTGACGGTTCGCGCGGGACGCGGGCCGTTCGGCGGCTTCCGGCTGCGGTCGAGCCAGGGGCACGGCGAGCCCAACCCCACCTACCTGCCCGAGGCGAACCAGGCCTACGGGCTCATGGCGCAGCACATGAACGGCTTCGCGCAATCGGGCATCAGCGAGGTCTTCGACGTGCCCATGACGGCGCACTTTCTCGGCGGGTGCCCGATCGGCGATTCGGCCGAGACCGGCGTCGTCGACCCGTACCACCGCGTGTTCGGCCACGAGGGCCTGCACGTCGTCGACGGCGCGGCCATCTCGGCCAACCTCGGCGTCAACCCGTCGCTCACGATCACCGCGCAGGCAGAGCGCGCGTTCGCGCTGTGGCCGAATCGCGGCGACGTGGATGCCCGCCCCGCCCTCGGCGCCACCTACGTGCCCGTGCCCCCCGTGACCCCGAGGTCGCCCGTGGTGCCGGCCGGCGCGGTCGGCGAGCTGCGCCTGCCCGTGCCGCTGGGCCTGCCCCGCGTACGCCGCGCCTAGCCCCGCCTTCTAGCCCCAGATCTGGGCCAAAACGGCACGTAGCTGCGCGGGTAGCGCCCTTCTGGCCCAGATCTGCGCCGGATCGCGCGGCTAGCGCGGCTGGGGCTTGAAGCCGCGCAAGCGTAGCGAGTTCGTCACGACGAAGACGCTCGAGAACGCCATGGCGAGCCCGGCGAGCAGCGGGTTGAGCAGCCCGAGCATGGCGATCGGAATCGCGGCCACGTTGTAGCCGAAGGCCCAGAACAGGTTGCCGATGATCGTGCGCAGCGTGCGCCGCGCGAGCCGGATGGCGTCGACCACCACGAGCAGGTCGCCGCTGACCACGGTGAGATCCGACGCCGCCATGGCCGCGTCGGTGCCGCCCCCCATCGCGATGCCGAGATCGGCCGCGGCGAGCGCCGCCGCATCGTTGACGCCGTCGCCCACCATCGCCACGACGTGACCGTCGGCCTGCAGCTGCCGGATGACGTCGAGCTTGCCCGCGGGCGTCACGCCCGCGCGCACGTCGTCGATGCCGAGCGCGCGGCCGACCGTGCGCGCCGCCCCCGCGTTGTCGCCCGTGAGCAGCACCGGGTCGAGCCCGAGCGCACGCAGGCGCGACAGCGCGAGCGCCGAGCTCGGCTTGAGGGTATCGGCGAGCACGATGACCCCCGCGACGGCCCCGTCGATCGCGACGACGATCGGGGTCGCCCCCGCGTCTTCGTGCGTGACGATGAGTGCCGCGTCGACCTCGATCGCCCACGCCTCGTGCAGCCATGATGCGCGGCCGATCGCGAGAGCGTGCCCCTCGACGACGGCCGTGACGCCCGCACCCGCGTGCGACTCGAACGACCCGGCAACGGGCACGTCGACGCCGACAGAACGCGCGTGGTCGACGACCGCCCGGGCGAGCGGATGCTCCGACCCGTCTTCGGCGGCGGCGGCGAGGGCGAGCATCCGGTCGCCATCGACCCCCGCGACGGGGATGACGGCGGTGACGGCCATCTGCCCCGTCGTCACCGTGCCGGTCTTGTCGAGCACGATCGTGTCGATGCGGCGCGTGCGTTCGAGCACCTGCGGGCCGCGGATCAGGATGCCCAGCTGCGAGCCGCGCCCCGTGCCGACGAGCAGCGCCGTCGGGGTCGCGAGCCCGAGGGCGCACGGGCAGGCGATGATGAGCGTCGCCACCGCCGCGGTGAATCCGATCTCGACCGAGTTGCCGAGCAGAATCCAGCCGAGCAGGGTCAGCAGCGCGAGCACGAACACGATCGGCACGAACACGCCCGAGACCCGGTCGGCGAGGCGCTGCACGTCGGCCTTGCCGGTCTGCGCCTCTTCGACGAGGCGACCCAGGCGGGCGAGCTCGGTGTCGGCACCGACGCGCGAGGTCTCGACGACGAGGCGGCCACCCACGTTGATCGTGCCGCCGACCACGCGGCTGTCGGGCTCGACGTCGACGGGCAGCGATTCGCCGGTGAGCAGCGAGTTGTCGACGCTCGAGGTGCCGTCGATGACGACGCCGTCGGTCGCGATGGTTTCGCCGGGGCGCACGACGAAGCGGTCGTTGAGCTGCAGCTGGCCGACCGGCACGCGCACCTCGACGCCATCGCGCAGCACCGATGCGTCGCGGGCGGCGAGGTCGAGCAGGGCGTCGAGCGCCTCGCGCGACGAGCGCTTGGCGCGCGCCTCGAGGTAGCGGCCGAGCAGGATGAAGACGGTGACGGCGGCGGCGACCTCGAGGTAGATCTCGTGCGCGCCCTCCTCGGGCCGCCCGAGCAGCTGCAGCGTCATGGTCATGCCGGGCATGCCGGCCTCGCCGACGAAGAGCGCGTACAGGCTCCACAGGTAGGCGGCGCTGACGCCGACCGAGATGAGGGTGTCCATGCTCGCGATCAAGCGGCGCGCGTTGTGCAGCGCGACGCGGTGGAACGGCCACGCCCCCCACACCGCCACCGGCGAGGCGAGCGTCAGCGCGAGCCACTGCCAATTCGTGAACTGCAGCGCCGGGATCATCGACATCAGCAGCACGGGCACCGTCAGCACCGCCGAGATGATCAGCCGCTGCCGTAGCGGCGCGAGCTCGTCGACCGGCGGCGCCGCGAGGGCGGTGGATGCTGCGCTCACCTCGCGCGGAACCGCCACGGCCGCCCCATACCCGGCCTTCTGCACGGCGGCGATGAGTACCTCGGCGTCGAGCGGAGCTCCGTCGAGCGGCCCGCCCTCGGCCGCGCGCACCGATGCCTTCTCGGTCGCGTAGTTGACCGTCGCCTCGACGCCCGGCACCTTGTTCAGGCTGCGCTCGATGCGGTTGGCGCACGAGGCGCACGTCATGCCCGTCAGTTCGAGCTCGAGCCCGGCCGGGGCCTGCGTGAGGGTCACGGGCTCAGGCGAGCTGGTAGCCGGCCTCTTCGACGGCCGCGCGCACGGCATCCACGTCGACGGGGCCGGACGAGCTGACGGTGACGCGCGAAGCGCCACCCTTCTTGAGCACGACCTCGACGGCGTCGACGCCGGCGATCGCGCCGACCTCCTCCTTGACGCTCGAGACGCAGTGGCCGCAGGTCATGCCCGTGACGAGAAACTCGGTGCCGGCCGTAGCGGGCGCCTCGTCGGCGGCGTCGACGACGTCGACGAGCCCGCGGCTGCCCGACAGGTCGAAGGCCGGGGCTGCGGCGGCACCGCCGCCGCACATGCACGAGCCTCCGCCGCAGCATCCGCCAGAAAGCGAAGGCGCGTCGGCGGTGGCGTCGGTGACGGATGCTCCGGTGAGCAGGTTGAGTCGGCTGGTCTGCGAGGTCTCCATGACCGCGATGCTAGCAAACCCCCCTGGGGTACTCCAGGGTCGGAGGTCCCGAGGGTTCTGGGGGCTAGCGGCGGCGCTGCGGGCGCCCGCGGTCGGGCGCGATCTCGATGAGCTTGCCGCTGATGCGCGTGCCCTGCAGCTTCTGCAGCACCGCGGGCGAGAGGTCGGCGGGCAGCTCGACGATCGAGAAGTCGGGCTGAATGGTGATGGCCCCGAAATCTTCGCGACTGAGCCCTCCCTCGTTGGCGAGCGCGCCGACGATCTGGCGCGGCTCGACCTTGTGCCGGCGGCCGACCTCGATGCGGTACGGCGCGAGGGTGCCGGCGGCGGGGCGCGCGCGGCGCTCGGGGCGGGCGCCGTCGCGGTCGTCGCG
>NZ_JBKBLF010000021.1:0-37885 GCF_046296455.1 Microcella sp.
CGAGCCGGCCGCCGCGCCCGTCGCCGACGAGGCGCCCCGCCGCCGTGGCTCGCGCCGCGTGACGAGCGACACCCTGACCGCGCTTCCGGTTGCCGACGCCGCGCCGGTTGCCGATGACGCCGCGGCGACCGCCGCCGCCGCCGAGCCTGCAGACGCTCAGCCGGCCGGCACCCCGGCCTCGACCGATACCGCCGCCGCGAGCGAGCAGGGCGAGCAAGGCGAGGGCGACGAGTCCGCGACCGCCGGCGGCCGCAACCGAAGCCGCAACCGCAACCGCCGGGGCGCCGACCGCGCCGAGAACGGCGAGAACCGCACGCAGCAGAACGGCGCCCAGCAGGGCGGCGGCCAGCAGAACGGCGGCCAGCAGAACGGCGGCCAGCAGCAGTCGGCTCGCGAGCAGCAGCGTGCCGAGGGCACCGCGCGCGCCGCCGAGCAGAACCGCGGCCCCCAGAACGACCGTGCCGAGCAAGACGCCGACGGGCGCAACCGCAACCGCGGTCGCGGCCGCGACCGCAAGCGCGGCCCCGGGGGCGACGACCTCGAGCCCGAGATCAGCGACGACGACGTGCTCATCCCCGTGGCGGGCATCCTCGACGTGCTCGACAACTACGCCTTCGTGCGCACCACCGGCTACCTGCCGGGCCCCAGCGACGTCTACGTCTCGCTCGGCCAGGTCAAGAAGTACGGGCTGCGCAAGGGCGACGCCGTCGTCGGCGCCATCCGTCAGCCGCGCGAGGGCGAGAACCAGGGCCGCCAGAAGTACAACGCGCTCGTTCGCGTCGACTCGATCAACGGCCAGTCGGTCGACGAGGCCGCCGCGCGCGTCGAGTTCAGCAAGCTCACGCCGCTGTACCCGACCGAGCGACTGCGTCTCGAGACCGCTCCCGGCACGCTGTCGACGCGCATCATCGACCTCGCCGCGCCGATCGGCAAGGGCCAGCGCGGCCTCATCGTCTCGCCGCCCAAGGCGGGCAAGACGCTCGTGCTGCAGGCCATCGCCGATGCGATCGCCAAGAACAACCCCGAGGTGCACCTCATGGTCGTGCTCGTCGACGAGCGCCCCGAAGAGGTCACCGACATGCAGCGCTCGGTCAAGGGCGAGGTCATCGCCTCGACCTTCGACCGCCCCGCTGAAGACCACACGACGGTCGCCGAGCTCGCCATCGAGCGAGCGAAGCGCCTCGTCGAGCTCGGGCACGACGTCGTCGTGCTGCTCGACTCGATCACCCGCCTGGGCCGCGCGTACAACGTAACGGCGCCGACCAGTGGGCGCATCCTCTCGGGCGGCGTCGATTCGGCCGCGCTCTACCCGCCGAAGCGCTTCTTCGGTGCCGCGCGCAACATCGAAGACGGCGGCTCGCTCACGATCCTCGCCACCGCGCTCGTCGAGACCGGTTCGAAGATGGACGAGGTGATCTTCGAAGAGTTCAAGGGCACCGGCAACATGGAGCTGCGCCTCTCGCGCCAGCTCGCCGACAAGCGCATCTTCCCGGCCGTCGACATCTCGGCCTCGGGCACGCGCCGCGAAGAGATGCTGCTCGGCGCCGACGAGGTGCGCGTCACGTGGCAGCTGCGGCGTGCGCTCGCGAGCCTCGACACCCAAGCGGCGCTGGAACTTGTTCTTGGCAAGCTGAAGGACACCGCCTCGAACGTCGAGTTCCTCGTGGCCGTGCAGAAGTCGCTGCCGCAGGCGTCGACGCACGCTGACGGCTAGGGACGTCGTGTTCGAATCGGTCGGCGCCCTGATCGCCGAGCACGAGTCGCTGCAAGAGCAGCTCGGCGACCCCGCCGTGCACGCCGATGCCGCGCGCGCCAAGAAGCTCAACCGGCGCTACGCCGAGCTGAGCCAGATCGTGGATGCCCACAGCAAGTGGCAGCAGGCCTCCGACGATCTCGTCGCGGCTCGAGAGCTCGCCAAGGACGACGAGGCGTTCGCCGACGAGGTGCCCGCGCTCGAGCAGGCCGTGACCGAGCGCGCCGAGAAGCTGCGCCGGCTCCTGATCCCGCGCGACCCGGACGACGGGCGCGACGTGATCATGGAGATCAAGGGCGGCGAGGGCGGCGAGGAGTCGGCGCTGTTCGCGGCCGACCTGCTGCGCATGTACAGCTACTACGCCGAGTCGCGCGGCTGGAAGGTCGAGCTGCTCGACGCCACCCGCAGCGACATGGGCGGGTACAAAGACGTGCAGGTCGCCATCAAGGGCAGCTCGAGCGATCCCGCTGAGGGCCCGTGGGCCAGCCTCAAGTACGAGGGCGGCGTGCACCGCGTGCAGCGCGTGCCGGCGACGGAGTCGCAGGGGCGCATCCACACCTCGACGACGGGCGTGCTCGTCTTCCCCGAGGTCGATGAGCCCGAAGAGGTCGACATCAACCAGAACGACCTCAAGATCGACGTCTACCGCTCGAGCGGCCCCGGCGGCCAGTCGGTCAACACGACCGACTCGGCCGTGCGCATCACCCACCTGCCGACGGGCATCGTCGTGGCGATGCAGAACGAGAAGAGCCAGCTGCAGAACCGCGAGGCGGCGATGCGCGTGCTGCGCGCTCGCATCCTCGCGCGCCAGCAGGAGGAGCGTGACGCGGTCGCGAGCGATGCGCGCAAGAGCCAGATCCGCGGCATGGACCGCTCGGAGCGCATCCGCACCTACAACTTCCCCGAGAACCGCATCGCCGACCACCGCACGGGCTACAAGGCCTACAACCTCGACGCCGTCATGAACGGCGCGCTCGCGCCCGTGGTCGAGTCGTGCATCTCATTCGACGAAGAGGCGCGGCTGTCGGCTCTCGGCGACACCGACGCCTGATCTGCCGACCGTGAGCAAGCCCGACCTCGCGGCGTTGCGCGCGCACGCCGTCAGCGTTCTCGCCGAGGCCGGCGTGCCGACGCCCGAGGCCGACGCCGACCTGCTCATCGGGCATGTGCTCGGCATGAGCCGCGGGCAGGTGCAGGCCAAAGCCCTCATCGGCGCGCCCGTCGACGCCGAGCAGGTCATGACGATCACCGAGTACACCGAGCGACGAGCGACGCGCGAACCCGTGCAGCACATCACGGGGGTCGCGCCGTTCCGCACGCTCGAGCTCGCGGTCGGGCCGGGCGTGTTCGTGCCCCGGCCCGAGACCGAGCTCGTCGTGCAGTTCGCGATCGACGCCCTCGCGGCCGTGCCGAGCGCGAGCCCGCTCGCCGTCGACCTCGGCAGCGGCAGCGGAGCGATCGCCCTCGCGATGGCCGTCGAGGTGCCGCACGCGCAGGTCGTGGCCGTTGAGAACTCGGCCCCCGCCTTCGTCTGGACCACCCGCAACGTGCGCCGCTACGGCGACGACCGCGTGCGGCTCGTCTTCGCCGATCTGGCGGATGCGGTGCCCGAGCTCGACGGAACCGTCGACGTCGTCGCCTCCAACCCGCCTTACATCCCCGTGGGCGCGGTTCCGCGCGACCCCGAGGTGCGCCTCTTCGACCCCGAGCACGCTCTCTACTCGGGTGCCGACGGGCTGGACGCCGTGCGGGCGCTCGTCGTCACGGCGCACCGCCTGCTGCGACCCGGCGGCACCCTCGTGATCGAGCACGGCGAACTGCAGGCCGAGGCCATCGCCGCACTCGTGCGCGCGGGCGGCTTCACCGCCGTGGCATCACACCGCGACCTGCTCGGCCGCGACCGCGCGACGACCGCGCATCGCTAGTCCGGCGCGCCGCCCCGCCTGCACCCGTCAGCGCGCCCACCACGTCGTACTGCTTCGGACACCTCGCACGTATGCGACAGTGCGAACTGTCCGAGTCAGTACGATTCGGCAACGCGGGTCGACGGGCGCGTGCAGCTCAGGCGACCGCGTACGGGTACTCCACCGACCGCCCCTGGAACCGCAGGATCGCCTCGTTGCGCACCCGGCCATCCTCGATCTCGATCGCGCGGGCGATAGTGTCCGACGCCGCCCACGACGCCGGGCCCTCCATGACCGTGCGGAGGAACGGCAAGAGCGCCTCGCTGATCTCCCACGTTGTCGAGTTCCACAGCAGCGAGGGGCTGTGGTCGACGGCGTAGTAGTTGGTCGACCCGCCGACGGTGATCATCGGCTCGGCGAACGAGGTGGCGCGCGCCCAGCTGAAGCCCATGCTCTCGTCGATCGAGACGTCGACGATGAGGCTGCCCGGCCGGAAGGCGTCGAGGTCGTCAAGCCGCAGGTAGGTGAGGGGAGCGTTCGGGTCTTGCAGCGTGCAGTTGACGACGATGTCATTCGCCGCGAGGTAGGCGGGCAGAGCGACCGGGCCGTCGTCGGTGTTGACCGTGCTCGCGAACGGCGACTCGGGGTCGTGCTCGAACTGCACGATGTCGACCGAGGGGATGGGCGAGCCGACGGCCGCAATGTCGCGGTTCGTGAGCACGCGCACATCGTGGATGCCGTGCGCATTGAGCGCCGTCACCGCACCGCGCGCGGTCGCCCCGAATCCGATCACGACCGCGGTCAGGCGCCGGCCGTAGTCGCCCGTCGAGCCGCACAGCTGCAGCGCGTGGATGACCGAGCAATAGCCCGCCAGCTCGTTGTTCTT
The DNA here is from genome assembly GCF_046296455.1 of Microcella sp. Taxonomy (GTDB): domain Bacteria; phylum Actinomycetota; class Actinomycetes; order Actinomycetales; family Microbacteriaceae; genus Microcella. The sequence goes on from NZ_JBKBLF010000021.1 coordinate 4,544, forward strand.
GTGGAAGACGTGCAGGCCGAATCCGCCGTCAGAGCGCCAGTGGTTCATGGCCTCCCACGCGATGAGCGTGAGGCTCTTGTCGATCGCGAGCTGCGTGATCGCACGGTCTTGCACGCAGTGCGGCCAGCCCCACAGGGTTTGACCATCGCGCAGATCCTCGAGGTCGGTGGCTTGCGGCTTCGGCAGCAGCACGACGTCGGCACGGGCGATGACCTCGGCCCGGTCGACGAGAGGGCCCACGAGGGGCTCGAGCTCCGCATCCGCGATACCGAATCGGGCACCGTAGCCGCGCTCGAAGCTCATGGCGGAGCGCAGGTCAGCGTCGATGCGCTCGAGGTGCGCGGGGTGAATCGGCAGCCGGTGCTCGTCCGGCTTGCGCGAGGTGGCAAGAACGCCGAGGTGCAGCAGTCCGTTGGTCGATTCCGTTGTGCTCATGCCCCACTGTAGAGCGGGGATTGCCAGGCCTAGGCCGCGCGAGCCTCGGCAGCGAAGGCCTCGATCGCGGCGAGCAGCGAGGCCTCGTCGATGTAGACGTGCCCGGTGATGCCGACCGACTCGGCGCCGGAGACGTTCTCGACGAGATCGTCGGCGAAGAACGTGTCGGCAGCGGCAGCGCCATAGTGGGCGAGCACGCGCTCGAACACGAGCGGGTCGGGCTTGCGCGCACCGAAGAACGACGAGGCGTGCATGTTCTCGCGCCCCATAATGGGCACGAGTTCGGGCGCGACCTCGTGCAGGTGGTGGTGGATGAGGATGCCGTTGTTCGTCAACAGGGCCACCTGCCCGAGCTCGGCGGCGCGGCGCACGGCGTCGAGGGCGGCGGGCCGCGCGTGCGTCGCCTCGGCGCGGATGCGGACCCACTCCTCACGCGACACCGGCGCCCCGATCACCTCGGTCACGCGCCGCAGGTACTCGTCCGGATCGCTCGGGTCGCCCGCCTCGGCCTGCCACTCCATGCCGCTGATCCACCAGCGGCGACGCAGTTCGTGCAGGTCGTGGCCCGTGATGGCGGTGAGCTCGTCCATGCGGTCGCGCCAGCGGTAGTCGTAGAGAACGTCGTCCATGTCGAACACGAAGAGCAGGGTCACACCCCTCAGTCTGCCCCAGTACGATGAACGCATCATGACCACCGTGTACGACTGCTCTGTCGAGAGCGAGCTGCTCGAGGGTCTGCGGGCGGCCCGCGGTGCCATCGGTCGCGGCGAGCTCGTCGTCATCCCCACCGACACCGTCTACGGGCTCGCGGCCGACGCCTTCCGCCCGGCGGCTGTGCAGCGCCTTCTCGACGCGAAAGAGCGCGGGCGCGACGCGCCGCCGCCCGTGCTCATCCCGGGCATCCCCACGCTCAACGCGCTCGCCGAGAGTGTGCCCGAGGTGGTCGAGGCGCTCGTGAAGGAGTTCTGGCCCGGCGGGCTCACGGTCATCGTCGAGGCGCGCGAGTCGCTCGCCTGGGATCTCGGCGAGACGCGCGGCACGGTCGCCCTGCGCATGCCCGACAACCGGCACGCCCTGCACCTGCTCGCCGACACTGGTCCACTGGCCGTTTCGAGCGCCAACATCAGCGGGATGCCCGCCGCGACGACCGCGCAGGAGGCGCTCGCGATGCTCGGCGATCGCGTGAGCGTCTACCTCGACGGTGGTGCCGTGGGCGGCACCCTCCCGGCCGGCGCCGATCCCGGCTCGACGATCGTCGATGCCACGAGCCTGCACCTGCCCGAGGGCAAGCTACGCATCGTGCGCCACGGCGTGATCCCCGACGACGAGATCATCCGCGTCGCCGGCGCCGAGCTGGTGTCGTGACCTTCTACCTGCTCGTGGCCCTCATCGCGGGCCTCGTGAGCTTCGGCGCCTCGTGGGGGGTGCTGCGGCTGAGCCATCGCTTCAAGCTCTACCCGGGCATCCGTGAGCGCGATGTGCACACGACGCCCACGCCGCGCCTGGGCGGCATCGCCATCGTCATCGGCATCGTCGTGGCCCTCGCGATCGCCTCGCAGATCAGCTGGTTCGACCTGGTCTACGCCGACCCGTTCCCAATCATCGCGATCATCGCCTCGGCGCTCATCATGCTGGGTCTCGGCGTGGTCGACGACCTCTACGACCTCGACTGGATGACGAAGCTCGCCGGCCAGCTGCTCATCGCCGGGTTCCTCGCCTGGTCGAGCCTGCAGCTCACCTCGCTGCCGATCGGCCCCGACGGGGGCATCACGCTGCTCTCGCCCACGATGTCGCTCGTGATCACGGTGCTCGCGGTCGTGCTCGTCATGAACGCGGTCAACTTCATCGACGGACTCGACGGCCTCGTCGCGGGCGTCACGATCATCGCGGGCACCGTCTTCTTCATCTACAGCTACCTGCTCTCGATCGACACCGCGCAGACGGCCTTCAACCTGGCCTCGCTCGTCATGGCGGTGCTGCTCGGCGCGACCGCCGGCTTCCTGCCCTTCAACTGGCACCCGGCCAAGATCTTCATGGGCGACGGGGGAGCCCTCGTCGTCGGCATGCTCATGGCGGTCTCGACCACCTCGGTGACGGGGCAGATCGACCCGGGCATCGATCGCAGCCAGCTCGTGCCCGCGTTCATCCCGCTGCTGCTGCCCTTCGCGGTGCTCATCGTGCCGTTGCTCGACTTCGGCCTCGCCGTGCTGCGGCGCCTGCGCGCGGGCAAGTCGCCCTTCAGTGCCGACCGCAAGCACCTGCACCACCGCCTGCTCGACATGGGCCACTCGCACTTCCACGCCGTGCTGATCTTCTACGCGTGGACGGCCGTCGTCGCCTTCGGAGCCCTGCTCTTCTTGTTCTTCGCCTGGTGGTGGGCGCTCACGGCGATGGTCGTCGGGCTCGTCGCCTGCACGCTCGTGACGCTCGCGCCGCTCAGCCGTCGCAAGCGCATCGAGGCGGTCGCGCAGTCGGCGCCCGAGAGCGACGAGGCGCTCGCGCGCTTCGATCCGCTGGATGCCGCGGCCCCCGCCGCGCTCGACGACGAGTCGCTCGAGGCCGATGCCGTCGCCACGGGCCTCATCGAGGCCCCGACCGCCCCTGCCGACCCTGCTCTGCGACCCGAGGAGTCCCGATGACCGCGCTGCCCGACCCCCGTCCCTCGACCGCCGCTCCCGTGCTGCGCCGAGCCCTCGTCTACGGCGCAGCGCTGTCGTTCGCGATCGCGATCATCGGCAGCGTGGCCGGGGCGCTCGTCGCCGAGCTGCCCGGCATGCTGAGCGCGCTCATCGGCGCCGGCATGGGCTTCGTCTTCCTCGCGCTGACCGCGGCGAGCATCCTGCTGGCCGATCGCGTCACGGGCAGCGATCTGCTGTCGCCCGCCTACTTCGGCATCGTCATCGGCGCGTGGATCCTGAAGTTCATTGTGTTCCTCGTCCTCGTCTTCACGCTGCGCGATGCGACGTTCGTCGAGCCGGTCGTGCTGTTCGTGTGCCTCGTCGCGGCCGTCGTCGGCGGCCTCGTCACCGACATCGTCGCGGTGACGCGTTCGCGCCTGCCCTACGTGAGCGACGTGCGGCTGCCGGGCAAAGACGAGATCCCCGAGCTGTGAGGCGCGGGCCCTGAGAGGGCCCTTCGAACCGCTCGCGAACGCCCGATGCGCGTACGACGGCACCCCGTTCTCTTGGTAGGGTGGAGGAACCGCCGCCGATCGCCGCGAAGCCGACCGTTTCGCCCCGATGCTGGAGACTCCCCTGAGCGCTGCCGCCCTGATCCCCGCCCTCGCTTTCGCGACCGCTCCCGCGACGGACGCTCCGGAGTTCAAGGGTCCGTCGATCCTCGACTTCTTCCCGCCGGCCATCTTCTTCGAGGGCAACGAGTTCTTCGAGATGAACCGCATCATGCTGCTGCGGCTCGTCATCGTGGCCCTCATCTTCATCCTCTTCTGGCTCGGCACGCGCAAGATGCAGCTCGTGCCCGGCCGCTTCCAGGGCACGATCGAGATGGGCCTCGAGTTCGTGCGCAAGGGCATCGTCGAAGACCTGCTCGGGCAGAAAGACGGCAAGCGGTTCCTGCCGCTCATCACCACGATCTTCTTCCTCGTGCTCTTCATGAACCTCACGGGCATCGTGCCGGGCATCAATATCGCCGGCACTTCGGTCATCGGCCTGCCGCTCGTGCTTGCGGTCGCCGCCTACATCGCCTTCATCTGGGCGGGCCTGCGCAAGCACCCCTGGGCCTTCCTGCGCAACGCGCTCTTCCCGCCCGGGGTGCCCCCGTTCCTCTACATCATCGTGACGCCCATCGAGTTCATCTCGATGTTCGTGCTGCGGCCCGTCACGCTCACGCTCCGACTGCTCATGAACATGATCGTCGGCCACCTGCTGCTCGTGCTCTTCTTCTCGGCCACGGCGTTCTTCATGGTCGAGCTGGGCGGCTGGTGGATCGCCGCGAGCGCCGTCACGCTCGCGTTCGGCACGGCCTTCACGTTCTTCGAGATCCTCGTCTCGGTACTGCAGGCCTACGTCTTCGCCCTCTTGACCACTGTCTACATCCAGCTCGCGCTGGCAGACGAGCACTAGGAACGACCCTCCGGGCGCGCACCCGCACGCCCGGTTCCGATACGGAAGGAAACACCCCTCGTGGACGCAAACACGGTTCTCGCTGAGATCAACGGCAACATCGCGACCGTCGGCTACGGCCTCTCGGCCATCGGTGCCGGTATCGGCGTCGGCATCGTCGTCGGCAAGACGATCGAGTCGGTCGCCCGTCAGCCCGAGCTGCAGGGCCGCCTGACGGTGCTCATGTACATCGGTATCGCCTTCACCGAGGCGCTCGCGTTCATCGGCATCGCGACGTACTTCATCTTCGTCTAGGAGAGTCCTTCACATGCTCGCAGAGCTCATCATCGCGGCGGAAGAGACGCCGAACCCGCTGCTTCCGGCGTGGTACGACATCGTCTACTCGCTGATCCCCTTCATCCTCGTCCTGCTGCTCTTCTGGCGCGTGGTTCTTCCTCGTATGCAGAAGACGCTCGACGAGCGCGCCGCGCTCATCGAGGGCGGCATCGAGAAGGCGGAGTCGGCGCAGGCCGAGGCCAAGGCCGCCCTCGAGCAGTACAACGCGCTGCTCGCCGAGGGTCGCGCCGAGGCGGCGAAGATCCGCGAGCAGGCACGCGCCGAGGGCAACGCCATCCTGGCCGAGCTCAAAGAGGCGGCGCAGGTCGAGGCGGCCCGCGTCACGGCGACCGCCCAGCAGCAGATCGAGGCCGAGCGCCAGGCGGCGCTCGTCTCGCTGCGGGCCGAGGTCGGCTCGCTCGCCCTCGATCTCGCGAGCGGCGTCATCGGCGAGAGCCTCGCCGACGACAAGCGCGCGACCGCGCTCGTCGACCGGTTCCTCGCCGACCTCGAGAACGACACCGCCTCCAGCAAGAAGGCGGCCAAGTAGCGATGGGTTCCGCGACGCGCAGTGCTCTCGAGTCGGCCCGCTCCGCGCTGGCCGACGCGAAGGGCGTCGACCTGGCGACGGGCGAGCAGCTGCTCGCCGCCGCCCGCACGATCGGCGGCTCGACGCAGCTCCTCGGCGCGCTCGCGAACCCTTCGGGCGACGCCGCGGGCACGAAGGCGCTCGTCGCCGCCGTGTTCGGCGAGGTCGGTGCGACCGCGCGCGGTCTCATCGATGTCGTGGTGAGCAGCCGCTGGTCGACGGGCGACGATCTGCTCGCCGGTCTCGAAGAGCTGGGTATCCGGGCCATCGCGGCGACGGCGACGGCTCCCGGTGCCATCGAGGCCGAGCTGTTCGAGTTCGGTCGCGCTGTGACGTCGGATGCTGAGCTCGAGCTTGCGATCGGCAGCAAGCGCGACTCCGCGGCCGGCAAGCTCAGCCTCGTCCAGAGCCTCCTCGGCGGCAGCGCCTCGGCGCAGACGCTCGCGATCGCCGGCCACCTCGTGCAGCAGCCGCGCGGCCGCCGCATCGGCGAGCTCGTGCGCAGCGCGGCGGCCACGGTCGCCGACACCGCGGGCAAGGGCATCGCGACCGTCACGGTCGCCCGCCCGCTCTCGGCGACGCAGCTCTCGGCGGTCACGGCGAGCATCGCGCGCCGCTACGGCCGCGACCACGTGGTCAACCAGGTCGTCGACCCCTCGCTCGTGGGGGGTGTGCGCGTGCAGGTCGGCGATGAGGTCATCGACGGCAGCATCGCCTCGCGCCTGGCCGATGTGAAGCTTCAGCTGGCCGGTTAGGCGCAGCCCACCAGATACCAGACGAGCAGCCGCAGGGGTGCTCGAACGAAAAGGGAAGAACATGGCAGAACTCACGATCAGCCCGGACGAGATCCGCGACGCGCTGAAGAACTTCGCGAAGTCCTACGCCCCGGGCACGGCCGTCGCCACCGAGGTCGGTCACGTCATCGACGCCGCCGACGGTATCGCGCACGTCGAGGGCCTGCCGGGCGTCATGGCCAACGAGCTCATTCGCTTCGCCGACGGCACCCTGGGCCTCGCCCAGAACCTCGACGAGAACGAGATCGGTGTCGTCGTGCTCGGTGAGTTCACCGGCATCGTCGAGGGCATGGAGGTCACTCGCACGGGCGAGGTGCTCTCGGTGCCCGTCGGCGACGCGTACCTCGGCCGCGTGGTCGACCCGCTCGGCGCGCCCATCGACGGCCTCGGCGAGATCGCGAGCGAGGGCCGTCGCGCCCTCGAGCTGCAGGCGCCGGGCGTCATGCAGCGCAAGAGCGTGCACGAGCCCCTGCAGACCGGCATCAAGGCGATCGACGCCATGATCCCCGTCGGCCGCGGCCAGCGTCAGCTGATCATCGGCGACCGCCAGACCGGCAAGACGGCTATCGCGATCGACACGATCATCAACCAGAAGGCCAACTGGGAGTCGGGCGACACCAACAAGCAGGTGCGCTGCATCTACGTCGCCATCGGCCAGAAGGGCTCGACGATCGCGGCCGTGAAGGGCGCGCTCGAAGAGGCCGGTGCCATGGAGTACACGACGATCGTCGCCGCTCCCGCCTCCGACCCCGCTGGCTTCAAGTACCTCGCCCCCTACACCGGCTCGGCTATCGGCCAGCACTGGATGTACGGCGGCAAGCACGTGCTCATCATCTTCGACGACCTGTCGAAGCAGGCCGAGGCCTACCGCGCCGTCTCGCTGCTGCTGCGCCGCCCGCCGGGGCGCGAGGCCTACCCGGGCGACGTCTTCTACTTGCACTCCCGTCTGCTCGAGCGCTGCGCCAAGCTCTCCGACGAGCTCGGTGCCGGCTCGATGACGGGTCTGCCGATCATCGAGACCAAGGCCAACGACGTCTCGGCGTACATCCCGACCAACGTGATCTCGATCACCGACGGCCAGATCTTCCTGCAGTCCGACCTCTTCAACGCCAACCAGCGCCCCGCGGTCGACGTCGGCATCTCGGTCTCGCGCGTGGGTGGCGACGCCCAGGTCAAGAGCATCAAGAAGGTCTCCGGAACCTTGAAGCTCGAGCTCGCGCAGTACCGCTCGCTGCAGGCCTTCGCGATGTTCGCGAGCGACCTCGACGCGGCCAGCCGCCGTCAGCTCTCGCGCGGTGCTCGCCTGACCGAGCTGCTCAAGCAGCCGCAGTACTCGCCCTACCCCGTCGAGGAGCAGGTCGTCTCGATCTGGGCCGGCACGAAGGGCAAGCTCGACACCGTCGACGTCGACGACGTGCTGCGGTTCGAGGCCGAGCTGCTCGACCACCTGCGTCGCAACACCTCGATCCTCACGACGCTGCGCGAGACCAACGTTCTCGACGACGCGACCGAGGCCGAGCTCGAGAAGGCCGTCGACGCGTTCGTCGTCGCCTTCCAGGGCGGCGAAGAGGGCGGCGTGCACGCCGGCAGCGAGCAGTTCGACGCCGTCGAGGCCGAAGACATCAACCAGGAGAAGATCGTCCGCCGCAAGAAGTAGGACTGCGGGCGGGCGTCTCGCGCCCGCCCCATCCCCGGCGATCGACCACGACAGCACCGACCAAGAAACGGAAACCAACCATGGGAGCGCAACTTCGGGTCTACCGGCAGAAGATTCGTTCTGCCCAGACGACCAAGAAGATCACGCGCGCGATGGAGCTCATCTCCGCCTCGCGGATCCAGAAGGCGCAGGCGCGGATGGCGGCCTCGGGCCCGTACGCGCGCGCGGTGACGCGCGCCGTCTCGGCCGTCGCGACGTACTCGAACGTCGACCACGTGCTGACGACCGAGCGCGAGAACCCCACGCGCGCGGCCGTGGTGGTCTTCACCTCCGACCGCGGTCTCGCCGGAGCCTTCAGCTCGCAGGCGATCCGTGAGGCCAACGAGCTGCGCACCCGCCTTGAAGACGAGGGCCGCGAGGTCGTCACCTACCTCATCGGGCGCAAGGCGGTCTCGTACTACGCCTTCCGTCGTCGCGCGGTCGAGAAGCAGTGGACGGGCAACACCGACCAGCCCGAGTTCGCCACCGCGAAAGAGATCGCCGACACGCTGGTCGAAGCCTTCGTGCGCGGGGGCACCGACGGCGGGGTCGACGAGATCCACATCGTCTACAACCGCTTCGTGAGCCTCGTGACGCAGACGCCCGAGATCGTGCGCGTGCTGCCGCTCGAGGTCGTCGACGGCGTCGACGAGCCCGGCTCGACCGACGTGCTGCCGCTCTACGAGTTCGAGCCCGAGGTCGACAAGGTGCTCGACGCCCTGCTGCCGGTCTACATCGAGAGCCGAATCTTCAACGCCATGCTGCAGTCGGCCGCCTCTGAGCACGCCGCCCGTCAGAAGGCGATGAAGTCGGCGAGCGACAATGCCGACAAGCTCATCACCGACTACACCCGACTGGCGAACAACGCTCGCCAGGCGGAGATCACCCAGCAGATTTCTGAGATCGTCGGCGGCGCCGACGCCCTCGGTTCGAAGTAGCTGCGGCTCGACCGCGCACCGACACACACAGAGACGACAGGAAGAGAAACCATGGCTACCGCAACCAAGAAGGCCCCGGCCGCGAAGGCTGCCTCCGCAGGAGTCGGGCGTATCGCCCGCGTGACCGGCCCGGTCGTCGACATCGAGTTCCCGCACGACGCCATCCCCGGCATCTACAACGCGCTCTCGACCACGATCACGATCGACGGCGAGTCGACCGAGCTCGTTCTCGAGGTCGCTCAACACCTCGGTGACGACCTCGTGCGCGCGATCGCCCTCAAGCCGACCGACGGCCTCGTGCGCGGTCAAGAGGTGCGCGACTCGGGCTCGCCGATCACCGTGCCCGTCGGCGACGTCACCAAGGGCAAGGTGTTCAACGTCACGGGCGACGTGCTCAACGGTGCGCCCGGCGAGACGATCGAGGTCTCGGAGCGCTGGCCGATCCACCGCAAGCCCCCGGCGTTCGACCAGCTCGAGTCGAAGACGCAGCTGTTCGAGACGGGCATCAAGGTCATCGACCTGCTCACGCCCTACGTGCTCGGCGGCAAGATCGGCCTCTTCGGCGGTGCCGGTGTCGGCAAGACCGTGCTCATCCAGGAGATGATCCAGCGCGTCGCGCAAGACCACGGTGGTGTGTCGGTGTTCGCCGGCGTCGGCGAGCGCACCCGTGAGGGCAACGACCTCATCCACGAGATGGAGGAGGCGGGCGTCTTCGACAAGACGGCTCTCGTGTTCGGCCAGATGGACGAGCCGCCGGGAACCCGCCTTCGCGTCGCGCTCTCGGCCCTGACGATGGCCGAGTACTTCCGTGACGTGCAGAACCAGGACGTTCTGCTCTTCATCGACAACATCTTCCGCTTCACGCAGGCGGGTTCCGAGGTGTCGACGCTGCTCGGCCGCATGCCCTCCGCGGTGGGCTACCAGCCGAACCTCGCTGACGAGATGGGCATCCTGCAGGAGCGCATCACCTCGACGCGCGGTCACTCGATCACCTCGCTGCAGGCGATCTACGTGCCCGCCGACGACTACACCGACCCGGCGCCGGCCACGACCTTCGCGCACCTCGACGCGACGACCGAGCTCAGCCGCGAGATCGCGTCGAAGGGCCTCTACCCGGCCGTCGACCCGCTCACCTCGACGAGCCGCATCCTCGACCCGCTCTACATCGGCGAGGACCACTACCGCGTGGCCACGACGGTGAAGCAGATCCTGCAGAAGAACAAAGAGCTGCAGGAGATCATCGCGATCCTCGGTGTCGACGAGCTGTCGGAGGAGGACAAGATCACGGTGTCGCGAGCGCGCCGCATCCAGCAGTTCCTCTCGCAGAACACCTACATGGCCAAGAAGTTCACGGGTGTCGAGGGTTCGACCGTGCCCCTCAAGGACACGATCGAGTCGTTCGACGCGATCGCCAAGGGCGAGTTCGACCACGTGGCCGAGCAGGCCTTCTTCAACGTCGGTGCCATCAGCGACGTCGAAGAGCGTTGGGCGCAGATCCAGAAGGAGAACGGCTGATCATGGCCGAGCTCACGGTGAGCGTCGTCTCGGCCGACCGCGAGGTCTGGTCGGGAACGGCGAAGCAGATCGTGGCGCGCACGACCGAGGGCGAGATCGGCATCCTGCCCGGTCACGAGCCGCTGCTCGGAATTCTGAGCGCCGGCGAGGTTCGCATCACGCCGACCGAGGGTGCCGTCATCGTCGCACAGGCAGAAGACGGCTTCCTCTCGGTCGAGAACAACACCGTGACGATCGTCGCGGGCGCCGCCGCGCTCGTCTAGACCGGTCGGGAAGCGTCTCGTGCTCGTCGCGATGGCGGGCCTTCCGGGCTCGGGAAAGAGCACGGTGGCCGAAGAACTCGCGCGAGCGGTCGGCATGCCCGTGGTGTCGGTCGATCCGGTCGAGTCGGCGATCCTGCGTGCGGGGATCGACGCCGACCAGCCGACCGGGCTAGCGGCATACCTCGTCGCCGAGACAATCGCGGACGCTGTGGTGCGGTCCGGCCAGGGCGTCATCATCGATGCGGTCAACGCTGTCGCGCCGGCGCGCGACCAGTGGGTGCTGCTGGGCGAGCGCCTCGGCGTCGAGGTGCGGTTCGTCGAGACCCTGTGCAGCGACGCGAACGTGCACCGTCAGCGACTCGAGCAGCGCCGCCGCGATCTCGTGCACATCGCCGAGCCCACGTGGCACGCGGTCGAGCAGAGCCTCGACGAGTACGCGCCGTGGTCGGGCCTCGCCGAGACACGACCCCGACTGACGCTCGACACGGTGCAGCCGCTAGCGGCGCTCGTTGCGCAGGCGGCCGCATTCGTGCGCAGCTGATGCACCTGCTGCTGCCGCCCTCTGAGACCAAGCGTGACGGGGGGTCGGGGCCGGGGCTCGACCTCGGCGCCCTCTCGTACCCGGCCCTCACGGATGCTCGGCACACCGTCATCGAGGCGCTCGCACGGCTCTCGGCCGACGACGCAGCAGCCGCGCGCGCACTGAAGCTCGGCGCCAAGGCGGCAGCGCTCGAGCTTGCGCGCAACCGCGCTCTGCAGAGCAGTGCGACGATGCCCGCGATCGAGCGGTACACGGGCGTGCTCTACGACGCCCTGGACGTCGCGGCCTGGGGGGCGGATGCGCGAGCACGGGCATCCCGGCACCTCATCGTGCACTCGGCCCTGCTGGGGCTCGTCGCGGCCGACGACCCGATCCCCGCCTACCGGCTCTCGCACGACACCCGGCTGCCCGGGCTCGTGCTGCGCGCCCACTGGGCGTCGCGCGCCGCCGCAGAGCTCGCGCAGCTCGAGGGCCCGATCATCGATCTTCGCTCGGCGGGCTACGCCGCCCTCGGGCCGCTGCCCGACAGGCCCGACGCGGTCGTCGTACGGGTCGTGGCGATCGGTGACGACGGGGTGGCGCGCGCACTCAACCACTTCAACAAGAAGGGCAAGGGGGAGTACCTGCGCGCTCTGCTCGCCGCCGGCCCCCTGCCATCGTCGATCGACGAGCTGTGCGCCGTGTCGACCGCGCTCGGGTGGCCTCTGCGGCGCTGTGCGGCCGCCGAGCTCGAGCTCGTCGTGCCCGGCACCCTGCCGCCGCGCTGAGCGCGAGCCCGCCTCGACTTCGCGTCGACCCAGCGTCGACCCAGCATCGAACCAGCGTCGCCCACACGGTGAACCAGAGGGCCGACCGACGGCGGTTCTCTCGTCAAGCCGAGCGCCAGCACCCCGCCACATGATCGTCGACGAGGCCCGCCGACTGCATGAGGGCGTAGGCGGTCGTCGGTCCGACGAAGCGCAGGCCTCGGGTCTTGAGCGCGCGTGCGAGGGCACGCGACGCGTCGGTCTGCGCCGGCACGTCGGCGAGCGTCGCGAGTGGTCGGTCGCGGGCGACCGGCCGATGCGCCCAGATGAGCGCATCGAGTCCTCCGGGCTCGGCGTCGAGCCAGTCGACCAGCACGCGCGCGTTCGCGATGGTCGCCTCGACCTTGGCGCGATTGCGAATGATGCCCTCGTCGGTCAGCAAGCGCTGCACATCGTTATCGCCGTAGGCCGCGATACGCCGCCAGTCGAAGCCATCGAAGGCCCGCCGGAAGCCTTCGCGCCGGCGCAGGATCGTGATCCACGAGAGCCCGCTCTGAAAGGCCTCGAGCGTGAGCTTCTCGAAGAGGGCGCGGTCGCCGTGCAGGGCGACGCCCCACTCGTCGTCGTGGTACCGCTCATAGAGCTCATCGCTGCCGACCCAGGCGCAGCGGTCGCGCCCATCGGCACCCGTGCGAACCGATGCCGTGATCATCGGTGCGGGATTCCTTCGTGATCGAGCAGCCAGGCCTTCGTTATGACGCCGTCGCCAGCGCTGTAGCCCGTGATGCGGGCGTCGCTCGCAAGCACGCGGTGGCAGGGGATCAGCAGCGGGACGGGGTTCGCCCCGACGGCACCGCCCACCGCTCGCCCGGCGGTGGCCCGACCCGTAGCGAGCCCGAGCTCGCCGTAGCCGCGCACCGCGCCGAACGGGATCTGCTGCAGCTGCTGCCAGATCGCCTGCTGGAACGGGGTGCCCTGCACGCGCACCGGCACGTCGAACGCGGTGCGCGCGCCCGCAAAGTACTCGGAGAGCTGCGCCGCCGCCCGTCGCAGCACGGGCGTGGGGGATTCGGGCAAACCATCGGTCGAGAGCCGCCCGGCGGCGGCGATCTCGAGCATCGTCACGGCCGCGTCGTCGCCGACGAGAGCGATGCGACCGAGGGGGGAGTCGATCGTGAGCAGACCGGCGGCGGAAGCGGTGCGGGGTGTCATGGGTTGAGGCTAACGCGAGCGCGCATCCCGGCACTGGCGGTTTCGCGACACGGGGATTGCGCATCGCCGGGCAGCGCGGGGGAGGATGGAGGCATGACTTCGATGCCCCAGCGACCCCTCGCCGACACCGACCTGCTCGTCTCTGCCGTGGGCCTCGGCTGCAACAACTTCGGCCGCCCCGGCTCGGCCACCGAGGACCAGGCCGGTACCGACCGCGTGCTGCACGCGGCGATCGATCACGGCATCACGCTGCTCGACACGGCCGAGATGTACGGCTACGAGCACGGGCGCAGCGAGTCGATGATGGGCCGGGCGCTCGCGGGCCGCCGCGACAGCGTCGTGATCGCCACGAAGTTCGGGCACGCCGAGGCGAAGAACCCCGACCTCGTCGACGTGCCCCACGGCAGTCGCGCCTATATTCGCGCCGCGGTCGAGGGCTCGCTGCGTCGGCTGCGCACCGATCGCATCGACCTCTACCAGCTGCACACGCCCGACCCCGAGACACCCATCGATGAGACCCTCAGCGCGCTGCACGAGCTCGTCGACGAGGGAAAGGTGCGCTCTCTCGGGCACTCGAACTTCTCGCCCGCCCAGGTCGACGAGGCTGAGCGGGCGGCGGCTGCCGCCGGTCACCCCCGCTTCGTGAGCGCCCAGAACGAGTACAGCCTGCTCGTGCGCGAGGCCGACGCCGAGCTGCTGCCCGCGCTCGAGCGGCACCGCATGGGCCTGCTGCCGTACTTTCCGCTCGCGAACGGGCTCTTCACCGGCAAGTTCTCGCGCGAGGGCGGCCCCGCCGACTCGCGCATCATGCGCCAGCGTCCGCACATCGCGACCGAGGCGCCGTGGGACGCCATCGAGGCCTTCGCCGCCCTGTGCGCCGATCGCGGGGTCGGGATGCTCGAGGGCACGATCGGGTGGCTGATGAGCCGCCCGGCGATGGCCTCGGTGATCGCGGGGGCGACGACCGAGCAGCAGATCGCGCAGAACGCTGCGGCCGCCGGGGCGTGGGCCCCCGACGCTGACGCCCTCGCGCGCATCGACGAGCTGTTCCCCGCCTCCGCGTAGCGGCAGCACGGCCGCGGCGATACGCCGCACCGCGCCCGTGCCTCGCGCGACCGCTACTCGGTGGTGTCGGTCGTCTCGATCGGCTCGCGGTCGATGTTGAGGTCTTTGTCGAGTGCCGCCGCCTGCTCGTTGAGGGCCGTGAACTCGTCGACGAGCTCGTTGTAGCGGTCGATCGTGGCGTTGGTCTCGTCGATGCGCCGGGTGAGCGCCGATTGACGGTCGATCAGGGCCTGACGATCGCGCTCGAAGGCGGATTGGCTCGTGTAGCCGCCGGGGCGCGAGGCGCGGGCGTTGAACGCCGTGATGTCGCGCTCGAGCGCCGCCGCGGCGCGCTCGGCCGCGGCCTGCTCCTCGTCGATCTGGGCGCTCAGCGCCTCGAGCTCGGTATTCAGACGGTTGAGCTCGTCTTCGAGCTGCTGGAAGATCGCCTCGACCTCCTGCCAGAGCGCGACCACGGCGCTGCGGTCGTCGAAGTACTCGGCGTAGTGCTGCTCGAGCTCGGCGGGGATGCTCGGCAGCTCGGTGCCGACGATCGCGTAGAGCTCGGGGATGCGCGATGTGGGGTCGTTCTGCTCGTACGCCGCAATGCGCTCGACGAGCTCGCTGTCGGGCTCGAGCTCGGCGAACACCTGCTCGAGCGGCTCGGCGAGTGCCTGCTGCTGCTCGAGCGGCAGCCGATCCCACGCCGCGTGCAGCATCTCGTGCGCCGCCACGACCACTTCGAAGGCGGCCAGGTCGATGTTCGTGATGTCGTAGAGGTAGATGCGACCGTCGGCGAGCGTGTAGCAGCCGAGCACACCGATGTCGGGCTGCTCGCTCGAGCACACGCGGTCGAACTCGCCGTCGGGCACGACGCTCGGGGTGCTCGCGTAGAACAAGAAGCGGCCGCGCTCGCTCATGGCCGCGCGCGTGGCGTAGCCCGAGATCGCCGGGGTGGGGTCGTACTGCCACACCGTCAGCTGGTCGCTGACAGCCCGCGGGTTGGCGACGGCCCAGGCGGTCGAGGCGACGAGAGCGGACTGCGCGATGATCGCGACGACCGCTGCAGCGAGCAGGATGCCGCGGCCCACGCGTGCCGCCCGACCGCGCCGCTCGGCCGTCGGGGCGGTGCTCAGCGGCTCGTGATCGGTCATGCCTCCACGCTAGCGGCGGTCAGCGCCTCAGCGCGCGAGTACCGCGATTGCGGCGTTAAGAGTCGTCGCGAAGAGCGCCCAGCCCCAGTAGGGAACGAGCAGCGTGGCGGCGAGGCGGCTCACGTCGCCGAACCGGATCATGGTGGCGAGGATGGCGAAGTCGAGCACGACGATGATGACGAGGGCGATCCACGCCCCCGGCGCCCCGAGCAGAGCCCCGAGCCCGAAGAAGGCCGGACTCCACACCGCGTTGAGGCCCAGCTGGACGGCGTAGGCGCGCAACGCACGGCTGCGAGCGGGCGAGTCGGGACGACGCCAGACCATCCACGCGGCGACCGACATGAGCACGTAGAGCATCGTCCAGACCGGGGCGAAGACGGCGTTCGGGGGAGTCCACATGGGCTGGGGCGTCTCGGCGTACCACCCGGCGATGCCGGGGGCCGAGAGCACCGAGCCGATCGCGGCGACGCTCGCCGCGATCGCGAGCAGCAGCACGAGGGCCAGGGCCGATCGTGCGGTCGACCGCTCGGCGGCGGCGGCCCGGGCGGGCGCGGTCATCGGCCGAGCGGGTGCGCGGGACGCCGACGAGAGCCCCTGTCGCGGGCCGTTCATCGACTGCGTCGCCGTCATCGCACCTCCTCTGCGCTTCGGCGAGAGTAGACGGCGATGCTCCGAGCATCCTGCGCGTCGACTGCGCACTCCATCGATACGGGCGGTTCAGTTGAGCACGGCGATGCCGACCGTGAGCGTCGCGGCGTAGGTGACCCAGACGAGGTACGGGACCATGATGATCGCCGCGGCGCGATCGATCGGGCGGAACTCGGCGATCGTGACGATGATCGCCGCGAGCAGCAGCATGTGCACCGTGAGCGAGAGCCACGTGGCGGTCTCGCCGATGACGGGGTAGAGCGCGAAGAAGAGCGGCGACCAGATGGCGTTGAGCACGAGCTGCACGACGTAGAGCGTGAGCGCCCGGTCGACGCGGCGACGACGGCGCTGGCGCCAGACGAGCCACGCGGCGACCGAGGTGCTGAGGTACAGCAGCGTCCAGATCACCGAGAAGACCCAGTTCGGCGGGGTCCAGCCGGGCTTCACGGCGTCGGCGTACCACCCCGCGATGAAGGGCTGCGACACCGCCGAGCCCAGGGTGGCTGAGAGCACGTTGACGGCGATGATTGCGCCGAGCACGAGCACCGACACCGCGAAGCCCGAGGGCGACCGCCGCAGCATCAGTGCCCGATGAGCGGGCTCATGGCCCGGGCGATCAGCGACGCACGTCCGGTCGCGCGCTCTTCGGCGTCGGCCGTCGTCATCGCGACGAGGCCGGCGTTCGCGCCGAGGAACCGCAGGGGTTCGGGCTCCCATGAGGGCGAGCGATGCCCCACCCAGGGCAGCCGGGTGAGCGCGGTGTCGCGCCCCGTGACGAGGTCGGCGAGTGTGCGCCCGGCGAGGTTCGTCGTCGAGAGCCCGTCTCCGACGTAGCCACCGGCCGAGCCGATGCCCGTCGTCGGGTCGTAGGCGACGCTCGCGTGCCAGTCGCGGGGCACCCCGAGGGGACCGCCCCACGCGTGCTCGACCTCGAGCGGCGGCAGCTGGGGGAAGAGATCGTGCAGGGTCGTGACGAGATGCTCGAAAACGCGCTCGACGCGATCGTACTCGTCGCGGATCGCGCTGCCCCAGTGGTAGCGGGCACCGCGCCCCCCGAAAGCGATGCGGTTGTCGGCCGTGCGCTGGCCGTAGATGACGAGGTGCCGGCCGTCGGAGAAGGTCTGGCCGTGCTCGATGCCCATCGCCTGCCACACCGTGTCGTCGAGCGGCTGCGTCGCGACCATGAGCGAGTACAGGGGCAGGATGCGCCGCTTCGACTGCGCGACCGTCGCCCCGTAACCCTCGAGGGCGGTGATGATGTGCCGGGCGCGCACGACGCCGCGGTCGGTGCGCACGATGCCCGGCTCCCAGCCCTCGACGGTCGTGTGCTCGTGGATGACCGCACCCCGCTGCTCGACCGCGCGGGCGAGCCCACGCACGAGCGCGGCCGGGTGCACGCGGGCGCAGGCCGGGTCGTAGACCGCGCCCCGGGCATCCCGTGCGTGGACGCGATCGGCTGGCCACAGCTCGAGGGCGTCGACGCCGTAGCCGCGCGCCTGCTCGACCTCGTGTTGCGCGGCGCGCCACTGCGTCTCGCTGCGGGCGAAGACGATCGTGCCGCCGCGCTCGAAGTGGCAGTCGATGCCGGCCTCCGCGGCGGCGGCACCCACCTCGTCGACCGTGTCGACCATGGCACGACGCATCGCGATCGCCGCTTCGCGGCCGTGCAGCTTCTCGAGCGCCGCGGTCGAGGCGGGGAACAGCGCGCTGCACCAGCCCCCGTTGCGGCCCGAAGCACCGAACCCGGCGATGCGCTTCTCGAGCAGGGTGATGCGCAGCCCGGGGTCGCGCTTCTGCAGCTCGTACGCCGTCCACAGCCCGGTGAGCCCCGCGCCGACGATCGCGACATCGGTCTCGAGGTCGCCATCGAGGGCGGGGCGCGGGCTCAGATCATCGTCGACCGTCGCGTGCCAGAAGCTCAGCGCGCGGTAGTCGGCGTCGGGGGCGGGGCGCTCGGTCGTGCTCAGAGCAGTTTTCCTGCCTCGGTCAGCACACGGCGCAGGATCGCCTCGATCTCGTCGAATTCGGCCGGGCCGATCGTGAGCGGGGGGGCGAGCTGGATGACGGGGTCGCCCCGGTCGTCGGCGCGGCAGTAGAGCCCGGCGTCGAAGAGCGCCTTCGACAGGAAGCCCCGCAGCAGTCGCTCGGACTCGGCCTCGTTGAAGGTCTCTTTCGTCTCTTTGTTCTTGACGAGCTCGATGCCGAAGAAGTAGCCCTCGCCGCGCACGTCGCCGACGATCGGCAGGTCTTTCAGGCGCTCGAGCGCGGCGCGGAACTTCGGCGAGTTCTCGCGCACGTTCTCGAGAATTCCCTCTTCCTCCATGATGGCGAGGTTCTCGAGCGCGACGGCGGCCGACACCGGATGCCCGGCGAAGGTGTACCCGTGGTAGAACGCCGTCTGCCCGTGCTTGAAGGGCTCGTACAGGCGGTCGCTCACGATCATGGCGCCGAGGGGCGAGTAGCCGCTCGTGAGGCCCTTGGCCGAGGTGATGATGTCGGGCACGTAGCCGAGCGCGGTGCACGCGAACATCTCGCCGATGCGCCCGTAGGCGCAGATGACCTCGTCGCTCACGAGCAGCACGTCGTACTTGTCGCAGATCTCGCGAACGCGCGTGAAGTAGCCGGGGGGCGGCGGGAAGCAGCCGCCCGAGTTCTGCACGGGCTCGAGGAACACGGCGGCGACGGTGTCGGGGCCCTCGAACAGGATCGCCTCTTCGATGCGGTTCGCAGCCCACTGGCCGAACTCCTCGAGCGAGCCGTGGAAACCCATCTCTTCGGCGCGGTAGTAGTTGGTGTTCGGCACGCGGAACCCACCGGGGGTGAGCGGCTCGAACATCTCTTTCATGCCGGGGATGCCCGTGATGGCGAGGGCGCCCTGCGGGGTGCCGTGGTACGCGATCGCCCGCGAGATGACCTTGTGCTTCATGGGCTTGCCCGTGAGCTTGAAGTACTGCTTCGCGAGCTTCCAGGCCGACTCGACGGCCTCGCCGCCGCCCGTCGTGAAGAACACGCGGTTGAGGTCGCCGGGCGCATAGTCGGCGAGCTTGTCGGCGAGCTCGATCGCCGTGGGGTGCGCGTACGACCAGAGCGGGAAGAACGCGAGCTCTTCCGCCTGCTTGCGCGCCGCTTCGGCGAGGCGCTCGCGACCGTGCCCGACCTGCACGACGAAGAGGCCCGAGAGGCCGTCGATGTACTTCTTGCCGTGCGAGTCGTAGACGTGGTGGCCCTCGCCGCGCACGATGATCGGCACGCCGTTGCCGGCCTCCATGCCCGATTGACGGGCGAAGTGCATCCACAGGTGGTCTTTGGCCTTCTGCTGCAGGTCGGCCTCGGTGGCCGCGTCGAGCGCGGTGCCGGCGGGGGCGATGCTGGTGTCGATCGTCATGGTGTGCTCTTTCTCGGCGACGTGGCCTTCGTGGGGCCCTGCGGCCGTGGTGCGCTTCTTGGTGCGGAAGATGGTCATCGGGTCCCCCAGTTGTAGAACTGCTTCTGCAGTCGTAGATAGACGAAGGTCTCGGTCGACTGCACGCCGTCGATCGCGCGGATGCGGCGGTTGAGCAGGTCGATGAGGTCGTCGTCGTCTTCGCAGACGACCTCGGCGAGGATGTCGAAGCTGCCGGCGGTGAGCACGACGTAGTCGACGGCGCGCATCGAGCTGAGCTCGTCGGCGACGTGCGTCGTATCGCCCACGACCCTGATGCCGATCATCGCCTGGCGGTAGAAGCCGAGCTGCATCGGGTCGGTGACGGCCACGACCTGCATGACGCCGGCATCCGTCAGCTTCTGCACGCGCTGCCGCACGGCCGCTTCGCTCAGGCCGACCGCCTTGCCGATCTCGGCGTACGAGCGGCGGCCATCGATCTGCAGCTGCTCGACGATCGCCTTCGACACGTCGTCGAGGTGAACCGGCTTGCTTCGGGATGCCATGGGGCGATTCTGGCAGTGTCGAGCCAGGAATACAAGTGAATCCGCAGTTGCGGCCCCCTCAAAGCGACGGATTTCGTCGGCAGACGGGTGGATGCGGCGCGTCGACCGCGCTACAGTGGCGCCATGAGCGCACGCATCCTCCGCAATGTCATCGGCGGCGAGTCGGTCGAGAGCACGGCCGAGACGCACCTCGACCTCGTGGATCCGGCGACCGAAGAGGTCTACGGCCACGCGCCCGTGAGCACCTCGGCCGAGATCGATGCCGCCTACCGCGCCGCCGAGTCGGCGTTCGCCCACTGGGGCCGCACGACGCCCGCCGAGCGGCAGCTCGCGCTGTTCCGGCTCGCCGACGTGATGGCCGAGCACGCCGACGAGCTCGCCGACCTCGAGTCGCTCGACACCGGCAAGCCGCGCGCGAGCCTCGTGGCCGACGAGATCGACCAGTCGGTCGACCAGCTGCGCTTCTTCGGCGGGGCCGCGCGCGATCTCGACGGCCGCTCGGCGGGCGAGTACCTCGCCGACCACACCTCGTACGTGCGCCGCGAGCCGATCGGCGTCATCGGGCAGGTCACCCCGTGGAACTACCCGCTCAACATGGCCGTCTGGAAGATCGCCCCGGCGATCGCGGCCGGCAACACGGTCGTGCTCAAGCCCTCGGATACGACTCCGCTCTCGACGGTGCGGTTCGCCGAGCTCGCCGCCGGCGTGCTGCCCGCGGGCGTGCTCAACGTGGTCATGGGCGACCGCACGACGGGCGCGGCCCTGCTGCAGCATCCGACCCCTCAGATGGTCGCGATCACGGGCTCGGTGCGCGCCGGCATGGAGGTCGCGAAGGCCGCCGCGAGCGACCTCAAGCGCGTGCACCTCGAGCTCGGCGGCAAGGCCCCGGCGATCGTGTTCCCCGATGCCGACCCGCAGAAGGTCGCCGAGGGCCTCGTGCTCGCCGCGTTCTTCAACGCGGGCCAGGACTGCACCGCGGCCACGCGCGTGATCGTGCATGAGTCGGTGCACGATGAGGTCGTCGCCGCGCTCGTCGCCCGCGCCGCGACGCACGCCGTGACCGGCGGGCCGCGCGAGCAGGGCGTGTTCTACGGTGCGCTCAACAACGCCGCGCAGCTCGAACGCGTGTCGGGCATCGTCGACCGGCTGCCCGCGCACGCCGAGATCGTCGCGGGTGGCGCCCGCCAGGGAGACCGGGGCTACTTCTTCCCGGCCACGATCGTCACGGGCATGCGCCAGGACGACGAGGCGGTGCAGGAGGAGATCTTCGGGCCCGTGCTCACGGTGCAGACCTTCCGCACTGAGGAGGAGGCCCTCGCGCTCGCGAACGGCGTGCGCTACGCCCTGGCGTCGTCGGTGTGGACGAGCGACCACACGCGCGCCATGCGCTTTGCGCGCGACCTTGACTTCGGCTGCGTGTGGATCAACACGCACATCCCGTTCGTCTCGGACATGCCGCACGGCGGGTTCAAGCACTCGGGCTACGGCAAAGACCTGTCGCACTACGGCTTCGAGGACTACACGCGCCTCAAGCACGTGATGTCATATATCGGCGATTAGACCGCGCACGCAGCAGCATCGAGGCGGGGGGCGCCATGCATGACCGGCCGGAGGACACCGACGACACGGTGCTGCGCCCGCGTGCCGTGCGCCCGGCGGCCACGCCGCCCTCGGTCGACGATGCGGAGGACACGATCATCCGCCTCGTCGAGCCCGCCCGCCCGAGCCCGCTGGCCGCTCTACCGCTTGACGCCGCCCTGCCCCCCGAGCCGGTGCACCCCGATCCGGTCGCGTGGGCGCTGCGGGTGCGTGGCACGACGACGGTCGTGCCGCTCGACGTGCCCGTCATCATCGGCCGACGTCCGGGCGCGCCGCGACCGACCGAGCATCCCGTGCCCCGCCGCATCGTCGTGCCGGCCGATCGCGCCGATGTATCGGCGCGGCACGCGCGCGTCGAGCGGCTCGGCAGTTCGCTCGTCGTGGCCGACCTCGGGTCGACCAACGGCATCGTCGTACACTGGTCGTCGGGGTCGAGTCTGCGGCTGCGGCCGGGCGATTCGAGCGCCGTGCTGCCCGACGCGATCATCGAGCTGGGCGACGGCGTCGAGATCGAGTTCGTCGACCCGAGCATCCCGCACCCACCCCGACCTTCGGAGCCCTCGTGACCGCCCTCGGCCGCAGCAGCGTTCGCCACATCGTCGCTCTGCCCGACCGCGGCGAGCCGGTCGAGCTGTCGTGGCACGGCGTCACCCACACGGGCTACCGCCGCGCGGGCAATGAAGACAGCTACCTGGCCGACGTGCCGCTCTTCGCGGTCGCCGACGGAATGGGCGGCCACTCGCACGGCGATCGCGCGAGCGACGCGGTCGTGCGCCGCCTGCAGGCCGCCGTCGACGGCGACTTCATCGAACCGGCCGCGATCGTCGAGGCCCTCAACCTCGCGACGTGGGATATCCACCAGCTCGACGACGCCGATCACGGCATCGGCACGACGGTCACGGGCGTGGCGCTCACGCTCGTCGACGGGCATCCGCAGCTGACCGTGTTCAACGTCGGCGACTCGCGCGTGTACCGGTTCTCGGGCAACGAGCTGAGCCAGGTGACGACCGACCACTCGATCGTGCAAGAGATGGTCGAGGCGGGGCAGCTGAGCGCCGAGCAGGCCGAGAACCACCCCGATTCGAACGTCATCACGCGCGCGGTCGGCTTCTCGGTCGAGCCCGAGGTCGACCTGCGCGTGCTGCCGCTTGAGCCGGGAATGCGGCTGCTCGTGTGCTCAGACGGACTCACGAAAGAGGTTCCGCTCGAGCGCCTGCGCCTGCACCTGGCGGCACGTCTGAGCGCGCGCGAGACCGCAAACGCGCTCGTGGATGCCGCGCTCGCGCAGGGCGGACGCGACAACATCACCGTCATCGTCGTCGACGTGGTGCGCGCCCCCGGCGCCTGACCGCTCGCACTCCCTACACTGGGGGGACATCGTGCCGGGAGGGGGAGCCATGACGCGACGTCGACCATCGGAGCCCCCGATCCTGCCCGGGTTCAGCCACGTGCGCCTGCTCGGCAGCGGCGGGTTCGCCGACGTGTTCCTCTACGAGCAGAACATGCCGCGCCGTCAGGTCGCGGTCAAGGTCATGCTCGCCGACGTCGTGACCGAGCACGTGCGGCAGATGTTCCAGGTCGAGGCCAACCTCATGGCGCAGCTCTCATCGCACCCGGGAATCCTGACCGTCTACCAGGCGAGCATCTCGGCCGACGGGCGGCCCTACCTCGTCATGGAGCTCTGCTCGGCCCAGCTCGCCGGGCGCTACCGCACCGAGCGCATCCCCGTGGCCGAGGTGCTGCGCATCGGCGTGCAGATCGGCAGCGCGATCGAGACGGCGCACCGCACGGGGGTGCTGCACCGCGACATCAAGCCGTCGAACATCCTCATGACCGCCTACGGGCATCCCGTCTTGAGCGATTTCGGCATCGCGTCGTCACTCAGCGCGGCGAGCAGCACCGACTCGGTGGGTATGTCGATCCCGTGGTCGGCGCCCGAGGTGCTGCTCGACGAGACGGCGGGAACCGTGCTGAGCGAGGTCTGGTCGCTCGGCGCGACGCTCTACACCCTGCTCGCGGGTCGTTCGCCCTTCGAGGTCGTCGACGGGTCGAACAGCTCGGACGAGCTCATCGGCCGCATCGCGCGCGCCCGCGTACCGGCGATCGATCGCGACGACGTGCCGGCCGCTCTCGAGTCGGTTCTGCGCCGCGCCCTCAGCCGCGACCCGGGCAAGCGGCAGCAGTCGGTGCTCGAGCTCGTGCGCGATCTGCAGCGCGTCGAGGTCGAGCTCGGGCTCGTGGCGACGCAGGCCGATGTCGCGATGGACGACTGGGCCCTCGCGACGATCGGCGACCCGGGCGACCGCACCATCGTGCGCGCGATCGCTCCGCGATCTCCCGGTTCCTCCACCGGCCGGCGCCGCCGCCGCCGCACGGCCGCGGCGCAGGCGGCGATCGTCGAGACCTCGCCCGAGCTCGTCGGCACCGCCACGCGCCGCACGGCCACCCGCACGCGCTTGCTCGCGGGCGGCCTCGTGCTCATCTCGCTCGCCGTCATCGCCCTGGGGGCGACCGCGACGCTGCTCGCCATCCAGGGCGGCGATCGCGACCTTCCCCGGGTGAGCAACGTCGAGGCCGTGCTCGACGGCACGACGGTCGTCTTCTCGTGGAGCGATCCGGGAATCCAGCCCGACGACACGTACCGCGTGCAGCTCGCGGGCGGCGCCGAGACCTTCCAGCGCACGACCGAGTTCGCGGTGGCCGCAGCGCCCGGCGATCGGGTGTGCGTCACGGTGCGCGTCGCGCGCGAAGGGCGGCTCGGAGCACCGAGCGACGAGAAGTGCGCCGAGGTCGCGGCAGGGTGACCCCGTGATCCGGCAGTGGTTCGCACGCCACCGCTCGGCGGCCCTCACGGGCGTCGGCGGTGGCCTCGTCGCCGTGGTTGTCGCGACGATCGCCGTCGTCTACCCGGGCTTCGAGGCGCAGCGGCTCGACATCAACGATGGGGCCGTCTGGGTCGTCAACGGCGACCGCCAGGCCGTCGGCAGGGCGAACCTGCAGGTGGGCGAGCTCGACTCGGTCATCCCGGGCGAGGGTGCTCAGCTCGAGCTCGTTCAGCGGGGAGGCGACGTCATCGTCGTCGATGCCGTCAATGCCACGGCCGAGCTCGTCGACACCGCGCGCTCTGAGGTGGTCGAGTCGGTGCCCCTGCCGCCCGACGATCCGCAGGTCATGCTCGCGGCCGATAGCGTCGTCGTTCACAGCGGCGGTTCGGGCGAGACCTGGGTGACGTCGCGATCGCTCTTCGCCGACTTCGACCCGGCGACCGTCGCGGCCTTCCAGTTCGGCCCGGACAGCGTCGTAGCCGCAACGGATGCCGCGGGCATCGTCGCCGTCGCGCCGGGCCTCGGCGAGGTCTACCGCGTCGCCCCCGGCGCCGTCGACCGGGTCGAGAGCACCTGGAGCATCGACGTCGACGATTCGGCCTCGCTGCAGATCACGATCGCGGGCGGGCGCTGGGCGGTGCTCGATCCCGGCACGCGGCTGCTGCACACCGAGTCGGGAGTGATCGATCTCTCGGGCGTGATCGGTGCGGGATCCGACCCTCGGCTCGCACTCGCGAGCGACGACGCCGACACCGTGCTCGTCGCGCATCGCGGTGGTCTGGTCTCGGTCGGTCTCGACGGCTCGGCGCTCACCGAACTCGTCGTCGGGCGCCAGGGATCCCCGGCCGCCCCCGTGGTGCTCGGCGACTGCGCCTATGCCGCGTGGAGCGACGGCCTCGCCTGGCGGCGCTGCGGTGGCGAGGTGCGTGAGCTGCCGCTCGACGCCGTGCCCACCGCCGCCGATCTGCACCTCACGGTGCGCGACGACCGGCTCGCGCTCAACGACCGTGCCGGGGGCTCGGCCTGGGCCGTGCAGAGCGACGGCCGGCTCATCGACAACTGGGACGACCTCATCCGGGACGAGGAGGACGAGCGGCAGGAGCAGCTCGACCAGCTCGATACGCCCCCCGAGCTCGAGCGCGCGCAGCAGCCGCCCATCGCCGTCAACGACGAGCTGGGCGCCCGGCCGGGCCGCGCGAGCGTGCTGCCCGTGCTGCTCAACGACACCGATCCCAATGGCGACGTGCTCGTCATCAGCGCGTTCTCGACGATCGATCCGGCGGTCGGGCGCCTCGACCTCATCGGCGATGCGCAGCAGTTGCAGCTGACGCTCGAGAGCGGGGCGAGCGGCGAGGTGGCGTTCGAGTACACGATCACCGATGGACGGGGCGGCTCTGATTCGGCGACCGTGCGGGTGGATGTTCGCGCGGCGGGCGAGAACGGTGCGCCCGTGCAGGTCCGCGCGAGCAAGACGACGGTCGCCGAGGGAGGCACGGCGGCCGCCGACGTGCTGGGGGAGTGGGTCGATCCGGATGGCGACCCGATCTACCTGCAGGCCGCGAGCATCCCGCCCCCCGATGTCGTCACCTTCCGCCCCGACGGCCGGGTG
Organism: Microcella sp.; assembly: GCF_046296455.1. Lineage (GTDB taxonomy): Bacteria > Actinomycetota > Actinomycetes > Actinomycetales > Microbacteriaceae > Microcella. The sequence goes on from NZ_JBKBLF010000021.1 coordinate 30,476, forward strand.
ACGGTGGCCGAGGCGGGCGGCGCGGGCGCCCTGCGCACGGTCGCGCTCACGGTCACCGACGGTCGAGCGGCGGGGCTCGGCGAGCTCGCCGTCACCGTGCGACCGGCCGGCCAGACGCCGATCATCGCCGAGCCCTTCGTCGTGCTCGCCTACGCGGGGCAGGAGGTGCGCATCGAGCCCCTCGTGCACGTGCGCGGCGGCACCGGCACGATCCGCCTGAGCGCCGTGCCCGAGAAGAGCGGGGCAACGATCACGCCGAGCCTCGACCGCGGCGTGTTCCGCTTCGTGAGTGACGAGGTGCGCACGCACTACCTCGAGTACGTCGTGACCGACGGGTCGACGACCGCGACGGGCATCATCCGCGTGGATGTCGCTGCGCCGCCCGCGGCCGGGGCCGCGCCGATCACGGTGCCCAAGACGCTCTTTGTGCGCACGCTCAGCAACGCCACGATCGGCGTCGCGGCGGCCGACATCGATCCGGGCGGCGGAGTGCTCGTCGTCACGGGCGTCATCGGGGTGCCGCCGACGAGCGGGATCCGCGCCGAGGTGCTCGATCAGCGCGATGTGCGCATCACCCTCACGCGCCCGCTCGAGGGCCCGCAGATCGTGACCTACCGCATCAGCAACGGCCTCGCCGAATCGACGGGCGAGATCACGGTCATCGAGATCCCGAGACCTGATCGGCTGCAGCCGCCCGTCGCGGTCGACGACGCCATCACGGTGCGCGTCGGCGATGCCGTGAGCATCCCCGTGCTCGCGAACGACGAGCACCCCGATGACGAGCCCATCACCCTGGCGCCCGCCCTCGTGCAGGGCCTGAGCGGCGAGTCCGGCTTGCTCTTCGTCGCCGGTGACCGCCTGCGCTACCTCGCCCCCGACCAGCCGGGCGACTTCACGGCGGTCTACGAGGTGCTCGGGCCGTTCGGCCAGGAGCGCGCGCAGGCGAGCGTGCGCATCAGCGTGCGCGAGGTCAACGAGGCCACGAACCAGGCCCCCGTGACGCGCACGGTGACGGCGCGCGTGATCGCGGGCGACACCGTGCGCGTGCGCATCCCCGTCGACGCCATGGATCCGGACGGCGACTCGGTGCAGGTCATCGGTCAGGAGTCGAGCCCCGAGAAGGGCGCCGTCGTCGAGACGGGCCTCGACTACCTCGACTACCAGGCCGGCAGCTACTCGGCGGGCACCGACGAGTTTCGCTACACGGTGGTCGATGCGCTCGGCGCGCGCTCCTCCGGTGTCGTGCGCATCGGAATCAGCCCGCGGCTTGAGGGCGCCCGCAATCCCGTGGCCAACGACGACCAGGTGCTCATCCGCCCGGGCTTCACGGTGCTCGTCCCCGTGCTCGACAACGACACCGACCCCGACGGCTCGGCCCTCACGGTGACGGGGGTCGAGGCGAACGGTGCCGAGCTGACCGCCGAGATCGTCGACGGGCAGTTCGTGCGCGTGGTGCCGCCGGCGGTTCCCGGTCGATACGGTCTCGTCTACACGATCGAGAACGCGCTCGCCGGGTCGTCGCAAGCGTTTATCACGATCGTCGTGAGCCCGGATGCCCCGCTCGCGGCGCCCGTCGCGCGCGATACCGTGCTCTCGCTCACCGACATCCTCGATCGCGACGAGCTCGATGTCGACGTGCTCGCCCGGGTGTTCTTCGCCGAGGGCGAGGTTTCTGAGCTCGGTCTCGAGCTCGTTGCCGGCTACGAGTCGGGAGCGGTCGTGCAGCCCGACCGACGCATTCGCGTCCAGGTCGGCGAGCAGCGGCAGATCATCCCCTTCCAGGTCTCCCACCCCGCGGATCCCGCCGTGCGCTCGACGGCCTTCATCTGGGTTCCCGGCACCGACGACGCGCTCCCGCAGCTCGACCGGCGTGCTCCGCGCATCGAGGTCGTGAGCGAAGAGACCGTGACGATCGACATCAACGACTACGTGCTCGCCGTCGGCGGCGCGCAGGTGCGGCTGACCGACACCGCCACGGTGAGCGCGACGCAGGCGAACGGCGACTCGCTCGTCGTCGACGACGACACCCTGCGCTTCACGTCGGCCGACCTCTACTTCGGGCCCGCCTCGCTCACGTTCGAAGTGACCGACGGCGCCTCGTCGACCGATCCCGAGGGGCGCGTCGCGACGATCGTGCTGCCCATCGAGGTGACGGCGCGCGAGAACCAGCCGCCGGTGCTGATCGGCGCCGCGCTCGAGATCGAGCCGGGGCAAGAGCGCGTGCTCGACCTGGTTCGGGTGACGGCGTACCCGTACCCCGACGACGTCGACGAGCTCGCCTACTCGATCATCGAGGCGGCCTCGCCCGGCCTCGAGGTCGAGCTCACCGGCCAGTCGCTGCGTGTGCGCGTGCTGCCGAGCACGCCGCGCGGCACGACCACGGGCGTGACCCTGGGGGTGCGTGACGACGCCGCGCCGGGCACGCCCGGGCGCATCCAGGTGACGGTCGTGCCCTCGACCCGGCCGCTCGCACGCCCCGCGCCCGACTCGGTCATCGCGCCGCGCTCGCAGACGACGACGGTGCGCGTGCTCGACAACGACCAGGCGACCAATCCCTTCCCCGGTCAGCCTCTGCGGGTCGTCGCCGTGCGCGGCCTCGACAGCGGCACCCTGCCGGCCGGCGTCAGCGTCGTTCCGAGCGCCGACGGCCAGTCACTGCTCGCGACGATCAGCGCCACGGCCGAGCCCATCGACACCAACCTCGAGTACCAGGTCGCCGATGCCACGAACGACCCCGAACGGTTCGTCTGGGGTGCTATCCGCATCTCGGTGCAAGACGTTCCCGATGCGGTCACGAACCTGCGCGTGCAGTCGTTCGCCAACCGCAGCCTCACGATCGCCTGGGCCCCCGGTGCCTCGAACAACGCACCCATCGAGCGGTTCGAGGCCACCGTCACGCGCGTCAGCGACGGAAGCAGCACGACGACCCTGTGCCCCTCGTCGCCCTGCGCGGTGCCGACGCCCGGCAACGGCCCCGACAACCGCGTGCGCATCAGCGTCGTCGCGGTCAACGCCCAGGGGCCGTCGGCGGCGACCACGATCGCCGATTCCGTCTGGAGCGACCTCGTGCCCCCGGCACCGGCCCTGGTCGGCGTGACCCCGCTCGATCACGGCCTGCGGGTGGGCTGGACCAAGCCCGCGCAAGACGCGGCGGCCTCGCCGATCCGCAGCTACCGCGTCGCGGTCGGGCCGGTCGTGCGCACGATCTCGGTGCCCGCCGACGACCCCGTCGGAACCGAGTACTGGCTCTCGGTCGTCGATGTCGGCGCGCTCGACAACGGCACGTCGTACAGCGTCTCGGTGAGTGCGCGCAACGACTCGTTCGACCCGCTCACCTCGTGGAACAGCGCCACGACGGCGGGCACGCCCGCAGGCGCGCCGCTCGCGATCGACCCGCCCACCGCTGTGGGATCGACCTCGGAATCGGGCGCGGGCGATGCATCGGTCGATGTCGCGTGGGCGGGGGCGTTCGCCGGCAACGGCCGCGCCGTGCAGGCGTACTACGTGTGGATCGGTACGGCCGGATCGCCCCCGGCCTGCACCGTGACGGGAGTCGATGAGGGCGCCCCCGCCCACAGCCCGCCGGCCGGGGTCGAGCAGCTCGCGGGCTCGGCCACGGGCACGACCGTCACGGGTCTCGCGACCGACACGACCTACCGCGTCGTCGTCTACGCCTACAACGGGCAAGGATGCACGGCGAGCACCGAGGTGACCGCGACCCCGCGCGAGCGGCCGAGTGCCGTCACCGCGATCGCCGTCGACGGGCCCGTCTCGAATGGCGACGGCCGCTGGGACCTGCGCCTGACGGGCGTCACGACGGCGGGCGGCGACGGCGTCGACCAGGTGCAGTACCGCCTCGTCGGGGCCGGGATCGATCCCGGCGAATCGGCGCCGGCGGCACTGCCGCAGCTGCTCACCGCCGGTACGAGCCACTATGGCCGCTCGATGCAGGTCGAGGTGCGCGGCTGCCGGCAGTACGAGCAGCTGCTGTGCGGCGACTGGTCGGCGCCCTTCGCCGTGGGCGTCGCGGTGCGCATCGACGTGCAGCCCACGATCACCGCGACCGGCGAGGCGCCGAACGACCGCAGCGTCGCGATCACCTGGACCCCGGTCGAGCAGGCCGACTACGACGCCGTCGAACACACCTGCGCGGGCGGCGACCCCATCGACACCCCCACCCCCTCGAGCTGCACCATCACCGCCGCCCCCTCCGACGATCCGCGACTCGTCGTCACCGTCACCGAGAACGGCATCACCTACACCCGGGAGTACCGACCATGACCATGACCCCCGAGCAGGCCAGCTGGTTCGCCGACATCGTCGAGCGCATCGTGGGCAACGTCGAGCACGTCGTGCTGGGCAAGTCGTACGTGATCCGACTCAGCCTCACCGCGCTGCTGAGCGAGGGCCATCTGCTGCTCGAGGACGTGCCCGGCACCGGCAAGACCTCGATGGCACGGGCGCTGGCGCAGAGCATCCGGGGCACCACGACGCGCGTGCAGTTCACCCCCGACCTGCTGCCCGGCGATATCACGGGCATGACGGTCTACGACCAGCGCTCGGGCGAGTTCGAGTTTCACCGCGGGCCCGTCTTCGCCACGATCGTGCTCGCCGACGAGATCAACCGCGCGAGCCCCAAGACGCAATCAGCGCTGCTCGAGGTCATGGAGGAGGGGCACGTCACGATCGACGGCGTGACGCATCCCGTCACGGCCCCGTTCCTCGTCATCGCGACGCAGAACCCCATCGAGCAGGCGGGCACCTACCGGCTGCCCGAAGCGCAGCTCGACCGCTTTCTCATGAAGACCGCCATCGGGTACCCCGACCACGCGGCCACCGTGCGCATCCTCGACGCCGCGGGCGGCCCGCGCGCCGCCGTGCTCGAACCGGTCGTCGAGCTCGATGTCGTGCGCGACATGATCGCGGTGGCGCGCACGGTGCACATCGACCCCGTCATCACCGACTACGTCGCCCGCCTCGTCGATGCGACGCGCACCCACCCTGACGTTCGGCTGGGGGCGAGCGTTCGCGGGGCTCTCGCGCTCGTGCGCTGCGCGAAGACTTTCGCGGCCATCCAGGGCCGGCACTACGTCGTGCCCGACGACGTCAAGGCGCTCGCCGAGCCCGTGCTCGCCCACCGGTTGGGGCTCGACCCCGAATCGGAGTTCGACGGCGTCACGGCGCCGACCGTCATCGCGCAGATCCTGGTCGAGACCCCGCCGCCGAGCGATCGGGTCGCCGTGTGACGACCGCACCCGAGAGCCGCGAGAGCGCGCCCGCCCGGGCGAACGAGCGATCGCGACGCACCGTCGATGAGTCGACCATCGGGTCGACCGTCACGACGGCGCGCACGCGCATCGTCGGCGAGCGCACGGGCTGGGGTGCGGATGCTGTGGTCGCGATCGTGCGTTCGGCCCGTGCCGCGCGCACCGGCCTGGCGCGGGCGCGGCGCGCGGCCTCGTCTGTCGTCACCCCGCTCGGCTGGACGGTCGCGGCCCTCGCCCCCGTCGCGCTCGCGGCCGGGTACACCTGGGGGTGGAGCGAGCTCGTCGTGCTCGGCATGGTGGGTGCGACCCTCGTCGTCGTCGCCGGCATCTACCTGCTCGGGCGCACGAGCCTGAGCGTCGACCTCGAGCCGCCGCCGAACCGGGTCGCCGTGGGCGACGTCGCGGTCGCACGCCTGCGCGTGCGCAACCCGAGCGGACGACGGTCGTTCGGGCAGGTCGTCGATCTGCCCGTCGGCACCGAGATCGTGCCGGTGTCGGTGCCGGGGCTCGCGCCCGAGGCGCACGTGGCCCGCGAGGTGGCCGTTCCCACCGGCCGCCGGGGTCGGCTCGCACTCGGACCGGTGCGCTCCGTGCGCGCCGACCCGATCGGCCTCGTGCGCCGTGAGCTCATCTGGACCCCGGCCGTCGAGATTGTCGTGCACCCCCGAACGATCGACATCCCCTCGACCTCGAGCGGGCTCGTGCGCGACCTCGAGGGTCAGCCGACGCGCGACCTGACCCCGAGCGACCTCGCGTTCCACGCCTTGCGGGAGTACGTGCCCGGCGACGACCGCCGCCATATCCACTGGAAGTCGACCGCCAAGACCGGCACCTTCATGGTGCGGCAGTTCGAAGAGACCCGGCGCAGCCACCTCATCGTCGCGCTCAGTATCGCGAGCATCGACTTCGGCTCCGACGACGAGTTCGAGCTCGCTGTGAGCGTCGCCGGCAGCCTGGGCGCGCGTGCGATCCGCGATGCGCGCGAGGTCTCGGTCGTCGTGAGCGCCGTGACCCCCGAATTCGCCAAGCGCGCCGTCGTCGCGCTGCGCCCCCTCTCGACCCTCACCCCCACGCGACTGCTCGACGATCTCGCGGTCGTCGAGCATGGCCCCGCGGCGCTCGGAATCCTCGACGTCGCGCGCCTGGCCGGTGAGAGCGCCCGCGGCGTCTCGGTGGCGTTCCTCGTGGTGGGATCGACCGTCACGCCGGCGCGGCTGCGCACAGCCGCCGCGGGCTTCCCGCCCGCGGTCGAGGTCGTGGTGATTCTGTGCGACCCCGACCATGTTCCGGGTCGCCGACGGCTGGGCGGGTTCTCGGTGGTCACGATCGGCTCGCTCGGCGACCTGCGGCGAGCCATGCGGGGGGCGACGACGTGGTGAGGGCATCCGGTCGCGGAGGTGCGCGTCGTCCTGCACGTCGCGCGCCGCTCGCGCGTGCGCTGCGCGCTGTCGTGGTCTCGGCCACGGTGTTCACGGTCATCGCGTGGGCGATCATCGCGGTCGTGCTGTGGCCGATCTATCGCGATCCCGCGTTCATCGTGCTCGCCGTCATCTCGATCGCGGTGGCGGTCGCTCTCGCCCTCGTCGCGGCGAGGGCGCAATGGCCCGCCTGGGGAACCGTGCTCGCCGCCGTCTCGGCCTTCATCGTGCTCGGGGTGCCGCTCGCCGTGCCGAGCCGCACGGTGTACGGCGTGCTGCCCGAGCCCGCCGGGCTGCTCGATCTCGTCGCGGGCGTCGCGCTCGGCTGGCGGCAGCTCGTCACGATCGACCTGCCGGTCGGTGCGTACCAGGCACTGCTCGTGCCGGCCTTCGTGCTGCTGCTCGTCGGCCCGCTGCTGACGCTCACGCTCGCTGTGCGCACCGTGCGTGGCGAGCTCGCCGCCATCGTGCCGCTCGCCGTCTTCCCGCTTGCCGTCGCGCTCGGCCCGCAGCAGCCCCTGCTGCCGATCTCGACTGCCATCGCCCTCGCGACGACGCTGCTGCTGTGGATGGCGGTCTGGCGACGGCATCGGCGATCCGCCGCCGTCGGCGCCGCGGGCGCGGCCGACTCGCGCTGGCTCGGTGCCCGGGCGCTCGCCGCGGGTGTCGCGTTGCTGCTCGTGGCGGGCGGCGTCGGCGCCGCGACCGTCGCCGTCGCGCCGCCG
>NZ_JBKBLF010000022.1:0-37376 GCF_046296455.1 Microcella sp.
CACCGACGGGCTCGGGTTCGCGCGCGCACCGGCGGCGGGCGCCGGCCCGCGCTGGGCACGACGCCTCGTGGGCAGCCGCACCGGCTGACACGGCCCGAGCCGCGTCGCAGCGCGCAGCGACTAGCCTGGACGCGTGTCGACGCTCTCAGACCTGGTGCACGAGCACGGCGATGCCGACGAGGTCGACATCGAGTGGCTGCACCTGCTGCTCGCCGAGGGGCAGCTGATCGCCGACCTCGCCTTCGCCGACATCGTGCTGTGGGTTCCCACGCGCACGGGCAGCTTCATCGCCGTCGGCCACGCGCGCCCCAGCAGCTCGGCCACCCTGTTCTACCGCGACTTCGTGGGGCAGGAGGTCAAGCCCGAGTGGCGGCGCCAGGTGACGCAAGCCGCCGAGACGGCGCAGATCGTCGACTCGTCGGCGCCCGACTGGTACGAGGAGACGCCGACGCGCGTGCGGGCTGTTCCCGTCATGCGGCGACCGGGGCGCGGCGGCAAGGGCGTGAGCGAGCATCCCATCGCCATCATCACGCGGCACACCAACCTCAGCGAAGCGCGCATGCCGAGCCGGCAAGAGCTCACCTTCAACGAGTGCGCCAACGACCTGTTCGCCATGATCGCCGCCGGCGACTTCCCCGACCTTGCAGCCCCGAGCGGTCCGCGCCGCGGCGCCCCGCGCGCGAGCGACGGCCTCATCAGGCTCGACCTCGACGGCATCGTCACCTTTGCGAGCCCCAATGGCCTGAGCGCCTTCAACCGCATGGGCTTCGCGGGCGAGCTCGAAGGGCAGTCGCTCGCGACCGTCACCACGAGCCTGCTCACCGGGCGCCCGCAGCAGGTCGACGAATCGCTGCCGCTCGTCGTCACCGGCCGCGCGCCGTGGCGCACCGACATCGAGTCGCGCGGAGTCACCGTGACGCTGCGCACGATCCCGCTGCTGCGCGACGGGCGGCGGATCGGCGCCATCATCCTCGTGCGCGACGTCACCGAGGTGCGGCACCAGGAGCGCGAGCTCATCACGAAAGACGCGACGATCCGCGAGATTCACCACCGGGTGAAGAACAACCTGCAGACGGTCGCGTCGCTGCTGCGCATCCAGGCCCGTCGATCGCACGCCGACGCGACACGGGATGCTCTGACGCAAGCCATGCGTCGCGTGGCCGCGATCGCCGTCGTGCACGACACGCTCAGCGAAGGCCTCAACCAGAACGTCGACTTCGACGTGGTGTTCTCGCGCGTGCTCATGCTCATCGCCGAGGTCGCCTCGAGCCACAACACCGTCGTGCGGCCGACCTCGACCGGCAGCTTCGGAACCCTGCCGAGCGAGTACGCCACGCCGCTCGCGCTCGCGCTCACCGAGCTCGTCACGAACGCCGTCGAGCACGGCCTCGAAGGGCGGCCCGACGGCGAGGTCGAGATCATCGCCTCACGCAGCGAGACGGCACTCTCGGTGAAGGTGCGCGACAACGGCGGCGGCATGCCCGAGGGCAAGGTGGGATCGGGCCTCGGCACGCAGATCGTGCGCACCCTCATTCAGGGCGAGCTCGGCGGCACGATCGACTGGCACACCCTCGAGGGCGAGGGCACCGAGGTGACGATCGACGTGCCGCTGCACTACCTCAAGCGCCGCTCCTGACCGAGTCGACGCCGGGCATGACAACGCCCCGGCGCTGCATCGCAGGGATGCGGCGCCGGGGCGCGAGGTCGAGCGGAGCGCTAGGAGGCGCGGCGCGCGCGAGCGGCGCGGCGCTTGAGGGCGCGGCGCTCGTCTTCGCTGAGGCCGCCCCAGACGCCCGAGTCTTGGTTCGTCTCGAGGGCGTACTGCAGGCAGGTCTCGGTCACCGAGCAGCGGCCGCAGACAGCCTTCGCCTTCTCGATCTGGTCGACCGCGGGGCCGGTGTTGCCGACCGGGAAGAACAGCTCGGGGTCAGCGGTGAGGCAGGCTGCTTTGTCGCGCCAATCCATGGGGAAGTGCTCCTTTGTGTGGGTCAGGTAGCACGCGCCGAAGGTTGACAGACGCGCTACATCGTCGGTGCTCGCACCAACGATTTCGGTGAGAGAGAAGGTTCTGGGAACGTCGCCCACCGCTCTGTAGGCGTCACATCAACCTCGTATAGGTTCCCATAGGCTGGTTGTCAAATCAATAGGTACGCATGGGATGGTTCGCATGGAAGACACCCGACGTTCGCCGTTCGTCACCCTGCTCGTCATTCTGCTCGCGGGCCAGACGGCGCTCATCGTCGGCATCACGGGCTTTCTCGTGATCGAACTGCTGCTCGCCGAAGCGCAGTTCCCTCCCACGGCGATCGCGCTCGTCGTGCTCGTGCTGCTGCTGGCCGTGTGGCTCGTCGCCATGACCGTCGGGGTGCACCGCGGTCGCGCCTGGACGCGGGGGAGCGTGCTGACCTACCAGTTTCTGCAGCTCGCGATCGGGGTCGGCAGCGTTCAGGGGTTCATTCCGCGCCCCGACATCGGCTGGTGGATCATCGCGACGGCCGTGCTCGGCCTCGTGCTGATTCTCAGCACGCCTGTGACGCGATACCTCGACGCGCGCGACTAGCGCCGTTCTCCCACAGATCTGGGGCAAAAGGGCGCACCGCGACGGCGAAAGCGCCCTTTTGCCCCAGATCTGGGAAGAAGCGGGCTAGTCGAGGCCGAGCTTCTTGCGCAGGCTCGCCACGTGGCCCGTGGCCTTGACGTTGTAGAGGGCGTGCTCGAGCGTGCCATCCTCACCGATGACGAAGGTCGAGCGGATGACCCCCATGACCGTCTTGCCGTACATCGACTTCTCGCCGTAGGTGCCGTAGGCGTTGTGCACCGTGAGCTCGGGATCGCTCAGCAGCGGGAAGGGCAGGTGCTCGTCGGCGGCGAACTTCTGCAACGCATCCGGAGCGTCTTTCGACACGCCCAGCACGACGTAGCCGGCGGCCTGCAGCGACGCCAGGTTGTCGCGGAAGTCGCACGCCTGGGTCGTGCAGCCGGGCGTGCTGGCCGCGGGGTAGAAGTAGAGCACCACCTTCTGGCCGGCGTAGTCGGCGAGCGAGACGTGCGCGCCGTCTTTGTCGGGGAGGGTGAACGCGGGGGCCGGGGCTCCGGCTTCGAGGCGGGTCGCTGCCATGGGATGCTCCTCCTGGTCGTGTCGTGTGCTCGACCTGCACAGTGTATGAACATCCGTCTCACAACGGCTGAGCGATCGCCGAGTGGAGACCGTGGTCGCGCGGGTGGTAGTGTTTCCTCTCGGCCCGCTCGACGGGCTGCGCACCTCTAGCTCAATTGGCAGAGCAACTGACTCTTAATCAGTGGGTTCCGGGTTCAAGTCCCGGGGGGTGTACGAACGGCCCCGTAGCTCTCGCCAGCGCGGGGCCTTTCGCATTCCCGGTGCCACTGGTGTTCCCGCCGGCGCGCTCAGGACCAAAGTCACGAATCCTCGCGAAGCAGGTGCGCGCGGGCGGCTGCGCCCGCAGACTGGGGCCGCGCCCGCCGGGCGCGCCACCCCTCGCGAGCGGAGCCACCACCCGTGTTCGAGCAAGACATCGCCCCCGTGTTCGGGTCGCTCGCCCTCTCGGCGATCGCCGCCGCGCTGCCCCTCGTGCTGCTGTTCGTGCTGCTGGGGGTGTTCAAGGTGCGGGCGCCGTTTGCCGCTCTCGCCGCGCTCGGGCTCTCGATCGCGCTCGCGATCATCGGCTGGAGCATGCCGCCCGTGCAGGCCCTCAGCGCGGCCGCCGCGGGCGTGTTCTACGGGCTCTTCCCCATCCTCTGGATTCTCGTCAACGCCCTCTGGGTCTACCGGTTGACGACCGTCACGCGCTGGTTCGAGGTGTTCGGCCGCACGATCCGCTCGGTGAGCGACGATCTGCGCATCCTGTCGATCCTCATCGCGTTCTGCTTCGGGGCGCTGCTCGAATCGCTCGCAGGGTTCGGTGCCCCGGTCGCCATCTCGGCGGCGATGCTGCTCGCGGCGGGCATGGCGCCGCTCAAGGCCGCGCTCGTCTCGCTGCTCGCCAACACCGCCCCGGTCGCGTTCGGGGCTCTCGCCGCCCCCGTCATCGCGCTCGCGGGCGTGACGGGCCTGCCGCTGCAGGATCTCGCCTCGATGGCGGGCCGCCAAACGCCCTTCATGGCGCTGCTCGTGCCGCTCATCCTCGTCTTCCTCGTGGATGGCCGCCGCGGCCTGAAGCAGACGTGGCCGGTCGCCCTGGTCGCGGGTGTCGTGTTCGGCCTGGCCCAGTTCATCACGTCGAACTACTTCGCCGTCGAGCTCACCGACGTTGTCGCGGCGGTCGCGACGATCGCGGCCGTGCTGCTCATGCTGAGGGTGTGGCAGCCCGCCGAGCTCGTCGGCATCTCGGGCGCGGTCTCGACCGACGCGGTGGCCGTGCCGCGCCCGCCGGCGCGCGAGGTGCTCATGTCGGTGGCGCCGTACCTCATCATCATGGCCGTCTTCTCGCTCGCGCAGGTTCCCGCCCTCAAGCAGGGCCTCGCCGCGCTCAGCCTGACGTTCGCCTGGCCGGGGCTCGATGTCGTCACGGCGGCGGGGGTGCCGGCCAGAGCGCAGCAGTTCCACCTCGACACGCTCGGGGCCACCGGCACCCTGCTGCTGATCTCGGGGCTCATCACCGCGGCGGTCTACCGCATCGTGCCCCGCACGGGCGTCGCCGCCTACGGCGCCACGCTGCACCAGTTGCGCTGGACGATCGTCACCGTCACTGCCGTGCTCGGCCTCTCGTTCGTCATGAACCTCTCGGGCCAAGCGACCTCGCTCGGCGTCGCGCTCGCCTCCGCGGGCGGATTCTTCGTCGTGCTCTCGCCCATCATCGGCTGGATCGGTGTGGCGCTCACAGGCTCAGACACCTCGTCGAACGTGCTCTTCGGCCCCATGCAGGTGGCCGCGGCCGAGCAAGTGGGGCTGCCGCCCGTGCTCATGGCGGCCGCCAACTCGTCGGCGGGCGTGCTCGGCAAGATGCTCTCGGTGCAGAACCTGGCGGTCGCGGCCGCGGCGGTCGGCTTGGTCGGCTCGGAGGGCACGCTGCTGCGCAGGCTGCTGCCGTGGAGCCTCGGGCTGCTCGCGCTCATCACCGTGCTCATCGTGCTGCAGTCGATCCCCGCCGCGCTCGGCTGGATGGTGCCCTGACCGATCGCCGGCGCGGCAGGATGGTGCCGTGAGCATCGACACCTGGCTGATCTTCTTGGTCGCCGCCATCGGCCTCTCGTTCACCCCCGGGCCGAACGGGCTGCTCGCCCTCACCCACGGGGCGATCTACGGGGTGCGCCGCACGGTCTTCACTGTGCTCGGCGGGGCGCTCGGCTTTCTCGTCGTCATCGCCGTCTCGATGTTCGGCATCGGCGCCCTGCTGCTCGTCGTTCCCGACATGCTCACGGTGCTCAAGTGGGTGGGCGGTGCTTACCTCGTCTTTCTTGGCGTGCAGGTCTGGCGGGCTCCAGCGATCGCCGTGTCGACCGGCGGCGATCGGCCGAGCGCCTCGGCATGGTCGCTGTTCCAGCAGGGCCTGCTGGCGGCGGCGACGAATCCGAAGGGCATCCTCTTCTTCGTCGCCTTCCTGCCCCAGTTCATCGACCCGCAGCGCGACCTGGGTCTGCAGTTCGTAATCATGGCGAGCACCTTCATCGTTATCGAGATCGTGTTCGAGCTCGTGGTGGCGGCGCTCTCGCAGTCGCTGCAGCCTCTGCTCGCGCGGGCGGGGCGCTGGTTCAACCGCGCCACGGGCGGGCTCTTCATCGTGATCGGGCTGCTGCTGCCCTGGCAGCTCTGACCGCGCGGGGCGGCCACGGCGGCAACGGGCGAAGCCCCGCCGCCGACTCGCGTCGACGACGGGGCTTCGGGTGCGGGATGCCCTACCGCACGTAGACCGCGCTGAACGGGCTGCGACGCCGCCGTTCGAGCTCGACGGCCGCGGCGCCCGTGAGCACGAGCAGCAGGGCGAGCCCCGTGATGCCGGCGTTCTCGGCAGGACCGGTCATGGCGAGCGCGGGCTGCGGCCCCTCGGTGGACAGGTAGAGCAGGGTGCCGTCGGAGCCGACCGTGATGTACACGACCTCGGTCAACGGACCCGAGGGGCCCTGGCCGGTGAGCGTGATCGTGTGGGCTCCCGGCGGGATGTTCTCGGGAAGCGACACGACCTGCACGAAACGGCCGTCGAGATCGGTCGTGCCCTGCGTCACGGTGACGGGCGTGGAGCGCAGCACGAGGTCGTAGGCCGACTCGGGCTCGAGCCCGCCGCCCGACACCGAGACGTCGCTACCCGGCAGGTAGTCGCCGACGCCCGCGGCGAGCGAGACCTCGACTCCGGGGCTCGAGAAGACGGCCGTCTGCACGATGTTGTCGATGTACATGTAGGCACCGGCCGCGCCGCCCCAGCTCTTGTCGTAGCTGCCCGAGACGAAGACGAACCGGTACGTGCCGGCCGACGGGATCTCGACCGATGTCGTCGTCCAGTCCTGCAGCTCGCCGGTGGCGTCGATGACCTCGGTCTGCGCGCACGTGCTCGTGTTGAGCAGGTAGCCGAAGACGTGGAAGTCGTCGCTGTCGTCGACCGCCTTCCAGTCGAGGCTGATCTGCCGACCGGCGGGCACCGTGAACGGAGCGCTGACGATCGCGGGGCCGTGGATGACGTAGCCGTCGAAGTCGCCCCCGAGGTCGCTCGAGAGCTCGAGCACCTTGCCCTCGCGGTCGACATCGGCACCGTCGACGATCGAGATCTCGTACGACTCCTCGTCAAGACCCGCGTAGGCGGGCGTGTCGCCGCGCTCGGACGGGTCGGGGATGAGGCTTTCCGCCGCGTCGAAGGCGTTCCATTGGTCGATGCTCCAATCCCACTCACCGAGGTAGCTGTAGAGGGCCTCGACCGGGCTGACCGGCTCCGGCTCGTTCTCGGGAGCCGGGTCGCTCGGCGCGGGCTCGCTGGGCGCGGGCTCAGAAGGAGCGGGGTCAGCGGGGGTCGGCTCGCTGGGCGCCGGCTCGCTGGGCGCTGGCTCAGACGGCTCCGGGTCGACCGGCGTCGTCTCCTCCGGCTGCGGTGCCGGTTCGGTCTCGGGGGCTGGCTCGGGCTCCGGGGCGGGGTCGCCCTCGCCGGGGTCGGTCACGCTCGAGAACGAGAAGTCGGGCTCGCCGACGGGCTCCATCGCCACCTCGAGCAGGTAGAAGCCGTCCCAGTCGTTCCAGACGAGGCGGTCGCCGAGGATCGTGATCGGGTCGCCGGTGAAGGCGTCGTGCACGTAGTAGTGGTCCGAGTCGAGATCGGGCACGTTCGCGTACGTGCGATCCCACACGGCTTCGGCCTCGTCGGCGTACTCGCGCAGGTTCGTGTAGTCAGAGGTATCGACCGTCGTGCAGCCCGCGATCGACGAGACGCCCAGGTCGATCGCCTGGGTGATGGCGGTCCAGCCCGTGACGCTCGTCGAGCCGATCGCGTCAGCCTCGAACCCTCCATTGGTGATGCTCGAGCTGGCCGCCTGAGCGGAGAGTGCGGGGCCGACGGCCAGGGCGGCCCCGACGGTGAGCGCGATGGCCGCGCGGGATCTCTTGTTCATGGGGTGGACTCCTCACGAGTGTTGGTGAACCGGATTCGCCGATTCACGCACAGTGTGCTCTCGCGGGATTGCGGTCGCTAGGGACCAAAGACACCCAGAACGGGGGATGACACCCTCTCATGTTCGTTTCGCGAACATGCGGGCGAGGGCCCTAGTCGTCGAGTTCGAGCGGGCCGCTCTCGCGGTTCTCCTCGATCACGGTGCCGACCGCGATCGCGACGTTGATGCCCCAGCTCACCCACATGAGCGCGAGCCGCCAGTCGCGCGGACCGGTGCGCGTCGCGTTGATGACCCCGACGGCCGAGAACGCGGCGCCGATGACGGCTCCGTTGAAGATGTACCTGCGCATGCGGCCTCCCTGGGTTCGACTCCACGCTAGCGGCTGGGGCCCGAGGGAGGGGCGGCGTGACACGGAGTCTGTGACCCTGCCCAGAGCATCCTTCGAAACTGACCGACTGGTCAGAGCGCTGGCCGATCGGTCAGTACCGTAGAGGCATGTCTCTGCATGATCAGCTTCGCGCTGTCGCGCTCGCGGAGTTCGCCGCGGCCGGGTACGCGGCGACCTCGCTGCAGCGCATCGCCGACCTGGCGGGCACCTCGAAGGCGAGCGTGCTGTACCACTTCGCCTCGAAAGAGCAGCTGCTCGCCGAGATCGTGAGCCCCGCGCTCGACGACCTCGAGCAGCTGATCCTTCCGCTCGAAGACCACGGGGGCCTGCGACGCGCCGACTTCGTCGAGCGCTTCGTCGACCTGCTGCTGCTGCACAGCCAGGTCGTGCCGCTCGTCATCAACCAGGGGGCCACCCTCGACGACGTGCCCGTCATGCACCGGGCCACCGAACTCATGCGCCGCGTCGCCGAGCTCTTTCGGCTCGCGAGCGGCTCGACCATCGAGAAGCTGCGCTTCGGCGTGGCGTTCGGCGGTGTCGCCTACACGCTGGCGGCCGCCGATCGACTGGGACTCAACGGCGAGATCCCGATCGACGAGGTGCGCTCTGCACTGATCGAGATCCTGCACGACCTGCTCGTGCCCGCCGACTCCCGCACCCCCTAAGGAGGCCATCGATGGCCACGCTGCTCTACCGGCTCGGCCGGTTCTCCTACCGTCGCGCCCGGCTCGTGATAGTCGCGTGGCTGCTCGCGTTCGCCGCGGCGATCGGCGGTGGGCTCGCGCTCGGCGGGCAGACCGACGAGACCTTCAGCATCCCCGGCACCGAGTCGCAGGTGGCGCTCGACCAGCTCGACGCGCTCTTCCCGGCCGTGTCGGGCGCGAGCGCCCAGGCCGTAGTCGTGGCCCCCGAGGGCGCGTCGGTGACGGATGCGGGCATCCGCGACGACATCGACACCCTCGAGCGCGCCCTCGTGGGCGTCGACGGCGTCGACTCGGTGCTCGGCCCCTTCGACGAGTTCGCCGACGGGCAGGTGAGCGACGACGAGACCGTGGCGATCGTGCGCGTGCAGCTCGACGGGGCCTCGTCTGACATCTCGGAGGAGACGATCGCGGCCCTCGTCGCGACGGCCGAGACGGTCGACGTGCGCGTCGAGTTCGCCGGCCAGGTCTTTCAAGACACGACGGTCGGCCTGACGATCAGCGAGGTGCTCGGCGTGCTCTTCGCCGGTGCCGTGCTCATCATCACGTTCGGCTCGCTGCGGGCGGCCTGGATGCCGCTCGCGACCGCGATCATCGGCGTCGGCATTGTCGTCGGCGCGATCCTCGGGCTCGCGGCGTTCTTGCCCGTCTCGAGCTCGGCGCCCCTGCTCGCCGTCATGATCGGCCTCGCGGTCGGCATCGACTACGCCCTCTTCATCCTGTCGCGGCACCGCGGGCAGCTCGCGCGCGGCATGCACCCGGCCGAATCGGCCGCCGTCGCGGTCGGCACCGCCGGCAGCGCCGTCGTGTTCGCGGGCGCGACCGTCATCATCGCGCTGCTCGGCCTGCTCGTCGTCGGCGTGCCCTTCCTCTCAGTCATGGGCGTGGGCGCGGCCTTCGCCGTGCTCATCGCGATCGCCGCGGCGGTCACGCTGCTGCCCGCCCTGCTCGGCGTCGCGGGCGCGAAGCTCGTGCCGCGCGAGGGCTCGCGGGCGTGGAAGCGCGCGCATCCCGACGCCTCGACCGCTCCGACGATGGGCCGCCGCTGGGTGCGCGGGGTCATGAAGCGCCCCGTGCTCACGAGCATCTCGGTCGTGGCCGTGCTCGGCGTGCTCTCGATCCCGGCCTTCTCGCTCGATCTCAACCTGCCCGACGGCGGCAGCGAGCCCGCCGGGTCGACGCAGCGCGAGGCCTACGACATCATCGCCGACGCCTTCGGGCCCGGCACCGCGGGCCCCCTGCTCGTGACGCTCGACATCACGCAGACCACCGACATCCTCGACGACCTCGAGGCCGTGCGCGCCGAGCTCGAGCAGGTCGAGGGCGTCGCGAGCGTGAGCCCCGGCATCCCCTCGCCCGGGCTCGAGACGGCGATCTTTCAGGTGGCGCCTGAGACCGCACCCGACGACCCGGCTACGAAGCTCGTCGTCGCCGAGCTGCGCGCCGCGGGCGACGCCATCGAGGCCGAGTTCGGCACGCCGCTCGCTGTCACGGGTGTGACGGCGGTCGGCATCGACATCTCGACGCGGCTCACGGCCGCGCTCGTGCCGTTCGGGCTCGTCGTCGTCGGGCTGTCGGTCGTGCTGCTCATGGCCGTGTTCCGCTCGGTGCTCGTGCCCGTCAAGGCCGCCCTGGGCTTCCTGCTCTCGGTCGGCAGCGCCATGGGCGTGACGGTCGCGGTCTTCCAGTGGGGCTGGGGCGCCGAGCTGCTGCACGCCGAGCCCGGACCGATCCTGAGCTTCATGCCGATCATCCTCATGGCCGTGCTGTTCGGGCTCGCCATGGACTACGAGGTCTTCCTCGTCTCGGGCATGCGCGAGGAGTTCGTGCGCACGGGCGAGCCGCGCCGCTCGATCGAAGACGGCTTCGCGAACGGCGCGCGCGTCGTCACGGCCGCGGCGCTCATCATGTTCTTCGTCTTTGCGGCCTTCGTGCCGGAGGGATCGGGCCTCATCAAGCCCATCGCCCTGAGCCTCGCGGTCGGCATCGCGATCGACGCCTTCGTCGTGCGCATGACGCTCGGCCCCGCGCTCATGGCGCTCTTCGGTCGCGCCGCCTGGTGGTTCCCGCGCTCGCTCGACCGCACCCTGCCCGACCTCGACGTCGAAGGCGAGAAGCTGCGCCATCACCGCGACCACCGCGCGTGGGCGGCCGAGCAGGGCGACGCCGTCATCGTGGCCGATCGCCTCGGCCTCGCCGGCACGGATGCGGAGCTCACGCTCGTGGCCGCCCCCGGTCAGCGCATCGATGTCGTCGCCGACGGCCCGCTGCGGCGGCTCGTGGGCGCGACGCTCGCGGGGTATCTGCCGCCGCGCTCGGGCCGCGCGGTCGTCGCCGATGCCGTGCTCCCCTCCGAAGCCGGACGCGCCTCGCGGCGCGTGACGCTCGTCGACGTGAGCGGCGACCGGCTCGCGCCGACCGTGACGATCGCCGCGCTCGTGAGCGAGCGCATCGCGCTCGCGGCCGGCTACCCGCGCGGCCTGCGCCGAACCCGGCGCTGGATCGCCCGCCTCGCGGCGGCGCTCACCGCGCTCGGTGTCGACCCCCTTGGCGTCGCCGACCCCGAGACCGCGGTCGCGACGCTCGACTCCCGTCGTCGCGCGCTCGTGCTCGCGGCGGTCTCGACGCTCGACGCGACCCCCGTGATCGTGCTCGACCACCGTGACGATGCGCTCTCGGCCGACGACATCGCTCTGCTCGATGCGCTCGTGCAGCGCCTCGCCCCCGCGCCTGTCGTGCGGCTGTGGGGCCGCGAGCCCGGCAGCCCGGCCGCCGCGGGAGCGGTCAGCGTGCAGCTCGATTCCGCATCCGCCCTCACCGAAAGGAGCGGCGCATGACCGCCGCCAGCCCCGACCTGACCCCGACACCGCTCGCGCACCGCGGCCGACTGCGCCGCTGGCTCACGATGGCCGCAGCCGTCGCCGTGCCCCTCGCCCTCGTCGGCATCGCGCTCGCCGCCGTCGGCAGCGAGTCGAGCGCGCTCGAGCGCATCCCCGCCGCCGTCGTCAACAACGACGAGCTGCTGACGACGACCGATGCCGACGGCGAAGAGCAGATCGTGTTCGCGGGCCGCCAGCTCGTCACCGAGCTCACGGGCGGCGACGACACGGGCTTCGACTGGCGGGTCACGAGCGCCGACGAAGCGGCCGCCGCCCTGGAGCGCGGTGAGGTATACGCGGTGCTCAGCATCCCGAGCGACTTCTCGGCCTCGCTGCTGACGATCGGCAGCCCCGACCCTGTGCAGGCGCAGCTCGAGATCGAGACCGACGACGCGCACAGCTACTTGGCCGGATCGGTGGTGCAGGCTGTCGGCAGCGGCCTCGCGCAGCAGTTCGGTGCGGCCATCACGGCGCAGTACCTCGACGGGCTCACCGCAGGGCTCGGCGAACTGGGCGCCGCGCTCGATGAGGCCGCCGACGGTGCGACGCAACTGGGCGACGGGGCGAGCGAGCTCAGTGCGGGAATCGGCGAGCTCAGTGCTGGCGCGAGCGCCTCCGCGAGCGGTGCGCGCGCCCTTTCGGCAGGTCTCGGCGAGTACACGAACGGCGTCAGCAGCCTCTCGAGCGGTCTCGGCGAGCTGCGGGCCGGAGCCCGGCAGCTCGATCCGCTGCAGCAGGCCGCGGCAGGCATCCCGTCGAGCGCGGGATCGCTCGCCGCCGACCTCGCCGCGCTGGCCCCCGCGATCGCGGCCTCGAACCTGAGCCCGGCCGACCAGCAGGCGCTGCTCGATGCCGTCACCGATGCGCAGGTGCTGGCGGGAACGGCCTCCGCCGTCATCCCGCCCCTCAACGGCGGCCTCGACGGAATCCAGTCGGGCATCGCGCAGAGCGCGAGTGGAGCGGCGGCACTCTCTGCCGGAGGGCCCGCGCTGCGCTCGGGCGCGGCCGACCTCGCCGGGGGGCTCGGCGCGCTCGCGGGCGGTACGTCTGAGATCACCTCGGGTGCCGAATCGCTCGCCTCGGGCGTCGACGAGCTCGCGACGGGGCTCTCGGCGGGGGCCGGTCAGGTGCCCGAGTCTGGTGACAGCAGTGTCGCGAGCGAGCCCGTGGTCGTGGAGTCGACGCGCGTCAACGCCGTCGACGGCGTCGGCTCGGTCATCGCCGAGACGCTCGTGCCCATCGGGCTCTGGATCGGCGCGCTTGCGACCTTCTTGGCCCTGCGCCCCGCGGCGCGCGGTGTCATCGGCACCTCGGCGGCGGGCGGCATCATCGTGCGCCGCGCGATCGGTCGCGCCTCGCTCATCGCCCTCGCGCAGGCCGCGCTCGTGACGGTGCTCGTGCATGCCGTGAGCGGCATCGACCTCGCGCTGCTGCCCGCCACCCTCGCGCTCACGAGCATCATCGCGCTCGCCTTCACGGCGCTGCACGCGGCGCTCACGCTCACCCTCGGGCGCGCCGGGCTCGTCGTCTCGCTGCTGCTGCTCGCCGTGCAGATCGTGGCGACGGGCGGCCTCATCCCCATCGCGGCGCTCGCCGACCCGTTCCCCGCGCTGAGCGCTGTGCTGCCCCTCACCTATGCGGTCGACGGCATGCAGGCGCTGTTCGCCGGGGGAGACCCCGTGCGCATTGTCGCGGCCGTCGGCGTCATGGCGCTGCTGGGCGGGGTCTCGCTGCTCGTCGCGCGCCTCGCCGCGGGGCGCGCGCGACGACGGGATGCCCTGGCGGCCTTCGCCCCGAACCTCGTGCCGGCCACCGCGTGATGGCGCGGGATGCTCGGCGCGAGCATCCCGCAGCAGACAGCAGCGCTGACAGCAGCGCTGACAGCAGCGCTGACAGCAGCGCTGACAGCAGCGCTGACAGCAGCGCGGGCCGCGAGCTCGAAGCCCGCGACCCGCGCCGGTCGTGCTAGTCGAGCATCACTCCTTGGTGAGCTCGTGCGTTCCGCCGCTCATGGCGTACTCCTCTTCAGGAGACAGCACGAGCTGCTTGCGGTAGTGCAGCCCGAAGCCGACCAGGATCAGCACGTAGACGATGATGATCGCCACGATGGCCGCCTGGAAGGCCGGGTTGATGAGCAGACCCACGAAGACCAGAGCGGCGATCGCCGCGGCGCTGTAGGCGCCGAACGTGCCCCAGGGGCTCTTGTACGGGCGGTTCGCGTCGGGGAACTTGCGACGCAGGATGAGGAACGACACCATCTGCAAGAAGTACGCCACGACGGCGCCCCAGACGGCGATGTTCAGGATGATCGCACCGGCCACCGCGCCGAGGCCCTCCGGGTCGGCCCGACCGAGCAGGTCGAGCACGACGATCGCGACGAAGCCGATGACGGCGCCGACGGTCAGCGCGACCCACGGGGTCTGGTTCTTGCCGGTGAGCGACAGGAACTTCGGGTAGTAGCCCGCCCGCGACAGCGAGTACATGTTGCGCCCGTAGGCGAACATGATGCCGTGCAGCGAGGCCAGCAGGCCGATAAGGGCGAAGATCGCCAGCAGGGCCGCGAGCTCGTCGCCGACGATGGCCCGGAAGCCGTCGAGCAGCGGTTCGAGCGAGACGCCCGTCGCTTCGGCGCCGAGCACGCCCGTGTTGAGGAAGAGCACGAGCACACCGGTGACGATGAGCGTGCCGCGCGCGATGACGCCGGCGCGGGGGATGTCTTTCTCCGGGGTGTGCGACTCCTCCGCCGCGAGCGGCAGCTCTTCGATGCCGAGGAAGAACCACATGGCGAACGGCAGGGCGAAGAGGATCGCGAGCCAGCCCTCGGGCAGGAAGGTCGTGGCGCCAGCGACGTCGGGGTTCGGCGCCATGTCCCACAGCTTGTCGAACGAGAACAGGCCCGAGGCGAGCGCCATGACCGAGAACACCAGGATGATGCCGATCGCGATGATCGACACGACGATTGCGAACCGGAACGAGATGTGCGCGCCGGCGGCGTTCAGGGCGACGAACGCGACGTACAGCACGATCCACCAGATCCACATGTTGCCCGACTCGGCGAGCGAGAAGTTCAACAGGCCGCTCGTGACGCCGTCGAGGTACTGGGCCGAGAAGAACACGACGACGGCCGTGGTCGCAACGTACTCGATCGTCTCTGCGGCTCCAGTAATGAGTCCGCCCCACGGGCCCATTGCCGAGCGGGCGAACGAGTAGGCGCCGCCGGTGTGCGGCATGGCGGCCGACATCTCGCTGATCGAGAAGGTCAGGCCGTAGTACATGACGACGAGCACGACGAAGGCAATGAGCATGCCGCCGAAGCCCGCGAAGTCAATGCCGAAGTTCCACCCCGAGAAGTCGCCGGAGATGACCGCGGCGACCGCGAGGCCCCACAGGCCCCAGACTCCGGCCGAGCGGCGCAGTCCGCGCTTCTCGAAGTACGACTGGTCGACAGCGGTGTACGAGACACCGCCGGTCGCCTTGGTTGTTTCCGCCATTCATTCCTCCTGGGGGGTGGTGGGGATGGGTCGACGCAGCGGCGATGACGCCGCACTGCGCCTTGGCAACTGAGCATGGCCCCAAAGGTGGGCGCTGTCTACCATTGGAATCGAGAATTCTGGTCGTGTTCGAACTCGGCCCGCGGGCGCTGTGGTACTAATGGTCGACACTCGAGCCAAGGGAGGCCCCATGTCTGCAGCGCCGTCGACGGTCCGCTCCGGAAACCTGACGATCGCCGAGCTCGAGGGGCTCATCGATGCGGGCGAGATCGACACCGTCATCGTCGCCTTCGCCGACATGCAGGGACGACTCGTCGGCAAGCGCGTCTCGGCGCGACTCTTTCGCGAAGAGGTCGCCGCGCACGGCGCCGAGTGCTGCAACTACCTGCTCGCGGTCGACGTCGAGATGAACACGGTCGAGGGCTATGCGCTCTCGTCGTGGCAGACCGGCTACGGCGACATGGTCATGCAGCCCGACCTCGGCACGCTGCGGCGCATCCCCTGGCTAACCGCGACCGCGCTCGTCATCGCCGACCTGCGGCGCATTGACGGCGGCCCGGTGGCCCCGAGCCCGCGCCAGATCTTGCAGCACCAGCTCGACCGGCTCGCCGAGCACGGCCTCGTGCCCTACGTCGGCACCGAGCTCGAGTTCATCGTCTTCGACGAGACCTACCGCCAGGCCTGGGCCAAGGGCTACGACAACCTCACCCCGGCGAGCGACTACAACATCGACTACGCCCTGCTTGCCTCGACGCGCATGGAGCCGCTGCTGCGCGACATTCGCAACGGCATGGACGGCGCCGGCATGTACTGCGAGGGCGTCAAGGGCGAGTGCAACCTCGGGCAGCAAGAGATCGCCTTCCGCTACGCCCACGCCCTCGCCACGTGCGACAACCACGTCATCTACAAGAACGGCGCGAAAGAGATCGCCGACGCTCACGGCAAGGCCCTCACCTTCATGGCCAAGTTCAACGAGCGCGAGGGCAACAGCTGCCACATCCACTTGAGCGTGCGGGGCACCGACGGCTCGGCCGTCATGGCGGGCGACGGCGCGCACGGCTTCTCGCGTCTGATGGAGCACTGGCTCGCCGGCCAGCTCGCCGCCATGCGCGAGCTCAGCTTGTTCTTCGCGCCCACGATCAACTCGTACAAGCGCTACGTGCCCGGCAGCTTCGCGCCCACGGGCATCGCCTGGGGGGTCGACAACCGCACGTGCGCGCTGCGCGTCGTCGGGCAGGGCCACAGCCTGCGCATCGAGAACCGCGTGCCCGGCGGCGACGTCAACCCCTACCTCGCGACGGCGGCGATCATCGCCGCGGGCCTGCACGGCATCGAGAACCAGCTCGAACTGCCCCCGATCTTCGAGGGCAACGCCTACGCCGCCGACCTGCCGCGCGTGCCCTCGACTCTGCGCGACGCGGCCGAGCTGTTCGCGGGCTCCGAGCTCGCGCGCGCCGCGTTCGGCGACGAGGTCATGGCGCACTACCTCAACATGGCGTCGGTCGAGCTGTCGGCCTTCGACGCCGCGATCACCGATTGGGAGCGCATCCGTGGCTTCGAGCGCTTCTGAGCCGACGGGGGCCGCGCCCCGGCCCGTCATCGGCCTCACCACCTACCTCGAGCAGACGAAGAGCGGGGTGTGGGATGTTCCCGCCGCGTTCCTGCCGAAGGTCTACTTCGACGCCGTCGCGCGCGGAGGCGGCCTCGCGGTGCTGATCCCGCCGCAACCGATCGACGCCGCGGGCGCCGATGCCATCCTCGACGGGCTCGACGGGCTCATCATCACGGGCGGCAAGGATGTCGACTCCCGCCGGTACGGGCAGCAGCCGCACCCGACGAACGACGAGCCCCGCCTCGACCGCGACGCGCTCGAAGACGCGCTGCTGCAGCGGGCGATCGCGCGCGACATCCCGTTCCTCGGCATCTGCCGCGGCATGCAGGTGCTCAACACGACGCTCGGCGGCACCCTCATCCAGCACCTGCCCGACGCGATCGGCTCGACGCGGTACAACGCCGGGGGCGGGGTCTTCACTCCGAACCCCGCGGTCACGGTGCCGGGCACCCGCACGGCCGCCCTGCTCGGCGACGCCGTGACCGTGCAGAGCTACCACCACCAGGCGCTCGACGAGGTCGCCCCCGGCCTGACCGTGAGCGCGCGCGGCGACGACGGCGTCATCCAGGCTGTCGACGTCGACGCCCTGACCTTCGGCGTCGCGGTGCAGTGGCACCCCGAAGAGTCGGCGGCCGAGGACGCCCGCCTCTTCGCGGCGCTCGTCGAGGCCGCCCACGAGTACCGCCAGCACCGGAAGGCCCGCGCATGAGCGAGACCACCCTTATCAACCCGGCCGACGAGACGGTCATCGGCACCGTGCGGCACACGACGCTCGAGGAGGTCGACGCGGCCGTCGCGCGCGCCGTCGTCGCCCAGCGCGCGTGGGCCGCGCTCGCCCCCGTCGACCGCGCGCGGGCACTGCGGCGCTTCGCTGCGACGGTCGACGCGCACATCGAGGAGCTCGCGCAGCTCGAGGTGCGCAACTCGGGCCACCCGATCGGCGCCGCCCGCTGGGAGGCGGGCAACGTGCGCGATGTGCTCGACTACTACAGCGGCGCCCCCGAGCGCATGATCGGGCAGCAGATCCCCGTTGCGGGCGGCCTCGACGTCACCTTCCACGAGCCGCTCGGCGTCGTCGGCG
This sequence comes from Microcella sp., assembly GCF_046296455.1. Classification (GTDB taxonomy): domain Bacteria; phylum Actinomycetota; class Actinomycetes; order Actinomycetales; family Microbacteriaceae; genus Microcella. Next base: position 17,701 of record NZ_JBKBLF010000022.1, read on the forward strand.
TCATCGTGCCCTGGAACTTCCCCATGCCGATCGCGGGCTGGGGCTTCGCGCCGGCGCTCGCCGCGGGCAACGCCGTGCTGCTCAAGCCCGCCGACTGGACGCCGCTCACGGCGATCCGCCTCGGCGAGCTCGCCCTCGAGTCGGGCCTGCCCGAGCACCTCTTCCAGGTGCTGCCGGGTCGTGGCTCGGTCGTCGGCGACCGCTTCGTCACGCACGAGCAGGTGCGCAAGGTCGTGTTCACGGGCTCGACCGAGGTCGGCAAGCACGTCATGGCCGGATGCGCGGCGCAGGTTAAACCTGTCACGCTCGAGCTCGGCGGCAAGAGCGCGAACATCGTCTTCGCCGACGCCGATCTCGAGGCAGCGGCATCCGGCGCCCCCGGGTCGGTCTTCGACAACGCGGGGCAGGACTGCTGCGCGCGCTCGCGCCTGCTCGTGCAGCGCAGCGTGCTCGACCGCTTTCTCGAACTGCTCGAGCCCGCCGTGCGGGGGTTCCGCGTCGGCGACCCGAACGACGAGTCGACCGAGATGGGCCCGCTCGTGTCGAAGGGGCACTTCGAGAACGTCGCGGCCTTTCTCGACGGCAGTGTGCCCGTCGCCTTCACGGGCACCGCGCCCGAGGGGGCCGGCTACTGGATGGCCCCGACCGTGCTGCTGCCCAACCGCGACGACCGCGTCGCGCGCGACGAGATCTTCGGCCCCGTCGTCTCGGTGCTGCCCTTCGACGACGAGGCCGACGCCATCGCGCTCGCGAACGACTCGATCTTCGGCCTCTCGGGCTCGATCTGGACGCGCGACCTCGGCCGCGGCATCCGCGTCGCCCGCGGCGTCGAGAGCGGCGCGCTGAGCGTCAACTCGCACTCGAGCGTGCGGTACGCGACCCCCTTCGGCGGGTTCAAGCAGAGCGGGCTCGGGCGCGAGCTGGGCCCGGATGCTCCGCTCGCCTTCACCGAGACCAAGAACGTCTTCTTCTCCCACGGCTAAGACAGGAGCCCGCATCATGACCATCACTCCCATCGACCTGACCCGGCGGCTAGCAGGCAAGGTCGCCGTCATCACGGGCGGCGCGAGCGGCATCGGCCTCGCCACCGCCCGCCGCTTCGCCGCCGAGGGCGCCACGGTCGTCATCGGCGATATGAACCCTGAGTCGGGCGAGGCCGCCGCGGCCGAGGTCGGCGGCCTGTTCGTGAAGGTCAACGTGACCGACGAGGCCGAGGTCAATCACCTGTTCGACACCGCGCAGGCCACCTACGGTTCGCTCGACATCGCCTTCAACAACGCGGGCATCTCGCCGCCCGACGACGACTCGATCGAGACCACCGAGCTGCCCGCGTGGGACAAGGTGCAAGAGGTGAACCTCAAGAGCGTCTACCTGTGCTCGCGCGCCGCGCTGCGCCACATGGTCGCCCAGCAGTCGGGCTCGATCATCAACACGGCGAGCTTCGTCGCCGTCATGGGCAGCGCGACGAGCCAGATCTCGTACACCGCGAGCAAGGGCGGCGTGCTCGCCATGACGCGCGAGCTCGGCGTGCAGTTCGCGCGCCAGGGCATCCGCGTCAACGCGCTGTGCCCCGGGCCCGTCAACACGCCCCTGCTGCAAGAGCTCTTCGCGAAAGACCCCGAGCGCGCGCAGCGCCGCCTCGTGCACATTCCGAAGGGCCGCTTCGCCGAGGCCGAAGAGCTCGCCGCGGCGGTCGCCTTCCTCGCGAGCGACGACGCCTCGTTCATCACGGCGTCGACCTTCCTCGTCGACGGCGGTATCAGCGGCGCCTACGTCACGCCGCTGTAGGGTCGCGATCATGGCGGGGGGCGGCGAGGCGGTGCAGCGGCTCGGCGAGCCTGCGCCCGACCGTCCCGGCGCGTCCGTCGTCGCCGGTGCGTCGATGGGCGAGCCGCCCGAGTCGCTCGCGCACGAGGCGCTCTCGCGCCCCGTGCGCGGGGGCAACGCCTTCGAAGAGACTCTGGCGCGCCTGCTGCAGCTCATCCGCCTGGGGCTCGTCGGCCCGGGCGAGGCCCTCGCCCCCGAGCGCGAGCTCGCCGCGCGATTCGAGGTCAGCCGTGACACCGTGCGCGAGGCGATCCGCTCGCTCGCCGAGGCCGGCTACCTCGAGTCGCGGCGCGGGCGCTATGGCGGAACCTTCGTGTGCGACCCGCTGCCCCTCGCGGGCGGCGAGCCCGCCGCCGAGACGACGGCCGACGAGCTCGACGACATCCTCACCCTGCGCGCGGTGCTCGAGGTGGGCGCCGCGCGCGCCGCGGCCGGGCGCACGCTGACGGCCCTCGAGCGCGAATCGCTGCACCAGCGCCTGAGCGAGCTCGCGGCCGCCGACCCCGCCGACTACCGACGCCTCGACTCGCGGCTGCATCTGACGATCGCCGAGCTCTCGGGCAGCCCGAGCCTCGTCTCGCTCATCGCCGAGAACCGCATGAGCGTCAACCGGCTGCTCGACCGCATCCCGCTGCTCGCCCCCAATATCGCGCACTCCGACCAGCAGCACGAGCAGATCGTGTGGGCCGTGCTCATTGGCGACGCCGATCGGGCGGCGAGCGCCATGGCCGAACACATCGAGGGCTCGCAGTCGCTGCTGCGGGCCTTTCTCAGCTAGCGCGCTGGCGCTCGGCGACGTCGCGATTCGCTGTGCGGTGTGCCGCGGCATCCACCGCGCCGTCGTGCCCGCGGTCGAGGGCGGTGTGGCGTCGCGCGAACTCGAGCGACTCGCGCAGCCAGGCGAGCCGCCGCGCGTCGTCGGAGCCGCACGCGCGCGAGTTGATCTCGGCGATGAGGGCGCCGTCGAAGCCCCGGCGCGCGAGCAGCGCGAGCACCTCGCCGACGGGCTGCGCGCCGCGCCCGGGCACGAGGTGCTCGTCGAGCACGCGCGCGCTTGGTTCGGTGCTCGAACCGTCGCACAGGTGCACGTGCCGGAGGCGGTCGCCCCACTGCCCGGCCAGGTCGAGCGCACTCACGCCCGCGAGGGCGGCGTGCGAGAAGTCGAGCGTGAGCGCCGCGACGTCGAGCGAGCCCGGGTTCCAGTGCGGCGCATAGGGGTGCCGATCGCGCCCGCGCACCCGCAGCGGAAACATGTTCTCGACCGCGATCGTCACGCCCGTCGCGGCCTGCAGCTCGCGCACGGTGCCGACGAAGCCCGCGGCCGTGCGGCGCTGCCAGCGGTACGGCGGATGCACGACGACCGTGGCGGCTCCCACCTCGCGCGCGAGGGCCAGGCTGCGCTCGAGCTTGACGCGCGGGTTGCGGCCGAACACGAAGGTGCTGAAGAACAGCACGGGGGCGTGGATGCTGAGCACGGGCATCCCGAACCGCTCGCTCAGCGCGCCGATGACGCGGGGGTCGTACGTGTCGCGGTCGCTCGTGACCATGATCTCGACGCCGTCGTAGCCGGCCTCTGCGGCCAGCCGGAAGGCGTCGTGCAGGCGCCGGGGCAGCACGCTCGTGGTTCCCATGCCGATGCGGATCACGTCGCCACTGTACGTCGGCCCGCCGCGAGGTCGGCGAAGGAGAGGGTGAACGTCGCGTGACGAGCCGTCGAACCGTGGGTCGCGGGCCGCTCGTGACGCTGGGAACGCTCTGAGACTCGGCTGATACCGTGGAGGAAGCCGGACAGCCCCGCACCGACGATTCCCCCCGGATCGCACCACCGGAGACGAGCGAGCGACATGACCGACAGCACCCACTACGACTTCGTCGTGGTTTCGAACCGACTTCCCGTCGACCGCGTGGTCGACCCCGACGGCACGGCGCGCTGGCAGCGCTCGCCTGGCGGGCTCGTGACGGCGCTCGAACCCGTCATGCGCGCCTCGCAGGGCGCCTGGGTCGGCTGGGCCGGCCAGCCCGACCTGGAGCTCGAGCCCTTCGTGTCGGACGACGCGATGCTCGTGCCCGTGCCGTTGAGCCCGCTCGAGATCGAGTACTACTACGAGGGCTTCAGCAACGACACGCTCTGGCCGCTGTACCACGACGTCATCGCGCCGCCCAGCTTTCACCGCGAGTGGTGGGAGGCGTACGTCGAGGTCAACCAGCGCTTCGCTGACGCGAGCGCGCGCGTCGCGGCCCCCGGCGCCACGGTGTGGGTGCAGGACTATCAGCTGCAGCTCGTACCGCGCATGCTGCGCGAGCAGCGTCCCGACCTGACGATCGGCTTCTTCAACCACATCCCCTTCCCGCCCTACGGCATCTATGCGCAGCTGCCGTGGCGCAAGCAGGTCATCGAGGGCCTGCTCGGGGCCGACGTCATCGGGTTTCAGCGCGTCGCCGACGCCGGCAACTTCTCGCGCGCCGTGCGGCGCCTCTTCGGCTACGCCACGCGCACGCCCGAGATCCGCGTTCCCGACGGGCTCGGGGGTCATCGCTCGGTCATCGCGAAGGCCTTCCCGATCTCGATCGACGTCGAGAGCTTCGAAGAGATCGCCCGCCGGCCCGAGGTGCAAGACCGCGCGCGGCAGATTCGCGCCGACCTCGGCAACCCCTCGACGATCATGCTCGGCGTCGACCGCCTCGACTACACGAAGGGCATCCGGCACCGCCTCAAGGCCTTCGGCGAGATGCTGCGCGACGGCACCCTCTCGGTGGGGGATGCGGTGCTCGTGCAGGTGGCGAGCCCGAGTCGCGAGCGCGTCGCCGCTTACATGCAGCTGCGCGACGAGATCGAGCTGACGGTCGGGCGCCTCAACGGCACATACGCCACGATCAGCCACAGCGCTGTCGCCTACCTGCACCACGGCTACCCGCGCGACGAGATGGTGGCGCTCTACCTCGCCGCCGACGTCATGCTCGTGACGGCGCTGCGCGACGGCATGAACCTCGTGGCGAAAGAGTACGTGGCGTGCCGCCTCGACGAAGACGGCGTGCTCGTGCTGAGCGAGTTCGCGGGGGCTGCTGACGAGCTCAAGAACGCGCTGCTCGTGAACCCGCACGACATCGACGGCCTGAAAGAGGCGATGGTCGCGGCCGTGCGCATGCCGCAGCGCGAGCGCACGACCCGCATGCGCGCGCTACGCCGCCGCGTGCGCGACAACGACGTGGCCCGCTGGTCGAACACGTTCCTCGACACGCTGCGGCACGCCAACCACCACTCGGACGCCCGGTGACCCGCGAACCATCGCCCGACGCGGGGAGCGCCGCGGACTCCGCCGTCGACTCCGCGCTGCACACCGCGCTCGACCCTGCCTTGCTCGCCGCGCTCGATGCCTTCGCCGCGCGCGAGCGCGTGCTCGTGGCGCTCGACTTCGACGGCACCCTCGCCCCCGAGGTCGACGACCCCGAGTCGGCGCGCGCGCTGCCCGCCGCGCACGAGGCGCTGCTGCGCCTGCGGGCACGACCCGGCACGACCGTCGCCCTCGTCTCGGGCCGCGCCCTCGAGAGTCTCGCCGCGGTCGGCGCGCTGCCCGACGATGCGCCGCTCGTCGGCTCGCACGGCCTCGAAGTGCGCTTCGCAGCGGGGGATGCCCCTCCCGCCATCGACGACACCGATCGTGCCCGCGTGGTCGCCCTGCGCTCGCGGCTCGAGCCGATCGTGGTGGCGACCGAGGGGGCCTGGATCGAGCACAAGCCCGCGGGCTTCGCGGTGCACTTGCGCCTCGTCGAGCCCGCGCTCGCATCCCGGCTCGCGGCGGCCGTGCGCTCGACGGCGTGCGAGGTCGACCCGGGGCTGACCGTGCGCGACGGCAAGAACGTCGTCGAGTTCTCGGTGCGCGACGCCACGAAGGGCGACGGGCTGCGTGCCCTCCGCGAGCGGTTCGCCCCCGACGCCGTGCTGTTCGCGGGCGACGACGTGACCGATGAAGACGCCCTCGCGGTGCTGGGGCCCGACGACGTCGGCATCAAGGTGGGCGCTGCCGCCACGGTCGCCCCGCATCGCGTCGACGGCCCCGCGGCGATGGCGCTCGTGCTGCAGCACCTGGCGACTCGGCGGTCCGCTTGCTGAGAGTCGAGCGCGACAGCGCTCGGTAGACTGAGGGCATCCGGCGATCGCGCCGTGACGCCCTACCCCCTTGCCGAACCGCCGACACCGAGGGAGGACGCATGCTCATCGTCCTGATGGTGTTCGGGGCGGCCGCGATCGCCCTGCTGCCGCTCGCACGGCCGCTCGGCGCCCGGGTGTTCTGGGTCGCGGCCCTCGTGCCGCTCGGCGCCTTCGTGCACACCCTGCTGCAGGCGCCCGCCGTGCTGTCGCAGGATGCCGCGCGGGTGCCGGTCGAGCGCTTCACCTGGATCGCCCAGCTCGACCTCACCCTCGACGTGCGCATGGACACCCTGTCGTGGGTGCTCGCCCTCGTCGTCACGGGCGTCGGCAGCCTCGTGCTGCTCTACTGCGCCGGCTACTTCCGCGACGACGAGCCGGGGCTCGGGCGGTTCTCGGCCGTGCTGCTGGCGTTCGCCGGCGCGATGTTCGGGCTCGTCATCGCCGACGACGTGTACCTGCTGTTCTTGCTGTGGGAGGCCACGAGCGTCTTCTCGTACCTGCTCATCGGCCACTACACACATCGGCGGGCCAGTCGCGGCGCGGCCCTGCAGGCGCTCGTCACGACGACGCTCGGTGGGCTCGTGATGCTCGTCGGCCTCGTGCTGCTCGCCGTGCAGGCGGGCACCTCGAGTCTCACGGCGATCCTCGCCGAGCTGCCCGCGGGGCCGCTCACGACGACGGCCATCATGCTCGTGCTCGTCGGGGCGCTCTCGAAGTCGGCGATCGTGCCGCTGCACTTCTGGCTGCCCGGCGCGATGGCCGCCCCCACTCCCGTGAGCGCCTACCTGCACGCCGCCGCAATGGTGAAGGCGGGCATCTACCTGATCCTGCGCCTCGCGCCCGCGGGGGTGGACGTGCCCGGATGGCGTGAGGTGCTCATCGTGCTCGGCCTCGTCACGCTGCTGCTGGGCGGCTGGGCGGCCCTCAAGCAGACCGACCTGAAGCTGCTGCTCGCCTACGGCACCGTGAGCCAGCTCGGGCTGCTCGTCGTCGTGGCGGGCTTCGGTACGCGCGATACCGCGCTCGCCGCGCTCGCGCTGCTGCTGGCGCACGCCCTGTTCAAGTCGGCGCTCTTCCTCGTCGTCGGCATCATCGACCACGAGGCCGGCACGCGCGACCTGCGCAAGCTCTCGGGCCTCGGTCGGCGCTCGCCCTGGCTCGCGGCGATCGCGGGGGCCGTGCTCGCCTCGATGGCGGGCCTGCCGCCGGTCTTCGGCTTCGTCGCGAAAGAGACCGTGCTCTACGCGCTGCTCGCCGCGGCGACCGGGCAGACGGGGGAGGCACCGCTCGACGCCGCGGCACAGGTCTGGGCCGCTGTCGCGCTCGTCGGCGTCGTCGTGGGGTCGGCGCTCACGGTCGCGTACAGCATCCGTTTCTTCTGGGGCGCCTTCGCGCGCAAGCCGGGCGTCGACGACGTCACGGCGCTCGCCGTCGTCAGCCGGCGGTTCCTGCTCGCGCCCGCGGTGCTCGCTGTGACGAGCCTCGCGCTGGGGCCGCTCGCGGGCCTCGTCGACGCGGGGCTCGCCGGCTACCCCGCGCTCTTCCCGTACCCGGGCGAGGTCGCATACCACCTCGCCCTCTGGCACGGCCTCACCCCCGAGCTCGGCCTCTCGGCCCTCGCCATCGGCCTCGGCGCCCTGCTCTTCGCCGCCCGCGCCCCGGTCGCTCGGCTGCAGGCGCGGCTCGCGAGCGAGTACACGGCCTCCGAGGCCTACTGGGACGCGATGGGGGCCGTCGACCGGCTCGCAGTGCGGGTCACGAGCCTCACCCAGCGGGGATCCCTGCCGTTCTACCTCGGGGTCATCCTCGTCGTCTTCATCGGCGTCACCACGGCAGGGCTGCTGCTTGGCGACAGCTGGCCGAGCGAGCTGCGGCTCTGGGATCACCCCGCCCAGCTCGCGATCGGCGTCGTCATGATCATCGCCGCGATCGCGGCGACCCAGGCGCAGAAGCGCTTCGCGGCGCTCGTCGTCGTCGGCGTCACGGGCTTCGGCATGTCGGCGATCTTCGCGCTGCAGGGCGCTCCCGATCTCGCGCTCACCCAGATCCTCGTCGAGGTCGTCACGCTCATCGCCTTCGTGCTCGTGCTGCGGCGGCTGCCGGCCCGCCTCGGCGACAAGCACGGCAGCAGCCACCGCCTGCTGCGCGCGGGCATCGGCATCGGCGTCGGTCTCGTCATGGCCCTCGTCGCCATCATCGTCGCGGGGGCGCGCATCGAGCAGCCCATCTCGCTCGCCTGGCCGCAACTGGCCTACGAGATCGGGCACGGGCGCAACACCGTCAACGTGGCGCTCGTCGATCTGCGCGGCTGGGACACCATGGGCGAGCTCGCGGTCGTCATCGCCGCGGCCACGGGCGTCGCGAGCCTGCTGTTCCTGCGCAGCCGGGGCGACACCCCGCCGCGGCTCGGGCGGGCCGTGGTGAAGCGGCGCATCTCGGCGCGGCTCGACCGCGTGCGCGAGCAGGGCGAGCAGGGCGAGCTGCGCAACGCGTGGATCCTCGCCGGCCCGACGCTCGATCCGCGGCACCGCTCGATCCTGCTCGAGGTCGTCGTGCGCCTCACCTTCCACGCCATCATCGTCATCTCGCTCTACCTGCTGTTCGCGGGCCACAACCTGCCGGGCGGCGGCTTCGTCGGCGGGCTCGTGGCGGGACTCGCGCTCGTCGCGCGCTACCTCGCCGGCGGGCGCTACGAGCTCGGGGCAGCGCTGCCCGTGGGGGCGGGCGCCGTGCTCGGCTCGGGCCTCATCATCGCCGCCGGCGCAGCCCTCGTCCCGGTGCTGCTCGGGGCACCGCCGCTCACCTCGGCCTACTGGGAGGGCGAGCTCTGGCTGCTCGGCGAGGTGGAGTTCGTCACCTCGACGATCTTCGACGTCGGCGTCTACCTCGTCGTGGTCGGCCTCGTGCTCGACGTGCTGCGCAGCCTCGGTGGCGAGGTCGACCGCCAGGGCGGCGACGAGCTCGCACCGGCGGGGCGCGCGGGCGCCGCATCCACCGCGCTCGATGCCGCCACCGGTACGCCCGCAGGAGGTGCACGATGACCGTCTCGCTCGTGCTCGTCGTCGTCATGGCCGCGCTCATCGCGTGCGGCGTCTACCTGCTGCTCGAGCGCAGCCTCACGCGCGTCGTGCTCGGCTTTCTGCTGATCGGCAACGGGGTCAATCTGCTCATCCTCATCATGGGCGGGCCCGCGGGCTTCGCGCCGATCTACGAAGAGGGCCTCGACCCGAGCGCCTACAACGACCCGCTGCCGCAAGCGCTCATCCTCACGGCGATCGTCATCACCTTCGCGGTCTCGGCCTTCTTGCTCGCGCTCATCTACCGCTCGTGGCGCCTCGCCAACGCCGACGACGTCTCGGACGACGCCGACGACGTCGCGCTGCGCGAAGGGGCGCTCACGATGCCGATCGAAGATGTCTCACCCGACGAGGGCGACACCGACTTTCCCGTCGAGGTCATCGGGGAGGCGCCTCGATGATGGCCGCCCTCGTCTCGCTCGTCGTGCTCGTGCCGCTGCTCGCGGCCGCCCTCACGCTCGTGCTCGGTCGCCGGGCGCGACCGCAGCGCATCGTCGCCGCACTCGCTCTCGTGATCGTGCTCGGCATGAGCATCGCGCTGCTCGTGGGCGTCGACGCGGGCGGCGCGATCGTCGTCGAGGCCGGCAACTGGCCGGCGCCCTTCGGCATCGTGCTCGTCGTCGACCGGCTCGCGGCGCTCATGCTCGTGGTCTCGTCGCTCGTGCTGCTCGCGGTGCTCGTCTTCTCGATCGGCCAGGGCCTCGCCGACGGCGACGACGAGACTCCCGTGTCGATCTACTACCCGACCTACCTGATCCTCACGACGGGCGTCATGGTCGCCTTCGTCGCAGGAGACCTGTTCAACCTCTACGTGGGCTTCGAGATCCTGCTCGTCGCGAGCTACGTGCTCATCACGCTCGGGGGAACGCAAGCGCGCATCCGGGCTGGCGTCACCTACGTCATCGTGAGCCTGCTCTCGTCGATCCTCTTTCTCGCCTCGATCGGCATGGTCTACGGCGCGCTCGGCACCGTCAACCTCGCGCAGGTCGCCGAGCGCGTCAGCGAGCTGCCCGTCGACGTGCAGATCCTGCTGCACGTCATGCTGCTCGTCGCCTTCGGCATCAAGGCCGCCGTCTTCCCGCTGTCGTTCTGGCTGCCCGACAGCTACCCCTCGGCGCCCGCGCCCGTCACGGCGGCCTTCGCAGGGTTGCTCACGAAGATCGGCGTCTATGCGATCATCCGCGTCGAGACGGTCATCTTCCCGACCCCCGAGCTCAACCCCGCACTCATGGTGCTCGCCCTGCTGACCATGGTGGTGGGTGCCCTCGGCGCGGTCGCCCAGGCCGACATCAAGCGCATCCTGTCGTTCACGCTCGTGAGCCACATCGGCTACATGATCCTCGGCGTCGCCCTCGGCACCGTCGCGGGCACCGCCGCGGCGATCTACTACATCGTGCATCACATCGTCGTGCAGACGACGCTCTTCCTCGCCGCAGGGCTCGTCGAGCGCGAGGCCGGCAGCACCTCGATCACGCGCATCGGCGGGCTGCTCGCGAGCGCGCCGCTCGTCGCGGTGCTGTTCTTCGTTCCCGCGCTCAATCTGGGCGGCATCCCGCCGTTCTCGGGCTTCATCGGCAAGCTCGGCCTCTTCCAGGCGACGGCCGCCCAGGGTGATGCCCTCGCCTACGTGCTCATCGGCGCCGGGGCCCTCGTCTCGTTGCTGACCCTCTACGCGCTCGTGCGCGTGTGGAACCTCGCCTTCTGGCGTCCCGCGGGCGATGTGCAGGGCGACGAGACGCGCCTGCTGCGCGCGGTCGAAGAGGCCCCCGATGGCGGGGGAGCGCCGTCAGAGACGCGCGCGACTCCCCGCCTCATGACCCTCAGCACGGCGGGCATGGTCATCGTGGGCCTCGGGCTGACCCTCTTCGCGGGGCCGCTCTACGCCGTCGCCGACCGTGCGGCGCAGAACCTCGACGGCTCGGCCGTCTACATCGAGCTCGTGCTGTCCGCGGCCACGACCGACGAGGGGGAGCGATGACCGCGTCGACCACCCCGGCCTCCCGCGCCCGCGTCACGGTGCGGCAGCAGCTGCCGCTGCTCGCGGCGCTCGTCGTGCTGTGGATGCTGCTGTGGGGCTCGACCACGCCCCTCACGATCCTGACGGGCGTCGTCGTGGCCCTCGTCGTCACGCGCGCGTTCTACCTGCCGGCTGTCGAGCTCTCTGGCCGGTTCAACCCGTTCTGGTTCGCCGTCTTCGTCGGGCGGGTGCTCGTCGAGATGGCGGTGGCCTCGTTCCAGGTCGCACTGCTCGCCATCGGCCCGCGGTCGCGGCACCGCAGCGCGCTCATCAAGGTCGACCTCACGACGTGCTCCGACTTCATCCTCACGGGCACGGCGCTCGCCGTCTCGCTCGTGCCGGGGTCGGTCGTCGTCGAGGTCGATCGTGCGAGCACCGTGCTCTACGTGCACACGCTCTCGGTGCGCACCGAGGCCGAGGTCGAGAAGGCGCGCCACCACGTGCTCGGCCTCGAGCGCGACCTGCTGCGCGCGTGGGGCTCGCGCGCCGAGTGGGAGGCGGTGCGCTCATGACGATCGCCTACCTCGTCGCGGGCGGTATCGCGGCCGCCGCCGTGCTCATCGTGCTCGTGCGGCTCATCACCGGGCCGACCCTCATCGACCGCCTCATCGCGAGCGACGTCATGCTCACGACGCTCATCCTCGTGATTGGGGCCGAGATGGTCATCTCGGGCCACACGCGCTCGATCCCGCTCATGGTCGTGCTCGCGGCGACCGCGATCCTTGGCAGCGTCGCCGTCGCGCGCTTCATCACGCGCACGGGCGGCGGCGCGAGCACCGGCTCGCCGGACGGCGCCGTGCAGGGGGAGGGCGACGATGCTCGACGCTGAGACCGGAGCCGGCATCCTCGACATCGTCGCCGCGGCGCTGCTGATCGTGGCGGCCCTGCTCACCCTCGCGGCGGCCATCGGCCTCGTGCGGTTTCCCGACCCGCTCTCGCGCCTGCATGCCGCGACGAAACCGCAGATCCTCGGGCTGATCCTCGTCGTCATCGCGATCGCCCTGAGCGCGCGCAGCGGCACAGTGCTGCTGCTGCTCGTGCCCGTCGTCGTCTTCCAGCTGCTGACGGCGCCCATCTCGGCGCACATGGTGGGGCGCGCGGGCTACCGCAACGGCGACTTCGACCCCGACTCGCTGCTGGTCGACGAGCTCGCCCCCGATGTCGACGCGGCGCGCGGTACCGAGCTGCCGGGCGGGTCGTGGACCGAGGAACGCGCCGCGGTCGACGAGCGTCGCGCCGTCGACGAGCGGGCTGCGAGCGACGAACCGCCGTCGAAGGCCCCGAGCGCCGGGTCGTAGACTCGAGGCATGTCGAAGGCCGACCACAAGCCCCGTTCCCGCGTCGTCACCGACGGAATCGAAGCCACCACCTCTCGCGGCATGCTGCGCGCGGTGGGCATGGGCGATGCCGACTGGGATAAGGCCCAGATCGGCATCGCGAGCTCGTGGAACGAGATCACGCCGTGCAACCTCTCGCTCGCGCGCCTCGCGCAGGCGGCCAAGGAGGGCGTGCACGCGGGCGGCGGCTACCCGCTGCAGTTCGGCACCGTGAGCGTGAGCGACGGCATCTCGATGGGCCACGAGGGCATGCACTTCTCGCTCGTGAGCCGCGAGGTCATCGCCGACTCGGTCGAGACCGTCATGCAGGCCGAGCGCCTCGACGGCTCGGTGCTGCTCGCCGGCTGCGACAAGTCGATCCCCGGCATGCTCATGGCGGCCGTGCGCCTCGACCTCGCGAGCGTCTTCCTCTACGCCGGCTCGATCGCGCCGGGCTGGGTAAAGCTCAGCGACGGCACCGAGAAAGAGATCACGATCATCGACAGCTTCGAGGCTGTCGGCGCCGTCAAGGCCGGCAAGATGTCGGCCGAAGACGCCCACCGCATCGAGTGCGCGTTCGCGCCCGGCGAGGGTGCCTGTGGCGGCATGTACACCGCCAACACCATGGCCTCGGTGGCCGAGGCGCTCGGCCTGAGCCTTCCGGGGTCGGCGAGCCCCGCATCCTATGATCGCCGCCGCGACATGTACGCCCACCGCAGCGGCGAGGCCGTCGTGAACCTGCTCAACAAGGGGATCACCGCTCGTCAGATCGTCACGCGTGAGGCGCTCGAGAATGCCGTCACCGTCGCCATGGCGCTCGGCGGCTCGACCAACGTCGTGCTGCACCTGCTCGCGATCGCGAACGAGGCCGAGGTGCCGTTCACGCTCGATGACTTCAACCGCATCGGCAACCGCGTTCCGCACATCGGCGACCTCAAGCCCTTCGGCCGCTACGTCATGAACGACGTCGACCGCCAGGGCGGCCTGCCCGTTCTGCTCAAGGCCCTGCTCGACGCGGGGCTGCTGCACGGCGACGTCATGACCGTGACGGGCAAGACCATGGCCGAGAACCTGGCCGAGCTCGACCCCGACCCGCTCGACGGCGACGTGCTGCGCACGCTCGACAACCCCATCCACGCGACGGGCGGCATCACGATCCTGCACGGCTCGATGGCGCCCGAGGGCGCGGTCGTCAAGACGGCCGGCTTCGACGCCGCCGTCTTCGAGGGCCCCGCGCGCGTCTTCGAGCGCGAGCGCGCGGCGATGGATGCCCTGACGCGCGGTGAGATCTCGGCCGGCGACGTCGTCGTCATCCGCTACGAGGGCCCCAAGGGCGGCCCGGGCATGCGCGAGATGCTCGCCGTGACGGCCGCCATCAAGGGGGCGGGCCTCGGAAAAGATGTACTACTCTTGACCGACGGTCGATTCTCAGGCGGCACAACCGGACTGTGCATCGGCCACGTAGCTCCCGAAGCGGTGGATGCTGGACCCATCGCCTTCGTGCGCGATGGTGATCTGATCCGGGTTGATATCGCTGCTCGCTCCCTCGACCTACTGGTCGACGCAGACGAGCTTGAGGCGCGCCGCACCGACTGGGCGCCCCTGCCTCCGCGTTACACCCGTGGCGTCCTCGCCAAGTACTCGAAGCTCGTGCGGTCTGCCGCGCAGGGCGCCGTCACGGGGTAGCCGCGCGGCCGTTCCCGCTCGCGAATCACCGACTCCCAAGGAAGTTCCCCTGATGTCCACGGAATCGACCCCCGTGCCGAGTCCCACCGCCACCGGCGGCAGCGCGAAGAAGAGCGATCCGCCGATCCTCACCGGGTCCGGCGCCATTCTCGCCTCGCTCGAGAAGCTCGGCATCACCGACGTCTTCGGCCTGCCCGGCGGCGCCATCATGCCCTTCTACGACGAGCTCATGTCGTCGACGGCGATCCGCCACATCCTCGTGCGCCACGAGCAGGGCGCGGGCCACGCCGCCGAGGGCTACGCCGCGGCGAGCGGCCGGCTCGGCGTCTGCATCGCCACGTCGGGCCCCGGGGCGACCAACCTCGTGACGGCGATCGCCGACGCCCACATGGACTCGGTGCCGCTGCTCGCGATCACCGGGCAGGTCTTCTCGACCTCGATGGGCACCGACGCGTTCCAAGAGGTCGACATCACGGGCATCACGATGCCCATCACGAAGCACTCGTTCCTCGTCACCAAGCCCGAAGACGTGCCCAGCGTGATCGCCGCGGCCGTGCACATCGCGACGACCGGTCGCCCCGGCCCCGTGCTCGTCGACGTCACGAAAGACGCGCAGCAGAAGTCGGCGCCGTTCATCTGGCCGCCCAAGATCGAGCTGCCCGGCTACCGCCCGGTGACCAAGGCGCACGGCAAGCAGATCCAGGCCGCGGCGCAGCTCATCGTCGAGTCGCGCAAGCCCGTGCTCTACGTGGGCGGCGGCGTCGTGCGCTCGGGTGCCCACGCAGAGCTGCTCGCCTTCGCCGAGAAGACCGGCGCGCCCGTCGTGACGACCCTCATGGCGCGCGGGGCGTTCCCCGACTCGCACCGCCAGAACCTCGGCATGCCCGGCATGCACGGCACGGTTCCCTCGGTGCTCGCCCTGCAAGAGAGCGACCTGCTCGTCGCCATCGGCTCGCGCTTCGACGACCGCGTGACGGGCAAGGTGAGCGAGTTCGCTCCCGGTGCGAAGGTCATCCACATCGACATCGACCCCGCCGAGATCGGCAAGATCCGGCACGCCGATGTTCCCATCGTGGGGGATGCCCGCGAGGTGCTGCTCGACCTGCTGCCCGCCTTCGAGGCCGCGGCCGCACAGTCGGCCCCCGACATCGTCGACTGGTGGAAGCGCCTCGAGACCCTGCGCTCGCAGTACCCCCTCGGCTACGTCGACGACCCCGACGACGGGCTGCTAGCCCCACAAGCGGTCATCGAGGCGATCGGCAAGCTCTCGGGCCCTGAAGCGGTGTACGCCGCGGGCGTCGGCCAGCACCAGATGTGGGCCGCCCAGTTCATCAAGTACGAGCGCCCCGGCTCGTGGCTCAACTCGGGCGGCGCCGGAACGATGGGCTACGCCGTGCCCGCCGCGATGGGTGCCAAGGTCGCCCAGCCCGATCGCCTCGTGTGGGCGATTGACGGCGACGGGTGCTTCCAGATGACGAACCAAGAGCTGGCCACCTGCACGATCAACAACATCCCCATCAAGGTCGCCATCATCAACAACTCATCGCTCGGCATGGTGCGGCAGTGGCAGACGCTGTTCTACGACGGCCGCCACTCGTTCACCGACCTCGAGACCGGGTCGAAGAGCGCCGGCGAGCAGACGCGGATGGTGCCCGACTTCGTCAAGATGGCAGACGCCTACGGGGCGCTCGGAATCCGCGTGACGAAGCCCGAAGAGGTCGAGCCGGCTATCCGGTTGGCGATGGAGACCAACGACCGCCCGGTCGTCATCGACTTCATCGTGAGCCGCGATGCGATGGTGTGGCCGATGGTGCCGCAAGGCGTCGGCAACTCGTCGGTGCAGTACGCCCGCGATCACGCCCCCGACTGGTACGAGGAGTAAGCCCATGACCTACCACGTGCTCTCTCTGCTCGTCGAAGACAAACCGGGCCTGCTCACGCGCGTCGCGGGCCTGTTCGCCCGGCGCGGCTTCAACATCCGCTCGCTCGCGGTCGGCACGACCGAGGTCGAGGGGCTCTCGCGCATCACGGTCGTGGTCGAGGTCGAGGGCCTGCCACTCGAGCAGATCACCAAGCAGCTCAACAAGCTCATCAACGTGCTCAAGATCGTCGAGCTCGACCCCACGAGCTCGGTGCAGCGCGAGCACATGCTCGTCAAGGTGCGCGTCGACAACTCGACCCGCTCGCAGATTCTCGAGGCCGCGAACCTGTTCCGTGCGCGCGTCGTCGACGTCGCGACCGACTCGCTCGTCATCGAGGTGACGGGCGACACCGCCAAGGTCGAGGCGCTGCTGCGCGTGCTCGAGCCCTACGGCATCAAAGAGATCGCGCAGTCGGGCCTGCTCGCGATCGGCCGAGGCTCGAAGAGCATCAGCGAGCGCGTGCTCAAGAACTGACATCGAACGTTTTCACCCCACCGAACAAGGAGAACCCCGATCGTGACCGAGATCTACTACGACAACGACGCCGACATCGCGCTCATCCAGAGCAAGAAGGTCGCCATCGTCGGCTACGGCTCGCAGGGCCACGCCCACGCCCAGAACCTGCGCGACAGCGGCGTCGAGGTCGCCATCGCCCTCAAGGCCGGCTCGAAGTCGATCCAGAAGGCGAGCGACGACGGCTTCAGCGTCATGACCGTCGCCGACGCCGCCGCCTGGGCCGACGTCATCATGATCCTCGCGCCCGACCAGCACCAGCGGTCGATCTACAGCGAGAGCATCAAGGATGCGCTGAAGCCGGGCAAGACGCTGGCCTTCGCCCACGGCTTCAACATCCGCTTCGGCTACATCGACGCCCCCGAGGGCGTAGATGTCATCCTCGTCGCCCCCAAGGCCCCGGGCCACACGGTGCGCCGCGAGTTCGTCGCCGGCCGCGGGATCCCCGACATCATCGCCGTCGAGCGCGACGCGACCGGGCACGCATGGGATCTCGCCCTCTCGTACGCCAAGGCCATCGGCGGCACGCGCGCGGGCGTCATCAAGACGACCTTCACCGAAGAGACCGAGACCGACCTGTTCGGCGAGCAGGCCGTGCTGTGCGGCGGAACCTCGCAGCTCGTGCAGTACGGCTTCGAGGTGCTCACCGAGGCCGGCTACCAGCCCGAGATCGCCTACTTCGAGGTGCTGCACGAGCTCAAGCTCATCGTCGACCTCATGTGGGAGGGCGGCATCGCCAAGCAGCGCTGGAGCGTCAGCGACACGGCCGAGTACGGCGACTACGTCTCGGGTCCGCGCGTTCTCGACGCGAGCGTCAAAGAGAACATGAAGGGCGTGCTCGCCGACATCCAGTCGGGTGCCTTCGCGGCGCGCTTCATCGCCGACCAGGACGCCGGCGCACCCGAGTTCATGGAGCTGCGCCGCAAGGGCGAGCAGCACCCGATCGAGGAGACGGGCCGCAAGCTGCGCGCCCTCTTCGCGTGGAAGCAGCAGGACTCGGACTACGTGGATGGCTCGGCTGCCCGATAGTCACTGACCTTCCCGGCCATCCGCCGGGAACCCCACGAGGCCGCGACCCCCGCAACCCGGGGTCGCGGCCTCGTGTTCTGCGCGCGCACCCCCGGTCGTTCACGCGACACACCCGCAGAGGGCGACATCCGTTCACCTGATCGCGACACCGTGACGAGCGTGACCGCGACGCTCGAGCGCACCCCTCCCCGCCCCCGGTTCCGCCCTCTCATCGCCGCGACGGTCGCCCTCGCCGCGGTGGGCGCCGCGCTCATCCCCCTGCCCGCCGCCGCGCAACCAGAGGGCGGCAGCAGCGGATCCCACGAGCAGCGCGCCGATCATCCCGTAATCATCAGCGAGATCGCTCCGGGCTGGGGCGACCGGCTCGACGCGAGCTACGTCGAACTGCAGAACGTCTCTGATGCGCCCGTCGACCTGACCGGCTGGAACCTCTACCGCTGCTCAGACGAGGGTTTGCGCGCGAAGCGCGGCGCCCCCGACTCCGAGTTCTCTGGGCTCGTGCTCGCGCCGGGCGAGCACTACCTCATCGCCCGAGCGGGCGAGCGGCCCGCGGGGGCCCAGCCCGACGACGTCATGAGCGCGCCCTTCGGGCCAGGCGGATACGGGTATGTGCTCGAAGACCCGCAGCAGCGCATCGCCGACGCGGTCGCCGTCTACCCGACGACACCGTGGATGATGCGCAGCGAGTGCGACCCGAGCGGGTCGCTGCCCGACATCGTCGACGCGACTGCCGGCGAGAGCTACCAGCGACTCGGCGCCAGCACGACCGCAGACGGCCGCTTCGTCATCGCGGCGGCGACCCCCGGTGCCGCCAACGCCCCGAGCGCGGCAGGGCCCGTGAACGCCAGCGGCGTCGTTATCGCCGAGGTCGCACCGTTCGGCCCGGGCGGCAGCGGCGACGACGTGGTCGAGCTGCGCAACGACGGAGCCCGAGAGGTGTCGCTCGCGGGGTGGACGCTCGAGCGGTGCACCGCCGAGGGCGAGCGCGCTCAGGGCGCACCGCAAGCGACGTTCGGTGCGGGCGACGTGCTTGCTGCGGGAGAGCAGCTCGTGGTGGTCGGGCCGCAGTCGAGCATCCGCGACGCCGCCGCGGTCATGCCCACCTCGCTCGCCGACGTCGCGTACGGGCTGCAGCTGCGTGATGCCGCGGGCGCGCTGATCGACGAGGTCGCCTCGGCGCACACGCGCGACAGTGCGTGCCAATCGGGCGCCGAGAAGCTGCCTGCCGTGCTCGACGCCGTGCGCGGCGAGAGCCACCAGCTGCGGCCCGACGGCGAAGGCTGGGTCATCGCGCCGCGCACCCCGGGCGCCGCCAACGCGCGAGCCGAGCGGTCGTTGCGCGCCGAGCGCGTGCTCGACACCGGCGTGGTCGTCAGCGAGCTCGGCACCGACCCGCTCGACGTGCGCGCCATCACGCGGCCGCACAACTTCGTCGAGCTCAGCAACCGCTCCACCCGCCCGGTCGACGTCGGGGGGTGGCGCGTCTGGGCCTGCGACCGCGACGGTCTGCGGCGCGCGCAGCCGCTCGTCTCGCTGCCCGCGGGCACGACGCTGAGCGCCGGTGATTCGCTCGTCATCGCCGCGGAGGAGACGGCGATGGATGCGGCATGGCGGTACGCACGCCCCCTCGACTTTCTCGGCACCGGTGTGCTCGTCGAGACGGCCGACGGCGGCGTCGCCGACCGCGTCGGGGTGTTCCACGTCAATGAGATGGACGAGAGCGTCGAGCCGCCCTCGCCCTGCACGAACGCCGTCTCGCTCGTGACCTTCCAGCCCGACCGGCTGCGGGGCGAGACCTACCACCGCGTGGGGCGATCGGGGGTCGACCTCGCCGACTTCGTGACGGCGGCGGCGAGCCCGGGGCTGGCGCAGACGGCCCTGGCCCAGGCCGCGGGTCTCGCCGAGCCCCGCGAGGGCGCGGTGGTGCGCGCGAGCAGCGCCGACGGGTCGGACTCGGCACCCGGGGCGCAGGCCGACGCCCCCGCGGGCAGCGCTACCGTGACCTCCTCGACGACCGACGACCTCTCGACCGATCCGGCGCCGAGCGAGCCGATCGTGGCGCGCGCCGTCGCCGGCACGACGGGGGCCGATGTCGCCGTCTCCTGGCGGCTCGCGGCCGAGCGCGAGGTCGGTGCCGAC
>NZ_JBKBLF010000023.1:0-35800 GCF_046296455.1 Microcella sp.
GCCACCGCGCAACGCCGCCGAGCCGACCGCGGCCAGCACCACGGGCACCGCAGGCCCGGCCGCGCCCGCCGTATCCACGCCCGGCCCGCGGCGCACCGGCACCTCGCTGCCGATCTCTGAACCGGTGCGCCTCACGCCGCCGGCCTCGGGCGCCATCCCGGTCGCCGGTTTTCCGGGCTTCGACGACCCCATGCCCGCCGCGGCGCCGTCGACGACGCCTCCTCCCCTCGCGGTGCCCTCGCAGCCCGGCGCCGACGCCCCCGCCGCAGGCGCCTTCGCCATCACTCCGCTCGCGACCGCCACTCCCCTGCCCGCCTCGGCCTCGACCCCGTGGACCTCGTCGACGAGCTTCGCCCAGCCCACCTCGGCCGTCGACCTCGCGAGCGTCGACTACGAGCCCATGACGCGCACGTGGGGCTCGAAGCGCCCGGCGGGCCAGGCGCGCGCTGTCACGGGCGTCACGACGGGCGGGGCATGGATGCTCGCGCTGTCGCCCCTGCTGCACCTGGGTCTGGCGGCTCTGGGGTGGCTGCTCACCGATGGCGGAGCATCCACCAACACGCCCTTCGTCGCCGGCGGACTCGGCCTCGCGTCGCTGCTGTGGGTCGTGCTCGGCACCCTCACCGACTACCGCCGCCTCGGGGCGCTCGGCCACGAGTTTCGCCCCTCGCCGGCATGGGTGCTGCTGGGGCCGTTCTTCTACCTACTGGTGCGCGCGATCCACGTGTTCCGCACGACCCGCTCGGGCACGGCGCCGACCTGGGTCTACGTCGTCACGGCCGTGCTCGTCTCGGCGCTCGTGAGCACGCTGGCCCTGCTGCAGCCGCGCGAGGCCTCGCTTGCCGATCTGCGCACCGTCGAGTCGACGATTGCGAGCGACCTGCAGAGCGAGGGCTTCGACTACACGGTGCTGTGCCCGTCGCAGACGACGGTCACGATCGGCGCCTCGTTCGTGTGCACGGCCTACGACGAGCTCGGCCCGGTGTCGCTCATTCGCGTGACGTGGACGGGCGTGGCGGGCGAGTTCAGCTACGCCTTCGAGTCGGCGCCCGCGGTCTCGGGCTGAAGCTCGGCCGGTGCGTGACGCCGATCGCCGTCATGCCCTAGACGCGAGCGCCGCGCAGGAGTTGACTGGCCCTCTCGCGGGCTCGACCCGGGCCCCGAGTACCGAAGGGGTTGCTCCATGTCGTCTGTCGCCCGCATCACCACCATCACCGCCCGCTCGTCGACGAGCTTCGAAGACGCCGTTCACGTCGGCATCGACCGCGCCAACAGCACGCTGCGCGGCGTGAGCGGCGCGTGGATCAAAGAGCAGAAGGTCGCCATCGAGGGCGGCAAGGTCACCGCGTACCAGGTGACCATGGAGGTCACCTTCGTGCTCGACGACTAGTCGCTGCGTCAGGGAGCGCTCAGCGGGAGTTCTCGCGATCCCGGGGGCGCTTCCCCGTCACGACACCGCGCCGAACGCCACCTGAGGGTGGAGGGAGGTCTCTGTCGGCCAACCGTGGTGTTCGATCAGCAGCCGTCGGGCAGCCTCAGGGTCGGCAGCTGACCACTCGTCGACCGCGCAGATTCGAAGGCCGTCGGGGGTCTCGCGCGCCCGCAAGACGAAGGCCAGCGGTTCTGTGCGAATGGTGACGGGGAGGAACACGGGGCGAGCCTTGAACTGCACCGAGAGGCAGATCTGTGTGCCGTCGGGGTGATACGCCACATGCATGTCATGCCGCGTCGCGCGCACGAACCTGACGAGCCCGGCGAGTCTCTTGCGCACCTCGGCGATCGGTATGGCCCGCTCTGAGCCGGCTCTGGTTCCCCACACCGGCGCATGAGCGGTCAACGTGCAGTCCGACGTGGTGAACGAGCTGAGATCGCTCACCCCCAGGTCGATGCGACCGTCGTACCACCCGAAGTGTGCTCCCCACTGCTCGACGAGCGCCGTGAGTTCAGTGGTATTCGATTGCGTCATGCGGGCCCTCCCGGGATCGTCTCACCTGCAGTGACGCTCACGGTACAACTCGTGCACATCTGCTGAGATAGCGAAACCCGCCAAGGTGATCGCGAACAACGCCAATCTGTCGGTTGACGCGAGCACGACGGCGTACTTTGCATAGAGTTCGAGGTACGAGCCGACGAGACCGGCCGCGAGGAGCAGGTGCGCTATGCACAACACCGCTGACATCACCCTTGATCGTGGATGGTTGATGGTGCTGCGCGACCTCGGCATCAACCCCGAGGATGTCATTCGGCACGCACGCCTGCCCTTGCAAATGCTGCACCAAGAGACGTCACAGCTCACGGTTGAGGACTACTTTCGCATGGTCACCGCGCTCGAGACGGTGGCGGCCGACCCGCTGCTGGCAATCCGGATGGGCCAGACCTCCAGCACCGAGACCTTCTCGGCGCCCGTCTTCGCAGCGCTCTGCAGCTCGACTCTCGCCGTCGCGGTTCGGCGCCTCGCCGCCCACAAGAGACTCATGGCCCCCATGCATCTCACGATTCGTGAGACGCCGTACGACATGGTCGTTTCTTGGGCATGGAACGACCCGACTATCGTCTCGCCCCCACTGCTGATGGCAATGGACCTGGTCTTCCTCACCCAGCTCGCGCGGATCGCCACGCGGGAGCACATTCAACCCCTGAGGGTGTCGTGCCCTGCTGCGCTCGAGCCGGCGCTGGCGTACCTGGACTACTTCGGTGTCGAGCCAGTGGTGGGCCCAGAACTCAGTCTGACGTTTCGCGCGCACGACGCACATCGCCCATTCCTGACCGCCAGCGAGTCGCTCTGGAGCAGCTTCGAACCAGAGCTGCAGAGGAGGACGACCCAGCTCGACGCGCGCGCACCGATGCGTGCGCGGGTCAGGTCGCTGTTGCTGGAGTGCCTGCCGAGCGGCGAAGCGTCGCTGAGCGGTGTGGCGCTACGACTCGGTGTCAGCCCCAGAACCGTGCAACGACGACTGGCTGACGAAGACGGGCTCTCGTTTCGGGAGGTGGTGCAGTCGACTCGAGCACCGCTCGCTCAGCACTACCTCGTGAGAACGTCGCTGCCGTTTCGCGAGATCGCGTTCTTGCTCGGCTTCGACGAACCCACGTCGTTCTCCCGCGCCTTCCGCACCTGGTTCGGCGAGACGCCCGAGTCGGTGCGAGGCCGAGCCCACTCAGCGTCGTCGGCACAACCGGCCGCACGATCACTCCCACAGTACGGCGAGGCCGGGTAGCCCCCCGAACACGGAGTCGGCCGTGACCAGTGCGAATCCTTCGCTCATGGCCTGGGCTGCGAGCATGCGGTCGAAGGGGTCGCGATGAGCCCACTCGAGCGAGCCGGCCGTGATCGCGTGGTTCGCCTCGATCGATAATGCGTCGGCGCCCAGTCGATCGACCTGCTGCTCGAATCCGTGCACAAGCGCGGTCGCCTCGGGCAGGCGTTTGAGTCGATGCTTCGTCGCGATCTCGAGAGCACTGGCCGCCGACACCACGAGGTGCTCTCGCGGGTCGGCGAGGCGCGCCCGAATCGCCGGCGGAAGGCGGTCAGGCACACCGAGCGCCCAGATCAGCACGTGGGTGTCGAGCAGCAGGGTCATTGCGCCGTCTCCCCCGTCTCGGGCGTCTCGGGCGTCTCGGCCGTCTCGCCGCCCTCCCAGGCCACGAGCTCGGAATCAGGTAGGGGCTCGAAGAACGAATCGGGAGTGTCAAGGCCGGGGAGAAAGCCCAGTTCGCGCTCGGTCGCAGGCTCGAACGCAACGAGCCGGGCGATGGGCCGACCGCCGCGCGCGATGACGATCTCATCGCCGCGCTCCACCCGCGCCAGCAGCTCTGACAGCCGCGTCTTGGCCTCATGCACGTTTACCTGATCCGCCATGTGAACTAAGTGCAGTGAACTAAGCACTCGTCTCCACTCCGGCACCGTCGAGCCCCGGCAGGGTCGGGGCGGGCGGGGCGTGCTCGCGCACTCCGCGGGTGTGGCTGATGAGCACGGCGCGCAGGCGCACGGCGGCGCGGTCGGCGGCGGTGGCTGCGGCGAGCATCCACTCACGATCGAGGCGGCCGGGGTCGGGGCCGCCGCGCCGCTCAAGCGCCAGGATGAGCTCTGTCGCGCCCGCGTGCTGTGCGACGCCGTCGATGACCGTGAACAGGGTGTCGGCGGTGTCGGCGGGCGCGCGGCGCGGCAGGTCGTCGCAGGGCATCGCGAGGCCGCCGAACCCGTCGGCGGTGGGCGGGAAGAAGAACCACAGCTGCCAGCGGATCGCCGGCCCGAGCGCGAACGCAAGCTGGGCCTCGGGGGTCTGCAGGTCGTCGTCGGTGATCGGGCGGGTGATGGTGGGCTGGTAGGTGCGAAAGGCTGCGGTCATGCGGGGCAGGATGCCCGGCGCGCGCAGGGCGCGGCGCGCGCTCCCCTGCCGCCGTGCGCCCCGCCCGCCCGCCCGCGGCAGTGGAGGACCCGCGCCTGCCGTGACGGCAGAGCGAGGTAGATTCGCGTCATGTACCGGCAGATCGCGCGCAACAAGCGGTGGAGCATCCTGCTCATCGCGCTCTTCTGCGTCGCCGTGATCGGGCTCGGGGTGTTCAGCGCGTGGGTGGTCGGCGACGTGTGGCCGTTCTGGCTGCTGCTGATCTTCTGCCCGCTCTACGTGTGGTGGGCGCTCAGCTCGGCGACGACGTCGGCCGCGAGCACCGCCGGGTGGGCGGCGACGGACGCCGAGCAGCAGCCCCGGCTGCACCGGGTGGTGGAGACGACGGCGATTCGGGCGGGCATCCCGATGCCGAAGGTCGGCGTCATCGACGACCCCGCGCCCAACGCGTTCGCCGCGTCGCTGAGCCCCAAGAACGCCGTCATCGGCGTCACCACCGGAGCCCTCGACCTGCTCGACGACAGCGAGCTCGAGGCGGTCGTCGCGCACGAGGTGGCGCACATCGTCAACCAGGATGGCCGCGTCACCCTCACGACTTTCGCGCTCGTCGGCTCGATCGCCTCGGTCGCCGGCGTGCTGATGGTGCTCGGCTGGGGCCTCGTGCGGTCGATCCTCAGCGAGTTCAAGATGGGGCTGGGCATCATTATGGGGATGCTCGGCCTCGTGATGATCGTCATCGGCACCGCCTTCGCGGCCGTGGCTTTCGTGCTCGGCCCGCTGATCAGCTCGGCGGTCTCGCGCCGCCGCGAGTTTCTCGCCGACGCGAGCGGCGTCGAGCTCACGCGCTATCCGGAGGGGCTCGTGCGGGCGCTGGAGAAGATCCACGCGCACCCGTCGACGGTGAAGGCCGCGTCGTTCGAGGTGCGCGGGCTGTTCTTCGTCAACACGATCGGCGAAGGAGTGCTGGCGCAGTGGCTCGGCTCGCACCCGCCGGTTGCGGAGCGGGTGGAGCGGCTGAAGGAGATTGGGCGCGGGTTCTAGGTGAGCGGGCACCCTAAGCCCTGTGCCTCCTCCGCGAACGGTGCATGAGGTATCATGCGTATACGCATAGCAGGGAGATCAGCATGCCCACCGCAGCCGACACGATCCGCACGGCTCGAACGCGTGCGCGCTTGTCGCAGTCGGCGCTCGCCCGCCGTGCCGGCGTCGCGCAGTCGACGGTGAGTCGCATCGAAAGCGATGACCTCGACCCGACGTGGTCGACCATGCAGTCTCTGCTGCAGGCAACAGGGTGGGCCGTCGAGCCGATTCGCACCGAGGTGGCAGACCTCCTCTCGGCCTCGACGACCTCGCGCGCCATGAGCGCGAGCCTGCGTCGTGGCGATCAGGAGGCGGCCATCCGTGATCTGACTGAAGCGGTCGGGCGACTGATCAGGTTCGGCGAGGCCAGCGACGCGCCGGTGCCGGCGTGGGTGACCGACGAACCCAGAGCACACGAGCTGGACCCGTCGTGGGGCACCTATCTCGCCACCGCGTTCGCCTACGCACTCGAGCGAACCCACCGACCCATTGCCCAGTGGATGCTCGACTCACCCGCTCTGCCCGTCGAGACCGCCGTGGGCGATGACCCGAGCACCGAGTTTCGGGCATGGCTGCGGGCGCAGACTCCCCCGATCTTCTTGTCCAAGAACCTGCTCTCGCGGCCTGCTGACTGGACGATCGCGTGACCGAGGCCTATCGCCAGCTCAGTGCTGCAGAGATTCGCGAACTGCTGCGGGAACTGCTCGATCGCGCCGCGGCCGACGGCATCGAGATCGACGCCTATATCGTGGGCGGTGCCGCGATGGCACTGCAACTCGGCCGCGAGCAACTCACGCCTGACGTTGACGGGCTCTTCCGCCCGTTCGATGCCGTGGTGCGCATTGGTCGCACGATGGCCGACGAGCACGGACTCAGCCCGACCTGGATCAACGAGAACGCCCGCCCCTTCATCGTCTTCGACATTAACGATCCTCAGCACTTCGTCGACGTAGCGGTCGGTAGCCACATCATCAGGGTTGCGTCGCCCCGGGCGCTCCTCGCGATGAAGATGGCCAGATATGCGCGCAAGGACTACGCCGATATCGCCGCCCTCATCGCCACGCTCGGCCTCACCACTGCCGACGAGATCGCAGACCTCACCATCGACGTTCTCGGCGACGACACGCCCGCACTCAGCGAGGGCCGCGAAGACCTCATGCTGAGAGCAGCAGAGGCCCTTCGTCGCGCAAGCCGCTGACTACGACGAAACGCTGAACACGAGTCCGCAGTCCAGCATCCGGGTACCTACGGCGGGTGTCAGATCTTGTTTGGGTTCGTTGTCGGCTGACCTCAGGCGATTGAGCGAAAGGAGATCGTGAGCCCCAGCGCCCGCGTAACTTTGACGATGGTCGCAAAACTCGGATTCCCGTCAGCGGAGAGCGCCTTGTAGAGCCCCTCTCGGCTCATCCCGGTGCGCCGAGCCAACTCGCTGAGGTTGCGCGAGCGGGCGATGGCACCGAGCGCAGCCGCGATAGCGGCGGGGTCGTCGCCACTCTCATCAATTGTCGCTTCGAGATATGCGGCCGCGGTCGCGATGTCGGTCAGGTATGTGGCTGCGTCGAACCGCCTGAAGGTCGTCGGACTCATGTTGTCAACCATAGTTCACATTCGATCTTCACGCCCTGAACGTCAGCGCATCGCGGATGACCTCAGACCGGCTCTTGCCCTCCCGCTCGGCACGGGCGTCGAGCATGGCGATCTCATCAGCGGTCAGACGGAGGGCGACAACCTGCGAAGGCTCAGCGCCACGCCCCGGGCGCCCACGACCGCGCTTCTTGAGTGCTGCGACGTCGTAGCCCGCTTCGGCTTCAGCGGACCACGCGGCAATCTGCTCCTCCGTGACCGGCTTGCCGTCGATGGTCTCGTCGCGTTCCATGGTGATTATTGTATAACGAAAATAATGCGGGGGCCAGAGGGGTTCACTCCCCCGCGCCGTCACCCACCTCAGCGAACTTTGCCGCCATAGTCGGATTCCCCCGCGTCAGCTTCTTGATGGTCACGTCTTGCGCCTTGTCGTTGGCCAGTCGCAGGTTGCGCTCCGACCCGAGCAGGGCATCCTTCGCCTTCTGCAGCCGGTCGATCGACTTGTCGATCTCGGCGATCGCCTCCTGGAACTTGCGCGAGGCGAGGTCGTAGTTGCGCGCGAACCCGGTCTTGAAGGTCTCGAGGTCGCTCTCGAAGTGCGTGATGTCAACGTTCTGCGCCTTCACCATCGCCAACTCCTGCTTGTACTGCAGCGACCCGAGCGCCGCATTCCTCAGCACCGTGATGATGGGGATGAAGAACTGCGGACGCACCACGTACATCTTCGGGTAGCGGGGCGAGACGTCGACGATTCCGCTGTTGTAGAGCTCGCTCTCGGGCTCGAGCAGCGACACGAGCACCGCATATTCGCAGCCCTTTTCGGTGCGGTCTTTGTCGAGCTCGCGCAAGAAGTCTTCGTTCTTCTTCTTGGTGGCCGTGCCGTCGTTCTCGTTCTTCACCTCGAACATGATCGACAGGATCTCGGTGCCGCCCTCATCCGAATCACGAAAGATGTAGTCGCCCTTGCTGCCCGACCGCGCGTCGTTGTCTTTCTCGAAGTACGCCTTCGGAAACGCCGTGGCGCGTATGCGATTGAACTCGTTCTCGCAGTGCTGCTCGAGCGTCTCGCCGACCATCTTGGTCGACAGCCGCGCCTTCATGTCTTTGAGCCGCTCGATCGCGTCGTCGCGGTCCTTGATCTGCTGCTTGTACTTCTCTTCGAGCGCCTGCTCAGAGACTTGTCTTTCCATCGTGGCCATGGCGAGCCCGTTCTTCAGCTCGTCGAGCTCGCGCTCCACCGCGCTCAGTGCTTCTTTGACGGCAAGCTGCTTCGCCTGTTCTCCGTTCAGGATGCTCGCCTTCAGCAACTCGATCTCTGACGCCTTCTTCGCCACTTCCGCTTCGAGCTTCGCGGACTCGTCGACAGCTTGGCGGCGAGCTTCGCCTCCGCCAGTTCGACGGCGACCTTGTTGGCGCTCTCCCCCGCGTCGAGCTTCGCCTTCAACGCCTGAGTCTCGGAGTCTTTCGCGGCCGCAGCCTTCTGCAGCTCGCCGGCGGCTTTCGTCTCAGCGAGCTCGATCGCCCGCAGCTTCTCCTGGTCGGCAAGCTCAAGCCGCTCGTGCAGCTGCTTCTCGAAGTCGGTGTCGCGCACCTGCTTGAGGATGTCGGAGGACTGGTGCACGGTTAGGCGACATCTGAACTGGCTTGCCCGGCCGGGCGGCCTGGGAGGATGAACCTAAGGACATGTGCCGAATTTACGCGACAGCGGAGTTTCCGCGCCAGTGTAAGTTTTCTGATACACGTCGCAATCCCTAGAGCGGCTAGATGAAGGGTGCTCATGACAACACTCACCATCGGCGGGCGCGGTGTGGAAGCCAGGGCTCGACCACGCGCCGTTATCAATGCCATCGACGTCAGCGAAGAGGCGCTGGCAGCTCGGCAGTTCAGCTTGTTGCCTCACCTCCTCCTCGACCGAACAACCGGTGGAAACATCATCTGGGCCACGGATCACTACGAACACCTCGGCAACGACTACGCCCCCGACCACGAAATCACTGTTGCATCAGTTACGGGTGACCACCGAGTTCTAATCCAACCTCGCGTCGAGAAGTCCAAGGCGCAGCAGTGGGAGCGCACCAAGGGGCGCGCGGAGGTGTTCACACCGTCATGGCTGTGCAATGAACAGAACAACCGGATCGACGAGGCGTGGTTCGGTCGTGCGGACGTTTACAACACCGCCGTAGGTCGGTCATGGATTCATCGTGCTGATCCGATCGACTTCGAGGAGCGCGGTCGGCGAACCTGGATGAAATACGTTGACGAGCGCCGGCTCGAGGTGGCCTGCGGTGAAGGGCCTTACCTCGTCAGCCGGTACGACGCCGCAACGGGGGCGCCAATCGGCCTCGAGCGTAGGATCGGCCTGCTCGATCGCAAGTTGCGTGTGGTCACGGAGAACGCCCACAGCGACGATGAGTGGCGTACGTGGGCTCGACGTGCCGTCGAGAGCATCTACGGATTCGAGTACCAGGGGGACAGCCTCTTGCTCGCCCGCGAGAACATCCTCGCCACCTACGAAGACTTCGCACGTGCCGCGCTCGATGGCGCTCCCTCGCGCGATGAGCTGAGCGGCATCGCAACGGTGATCTCGTGGAACATCTGGCAGATGGACCTCCTTACGGGTCGGCCCCCGCTGACGGCGGACACGGTTGCCGACAACCAGCTCGACCTGTTTGGTGAGGAGAGCCGAGGCGCGGTTCGTTCCTGCCTAATCCGCGACTGGCGTGCCAAGCGCACTTACCCCTATACCCAGCTGACGAACGCAGGAGGTGCGACGTCGTGATCGAAAATCTGGACATCCTCGAAAGTTTGATCGTCGGCCGAGTACGGCCGCACATCTACGCCTTCTGTACGAATACAGTGCCCAATT
This sequence comes from Microcella sp., assembly GCF_046296455.1. GTDB lineage: Bacteria > Actinomycetota > Actinomycetes > Actinomycetales > Microbacteriaceae > Microcella. Next base: position 9,877 of record NZ_JBKBLF010000023.1, read on the forward strand.
ACCTCAAGGTTGGCGACACATACCGACCCGTCAGCCAGCGGTTGAAGGAGTGGCGCACCCACTTTCCCGACCTCGAGCAGCGTTTCCTAGGCTCCGCCTCTGTGTCAGACGACATCTACTTCCGCGACCACGCAGTTCACTCGTTCCTCCTTGAGGACCGTGGTCGTCCCCGGCTCGAGCGTATGGAGCTGCCAGAGACCGAGTACTACAGTCGCGAGTTCTTCGGCGGTGCTGACGTCGCCGACCTCGAGGCCGCGATCGACAGCATTCGGCAAGATCATGTCGAAAACCTTGGCCGGTACGCCTTTTACGACGCGGCGGCCCAGCTCCCAACCACGCACCACTACGAGCGGGGCCCAGATTGGTGCCTGCGGCCCAACCAGCAGGCGGCGGTGGACGCATTCGCAACCGCTGTCGACGCGGGCCGCACCAACCTCCTCATGTACGCCGTGATGCGATTCGGCAAGACGTTCACGTCGCTCATGTGCGCCAAGCGTGTCGGAGCTAAAGCTGTCCTCGTCGTCTCAGCGAAAGCCGACGTCAAGGGCGAGTGGAAACAGACAGTCGAATCGGCGGGCAACTTCGAAGGCTTCCGTTTCCTCGACGCCGACGCTCTCCTCCTCGAACCCGACGCAATCACCCAATCAAAATCGACCGGCGAGTGTGTCGTCGTGTTCCTCACACTGCAGGACCTTCAGGGAACGCAGCTCAAGGAGAAACATACGGAGGTATTCAGTACTGACATCGACGTGCTCATCGTCGACGAAACCCACTTCGGCGCGCGTGCCGAGAGTTACGGTCAAGTGCTCCGCTCGGCGAAACAACCGGTTGAGACCATGCGGTCGTTGAGGATCGAGGCTGACGAGGTGACAGTCGCTGAGGCCGACGCCCAGCTTAAGGTTCTTCAGGCGAAAACCACGTTGCATCTGTCCGGATCCCCGTACCGAATTCTCATGGGCAGCGAATTCGCACGGGAGGACATCATCGCTTTCGTGCAGTTCGCTGACATCATCCGCGCCAAAGAGGAATGGGATCGAGAGAACCCCGACGAGAATGAGTGGGACAACCCGTACTTCGGTTTTCCGCAAATGATCCGCTTCGCTTTCAACCCAAACGAATCCGCTCAAGCAAAGCTCGCCGCCCTCAAGGAGCGGGGCGTCTCCTACGCGCTAGCCGCGCTTCTTGAGCCGAGGTCAATCACGCGAGATGCCGCCGAAGGATTACACAAGCAGTTCAAGCACGAGGAAGAGATACTCGACCTGCTCCGCGTCATTGACGGTTCTCAGCAGGACGAGAACTTGCTGGGCTTTCTCGATGATGCCCGGATCAAGCAAGGGCAGATGTGCAGGCACGTCGTCATGGTCCTACCGTACCGAGCATCGTGCGACGCAATGCAGGCACTCATCGAGAAAAACGAAGCGTCGTTCAAGAACCTCGGTGACTACGAGATCATCAACATCTCAGGCGTTCAGGACACGACGCGCTTTGCGACACCGGAGCGTGTCAAGGCTGCGATCGCGAAGGCCGACGCCGAAGGACGGAAGACGCTGACGCTGACCGTCAACCGGATGCTCACGGGGAGCACGGTCGAACAATGGGACACGATGCTCTTCCTCAAGGACACTGCATCGCCACAGGAATACGACCAGGCGACATTCCGGCTCCAGAGTCAACACATCAGAACGCTCCGAAGCGGGGTGAATGACGAGCCCATCAAGGAAAACCTCAAACCCCAGACCCTCCTCGTCGATTTCGATCCGTTACGTCTGTTCCAAATGCAAGAGCAGCGCTCCCTGATGTCCAACATCGCGAGCAGCGAACACGCCGGAAACGGCGATCTGACCGGACGCCTTCGGGAAGATCTGCGCATTTCTCCCGTCATCACGATAAACAGCAACAGGCTGACCGAGGTCGAGCCTGCCAACATTCTTGCGGCCGTGAGCGCGTACAACCTAAACCGCAGCATCGCCGACGAAGCCCGGGACGTACCAATTGACCTCGGTGTGCTCGACATCGATGCGATACGCGCTGTCATCGAGAAGCAGGCGGAGATCGGCTCGCGCGCCGGCCTCACAATTTCTGGTTCCGACGGTGAAGATACCGATCTCGATGTCGACGACGAGGCTGATACTGAAGACGGAGACCCCGACACTGGCGACACCGGAGTGAACCCCACACCTCCCGACAGTGGTATCGACGACGCTGTGGATCTGCAGTCTCTGGCAGCGAAGCTGCAGACGTATTACCAGCGGATCCTGTTCTTCGCGATGCTGACACCCAACCCGGTGTCGTCACTCAAGGACGTCATTGACGCGATCGGAGACACGGAGAATGAACGGATCGCGGAGAATCTCGGTCTGCAACTCGAAGTACTCAAGGCACTCTTCGCGGCCTTCGATCCCTTCAAGCTCAACGCGCTCGACTACAAGATCCTCAACATCTCGCGACTGGCCCGGGATGAGTCACTGTCACCAACCGAAAGAGCGGTGCGAGCGCTCCAGAAGTTCACGCGCATCTCCGAATCGGAGGTTCGCACACCGCTGTGGCTATGCCGCGAAATGGTCGCCCGGATCCCCGCTCAGAGCCTCGGGGCACTGATCAGCCGCGGCGAGAAGATCCTCGATATCGCGAGCAAGTCCGGCGAGTTCGCGCTTGCGCTCTACGAACGTCTTGTGGGGGAACTCGGCGTCGATCCGGCGGTTGCGAAGGACTCGATCTACTCACTTCCGACATCAACGATCGCCTATGAGTTCACGCGTCGATTCTATGAGGTGCTCGGACTCAACGTCGCGAACATCGCTGCACAGCTCACGTCATACAACTTGCTGTCCGATCAAGAATCCGGTCAAACGGTCAATCTCGAAGATGCCTTCGAAGAAGGAGGTGCAACCGTGAAGTTCGGTGCAGTAGTGGGTAACCCGCCCTACCAGGAGAGCGACGGCGGCGCACAGCAGAGCGCCCGCTCGATCTATCCGCAGTTCGTCGCGGCGGCCAAGTCTCTCGACCCCGAGTTCTTGAGCTTTGTCATCCCGAGCCGTTGGTACGCCGGCGGCAAGTCGCTCGGTGACTTCCGCGCGGGGATGCTCGCCGATCCCCACTTGAGCGAGCTCCATGACTTCCCGCGACCGGAGGAGGTGTTCCCGGAAACGAACAATCGCGGCGGCATCTGTTACTTCCTACGTGACACGAACTACGACGCGGTTGCTGCAGGCGGTACGCGGATCCTCACCCGCGACGCACAAGGCGTTGAGTTCGATGCTGTCCGTCCACTCGACACCTTCGGCATGGGCGCGTTCTTGCGCGACTCAAAGAGTATCGAGCTCGTCGAGCGCGTCATCTCTACAGACGGATTCATCTCCTTCGAGAACCAAGTGTCTGCTCGCAAGCCGTTCGGACTCGAAGGAAACATCGTGCGGTCCGCAGACTTCCACCAGGAGACTGATGGCCTTACTGACCCCGTGCTCTGCTACGGAAAGGGCAAGTCCGTCGGGTTCATAGAGCGCGACCGCGTCAGGCTGAAGACGGACTGGATCGATCGCTGGAAGGTTCTGGCACCGTACGCCAACAACATCGGCACGGAACTCAACGATGACAACCAGAACGCGTTTGTCGTTGCACCCGGATCTGTGTGTTCTGAAACCTTCATCGTCATGGGGGGCGGGCTAGACCTTGATGAGGAGTCCGCCCGCAATCTCGTCGCGTACCTGAAGACTAGGTTTGCGCGCTTCCTTCACAGCAAGGCGAAGGTGAGCCAGCACGGGACGAAGGGCACCTATCGTTTCGTCCCCCTTTTGGATCTGACGGCCGCATCGAGCATCGACTGGCAGGCATCGACTGACGCTATAGACGACCAGCTGTTCGACCTGTACCGCCTGACGGCAGAAGAGCGTGAGCATATCCGCTCCTCGATCAAGGCAATGGTGTGAGCGATTCATCACAGATGTCCGAAATCGCCCGGCGAGTCCGTGCTTTGCGCACGGCGCGCGGGTGGTCTCAACTTGAGCTCGCCGAACACGCTGGTGTTTCGCGGCCATCGGTCGCACGTGTCGAGGCCGGCGAGGACGTCAACACCGGCACGCTGCGGGCATTGTGCGCAGCGCTCGGGCTGAAGCTCGGATTGCTCGAAGGGGTGCCGGATAATTCCACGCACGCCTTGGCCGCGACTGAGTAAAGACGATGACCCTCGCTACTACGAAGGTGCCGGGGATCGTTGTCGCCGAGTCGCGCCTCAGTTCGACGAACTGACATAAGGGCGACTACCTGAGCACTTGCTCCTGCTCCAAGACCACCAATCGATCGGTCGCGCGCGACGCCCCCACATAGAGCAGATCGCGGTGGTACTCCTTCGACAAGTCGACGTCGGTCAGAATCACCGCGGGCGCCTCGAGGCCCTTGAACTCATGGATGCTCCGCCACCGAACGCGCGTCGAGTCATCGATGCTGGTGCCGAGGCGTGAGGTGAGGCGGGCATCCGTCGCCTGACGGGCGAGAGCCTGGCCGGCCGCCGACCGCTCGCGGGCGTAAGGCGACAGAATCACCAGCTCGCGCACCGTGAACGGCTCCGACAGGATGCGCTCCACGGCGTCGGCGAGCGGCGCAGCGGGAACATCCAAGAAGGGGAGTGAAGTGCGAGTCCTGACAGTTGCAGCTCTAGACTGCCCGGGTTGCGCGACACGGCGCAGACCTCGCGGCAATTCGTGGTGGTGCCACTCATGTCACCTGGCTGTGCTCGATCGCCCGATCCGACCGCCGGAGATCACAGAGAGCGCCGAAACGGACCCGCTAGAGCCCAGCCTGATTGAGAAGTGCGAGTGTCTCAATAGCCGCTCTGCGAACCTCGGGGCTCGCGTCAGACTGCGCGAGTGTCCGGAGAGTGTCCTTCGGCGTATCCGTCGATTGCGCCTGAGCTAGGCGGCGAGGAAGAGACTCTGCCTGCTCCGCACTGCGGCGGGCCTCCTCATACGGTGAAGCCGGCATAGGCGGCACGTGATGGAACATTGCACCAAGTTTCATGAGGAAACCAATACCGGCAACCACGGCGGGCACCACCGACCAATCGGGAAAGTCCACTTTGAACGCGAGGGGAGCAAGAAAGACAGTGAGACCTAGTGCGACTAGGACGTTGCCTGCAATCCGGATGCGCGATTGAACGGCCAGCGCCGACTCCCAAGCGGCCTTTCGAGCTTCGTAGTGGGACATGAGATCACCCTATTCTTCCGACAGTTTCCTCGGGAGTGATGCCCGTTGAGAACCTCTGCTGCTCATCCATCGTGGTGGAAGCCTGGCGCTCGACCGCCTCTAGTTCGCGATGCCGAGCTTGCGGTTCTGCTCGATGATGATGGCTCGCCAACGGTCTTCCAGCGTAAGAGCGATGCGGTCGCGAGTGACATCGATCTGGTGCACCGGCGGATACAGGCGGAGGAAGTCTGAACTGGTCGGGGCATCGGGCTGCATCCACGGCGTGTGACCTGCAAGCTCGCCCACGAACGATCGGAGTCGGTAGCTGTCGCCTTGACGGTTGAAGTGCAACAGCGTTTCGGTGCTGAGCGTCGGGCAATAGACCAGGAGCTTCTCGTGACCTTTTCGCGTACGCATCGCATCTCCGTTCGTCGTGGCTCACCTCGGCCACAGTTTGAGGCCAGTCTGGCGAACGGGTGCCGAAAACGAAACGTGACTATTCACTAGTCGTCGCGTCGGATCAACCCGATAGCCTCGGCAACACCACGGAAGGAGCATCCATGCCCCGTCGTTTTCTGGTGGTGCGCGCAGGCGAGCACTTTGATCTCGTCGAGTCGCCCGCGCCGAGCGAACACCACCTGCAGGAGGTCATGAAGATGAACCCGCAGCTCATTCCCTCCGACGACCTCGGGCTCGACGGCGACTTGCTCGTCATTGGGCGTGAGACGTCGCTGGCATCCGGATCCATCGACTTGCTGTGCCTCGCCTCGTCGGGCGATGTGGTGCTCGTCGAGTTCAAGACCGGGCCGCAGAACCCCGACTTCAGGCACGCGCTCGCGCAGCTGATCGACTATGGCTCAGACCTGTGGCAGATGTCGCTCGACGACTTCGACCGCGGAGTCGTGCAGCGCTTCTTGCGCGGCGGTCACGCGCCCGAGCACCTCGCCGGCTGCCACGACCTGCGTGACGCGATCGGTCGCGCCGGGTGGGCCCTCGACCCCGAGGCGACGGATGCTCTGCTCGAGCGCCTCGCCGACGTGCTGCAGTCGGGCGACTTCCACTTCGTGGTCGCCGCGCAGAGGTTCACCGAGACCATGCGGGACAGTCTCGAGTACCTCAACAGCACGATGCGGGTGGGGCGGTTCTTTCTCGTCGAGATTGTGCAGCTCTCGGGTGCGGAGCTCACCGCGCATGCAGCGCAGGTGGTCGCCTCGCCGCCACGACGAACGACCGCAACGCGAGCGTCGCAGGGCAAGACCGATGAAGTGGCGTTCTTGTCTTCGCTCGAAGACAGTGCCTACCGTGACGCGTTTCGCGACTTCCTCGCCGGTTGCAGCGCACTCGGTCTCGCGCTCGAATGGGGATCGAAAGGACTCTCGATACGCATTCAGACGCCTGATCGAAATCTTCCGCTCTCCATCGCGTGGGGTCTTCCTGACGGGGTCAGCTGGCAGGGCTTGAAGTACCTCGCTGTGGGCATCGACCGCACGTCTCTTGCCAGGACGCCGAGCGTTGCCGCGGCCGCCGAACGTTACCTTGCAGCGATCGAGGCGATTCCTCTCGGCCGAGTACCAAACTCGGCAATCTCGGCCCGGCTCTTCGATGCGTCGGCGGCCCCCGCCGCGGTGCCGGCGATCATCGACGCGATCACCGCGCTTGTCGAAGAGGTCAACGAGACCGAGTGACGTCGCGGGGGTTCGTCTCCTCCCCCGGCGCCGACGGTTCAAGCGATCTCACACATCGCCACATGGTCGACCGGCTTCGCGACTCCGACCCGCACACTGACTCCACGAGACATGCGTCAACCAAACGTTGACGTTCCGGGGGGTCGACGCGTACAGTGGAGCCACGAATCCTCGTGTCGGCGAACAAGCACGGAGTGGCGGACGAGGACATCCTGCACGCACTGGAATTCCCGATCCGGCACTACGCACTTGACGATCATGAAGTCTTGGTGATCGGCCCCGATCGCCATGGTGGATTGCTGGAGGTCGTTCTCGTAGACCCTGAGGGCGACGCTCGAGTCATCCACGCGATGCCCTTGCGACGCCGATTCGTTCGATTCCTCGAGGGGAAGGACAAGCCGTGAAACCCGCCAGAACGCTACGAGACATCGAAGAGCTTCTCGAGACTGTTGACCTCAGCACGCTGGAGGTCGAAGACCCCGAAGACCTCCGAAGGATCGGGCGTGCGAAGCACGCAGTGCGCGATGCAGAAGCCGAGCTGCGGGCCGCCGTGGCAGCCTCGCGTGCGTCCGGTCGAAGCTGGGGCTACATCGGCATCGTCTTGGGCATCAGCAAGCAAGCAGCCCAGCAGCGCTTCGGGGGTAGCGCCAGTACCGCCCAGCCAATGTGACGCTGGTGGCACGTGCCGCGAGAGGCACATTAGCTCAGCCGCATTTGTCGCCGAGCCCACGCTCGAAATCAGTTGCTGGCTGGCACCGATCGCGGGGTTTATGGCGCGTCGCTCACCGACTCCAGCACCACAAGCCGATCCGTCGCGCGCGACGCCCCCACATAGAGCAGGTCGCGGTGGTAGCCCTTCGACAGGTCGACGTCGGTCAGAATCACCGCGGGCGCCTCAAGGCCCTTGAACTCGTGGATGCTCCCCCACCGAATGCGCGTCGCGTCGTCAATGCTGGTGCCGAGGCGTGAGGTGAGGCGGGCATCCGTCGCCGGATTGGCGAGAGCGTGGCCGGCAGCGGACCGCTCGCGGGCGTAGGGCGACAGAATCACCAGCTCGCGCACCGTGAACGGCTCCGACAGGATGCGCTCGACGGCGTCGGCGAGCAGGCGCAGCTGCTCATGCATGGTGGTGAAGGTGTGGCGCTCGACCGAGACCTGGTCGTCGTCGCTGCGACGGTGCTCGCTGTAGAGGGTCGGCTCGCCGATGAGCTCGGCCACGAAGCGCGCCACCTCGGGCGTCGTGCGCACGTTCGACGTCAGGCGCAACTGCATGAGTCCGGGCACGCGGCGCTGGATGGTTTCGCGCGGGGTGGGCGGAGCATCCGGTGCCTCATCGGCGCCCGCGCCGTCAGCGGCGCCTTCGACAGCACTGTGCCGGCGGTAGATCACCTGGTGGTCGAAGTCGCCGGTGATGAAGACCGGCGCGCGCTCGAGCCCGCCCACGAGCAGCGCGTCAAGCACGTCGAGGTACTGCTCGAGCGCCACGTCTTGCGCCTCGTCGACGACGAGGGAGTCGTACTGCGGCCCCAGCTCGAGCGCCGCCTCGAGCGCCTGCTCGGGCAGGGTGACGTCGTACCAGTCGGGCTCGACGCGTCCGCTTGCGAGCTTGCGCTGCGCCTCGTTCTTGCCGGCGTGACGGTCCACCACCTGCGCCATCAGCGAGTGGATGCGCCGCACCTCGATGCCCTCACCGCACAGCTCGGCCAGCCGCGCCTCGATGAGCCGGTTGAACACGACGACGAGCGTGCGCTTGCCACTCTCGGCCGCGCGACGGGCGGCCTCGGCGGCCACCCACGTCTTGCCCGACCCCGCCGGCCCCTCGACCAGCAGCCGCGGATTGCTGCCGACCACGTCGAGAATCTTCACCTGCTCGGCCGTGAACGTCGCCTGCTCGTGCTCGCGCCGGCGGGCCAGCTCTTTCGCGCTGAGCTCGAGCTGAAAGCGTGGGATCAGCAGTTCGGTGATGCGCTCGGTGTGGGCCTTGTCGGGTTGGCCTTCGACGCGCCGGTAGCCGCTGATGGTCTCGGCGAGGTGCGCGCTCGCTTTGTTCAGGGTGCGGATGATCGCACCGGGCGCCTTGTCGGCCGCCAGATCGGTGGCATCGAGAAGCTGCCACTCGTGCCAGCCGATGCCGGCGGCGAACTTGGCTCTGCTCAACTGCGTGAGCCACGCCGCATGAAAGATCGGATACCCCACGGGCCCGGCGCCGCGCGACTCGAGAAAATCGATGATCGAGTGCTGCGCCCCCGACGCCTGCTCGAACGGGCTGCGGGTCACCCAGTCGCGCTTGCCGTAGCGCCAGCGCCCCTCGCCGTCGGCCTCGATGCTCTCGTGCGACTTCACCTCGATGACGAGCACGCCGTGCCCCGGCGCGACGACAACGAAGTCGGCCTCGCCCTGCACTTGGCTCACGTGGTGGGCGATCTCGAGCGAGTGGAAGACGACCCAGTCATCGGGCGCGTGCTGCAGGGCCGCGAAGACCGCGTGCTCGCCGGGCGGGGCGTCATCGCCAATCGTCGGCGGAATCATGCGGGCCATGAGGTGAGACTACTTCGGGTGCGGGCGCACCGACAGGCCCGCCGCCCCGCGCAATGCCCCTAGTTCTCAGCCCCCAGCGGCACCGAGCTCACGTCGGGCGATACCGGCGGCGCCGCCGAGCCCCAGTTGATGTCGCTCACGCCGCCCGGCACGGCCATGAGGCCCGGGCGGCGCAGGTTCTTGGTGTGGCGCGCCGAGGCGAGCAGCTGAAAGAGGTGGCTCGAAAGCTGCCGCAGCGGAACGTGCACGTGGTCGACCTTGGCGAGCGAGACCGAGCCGGCGATGCGCTCGAGCACCTCGTCGAAGTAGTGCTGGCGAATGTCGTAGGCCGCCACCTGGTCTTGCACGACGTGGGCTCCGAGCTGGGCGAGCGCCGTCATGCCGTGCGGGTGCCACAGCAGGTAGTCGTGCGGGTCGTCCCACGCCTCAGGAAACGCTGTGGCGACCGCGCGCCAGTAGTGCAGAAACAGGCGCGCCAGCAGCTGGCCGCCCTGCTCGACCTTCTGGTGCGTCAGCGAGTTCGGGCCCTCGAGCACGGCCCCGGCGATGAGCTCGTCGGGCAGGCAGATCTGCTGCACGTACGCCGACTGGTGCAGCATCTGGCCGATGATCGACGTGAAGGTCGCCTGAGTGAGCTGCGTCGGGCTCGCCTTCAGCCGCGCCGCCTTCTTGCCGCCCTTCGTGGTCGGCACGTGCACTCGCCCGTGAAAGACCGAGCCCGGCTGCAGCAGCTCGTCGGCGACCCACGCCGCGCGCTGCTCGGCGTCGTACAGCGCATGGTCGATGCGAAAGATCGGCTCGCCCTCGAGCCGGCTCTCGGGCGTCGGCGGGGGCGCGTCGATGACGGCGGTCGACGGCGGCAGGGCATCCCCCACGATCGCAGACGACGGGTCGTCGAGGTCGACGCGGTACAAGACGCGGGTCGTGGCAGAGGGGGTGGGCTGAGTGGTCACGGCATGCGCTCCCATCGGGTCAACCCCGCCAGCGCACGACGGCACGCGCACGGGGTCGCGAGCATGACGCAGTGAGCACCGGGGGGCTGGGTGCGGGTATTCGGGTTATGGGTGAAGCCCCGGCGTGGGTGCGCCGGGCGCGCGGTGGGTGGCCGCACGCCCGTCAAGCATGACGCACCCTCAGGCTCCGCAGTACCCCACAAAGGGGGGTGTCGCGTGATCGGGGAGCACCCGTCCCCCTCAGCAAGCCCGCATCGCCTGCAGTGCGCAGCCGCACTGTCGCATCCGCGCACGTCGGCGCCATCGTGCCAGCATCCTCGACATGATCGATCAAGAGCGGTACCATTAGTGACACCACTATCACCGATCAACCGGTTAGTTGCCCGAATGCGAGCTGCCCCCGGGTCCGTGTCGTTCCGGGATCTCGACCAGGTGCGCCAGGTGCTCGCCGCGATTGATCGATTGCGAGACGAAACCACTGACGAGGAAGACGACGCATGACGAGCGACCACTACACCTATCGAGTGACCTGGTCGGTCGACGACCACGAGTTCGTCGCCACAGTCGCGGAGTTCCCGTCGCTCACGTGGTTGGCACCCGAGCCGGCGGCAGCACTGCTCGGCTTGCGCGCGCTCGTCGCCGAGGTGGTCGACGATCTGCGCGCGTCGGGAGAGTCGATCCCCGATCCACTGGCCGACCGTCGCTATAGCGGTGAGTTTCGGCTTCGTATCCCGCCCGCCCTGCATCGCGCTCTCGCCATCGAGGCAGCCGAGCAAGGCATCAGCCTCAATCGACTCGTGAGCGCGAAGGTCGCGACCTAGTCGTCGACCTTCGGCACGAACCACGGCGGGTACACGGCGACCTTGGCGGTCACGCCCGCCGCCTTCAGTAGGTCGCGCACCTCGTCGCGCCGGCGGTCGTTCGCCACGGCGACGAGCGCCACGGTCGCGAGCGACACTGGGCCGGGCACGAGCGCCTCGGCGGCCTGCAGGGCTTCGGGGCTGCCCGCCGCGCGCGCGAGCATCCGCTGCCGGCCCTCGACACCGATGCCGAGCGTCGTCGCCGGAGCCGCCGCGTCGCCATCGGTCACAACGACCGTGTTCGACACGGCCGCGATGTCGACGCCCAGCACGACGAAGTCGACGGTGGATGCGGCCTTCGCCGCGGCGCTCCACGTTGGCCCGGGGGCGCCCTCTTGCACCTCGAGCCACCAGGTGGCCTGGGGCGTCAGGCTGAAGGCGACGCAGTCGGCGGCTGAGCGCTCGATGCCGTCGTCGTCGTAGCTGCCGTCGCCCGGCACGGGTGCCGAGCCGCGGAGCTCGAGTGTGAGCTCGCTCGCGAGCCGCAGCTCGGGCGCGGCCTCAGACGGCGGCAACAACTGCCCCGCCTCGAGGATCGACGGCAGGTTGCTGATGTGCGTCACGTGAAAGATGCGCTGCGGCAGGTTGGGCGGCCGCACCTCGGCGGCCTTGCCGGTCGCACCCGCGGCGGGGCTGCGCAGGCTACGCGCGGCCTGACGCGGGGCGCGGCGCACGGGAGCGGGGGCGACGGGCGGGGGCGGCGGAAAACAGCTGGCGCACATGCCGGGCTCGAATCCGTGGATGCACTCTTCTGTCGACGACCCAGCCACCACGAAACTCCCTCACAGGGCGCCGCACGATCGCGGCCCGGCCCCAAACCTCTAGAGTATCGCGCCCAGCTCGGCCAGCCCGACCGTCGGGATCGCGATCCAACCCTCCACCCGCGCCCGCTCCCGCTGGTCGGCGGTGGGCGGGATGCTCGCCCCGCGCTCGTGCGCGAGTGCGACCAGCGCGGCGAGCACGGCGTCGAGCGCGTCGGCCGAAGTCGTCATGAGCGGGCGGTGCTCGCCGAACTGCAGCCACGGAGCCGCGCGGCCCAGGTCGGCGATGAGCGATGAGCGCGCATCCGGCGTCAGCTTGTAGCCCGGCCGAGCCAGCCCCCACACGCGCAGCGCCATCGCGGGGTACACCTCGACGACGGCACTCGGATGCTCCCCCGAGCGATCGACCACGCGCCCGTCGCCCGCCAGCCGGTCGAGCAGCACCGCGCACCGCAGCGCCGTCATGCCCAGCCGGTCGGTCGCCACACTGAGGGGCCGCGCGCCCGTGCGCTCGGTCACGGCGCGGTCGGTCTCGCGGTACGCCAGGCGGCGGCGCCAGGCGAGGTCGCCCGTGTCGTCGCTCGTCAGGCGCGCTGCGCTCGCCTGACGGGCCACGAAGTCGACGAAGTCGACCGGCCAGCCGAGCGCGCAGTCGATGCCGATCAGGCTCGCGTCGCGGGTCGCTTCGAGCACGGCGTCGTCGTCGGCGCCGAGCCGCAGCGACTCGAGCACGACGGTCGCCCCTCCAGACCCTCCCCCGGCGCCAGGGTCGAGCGCTCCGCGGTCGGTCCGCAACACCGCGACCGCGGTGCCCGCCGCCTCCGCCGCAAGGTCGACGCCCGCGACCCGCGCGCTCACGACGCCTCGACGATGGCCACGGCAAGCCCGTGCGCGGCACGCTCGAGGCGGCGATCGTTCGTCCAGAGAGCCGAACAGCCGGCCTTCTGCGCCGCGGCGAGGTGCAGGGCATCCGGAGTCGATATCGCGTGCCGGGCGCGCAACTCGGCGGCCCGCACGAACACCGCCTCATCGAACGGCGTGCGCCCAACCGCGTCGAGGGTCGACCGGTAGTAGTCGACGAGAGCCAGGTCGCCGCGCTTCAACGGGCCGGTGAGGCACTCCATGACCACGAGCGCAGACACGACCAGTTCGTCATCGGCGTGGTCGGCGAGCGCTTGCCGTGCGAGCCGGCCGCGCTCCCCCTCGTCTTCGACGGCATAGATGAGGATGCACGAGTCGAGGTAGATCACGCCCTACGAACCCCAGCTCTCGCGAGCGTCGCGAATGTCGGCATCGATCTGGGCCGCGCTGCGCGAGTGGGGCGGTGGATTCCGCACCAGCCGCTCGGCGAGTGCCCCCGCCGTGGTGCGCGGCTGCTCGACCGGCACGAGGCGGACGACCGGGCGGCCGCGCTTGGCGATCACGACGTCGTCGCCGTTCTCGGCCGCCGCGACGAGCTTCGACAGGCTGTTGCGGGCATCCAGAATGTTGACCGGCTCCATGCGCCTCCCCCTCCTGGCGTGATGACCTAGCCAGGTTAGCACCCACCCCGGCACCCACCCCAGGCCGATCGTCGAGAGTCACCGTTCGTGGCATGAGTCGTCGAACGTTCAGCGACTCGCGCCACGAATCACGACTCTCGGCGCGAGGCGCCCTGCTCACACGAACCGCACGGCCGCCTGCAGGCGCGTGCGCACTTCGAACAGGTCGGTTCCCCCGACGCCGACACCCGGCAGCCCGGTGCGGATCAGGTTGACGAGGCGCGAGCGCTGCACCAACATGCCCTGCGCGCCGCGCACGCTGCCGAGCTCGACCGCCGACTCGGCCGCCTGGTCGTCTTCGACCACGATGACGAGCGCCGAGAACTTCACCTTCGCGGCGCGCGCGAGCACGCGGGCCCGCCCGCCCAGCATCGCGAGCGGCTTCTCGCCGGGCTCGAGGCCCTCGCCGATGAGCTCACCGCGCTTGACGCGCACGGGCGCGCCCCAGTCTTCGCTCAGCACCGCCCAGAGGCCGGTCGGGCCGAGCACGACGTGGTCGAGCTTGTCCTCTGCCCGCGGGCCGGCGACGACGTCGTGCCAGACCGTGAATCCCAGGCCGAGGGTCGCGAGGGCCGTGGCTGAGCGCTCCTCGGCGATCGCCGCGGCGAGCAGGTGGCGAATCTGCCGCGGAGCCGAGCGCACGAGCGCCGCGTCGAAGGGGTCGGGCAGCTCGACGCCGCGGCCCGCCCACTCGCGCATGTTCGCGAGGTACTGCTCGCGGTACCACCCTCCCGGATGCCCGTACGACTTCGCGTTCGGCCGCGAGTCGTAGCGCCCCGGGCCGGTCGCCCCGCCGCCGTGCTGCGCCCACGCGCGCCCGCCGCCTGCGCCCGCACTGGATTCCGCCCCCGAGTCGTAGGCGTACCGGGCCGCGGGGCTGCCCACCCGCTGCCAGGCCCGCTGCACGGCGTCGAACTCGGCCGCCGAGCCGCCCGTGTCGGGGTGCGCCTGGCGCAACCGCAGCCGGTAGGCCTTGCGCAGCTCGTCATCGCTCGCCGTCGGGCTCACACCGAGCACGTCGTACGGGTTCGCCGCCAGGGGAGAATCAGACATCGTGCCTCCGAGCCTACGACGCCCGACCTCTGACGCGGCGGAGAGCGCACGCGCAGAACACGGCGCACCACCGCGGCACGCCACCCCTGCCGTGCCGCGGTGCGCCTCAGCGCCGCTCTACTGGGCCAGTCGGCCGAGCTGCGCTAGGTCGTCGGGGGGCAGGAGCCCGAGCATGATCACGATCGACGCGACGGCGAGCGCGCACGCGAGCGTCGTGATGATGGCGAGGATGGCAGGGCCCGAGAGGCCACGCCGCTTCATCGCTGCACCATGATGAAGGCGAGCAGGTAGCTGCGCGAGTTGCCGTCGTCGATGCTCGAATACGGCAGCGCACGCGCCGCCTCGAGCGCGAGTTCGGCCTGCTCGGGCCCGGCGAGCGCCTGGTACATGAGCAGGTAGTCCGCGAACTGCGGAGACGGCCCCGACGCGGTCGCCTCGGCGATGTTCGACAGGATGCGCTCGGAACCGGCCGCGAGCGAGCCCTCGGTGCCCGGACGCATCGGCAGCAGCTGGATGCCGAGGATGGCGGCGGGCTCTGCACTGAACCACGTGGCGTAGTCGCGCTTGCCATCCCACACGATGCCCACGACGCCGTGGTCGTAGCCGGCGTAGATCTCGGCCGAGGCATCGAAGGCCGTGTACGAGGTGAGGGCGGCGTGCGACTCGAGGGCGAGCATCCACCGGGCCTCGTCTTCGAGCGCCGCATCGCCCGCGACCGCGCCCCACAGCGCGAGCGCGTGGTGAGCCGCGACGGCTTCCGAGCTCGACTCCTGGTTGTTGCCGTCGGCGAAGGGCGAGTAGCCGGAGGCCCACGAGTGGCCCGCGTAGGGGTCGAACGCGCGTCGGGTCGGGAAGAGCTCGCCGCCCGAGCTCGCCACATCGGCGGCGAGCAGCGAGATCATCGGGCGCAGCTCGGCCACGAGGGCCTCATCGCCCTGGGCGGCGATCGCGGCGGCGTAGATGAAGCTGCCGTAGTGGAAGTGGTGGTCGTTGAACTCCTCCGACCCGAACGACGGCACGAGGCCGACCATGCCGCGCAGGGCGGGGTCGTAGACGAAGCAGCGGTCGTCGCGCGTCGCGCAGCCCGCGGGCTCGATCCACGTGCGCAGCTCGGTCATGAGCGGCTCGTGCAGCGCCTCGGCGATCACGGGCTGGTCGAGACCGCGCGCGAGCGATAGCAGCGTCGCGATGCGGGCGAGCGCCTTGCCACCGAAGTAGGTGTCGGCGGGAAGGTCGGGCAGCGTGCCCGCCTCGAGGCTGAGCACGCTCACGAGCTCGGCGCGATCGGCGTCGTCGAGGCCCGCGAGGTCGAGCCCGCTCAGCCCCTCGACGGTCGTCGGCGCCGTGGCCGGCACCGCGAAGGCGAGCGCGGGCGCCGCGCACAGGGTCATCTCTCCCGAGACGGTCGCGAACGTGCCGAGTTCGCACACGGCGTCCGCCGCCGGCAGCGCATCGCTCTGGTGGGGCAGCGATCCGACGAGCGTCGGCGTGCCGTCCGCCGTGCGGTAGTTCAGCACCGTCGAGGCGCGGTCCTCGTCGACGGCGTAGGCCACCTCGACGCCCAAGAGCGGGCTCGAAGCGTGCGGCACGAGCTCGGAGAGCTCGACCCCCGCCGGCACCGCGACCCACGTCGCCGTCGCCCCTTGCGGCAGGCTCAGGATGCGCCCCTCGCCGCCCAGCTCCCCCTCGGGCGCGATGAGGCCGTACTCGGCACCCTGCACGGTGCTGCTCCACACGCCGTCGAGCTCGGTCCGGGCGACCGCCGCGCCGAGGTCGACATCGTGCGCGACGACGGCGCGGTACCCGACCATCGGCGAGCCCGGCGCGATCGACACCTCGGCGAGGCGCTCGTCGTCGCGCTGCAGCGCGACCGTCACCGAAACCTCGTCGTAGGCGCTGACGAGCGCGCTCGTCGCCTCGGTCTCGACCGTCACATGATCGACCGCGGCAGCGGCGATGAGGGCGGGGCTCGAGGTGACGGTCGGCACGCCGAACGCGAAGCCCGAGGCCTGCAGGCGGAACGACAGCGGCAGCGGGAAGACCGGCTGGGGTTCATCGCCGAACACGAGTCCGCTGAACCAGCGATTCGTGGGCGGAACAAGCCCCTCGGCGAGGCGCATCGTCGGTGCCTCCGCGACCGAGCGCTCGGGCACGGCCGCGAGCAGCGGCCCCACCTCGGCATCGAGCAGCACCGTGCCCGGCTCGCTGCCGGGCAGGTCGGGGGCGGCGGGGTTGACGGCAGAGCATCCCGAGATAACCGAGACGACCGCGACGAGGGCGAGCGAGCCGGCGAGCGTGACGCCCGCGCGAGCGCGACGGGCGATCACAGGGCGAGCGCGACGCGCACGTCAGAGACGAAGGTGCGCACGAACCCGGTGAAGGTCGCGAGCACGTCGTCGTTGCGGAGGTCCATGGTCGCGGTCACCGGCGTGCCGGGCAGGATGAATCCGCCGCGGTCGGCGAACTCGGCCGGGTCGATCGCGACGGCGACGGTGGCGAGCGCCTCGCCGCCCTCGGTGGTCGTCTCGACCGGGCCGACCGTGCCCGCGAGAACAGCACCGTCGGGCAGGGTGACGACCACGGGGGCGCCCTGCACGATGCGGGCGAAGTCGGCGGGCGGCAGCCGGAACTCGGCGCTGACGAACACGGTGTCGACTGCCGCGATCGTCGCGATCCCGACACCAGCCGATGCATAGCCGCCCTTGGGCACATCGATCGAGAGCACGACGCCCGCGACCGCCGAGGTCACCGTGAGGGTGCCGTCGGCGTTCACCTGGAACACCTCGCTCGAGCGCACGATGATCTCGTCATTCAGGTCGCGGGCCAGATCGTTGCTCTGAATCGTGGCGATCGGGTCGCCGGGGTTCACGAGGTCGCCGCGCGCGACGAACTGCTCGACGACCGCCCCGGCGTAGTCCGTGCCGACGATGTAGGTGACGGCATCGATCTCAGCCGAGGTGGCGGTGGCTTCACCCTTGCGCTGCGAGAGCGACACCGTCAGCGCGGCGACGAGGATGAGCACGACGAGCGTGCCGAAGAAGAGGCGGAATCGGGTGGACCAGGTCATGAGACGGCTGCTTTCGTCAGGCGGAGGGGGACGGCGACGGCGTGCTGCCCCGCGCGGCGATCGCGACGGATGCGCCGCGCTTCGACGACCGCGGTCACGATGAACGCGCCGATGATGAGGGTGTTGGTGACGTTCCAGGCGGTGGCCAGGGTCAGAGCGCCGTTGCCGGCGTCTTTGTAGAGGGCGATGAACGAGGTCAGCAGCAGGAAGACGAAGAAGAGCGTCTGCGTGACCATGACGTTGAACGGCGAGCTGCGGCGGCGGGCTCCCCCGGTCACGTGCCAGCGCTGGCGGCGGCCCGTGAGGACGTTGGTGAGCGCGCGCAGGTAGATGGGGAACGACACGGCGGCGAGCATGAGGGTCTCCCACCGGAACGAGCCCATCGTCGCGAAGGCGAGCAGAATCTGCAGCCCGTAGAAGCCGAAGTAGAACAGCAACCATTCGCCGCCCGAGACGCTGAGGTTGACCGGTCGCAGATCGAAGTAGATCTCGAGCGGCGGCACGAGCAGCAGCAGCAGGGGCACGATGCCGATGAAGTAGTGCGTGGCCGTCACGAGGTACTGGATGCGCTGGTCAGGCGTGAGGCGCCGGCTCGGATTGAGCGGGTTGCGGGTGAGCAGGATCTCGAATCCGCCGGTCGCCCAGCGCATCTGCTGCTTCGTGTAGTCCTCGATCGTCTCGGGGGCGTCGCCGATCGCGAGGATGATCGGGATGTAGATCGAGGTCCAGCCCTTCTCGTGCAGCATGAGCGAGGTCCAGACGTCTTCCGACTGCGAGTCGGTGTACATGCCGCCGACGTTCTCGATCGCCGTGCGCCGGAAGATCACGTTGGTGCCGACGCAGAAGGCCGCGTTGAAGCTGTTGCGACCCGGTTGCACGAATCGGTAGAACAGCGACTGCATGAAGGCCGCACCGCGCGCGATGAGCGTCGTGTGATTGCCGTACGCCTGCGGCGTCTGCACGAATGCGACTTTCTCATCGACGAAGAACGGCACCGTCTCGACGAGGAACTCGGGGGCGGGAACGAAGTCGGCGTCGAAGATGGCGAAGAACTCGCCCGACGTGAGGCTCAGCGCGTGATTGACGTTGCCCGCCTTCGCGCCGTTGCTGCTGAGGCGCCGCACATAACGCGCCCCGATCTCGGCCGCCAGATCGCGCACGTCGTCGCTGCGGCCGTCGTCGAGAATCCAGGTCTGGTGCTCGCCGTGCAGGGCGAGGGCCGCGCGGGCGGTGCGCTCGATGACCTCGAGCGGTTCGCCGTAGACGGTGATGAACACGTCGACCGTGGCGGGTGCGCCGCCGAGCTGCATCGGGGTGAGCTCGGGCGACTGGGTCGCCCGCGGGTCGGCATCGGCATCCTGCTCGAAGAGATCGTTCTGCGCCTGGTGGAAGGCGAATCCGCGCGGGTCTTGGCCGCCCGACAGGATCGTCCAGAGCGCGACGAGCGCGTGGCTGATGAGCACGACCTCGGCCACGATCACGAGCGAGAACGGCAGCAGATCGCCGCGGTTCGCCGGGTTCAGCAGGAAGACCGTGTACGCGAGGGCGCCGAGCAGCGCCAGCAGGATGAACAGCAGCACCGAGGGTGAGCGGATCGAGGCGTTGACCGGCGTGTGCGCCACATCGTCGTCGACCGAGTAGCGGCGCACGACGGTCGCGTTCGGCCCCGTGGTCGCGGGGGCGGTGCGCAGGGGGACGCCGCGCAGGGCGGGGGTAGGGGTGGGCACAGCAGGACTCCGTCGCTCGGGTAGGGCGAGAAGACGACGCCGTCGGCGACTCCCGGTGGGCCGGGCGCAGAACGCGCGCGGCGGGTGGTGAGAGTCCGGGGTCTCGGGACTGCGGTGCGCGCCGATCATGACAGTCGTTCGGGCATCCCCCTAGCGATCAGGGCGAACTGCCAGCTTGGTGCGCCCGCCTACGCTGGAACCGTGACCGACGACTTGCGCCCCACCCCGCCCCGCGCCGCACAGAAGCCCCACCGCCGCGAGCACCACGGCGACGTCGTGCTCGACCCCTACGAGTGGTTGCGCGAGAAGGAGAACCCCGAGGTCATCGCGCACCTCACCGCCGAGAACGCCTACGCCGAGGCGCGCATGGCCCACCTCGACGGGCTGCGCGACCGCATCGTCGACGAGATCAAGGGGCGCACGCTCGAGACCGACATGAGCATCCCCGTGCGCGAGGGCGACTGGTGGTACTACGGACGCTCGGTCGAAGGGCTGCAGTACGGCATCCAGTGCCGCGTGCCGGCGACGCCAATCGACCCCACGAACCCCCGCGATCCGGCCGCGTGGACTCCCCCGCCGCCGCTGCCCGACCCGAGCCAGCCGCGCGAGGGCGAGCAGGTCGTCATCGACGGCAACGTCGAGGCCGAGGGGCACGACTTCTTCTCGCTCGGCTCACTCGACGTCAGCGACAACGGCCGCTGGCTGCTGTTCGCCGTCGACACCGAGGGCGACGAGCGTTACACGCTGCGCATCCGCGACCTCACGACGGGCGAGACCCTGCCCGACGAGATCACCGAGACCGCCGCCGGAGCCTTCTTCGACCCCAGCGGGCAGTTCGTCTTCTACTCGACCGTCGACGAGTCGTGGCGCCCCGACACCGTCTGGCGGCACCGCGTCGGCACCCCGCGTGCCGACGATGTCGCCGTCTTTCACGAGCCCGACGAGAGCTACTGGGTCGGCGCCGGACGCACCCGCAGCGGACGCTACCTCGTCATCGAGGCCGCCTCGAGCATCACGAGCGAGACCCGCGTGCTCGACGCGCACACGCCCGAGGGCGAGTTCGCGGTCGTCTGGCCGCGCCGCGAGGCCGTCGAGTACGACCTCGAGCACGCCGTCATCGGCGGGCGCGATCTCTGGCTCATCACGCACAATCACGAGGCCCCCGACTTTCAGATCGTGGCGGTGCCCGTGGATGCTCCCCTCGAGACGCCCGTCACGCTCGTGCCGCACGAGCCCGGCCGTCGGGTCGAGGGCATCGACGCCTTCGCGCGGTTCCTCGTGCTCGACTACCGGGCCGAGGGGCTGCCCCGCACGGCGATCGCGCCGCTCGAGCCCGCCAC
The DNA here is from genome assembly GCF_046296455.1 of Microcella sp. Classification (GTDB taxonomy): domain Bacteria; phylum Actinomycetota; class Actinomycetes; order Actinomycetales; family Microbacteriaceae; genus Microcella. The sequence goes on from NZ_JBKBLF010000023.1 coordinate 30,580, forward strand.
CGACCTCGGCGCGCTGCACTGGCCGGCGGCCGAACCCGGCGCGAGCATCCCGGCCCCCCGCGCGTGGGTCGAACTGAGCGCGCCCCTCGACGGCGACAAGCTCGTGTCGATCGGCGCCCGCGGCAACCCCGAGTGGAACCAGCCCCTGCTGCGCATCGGCTGGGCGAGCTTCACCGTGCCTGCCACCGTCGCGAACCTCGACGTCGCGCGCGCGCGCGAGGGCGCCGCGGCCGTCACGGTGCTCAAGCAGCAGCCCGTGCTCGGCGGCTACGACCCGGCCGACTACGCCGAGCGCCGCGACTGGGCCCTGGCGGCCGACGGCACGCGCGTGCCGATCTCGCTCGTGTGGAAGAAGGGGCTCGTCGGGTCGCTCGACGGCGACGCGAGCGCCGCGCCGAGCGCACTGCATCTCTACGGCTACGGCAGCTACGAGTCGTCGATCGACCCCGGCTTCAGCATCCCGCGCCTGTCGATGCTCGACCGCGGCGTCGTCTTCGCCATCGCGCACGTGCGCGGCGGCGGCGAGCTCGGGCGCGCCTGGTACGAGAACGGCAAGACGACGCAGAAGACCAACACCTTCACCGACTTCGTCGCCGTCGCCCGGCACCTCATCGACCGCGGCGTCACCGCGCCCGACCGGCTCGTCGCCGAAGGCGGCAGTGCGGGCGGACTGATGATGGGCGCGGTCGCCAACCTCGCGCCCGAGCTGTTCGCCGGCATTCTCGCCGACGTGCCCTTCGTCGACCCGCTCACGAGCATGCTCATGCCCGAGCTGCCGCTCACCGTCATCGAGTGGGACGAATGGGGCGACCCCCTGCACGACCCCGAGATCTACGCCTACATGAAGGCGTACTCGCCGTACGAGAACGTGCGCCCGCAGGCGTATCCGCGCCTCCTCGCCGTCACCTCGCTCAACGACACGCGCGTGCTCTACGTCGAGCCCGCCAAATGGGTGGCGCGGCTGCGCGAAGCGGGGGCGGATGCCCTGCTGCGGTGCGAGATGGAGGCCGGGCACGGCGGCGTCAGCGGGCGGTACTCGGCCTGGAAGCAGCGCGCCATCGAGCTCGCCTGGTTGCTCGACGTGCTCGGGCTCGCCGGGGATCCGACGAGCGACTGATCAGCTGCGGCGCGCCTCGCCCCAGTGCTCGGCGACCACGGTGTCGCCGGCCCCGAACGTGAGCGTCGCGGCGACGTAGTCTGCGGCGAGCGCCCGCGGCAGCCAGAGCGCGGCATCGGCCCACATGCGGCCCAGCGGCAGCGCGTCGACCCCGAACCACTGCGGCTCCAACTCGTCGCTCGCCCGCAGCTCGCCCGAGTACCGCGTCGCCGTGAACGCCCACGAGAACTGCGACCACTGCGGCCGGTCGATGAACGGGTACGCGATCTCGGCGATCGGCACGAGATCGCGGGCCGCCACCTCGAGGCCCGTCTCTTCGCGCACCTCGCGCACCGCAGCATCCACTGCCGTCTCACCCGGCTCGAGCTTGCCGCCCGGCCCCACGAACCGCCCAGTGCCGAGGCCTGTGCGCTTGCGGCCGAGCAGCACCTCGGTGCGGGGGCCCTCGGCCGTCGTGACCTCGCGCGTCAGGTAGACCACGCTGACCTCGAACATCGCCACCCCTCCAGCCTAGACAGGGCGTCGCACGAAAAACCCCGATCAGGTGAGGGATGCTCTGCAAGATTCATGCGTAGACATGCACGATTCTTGCTAACGTCAGGCAAGTGACTGCACCCTCCCCCCTCGGCGAGAAGGCCGCCGCTGCGCGCCTCTCGACCCTGCGCCACATCGCCGGAATCATCAGCATCATTGCCGGGCTCATCGTGCTCGCGGCCCTCATCACGCAGATCACCGACCAGATCTCGGTGGGCCGCTTCAAGCCCACGCAGTACTTCGCGTACTTCACGATCCAGACGGCCATGATCAACATCGTCGTGCTCATCGCGGGCGGCATCATGGCCCTGCGGCACGAGCGCGATACCCGGCTCTACACGGCGATCCGCGCGAGCGTGTTCTCGTACGCGCTGGTCACGGCGGTCGTCTACAACCTGCTGCTGCGCGACATCCCTAACGACGACGGCTACGTCGGGCCGGTGTGGCCCAACGAGTCGCTGCACGTGTGGATTCCGATCTACATCGCCCTCGACTGGCTGCTGACGCCGGGGCGCGTGCGCATCGCGTGGTCGACCCTGTGGCTGGCCGTCAGCTATCCGCTCATCTGGGTGGGGGTCACGATGGTGCGCGGCGGCATCACCGGCTGGTACCCGTATCCGTTCCTCGAGCCCGACGGCCCGAACGGCGTCACCGGCGTCGTCATCTACGTCGTCGCGATCGCGGCGTTCATCATCGTGCTCGCGGCCCTCGCGGTGCTCATCAACCGCGTGCACACGCGCGGCGTGCGCGGAGTCGGCCACGGTCGCCGCAGCACCGGACCGATTGCCGTGGTGCGGGCCGACTTGCGCTGAGCGCCGAAACAGACCGGTCGGTCTTGTCGACGGGCGACATCGGATTTGACGAATGTCAGTGGTCGACTGTCAACTGTGCGCATGGACGACACCGCCCCTGGGCCGGGAGTGGCGACGTGCCCGCAATGCGGAACGTTGTCGCCCCTGCCCATCCACTACGGCTACCCGCAGCCCGAGCACATCCGCGCCGCGTTGCGCGGTGAGATCGCGCTGGGTGGTGTCGTGCACCAGCCCGACCCGCCCGCGTTCGAGTGCCGCAGCAGCGACTGCGGGTATACGTTCACTGCATGACCGCGCCGCACCACCTGCTGCTCGTCGTCGCCGGCATCGCGGGCGAGGCCTCGCACCTCGTCGAGGCTGACGCCGACGCGGCCCAGCTCTCGGTGCTCGACGTCGCGGCCACGCGCGGTGACGGCATCTTCGAGACCATCAGCATCGGCCAGGGCCACCCCCAGGCGCTCGAGGCGCACCTGCAGCGCTTCGCACGGTCGGCGCGCATGCTCGACCTGCCCGCTCCTGACCTGACCGTGTGGCGGGATGCTGTGCTCGCCCTTGCGCACCGCCTCGCCGATCACGACGAGGCCTGGGTGAAGACCGCCCTGTCGCGCGGCGTCGAGCTGCCGGCGGCGGGCGGCCCGCCCGTGCCGACGGGCTGGGCCTACGCAACGGTGTCGCCGCAGTTTCGACGCGAGCGCACCGAGGGCATCGACGTCGTGCTGCTCGACCGCGGGCTGCGCAGCGATGTGAGCGCGACGAGCCCCTGGCTGCTCGCGGGTGCGAAGACGCTGTCGTATGCCGTGAACCGCGCCGCCGTGCGCGAGGCGCAGCGCCGGGGGGCCGACGATGTCGTGTTCGTCTCGAGCGACGGGCTGCTGCTCGAGGGGCCGACGTCGACCCTCGTCGTGCGCCGCGGCGACACGCTCACGACGCCGCCCGACGCGTTTGGAATTCTGCCCGGCACGACTCAGGTTGACCTCTTCGCGGCGGCCGACCAGTGGGGTCTCGCGACTGCCGTCGAGCCGTTGAGCCCCGACGATCTGCGCGGCGCCGACGCCGCGTGGCTCGTGTCGAGTGTGCGGCACGCGGCCCCCGTGCGCTCGGTCGACGGCGCACCGCTGCCGGTCGATGCGCCACTCACGGCGACGATGAACGGGTTCTTGCGCGACCGGCGTTCCTGACGGGGCCCGTCGGGGCCCTGTGTATGGTCGAAGCATGCACAGCACGATGGAGTGCCTCACCGATTGGATGACGCGCCAGCGGTGGTACGCCGGCAAGGGCCGCGTACCGAACCTGGTCGAGGTCAGCCGTCATGAGTGGCAGAGCGACGACCCGGATGCGAGCATCCGGGTGCTGCTGGTGCGCGACACCGCCAACAACCCGCCCTCGCTGTACCACGTGCCGATCGTCGCCCGCAGCACGATCCCGCGCGGTACGGGGGCCGCTTTCATCGGCCGCGACGAGCACGACGACTACCTCTTCGATGGCGCCCACGACTCCGTCTACACGCGTGCCCTGCTGCGGCGGCTCGGCGTGCACCGCGACAACCAGGTCTCGCGCGTGCACAGCGGCGAGCAGTCGAACAGTTCGATCATCTTCGATGCGGGCTCAGAGGCACCGCTCGTGGCGAAGATCTTTCGGCTCGTGCACGCGGGCGAGAACCCCGACGTTGTGCTGCAGTCGGCGCTCACGAGCGCGGGCAACCGTTCGGTGCCGCGGATGCTCGGCTCGCTGACCGCGACCTGGATCGACCCGCACGGCTCTGACACCCACACCGACGAGCCCTCGACGGGTCATCTGGCGTTCGCGCAGGAGTTCATTCCGGGCGTGCGCGACGGCTGGCCGCTCGCGCTCGAGGCCGCCGAGCGGGGTGAGTCGTTCGCCGACGACGCCGAGCGGCTGGGCCGCGTCACGGCCGAGGTGCACACGGCGCTCGCGGCGTGCATGCCCTCGCGCGAGCCGACCCTCGGCGACATCGTGGGCTTCGTGGCCGGCTGGCATCAGCGGCTGGCCGTGGCGATGTCGGATGTGCCGCAGCTGCGCGAGCTGCGCCCCTCGATCGAGGCCGTGTACGACGCGGCGCGCGAGGCTCCGTGGCCGGCGCTGCAGCGCATCCATGGCGACTACCACTTGGGGCAGGTGCTGCGACGCCCGAATGGCGAGTGGCTGCTCGTCGATTTCGAGGGCGAGCCGCTGCGACCTCTCGTCGAGCGCACGCGCGTCGACTCGCCGCTGCGCGACGTCGCGGGCATGCTGCGCTCGTTCGACTACGCGGTCGGGTCTTTGCGCAGCGCGAGCCGCGCGGCGGCCGGCGCGATCGACACGGCCTCGCTCGACCTCGACGCTCTCGCGCTCGAGGCCGCCCGCGCCGACTGGGCGCGCGAGGCTCGCGCGGCCTTCCTCGACGGGTACATCGCCGAGTGCGGACTCGACCTGCGCGAGCACCGCGCCCTGCTCGACGCCTTCGAGCTCGACAAGGCCGTCTACGAGGCGATGTACGAGGCGCGCAACCGCCCTTCGTGGTTGCCCATCCCGCTCGCCGCGGTCGCCTACCTCGTCTCGGCCGAGCGCGCCACCAAGCGCTGAGCCGCCCAGCCCCGCCCCGCCTCACCCAGCCCACGCCGGCCCCGGCCCTCACCCAGGCCTCGCCCGGCCAGCCCGCGCCCCGCCAGCCCGCGCCCGGCCAGCCCGCGCCCGGCCAGCCCTCACCCCGCCGTCGGCCCGCCCCAGCGACCGACCCCCGCCCACGCCCGCCGACCCC
>NZ_JBKBLF010000024.1:0-35044 GCF_046296455.1 Microcella sp.
CGTCGCGGGGGGGGCCCCGTGCCTCCCGGTCGGCGCGCGCGGCGGCGCCGCGAACTAATCCCCTGGGGGGTTGCGCGCCGCCCACGGAGGTGAACCCTCGGTGCGAGCCTCTATCATGTGCGGAGCACGCCCGAACCCCGAGCCGATCGGCACGATACCCATGACCGCACCTCTCACCCGCACCACCAACCGCCTGGCCCCCGTCGCCCTCATCCTCGCGATCCTCGTTCCGATCGCCGGCGCCGTGCTCGGCCACATCACCCTGCGCCAGATCGCCCAGACCGGCGAGGCGGGCCGCGGCCTCGCCCTCGCCGCCACCATCATCGGATGGGTCGGCACGGTCGCCTGGTTCGCGTTCTGGGGCATGTTCCTCACCATGCTCGGAGCCATGGCGTTCTAGCGCCCGCTCCGGCGCACCCGCTCGACCCACCGCTGAAGGAGACCCCCGTGGCCGACTCGACCGTTCCTCCGCCCCCTCCGCCCGCGCCGGGTCAGAGCGCGGGGGATGCCCCGATCGCCGCCGCGAAGAAGGCGCCTGCCGCCAAGGCCCCCGCCGCGAAGGCGCCGGCAGCGAAAGCGCCTGCTGCAGCGAAGGCCCCTGCTGCCGGGAAGGCGCCTGCTGCTGCAAAGTCGCCTGCCGCCGCGAAGGCGCCTGCCGTCGCGAAGGCGCCTACTGCCGGGAAGGCTCCCGCTGCCGCCACGGCACCGGCCGTCGCGAAGGCGCCCGCCGCTGCGAAGGCTCCCGCACCCGCGACACCGCCCGCCCCTGTTGCCCCCGCCCCTGTCGCCCCCGCCGCGTCCGCCGATGCGGCACGCCCGAACCCCTACGCGCCGACCGCTCCCGCGGCGCCTGCTCCCGCGGCGCCGGCCGCAGCGACCCCCTACACGGCGCTGCCCGCATCGCCCTCGTCGACGCTGAGCGTGCTCGCGCTCGTCTTCGGCATCATGGGCCTCGTGCTGTCGTTCTTCTTGTTCGGGCTGCTGCCGGCCATTGCCGGCGTGATCCTCGGGCACCTGGCCCTCAAGCGCGAGCCCCACGCACGCGGCATGGCGGTCGCCGGTCTCGCCACGGGCTACGTCGGCATCGCGATCTCGGTGCTGTGGGTGCTCGTGATCGTCGTTCCCGCGTTCCTGTTCCTGTTCGCCGTCGCGGGCGTCGGCGCGGCGGGCTTCGGCGGCTGACGCTCGACGGGCGGCCGCGCGGCCTCGGCGGTCGCCGGCCGGCCGGCGCGGCCTCGGTGCGCGCTCAGTCGGCGCGCTCGGCGATGAGCGCGATGCGCTCTCCCGCCGCCCGCGTCAGCAGCAGCACGGCCGATCCGCTGCCGCGCAGTGCGAGTGTGGGGCGCAGCGCAGCAGGGTCGATGTCGACGCCCCGCTTCTTGATCTCGAGCACGCCGATCTGCCGCGCGGCGAGGGCGCGCTTGATGCGCGCGGTGTCGAGCGGCAGGCGCTCGAGCACGCGGAACCCGCGGGCGAACGGGGTCGACGTTGGCCGGTCTGCCGTGAGGTACGCGATCGTAGGTTCGAGCATCCTGGCCCCCATCGATCGTGCGAGGTCGCCGATGAGGCGCGCGCGGATCACCGCGCCGTCGGGCTCGTAGAGGTACTCGCCGAGCGGCCCGGGCTCGACATCGGCGCTGTCGTCGACCGCGCGCAGCTCGGCCGGCGGCTCGTCGCCCCGCAGCACGAGAGCGGCCCGGCCCACGCCGCTGCGGGCGAGGGCGCCGCTCCAGAGCACGAGCTCGACGACCTCGCCGTCGACCGAGATCCACTGCGCTTCGAGGCCCTTGGGCAGCAGCGCGCGGTCCATGCCCGGCGCGAGCTTGATGCCCGCGGGGCGCTGCTGCGCGATCGCGAGGGCCTGCGTGAGGCTCGGCGACCAGTCGTCGGGCGACGACAGGCGCGAGACACCCGCGCGGCGCGCGGGGTCGAGCCAGACGGCGTCGACTGCGTCGAGGGGCTGCTCGAGGGCGTCGCCGTGCACGACCTGCGCGGTCGGGAAGGGCACGAGATTGAAGGCGGCGATGGCGGCCGTCGCCTCGTCGCGCTCGACGGCCGTGACGCGCAGGTCGAGCGAGGCCATCGCCATGGCGTCGCCGCCGATACCGCAGCCGAGGTCGGCCACGCGCGAGAGGCCCGCCGCAGCGAAGCGGCCCGCGTGCACTGCCGCGACGCGCAAGCGGCTCGCCTGTTCGAGCCCCTCGGGCGTGAACAGCATGCGCTGCGCGAAGGGGCCGAACTTGGCGACCGCCTTGCGGCGAAGGCGGTACTGGGTCAGCACGGCCGCGACGCGGCCGGGGGAGTGCCCGGCCTTTCGCAGGCGCGATACGAGCGCAACGGCGTCGCTCGTGGTCGAGCTCGGCTCGAGCTCATCCAGCAGGCGCAGCGCCTCGGGCGTCAGCAGCTCGCGCAGCTCGGCGGCATCCATACCCCGATCCTCCCACTCCGTCGACGATCGGCGCGATTGGCACTCGGATTGCGTGAGTGCTAACGGCTTCGGTACAGTTGCTCTGGCACTCGCACGTCGAGTGTGCCAACCCCCTCATCGTCGTAAGAAAGAAGAGGTCAACCGTGTCGGTCAGCATCAAGCCGCTCGAGGATCGCATCGTCATCAAGCAGGTCGAGGCGGAGCAGACCACCGCCTCGGGTCTCGTCATCCCCGACACCGCCAAGGAGAAGCCCCAGGAGGGCGAAGTCGTCGCCGTCGGCCCCGGCCGCATCGACGACAACGGCAACCGTGTTCCGCTCGACGTCGCCGTCGGCGACCGCGTGCTGTACTCGAAGTACGGCGGCACCGAGGTCAAGTACGGCGGCGAGGAGTTCCTCGTGCTGTCGGCTCGCGACGTGCTCGCGGTGGTCGTGCGCTAGGCGCATCCTCACCCGCATCCGAACCCCCGACCCGCCTCGTGCGGTCGGGGGTTCGTGCTGTGCGGGGGCCGCACGGCCGGGCCCCGAGCCCGGGATACAGTGACACCGTGCCCGACTCGCGCCTCTCGACCTCCGGGCTCGCCCTCGCGATCGGCGCCTACGGGCTGTGGGGGTTCTTGCCCCTCTACTTCTTGCTGCTCGACCCCAGCACGCCCATCGAGATCGTGGCCTGGCGCATCGTGCTCTCGCTCGTGTTCTGCGTGCTGCTGCTGGCGCTGACGCGGGCGTTCGCGCCCTTCGCGGCGCTCGTGCGCGACCGGCGCATCATGGGCCTCAGCCTGCTCGCCGGCATCCTCATCGCGATCAACTGGATCGTCTACGTCTACGGCTCGACCAACGGCTTCGTCGTCGAGGCCGCACTCGGCTACTTCATCAACCCGATCGTCTCGATCGCGCTCGGCGTCGTGTTCCTGCGCGAGCGGTTGCGGGTCGGGCAGTGGGTGGCCGTGGCGATCAGCGTCATCGCGGTTCTCGTGCTCGCGATCGGCTATGGGCAGCCGCCCTGGATCTCGCTCGTGCTGGCCTTCTCGTTCGGCTTCTACGGCTTCATCAAGAACCGCATGGGCGGGCAGGTCTCGGCCGTGGCAGGACTCACTCTCGAGACCGCCTGGCTCGTGCCGGTCGCCGTCGTCGCGCTCGTCGCCGTGCAGCTGACGAGCGGCATCACCCTCGGGGCGGCGGGGCCCGGGCACGCCGTGCTGCTCTCTCTTGCCGGCATCGTCACGGCCGTTCCCCTGCTGCTGTTCGCGGCCGCCACGCGCCGGCTGCCGCTCAGCGTCATGGGCTTCATCCAGTACTTCGCACCCCTGCTGCAGTTCGTCTTCGGCGTCGCGGTGCTGCTCGAGCCCATGCCGCTCGAGCGCTGGATCGGCTTCGCGCTCGTCTGGCTCGCCCTCGTGGTGCTCTCGGTCGAGGCCGTCGTGCACCGCCGCCGTGCGGCTCGCGAGCGCCGGGCGCTGCCGCCCGAGACCGGTCCTGTGCAGACCGTCTGAGACTCGTCAGCCGAGGTCGTGCAGGGCTGCGTCGAGCTCGGTGATGAACCGCTCGGCGTCGGCGCTCGAGAAGGGCAGCGGCGGCCGCAGCTTGAGAGAGGCATTGTCGCGCCCCGAAGCGCTGATCAGGATGCGTCGCTCGCGCAGTGCGCTCACGAGCCTGACGGCGGTCGGCGAATCGGGTTCGCCCGCGGTGCGATCGACAATGTCGACCCCGAGGTAGAGCCCGCTGCCGCGCACGTCGCGCAACCGGTCGTGGCGCGTGGCGAGCTCGTCGAGCATGCCGCGCAGCTCGGCGCCGACGACGGCCGCGTGCTCGGGCAGGCGCTCGTCGTGCAGCACATCCCAGGTCGCGCGTGCGGCGGCGACCGAGACGGGGGTGCCTGCAAAGGTATTGAAGTACCGCACCCGCTCACCGAAGGCGCGCATGAGATCGCGACGTGCCACGAGCCCGGCGACGGGCAGACCGTTGGCCATGGGCTTGCCGATCGTCACGAGGTCGGGGTCGAGGTCGTGGCGGGCGAAGCCCCAGAGGCCGGGGGCGCTCGCGGTCGTGCCGAGCCGCCCGAAGCCCGGCTGCACCTCATCGGCGATCACGAGTCCGCCGGCGTCGTGCACGAGCTGCTGCACCGCGGCGAGGGCCGCGCGCGTGGCGGGCGAGGGGGCGATGAAGCCGTCGCTCGCGAACGCCGTGTCGACGATGAGCGCCGCGACACCGTGCCCCGCGGCCTGCAGCTCGGCGATCGCGGCGCGGGCATCCTGCAGCATCGCCGCGCCGTCGCCGACCGGGGGCCGCACGGTGCGCACCCAGTCGGCGAGCGAATCGTGGCCGCCGAGCGAGGGCGAGATCGCCGCGATCTCGGTCGTCACCCCGTGGTAGGCGTTCTCGGTGACGATGACGCCGCGGTTGCCCGTCGCCCCCTTCGCGACGCGCAGCGCGAGGTCGTTGGCCTCAGAGCCCGTGCACACGAGGGTCAGGGTGGCGAGCGCGCTCGGGAACGAGCCGAGCAGCAGCTCGGCGTAGTCGACGAGGCCCTCGTGCAGGTAGCGCGTGTGGGTGTTGAGCTGGGACGACTGCTCGGCGATCGCCGCCGTCACGCGGGGGTGCGCGTGACCCACCGAGGGAACGTTGTTGTAGACGTCGAGAAACTCCTCGCCGTCGCGCGTGTAGAGCTTGGTGCCGCTGCCGCGCACGAACTCGACCGGGTGCGCGTAGAACAGGCGGTAGCCGGGCGAGAGCACCGCCTCGCGCCGGTCGATGAGCGTGCGCGTGCGGTCATCGAGGTTGGCTCGGTGCTCGGGGGTGAAGTACGTGGCTGGTCCGATCATGCGCGTGCTCCGATCGTGTGCGGGATGCTCGCGCCGAGCTCGCGCAGATCGCGGCCGATGGCGCTCAGGTTGCGGCTCGCGTACGGCGCAGCGCGCGGGTTCGCGGCGGCCAGGCTCGAGTTCAGGATTCCCCGCTGGGCCAACCGCAGCAGCACGAGCTCGGGCAGCAGCGCGTGCTCGACCTCGCTGAGGGGCTGCTCGGCCTCGAAGCCCGAGACATAGGCGCGCGCGGCTGCCCAGGGCTCGCCCGGCTCGCCGACCCGACCGCGCGCGTACGAGGCAGCGACCGCGAGATCGGCCACGCGCGGGGTGCGGGTCATGTCGCCGAAGTCGAGCACGCCCGTCACCGCGAAGGGCTCGGCGCGCACGAGCACGTTGTCGCCGTGCAGGTCGTTATGGGCGAGCACCGCGGGCAGGGCGGCCGCTCGGGGCAGCACGGCGTCGTGCGCCCGGTCGACGATGCGCTCGGCGTCGCGCCGCAGCCCGGCATCGGCGATGCCCGCCGCGAGCGCGCCGTACTGCTCGACGGCGAGCAGGTTCCACGGGGTCGCGGCGCCGCGGATGCTGGGGTCGCTCGCCTCGCCGATCGCGGCGATCGCCGCGGCGAGGCGGGCGTGCAGCGCCCCGAGCGCGCGCAGCGCGTCGAGTGTGCGGGGCGCCGCACCGAGGGCCTCGCCCTCGAGGTGCGTCATCACGCGCAACACGCGGGCCGAGCCCGATGCGTCGGCGGTGATCGTCGACCGGAGGCCGTCGCGGGTCGGAACGACGCGCGCAACCGGCAGCGTCGGGTGGTCGCGCCCGAGCGCAACCATCACCCGCAGCTGCTCGTCGATCGTGTCGGCCGGGTCGAGGGGGTGCGCGAACTTCGCCACGACGGTGCCGCGATCGGTGCCGACGCGGAAGGTGTCGTCGCGCTCGGTCGCGAGTCGTGCGATCGAGCTCACCGCCACCCCGTGCGTTTGCTCGAGCAGGGTGGCGGCGAGGTGCTCGTCGATCGGGGTGAAGGCCGCGGTCAGTTGCAGGGGCGACGGCGCGGGCACGCCTCCAGCCTATGGCGGGCGGAGTAGGGTGCCCGTTATCCCCTGGTCTCGAGAAGGAGCGCCACCATGTCCCGACTCGCCGTCGTCGCCGTGGGCCTCGCCGCCGCAGTCGTGCTCGCGGGATGCGCCGCGCCGCGCCCCCTGCCCACGCCGACCCCGACGCCGACCGAGACCCTCGGTCCGACCGGCGACGGCGTGCTGCGCATCGGCACGCTGTTCCCCATGTCGGGCGACGTGTCGTTCATCGGCCCCGCCATGGTCGCCGCGGTCGAGGTGGCCGTACGCGACATCAACGTGGCGGGCGGCGTGCTGGGGCAGCCCGTCGAGGTGTTCTACCGCAACTCGGGCGCAGCCTCTGACGACCGGCTCGAGACGGCCTTCGCCGAGCTCGTCGAGCGCGATGTGGATGTCGTCATCGGCCCCGCCAGCTCGGCGCTCGCCGAGCGGCTGCTGCCCCTCGCCGCCGAAGCGGGTGTCACCGTGATCTCGCCCGCCGCGACCTACCCGACCGTGCGCACGGCGGCACCGCAGGGCCTGTTCTTCCGCACCATCCCCGCGTACGACGAGCAGGCCGCCGCGATCGTGGGCGCGCTCGCCGACGAGGGCGAGCAGTCGGTTGCCCTCATCACGACGGGGGATGCGCTCGGCTTCTCGTTCGAGCTCGCCGTGCGGGCGGCGCTCGAGCGCGAGGGCATGCGGCTGGCCGCCATCGAGCAGCTCGATGCCGCCACCAATATCGACCGGCTGGCGTTCAGCATCGCGGGCAGCGAGCCCGATGCGATCATCCTGGCCACCGGCACGCCCCTCGCCGAGCAGAACCAGGCTGCCCTCGCAACCCTCATCGAGCGAGGGGTGCGCGCCGATCAGCTGTGGCTCACCGCGCAGAACCTGGCGAACTACTCTGAGACCGTCGATGCGGGGCTGCTCGAGGGCGTCTCGGGCGTGCTCGAGGGCGCCGAGGCCGACGAGCAGTTCATCACCCGCCTGCGGCAATCCGACCCCTTCCTGCGTACCTACCGCTACGCGCCCGAGACCTACGACGCCGTCGTGCTCGCCGCCCTCGCCGCCGTGCTGGCCAGCGACGACGGCGGCCGCTCGATCGCGCGCACCCTGACGATCGCGACCGGCGACGGCGTGCCGTGCACGAGCTTCGGGGAGTGCATCGACGTGCTCTCGACCGAGCCGGCCATCGACTACGAGGGCCTGTCGGGGCCGCTCACCCTCGACGAGGCGGGCGATGTCGTCGAGGGCGAGTTCGGGCTCTACCGCTACACCGCCGAGAACATCGCCGAGCGCGTCGGGGTGCTAGAGATCGCTCCGCGCTGACGACGGATTCCGTCGCCCGTACCCGAGCACAACGAAAGAATTCGTCGGCAACGCCCCGCGCTGCATGCATTTCGCGGTGTTACAGGGATGTAACCCGAATGTGTTGTGAATGAAGTCTGAGCACCGTACGGTGACTAAGCGGCCACCTTTGTGGTTCCGCATCCTGAACACATTCGAAACCCAAGGAGCAACATGGGCGTTTTCACCACGGCTTCGAGCCGTCGCTCGCGTTCTCTCACGTCGGTCCTGAGCGGCATTGCCGTTCTGGGCGCCAGCGCACTCGTGCTGAGCGCTTGCGCACCGACCGAGAGCGGCGAGCCGAGCGGTCCTGCAGAAGACCTCACCCTCAAGATCGGCACCATCCTGCCCCAGAGTGGTGCGCTGGCGTTCCTCGGCCCGCCCGAGGAGGCGGGTGTTGCTCTCGCTGTGCAGGAGATCAACGAGGCCGACCTCGGCATCACCGTCGAGGCCGTCTACCGCGACTCGGGTGACACCACGACCGACACCGCCACCGTCTCGGTGACCGACCTGCTCTCGCAGGATGTCTCGGCCATCGTCGGCGCCGCCTCGTCGGGCGTCTCGTTCACCGTGATCGACCAGATCGTGGCCGCCGGCGTCGTGCAGTTCTCGCCCGCGAACACGTCGCCCGACTTCACGACGTACGACGACGACAACCTCTACTGGCGCACCGCCCCCAGCGACCTGCTGCAGGGCGAGGTGCTCGGCAACCTGATCGCTGAGGATGGCGCTGCCACCCTCGGTCTGCTCGTTCTCAACGACGCCTACGGCACCGGCCTCGCCGGCGCGCTCGCGGCGACGTTCGAGGCCGCGGGTGGCGAGGTCGTCGCCGAGGAGCTGTTCAACGAGGGCGACACGAGCTTCGACGCTCAGGTCTCCGCGCTGACCGCAGCCGCTCCCGACGCGATCGCCGTCATCACCTTCGACCAGGCCAAGGTCGTCGTCCCCGCCCTCGTGGGCGCGGGCTACCCCGGCAGCCAGCTGTACTTCGTCGATGGCAACCTCGCCGACTACAGCGCTGACTTCGAGCCGGGCCTCGTCGAAGGCGCCAAGGGCACCCTCCCGGGTCTCGACATCGCGACCCTGGGTAACTTCCAGGAGCGCCTGCTCGAGGTCGACCCCGACCTGACCGAGTTCAGCTACGCGGCCGAGTCGTACGACGCCGTCATCCTGCTCGCGCTCGCCGCTCTCGCGGCCGGCTCGACCGAGGGTGCCGACATCGCGGCCAAGCTGCAGGAGGTCTCCGGTGGTTCGGGCGATGGCGAGAAGGCGACCGACTTCGCGTCGGCCGCGGCCATCATCCTCGACGGTGGAGTCGTCGACTACGACGGCGTCAGCGGCCCGGTCACGTTCGATGAGAACGGCGACCCGACCGAGGCGACCATCGGCGTGTACCAGTACGGTGCCGACAACACCTTCAGCCGCATCAACTAGTTCCGACTAGCGCGACTGGGAAGGGCCCCGACTTCGGTCGGGGCCCTTCTTCGTGCGCGGTGCCGCGCGGTGAGCATCCACGGCTCGCGCCCGCAGAGCCGCGGGGGGCCGCACCGCGTGCAGCCACCTCGCCCGCAGGCGCCTCAACGGGCGTCGCAGCCAGCGCATGCAGAGGGCCCCGCCGAGCGACATGCTCTGCGGGGCCCTGTGCGGCGCTCTGCCGGGCGTTGCGGGCTCAGTCCTGCCCGAGGGTGCCCAGGTAGAGCCCGATGACCTTGGGGTCGTTCAGCAGCTCGCGCCCCGTGCCCGTGTAGGCGTCGGTGCCCTGGTCGAGCACGTAGCCGCGGTCGCAGATCTGCAGGCAGCGGCGGGCGTTCTGCTCGACCATGATGGTCGTGACGCCCGCCTTGTTGATCTCTTTCACGCGCAAGAAGGCCTCGTCCTGCCGCACGGGCGAGAGGCCCGCACTGGGCTCGTCGAGCAGGATCACCTCGGGGCTCATCATGAGCGCGCGGCTCATCGCCACCATCTGGCGTTCGCCGCCCGAGAGCGAGCCCGCCCGCTGGCTGAGGCGCTTTCCGAGCTCGGGAAAGATGCTCACGACGAACTCGAGCCGGTGGTCGAGCTCTTTCGGCTTCTGGAAGAGCCCCATCTCGAGGTTCTCTTGAATGGTGAGCGTCGGGAAGACGTTGTTCGTCTGCGGCACGAAACCGACGCCCTTGGCCACGAGCTTGTTGGCCTTGAGGTTGGTGATGTCGTCGCCGTAGAGCGAGATCGTGCCCTCGCGCACCTTCACGAGGCCGAAGATGGCCTTGAGCAGCGTCGACTTGCCGGCGCCGTTGGGGCCGATGATGCCGATCAGCTCGCCGTCGTAGGCGGTGAGCGAGCACTCGTTGAGGATGTTGATGCCGGGCAGGTAGCCCGCCGTGACGGTGTCGACGTGCACGACGACCTTGCGGGTCTCGGTCACGGCGTCAGCGCTTGTCGTCGTCGGCGTCGTCATCGGCCAGCTCCTTGATCGCGGTCATGACCCCGGTGTCGAGGTCGCCCAGGTCTTCATCGTGGTGCGAGCCGAGGTAGGCGTCGATCACCGCGGGGTTCGCCATGACCTCGTGCGGGTCGCCCTCGGCGACGACACGGCCCTCCGCCATGACCACGACCCAGTCGGCGATGTGCCGCACCATGTGCATGTCGTGCTCGACGAAGAGCACCGTCATGCCCTCGGTCTTGAGGTTGAGGATGTGGTCGAGCAGCGACTGCGTGAGAGCCGGGTTGACGCCGGCCATCGGCTCGTCGAGCATGACCAGGCTCGGCTGGCTCATGAGCGCTCGCGCCATCTCGAGTAGCTTGCGCTGCCCGCCCGAGAGGCTCGCCGCGTAGTCGTCTTTCTTCGCGTCGAGCTTGAAGCGCGTGAGCAGGTCGATCGCCCGCGCCTCGATCTCGGCCTCTTGCTTGCGCCAGAACCACGGGAACAGCGCGCGCGCCAGGCTCTCGCCGCTCTGGTCTTTGGCCCCGAGCTTCATGTTGTCGAGCACGGTGAGCAGGCTGAGGGCCTTGGTGAGCTGGAAGGTGCGCACCTGGCCACGGCGGGCGACCTTGAAGGCCGGGATGCCCGAGATGCCCTGGCCGTCGAACGTCCACTCGCCCGTGTCGGGCTTGTCGAAGCCCGTCAACAGGTTGAAGAGCGTCGTCTTGCCGGCGCCGTTCGGACCGATGAGGGCCGTGATCGCGCCGCGGGGAATCTCGAGGTGCTCGACCTGCACGGCCGTGAGGCCGCCGAAGGTGCGCGTGATGTTGTCGGCCACGATGATCGGGTCGACCTTCTTCACGCCGGGGGCGGGCTCGCCGATGTGCAGGCCCGTCGACTTGATGGGGGCGCCCTGGGCGCCGGCGCTACTTGACAAAGGCCAGCTCCTTCTTGTTGCCGAAGATTCCTTGTGGTCGATAGATGACGATCAGCATGATCGCGACCCCCACCAGGATGAAGCGAAGCTGACCAGCCTGGACGTTCGACAGGAACGGCAGCCAGCCCACCTCGACCGCGCGGGCGATGAAGCCCGAGAAGAACGAGAGCAGCACCCAGAAGATGACCGAGCCGATGATCGGCCCGAACACCGTCGCCGCACCGCCGAGCAGCAGGATCGCGTAGATGAAGAACGTCAGCGAGGTCTGGTAGTTCGAGGGCACCACGGCTCGCGGCAGGATGAAGATCATGCCAGCGAGGGCGCCGAACACGCCGCCGATGACGAGCGACTGCATCTTGTAGAAGTACACGTTCTTGCCGAGCGCGCGCACCGCATCCTCGTCTTCGCGGATGCCCTTGATCACCCGGCCCCAGGGGCTCTTGAAGAGGCGCCACGTGATGAAAGCGGCGAGCGCGACGAGGCTCCAGCCGAAGATGCGCACCCACCAGTCGTACTCGTTGTAGACCCACGGGCCGAAGCCGTAGGTTCCCGGCGGAATCGGGTTGAGCGCCTCGAAGCCGTCTTTGTAGCCCTGCAGGCCGTTCGCCGAGCCCGTGACGGGCTCGAAGGTGTTGGTCGTGAACAGCAGTCGCACGATCTCAGCCGCGGCGATCGTCACGATCGCCAGGTAGTCGGCGCGCAATCGCAGGGTCGGAATACCGAGGATGAGCGCGAAGACGATCGACGCCACCACACCCGTGAGGATCGCGGCCCAGACCGGCCAGCCGAAGGTGAGCGTCGCGATGGCGTAGCCGTAGGCGCCGAGCATCATGAAGCCCGCCTGGCCGAAGTTCAGCAGACCGGTGAAGCCGAAGTGGATCGCGAGGCCGAGCGCCGCGAGCGCGTACGCCGCCGTGGTCGGAGAGATGATCTCTTGCGCGGCGTTCGAGATGATTTGAAGCCAGTCGATCATGGTCAGCCCCTAGCCGATTCGTTCTTTGCGTCCGAGGATGCCCTGGGGCCGCACGAGCAGCACCAGGATGAGGATCACCAGGGCTCCGACGTACTTCATGTCGGAGGGGATGATGAGGGTCGAGAGCTCGACGAAGAGCCCCACGATGAGCGCGCCGACGAGCGCGCCGAACGCGGTGCCGAGGCCGCCCAGGGTCACCGCGGCGAAGGTCAGCAGCAGGATCTGGAAGCCCATGTCCCAGCTCACGCCCGGGCGGAAGTAGGCCCAGAGGATGCCCGAGAGACCGGCCAGGCCGCCCGCCATGACCCAGACGATGCGGATCACGCGGTCGACGTCGATGCCGCTCGCGGCCGCGAGCGCGGGGTTGTCGCTGACCGCGCGGGTCGCCTTGCCGATGCGCGTGCGCAGCAAGAAGTAGGCGACGCCCAGCAGCACGATGACGCTCACCGCCATGCTCGCGACGTCCGTCCACGAGAGGCCGAAGGCGCCGATCGAGAGCGTCGTGTCGGTCGCGCCGGGCAGCTGCTGCGTGTCGCCGCCGACGAAGAGCTGGAAGATGTACCGCACCGCGAGCGAGAGGCCGATCGAGACGATCATCATCGGGATGAGCCCGACGCCCTTGCGGCGGAGCGGCTTCCAGAGCGCCGCATCGTTCACGTAGCCGAGCCCGGCGCTCAGCACCAGCGCGATGGGGATGGCGAGCCAGATCGGCATGCCGAGCACGACGCCGAAGAGCAGCGTCATGAGGCCGCCGAAGGTGATGAGTTCGGCGTGCGCGAAGTTGCTGAGGCCCGTCGTGCCGAACACGAGCGAGAGGCCGATCGCGGCGAGCGCCAGCAGCAGCCCGAAGTTGAGGCCGTTGAAGATGCGCTCGATCACCTGGTCGAAGAGGCTCACGGTGTTGCGCTCGCCCTGGCCGATGAAGAAGTTGGCGACCGCGCTGCCCGACTGCCCGACCGTGATGGTGCGCACGTTCGGCTGCTCGAGCTCGGGGTCGATGACGGCGATGCCCTCGGGCAGCGTGTTCTCGTCGAGGGTGACGGTGAACTCGCCCTTCTCCGGAACGCCGACGGCCCAGCGGCCGTCGTCACCGCTCTCGACCTCGACGCGGAATCCGCCGCCCTCGACGACGAGCAGCACGTCGGCGAGCGGCTCGTCGGCCAGCTCGACGAGCCCGCTGATCTTGAAGTCGTACTCGTCGAGGCCGACCTCGTCGGCAGACGCCGGGGCGGCGACCGACAGGGTGAGCGCAGCGACGATCCCCGCGAGGAGCACGGCGGCGAGGCGCCGGGGCGTACGTCGGGGGAGTGGTCTGCTAGCAGCGTGTGCCACGAAACCTCCAGGTCGTTTCGGGTCGAGACGGGTGCATCTCGCGGGCCAGCAGGCCCTGTTCGTCGACGGTGACGATACGGATCGATTGTTGCCGAGGTGTTTCGGGCCGCGACCGATCTGCTCAGCCATTATTGCGACGGAATAGGTTTCGACCTAACCGGCTTAAGATGAGACACCGGAATTCAGCGCGGCATCCCGGCTCGCATCGCGTGCATGCATGGGAGCGATCACACGGCATCCCGGTGCCGACAGAACCGCACAGCCAAGGGGAACAATGGACCAGCCCGATCCGTTCGGATTCATCGGACTCACCTACGACGACGTCATGCTGCTGCCCGCGCACACCGACGTCATCCCCAGCGAGGCCGACACCACCTCACGGCTCACGCGCCGCATCTCGGTCTACGCGCCCCTGCTCTCGGCCGCCATGGACACGGTCACCGAGGCCCGCATGGCCATCGCGATGGCGCGCCAGGGCGGCATGGGCATCATGCATCGCAACCTCTCGATCGCCGACCAGGCCCAGCAGGTCGACAAGGTCAAGCGCTCCGAGTCGGGCATGATCACCAACCCCGTCACGACGACCCCCGATGCGACGGTGGCCGAGGTGGATGCCCTGTGCGGCCAGTTCCGCGTCTCCGGCCTGCCCGTGGTCGAGGGCGACGGTCGGCTCGTCGGCATCATCACCAACCGTGACATGCGCTTCGTCTCGCGCTTCGAGGCCGCGACCACGCTCGTGCGCGACGTCATGACCCCGGCCCCGCTCATCACCGGACCGGTCGGCATCTCGCAAGACGACGTGCTCGCCCTCTTCGCGCAGCACAAGATCGAGAAACTGCCCCTCGTCGACGAGGTCGGGCGGTTGAGCGGCCTCATCACCGTCAAAGACTTCGACAAGAGCGAGCAGTACCCGAACGCGACGAAGGATGCCGAGGGCCGCCTGCGCGTCGGCGCCGCCATCGGATTCTTCGGCGACGCCTGGGAGCGCGCGAGCGAGCTGCGCGACGCCGGGGTCGACGTGCTCGTCGTCGACACCGCGAACGGCGACTCCCGGGGAGTGCTCGAGATCATCGCGCGGCTCAAGGCCGACCCGGCCTTCGCGCACATCGACGTCATCGGCGGCAACGTCGCGACCCGCACGGGCGCCCAGTCGCTCATCGACGCGGGAGCCGACGCCGTGAAGGTCGGCGTGGGCCCCGGCTCGATCTGCACGACGCGCGTCGTCGCCGGCGTGGGAGTGCCCCAGGTCACGGCCGTCTACGAGGCCTCGCTCGCCGCACGCGAGGCGGGCATCCCGGTCATCGCCGATGGCGGCCTGCAGTACTCGGGCGACATCGCCAAGGCGCTCGTCGCGGGCGCCGACACGGTCATGCTGGGCTCGCTGCTCGCGGGCACCGACGAGAGCCCCGGCGACCTCATCTTCGTGAACGGCAAGCAGTTCAAGTCGTACCGCGGCATGGGCTCGCTCGGGGCGCTGCAGACCCGCGGCACGAAGACCTCGTACTCGCGCGACCGCTACTTTCAGGCCGACGTGCCGAGCGACGAGCAGCTCATCGCCGAGGGCATCGAGGGCCAGGTGCCCTACCGCGGCCCCGTCGGCTCGGTCGTCTACCAGCTGCTCGGCGGCCTCCGGCAGTCGATGTTCTACACCGGAGCCCGCACGATCCCCGAGCTCAAGCAGCGCGGCAAGTTCGTGCGCATCACCGCCGCGGGGCTCAAAGAGTCGCACCCGCACGACATCCAGATGGTCGTCGAGGCGCCGAACTACCGCCGCTAGCCGCGCGCCCCCCGCATCCCCGTCGCCTCTCAGGGTTCACGACACCTCGCACGCTCGGAAACGTGCGAGGTGTCGGCACGAGTGCGAGGTGTGGGCACCCCTCCCTCAGGAAACCCTCACCGGCGGGCGCCGTGCATCTTCTGACCTCGCAGGCGTGGCGCGCCGACGAAACTCGGCCAAGGTCGCGGCATGACCGACATCATCACCAGTGCCCTCGCGCACGCCATCGTCGTCGCCGAGGTCGGCGACCCATCCCTCGCGCGGTCGCTGCACCGGGCGACGGCGCGTGGCGAGGTCGTGCGACTCGTACGCGGCATCTACATTCCTCGCGCGGTGGTCGAGAAGCTGAAGCCCTGGGATCTCGAATTGCTGCGCGCTGTCGCCGCCGCCACTCGCGGGCGCGTGCGGCAACCGCTCTGCGGCATCTCTGCAGCACGGGTCTGGGGCGTGCCCGTCCTAGAGGACGAGTTCCTTCCGGTCGTCGACGCGCTCGGGTGGGACGACCGCGCCACCCGACGGACCTCCGATCTGCGCTACTGGGCCACCGCCGATGATGAGTACCGGGTCGTCGAGCATCGCGGCGCCGTCGTGACCGATCTGCCGCGGACGATCGTCGAGCTCAGTACCCGGTCGTCCTTCGCGCGGAGCGTTGCGGCGATCGACTGGGCCATCAGGATTCGGTGCCGACCCGGGGAGTCGGGAACGAGCATCGACGAGATCCGCGAAGCAGCGGATGCTCTCGGCATGGTTCGCGGGAGGTCTCGACTCGAGCGGGCACTCGCGTTCGCCGACGGGCGCGCGGAGTCGCCGGGCGAGTCGTGGATGCGCGTGCTCATCCACCAGCTCGGCTTCGAGGTTCCCGACCTGCAGCACGAGTACCGGCTTGCGGACGGGCGGCGCTTCCGCTCCGACTTCCGATGGCCGTCGATCCGGCTCGCGGGTGAGTTCGACGGCCGACTCAAGTACCGCGCCGGTGAAGCCCGAGGCGACCGCACCGCCGAACAGGTAGTCGTCGAGGAGAAAGATCGCGAGGACGCCGTTCGGGCGAGCGGGGACGGAATGCTCCGCTGCGTGTGGGACGACCTGCGAGATCCGCGCGTCCTGCGCCACAAGCTCGAGGCTGACGCGGTACCTCGGCGGTCAGGGCGCGCACGCCTCGTACCGTTCGCGACACCTCGCACGTTTTGAAACGTGCGACGTGTCGCTTTCCGTGCGAACTGCGAGGTGCGACGGGCGACGGCGACGGCCTGTGTGTGCGGCTACGTGCGCGCGGGCGGGGTCGGCACGCGGGCCCCGGTCTCGTGCGAGCGGATCACCGCGTGCGCGAGCTCGAGCGCACGGCGGCCCGCCGAGGCGGGTACGGGCGGCGGTGAGCCGGCGCGCAGGGCCGCGAGCACAGCATCCAGATGCCGGTCGAAGGTGCGCTCGAACGAGCGCGCCTCGTCGTCGAAGTAGCCGGGCCGCCAGACGCGCTCGGTCTCGTCGCCGACCGACTGCAGCGTCAGCGCCCTGACGGTGTCATGGATGACCGCGCGCCCCGCGGTGCCGTTCAGCTCGACGCGCTGGGTGTCGGGGTAGGCGTACGACGAGTCGTACGAGCCGAGCATGGTTCCGACGGCTCCTGACGCGAACTCGAGCGCGATGGCCACCGTGCTGAAGGCCCCGTAGGTCATGGAGGTCATCTGCGCGGCCACCGAGCTGATCGGCCCGCACAGGTGCTCGAGCATGTCGAAGCCGTGGCACTGCGTCTCGATGAGGTTGGCGTGCGGCGAGGGCCCGCGGTTGGCCTCGCCGCCGAAGCGCCACGTGGCGAACACGAGGTCGCCGAGCTCGCCCGCCTGCAGCGCCGCCCGCGCGCGCTGCACGGGCTCGGCGTAGCGGTGGTTGAAGTTGATGCCGAAGAACGTGTCGCCCGCGGCCTCGAGCAGCGCGTCGGCCTCGGCGAGGTCGAAGACGAGCGGCTTCTCGACGAGCAGCGGCACGCCCGCGCGCAGCAGTTCGAGGGTCGGAGCGAAGTGCTCTTCGTTCGGCAGGCTCACCATGACGAGGTCGGGGTGCTCGGCCTCGAGCATCCCGCTGATCGAGGTGTACCCGCGCGTGCCGTACGCGGCCGCCCGGGCGGCGGTGCGCGACGGGTCGCGACCGACCACGCCCACGAGCTCGGTGTCGACGCGCTCGGTCACGACGCGCGCGTGCTGGGCGCCCCAGCCGCCGGCGCCGACGACCGCGATGCGCAGGGGCTCGACGCCGCGCTCGCCCGGTCGCTCGATGCTCAGTGCGCTGCCGGTCATGGTGCCCTCCTGTCGCCGGGGTCGGCCTCGACCGCCGGTCGCCACGTTACCCGCGCGCGCCCGCCCGATAGGCTGGCACGGTGATGGAGATCGAGATCGGCCGAGGCAAGCGGGCGCGCAGGGCGTACTCGTTCGACGACATCGCGGTGGTGCCCAGTCGGCGCACGCGCGATCCCGAGGTCGTGTCGCTGGCCTGGAGCATCGACGCGCTGACCTTCGCGATGCCCGTCATCGCCGCGCCCATGGACTCGGTCGTGAGCCCCGCCACCGCGATCGCCATCGGGCGGCTCGGCGGCCTCGGCGTGCTCGACCTCGAGGGTCTCTGGACGCGGTACGAGGATGCCGAGGCGCAGCTCGCCCGCATCCGCGAGCTCGACGAGGCCGGCGCGACGGCCGAGATGCAGCGCATCTACGCCGAGCCCATCAAGCCCGAGCTCATCGGCGCGCGGCTCGCCGAGATCCGCGCCGCGGGCGTGCCCGTGGCCGGCGCGCTCAGCCCGCAGCGCACGCAAGAGCACCACCAGGCCGTCATCGACGCCGGGGTCGACCTCTTCGTCATCCGCGGCACGACCGTGAGCGCCGAGCACGTCTCGAACGGCAGCGAGCCCCTCAACCTCAAGAAGTTCATCTACGAGCTCGATGTTCCCGTCATGGTGGGCGGCGCCGCGACCTACACCGCCGCGCTGCACCTCATGCGCACGGGTGCGGCCGGGGTGCTCGTCGGCTTCGGCGGCGGGGCCGCGTCGACGACGCGCTTGAGCCTCGGCATCCACGCCCCGATGGCCACCGCGGTGAGCGACGTCGCCGCAGCGCGCCGCGACTACATGGACGAGTCGGGCGGCCGCTACGTGCACGTCATCGCCGACGGCGGCCTCGGCACGAGCGGCGACATCGTCAAAGCGGTCGCGATGGGCGCCGACGCCGTCATGCTGGGCAGCACCCTGGCGCGGGCGACGGATGCTCCGGGCGGCGGGTGGCACTGGGGTGCCGAGGCGCACCACCCCGAGCTGCCGCGCGGCAAGCGCGTGCACGTCGGTCAGCTGGCCCCGCTCGAGCAGCTGCTGTTCGGGCCGAGCGAGACGGCCGACGGTCAGGTCAATCTCATGGGCGCTCTGCGACGATCGATGGCGACGACGGGCTATTCCGACGTCAAGGAGTTCCAGCGGGTCGACGTGGTCGTGGCGCCCTACTCGGCGCACTGAGCCTCGCGCCCGCGCGCGCAGAAAGACACCCCCGCCGATGGCGACCGACGCCCCCGCACCGCTGCCGCCGTTCTGGCGCGTCGCCCGGCGCCCGCGCTGGATCGCGGCGCTGCTGCTGGCCATCGGCGTCGCCGCGGGCTTCGCGGCCCTCGGGCAGTGGCAGCTCGAGCGCTCGCTCGCCTCGGCCGCGGTCGACGAGCGCGAGACCGAGACGCCCGTGGCGCTCGACACGGTGGCCGAGCCGCAGCAGGTCATGACGAGCGACGCGAGCGGTCGGCTGGTCACCGTGAGCGGCGCGTGGATGCCCGGCGACGACCTCGTCGTCACGGGGCGGCTGAGCGGGGACGACGGATCCGGTACCGCGGGCGAGCCGGGCGACTGGGTCATTCGGCACCTCGTGACCGAGGGCGGCGCGAGCCTCGCCGTGGCCGTCGGGTACGGGCCGGTCGGGGCGGGCATCCCGAACCTGCCGTCGGGGGATGCGGAGCTGACGGGCCGCTACGTGCCCAGCGAGTCGCCGCAGCTCAGCGACTTCGAGGCGGGCGAGCGCACGGCGATCGCGGTGGCCGAGCTCGTCAACCTGTGGGCCGAGCCGGGGCCCGTGTACTCGGGCTATCTCGTGCTCGACGCCGCGCCGCCGGGGCTCGCGACGATCGCCGCGCCGCCGCCCGAGCTCGAGGCCGAGCTCAACCTGCTCAACCTCTTCTACGCGATCGAGTGGGTCATCTTCGGCGGCTTCGCCCTCTACCTGTGGTGGCGGCTCGTGCGCGACGAGCAGGAGAAGATCGCGGCGGCCGCGACCGCGGAGACGGCTCAGCCCGCGCCCCTAAACTGAGAGCATGGCGATCGGCCCGAAGCGTGCAGACATCCCCCTCATCCGTCGCACCCTGAGGGTCTACAAGGTCTCGTCGATCATCACGGGCATCTTCTTGCTCGGCCTCGTCGTCATGATGGTGTGCCGCTACGGCTTCGGCGTCGACATCGAGTTCGGCGGAGCATCCGGGGGCCTCGCGCTCACCGATCCCGACGCCATCACGGGCTTCAACGTCTCGATCTTCTTGCTCGCCGTGCACGGCTGGCTCTACGTGCTCTACCTCGCGTGCGACTTCGTGCTGTGGCGCCTGCTGCGCTGGCCGTTCTGGAAGTTCGTCTGGATCGCCATGGGCGGCATCATCCCGTTCCTCTCGTTCTTCTTCGAGCGCCGGGTGCCGCGCGACGTCGAGGCGATCATCGCTGACCTGGAGGCCGCCGCATGAGCGACACCGCCCACCGCCCCGTGCTCGTCGTCGACTTCGGCGCGCAGTACGCGCAGCTGATCGCCCGTCGCGTGCGCGAGGCCGGCGTCTACAGCGAGATCGTGCCGCACACGATCACCGCGGCCGAGGTCGCTGAGAAGCAGCCCGCTGGCATCGTGCTGAGCGGCGGCCCCTCGAGCGTCTACGAGCCGGGATCGCCGACCCTCGACCCGGGAATCCTGCAGCTCGGGGTGCCCGTGATGGGCATCTGCTACGGCTTCCAGGTGATGGCGCAGCAGCTCGGCGGCGAGGTCGCGCGCACGGGCCGCCGCGAGTACGGTGCGACGGCGATGACGGTGCACGGCGACGGCGGCGCGCTGCTCGCCGGCCAGCCCGAGAGCCAGACGACGTGGATGAGCCACGGCGACTCGGTCGCCCGCGCCCCCGAGGGCTTCACGGTGCTCGCCTCGACCGCTGACACGCCCGTCGCTGCCTTCGCGAGCGACGAGCAGAAAATGTATGGCGTGCAGTGGCACCCCGAGGTCAAGCACTCCGAGTTTGGCCAGCGCGTGCTCGAGAACTTCTTGCACACTGCGGCGGGCATCCCCGCCGACTGGAACAGCGGCAACGTCATCGCCGAGCAGGTTGAGCGCATTCGCGCGCAGGTCGGCTCGGCCCGCGTCATTTGTGGACTCTCGGGCGGTGTCGACTCCGCCGTCGCGGCCGCGCTCGTGCACGAGGCGGTCGGCGACCAGTTGGTCTGCGTCTTCGTCGACCACGGCTTGCTGCGGGCCGACGAGCGTCGCCAGGTCGAAGAAGACTACGTGGCGGCCACGGGCATTCGTCTCGTGACGGTGGATGCTCGCGAGCAGTTCATGACGGCCCTCGCGGGTGTCACCGACCCCGAGTCGAAGCGCAAGATCATCGGCCGCGAGTTCATCCGCACCTTCGAGCAGGCCGCAGCCGACCTGGTTGCCGAGGCTCAGGATTCGGGCGGGGCCATCGAGTTCCTCGTGCAGGGCACGCTGTACCCCGACATCGTCGAGTCGGGCGGCGGTTCGGGCACGGCCACCATCAAGAGCCACCACAACGTGGGCGGGCTGCCCGACGACCTGCAGTTCGCGCTCGTCGAGCCGCTGCGCACGCTCTTCAAAGATGAGGTGCGGGCGATCGGGCGCGAGCTCGGCCTGCCCGAGCCGATCGTGGCGCGCCAGCCCTTCCCGGGCCCCGGCCTGGGCATCCGCATCATCGGCGAGGTCTCGCAGGAGCGCCTCGATCTGCTGCGCGAGGCCGACGCGATCGTGCGCGCCGAGCTGACCGCGGCCGGGCTCGACGCCGAGATCTGGCAGTGCCCGGTCGTGCTGCTCGCCGACGTGCGGTCGGTGGGCGTGCAGGGCGACGGGCGCACGTACGGGCATCCGATCGTGCTGCGCCCCGTGTCGTCGGAGGATGCGATGACCGCCGACTGGACCCGCCTGCCCTACGAGGTGCTCGCCCGCATCTCGAACCGCATTACAAACGAGGTCGCCGGCGTCAACCGCGTCGTCCTCGACGTCACCTCCAAGCCGCCGGGAACGATTGAATGGGAATAGCAGCCCGTTTAGCGAGGCCATTTCTGGCCTCGCTGGGCTGCTATTCCAGCCGCCGTCCCGGCGGCGATCCCTAGAGCGCCGAAGTACCTGAACGCCTCTTTGCGGTTACTCGGCCCTGCCAACACTCGCCCACCGCACAACGGAAAAGGGCCGCCCCCAAGGGCGGCCCTCATCCATGATGCGATCGATCAGTCGCCGCGCAGGATCGCGAGCAGGCGCAGGATCTCGAGGTACAGCCAGATGACGGTGACCATGATGCCGAAGGCGGCCGTCCAGCCGTACTTGGCGGGTGCTCCGCGCCGCACACCGGTCTGGATCGAGTCGAAGTCGAGCACGAGCGAGTAGGCGGCGAGCAGAATCACAAGGATGCCGAGCCAGAAGCCGAGCGGCATGCCAAGGAACGGGGTGTCGCGGAGACCGAACATGCTGTCGGTGCCCCCGAACGCCATGAGGCCGAAGTTGATGAGCGAGAAGAGCGCGTAGCCGATCATCGCGACGAGGAAGATCTTCGTCGCGCGCTTCGAGGCGCGGATCTTGCCGCTCGCGAACAGGGCGAGCGTGACGCCGATCACGGCGAAGGTGCCGAGCACCGCCTGGATGACGATGCCCTCGGACGCGGCGTTGAACGTCATCGAGATGCCGCCGACGAAGAGGCCCTGCGCCGCCGTGTAGGCGAGGATCAGGCCGGGCGACGGCTCCTTCTTGAAGATGTTGACGAGCGCGAGCACGAAACCGACGATCGCGCCGGGGATCATGAGGATCGGCACGAACCAGCCGACGGCGGCGAACAGCATGAGCACGGCGAAGGCGCCCACGACCTTCTGGATCGTGTTCTCGTACGTCATGCGGTCCATCTGGTCGGGCGTCGCCGACGAGCGCGCGTAGAGCTCGTCGAGCTGCTCGGCGCTGGGCTCCTGGGTCCACTGCACCGCCTTGGTCGCACTCTGCGAGAAGGCGGGGGAGTTGGAGAATGCGGGGTTGGAAGTGGCCATAGGCAAAGTGTAGGGAATCTCGCCTCGAATGTGCTGGCGGGTGCCTAAGGCGCGGCTGAGGGCGGTGCTGACGGTTCGGGGCTGCGGATGCTCACCGCGGGCCGCGCGAGCGCCCACGCCCACCACGCCGAGCCCACGAGCACGACGGCCGACACCGCGAGCGCGATCGGCATCTGGTCGTACTCGCGGAACGCCGCGGTCGCCACGACGCCGTTGAGCAGCACCGGCCCGAGGGCGAGGTAGCTGCGCCACGGCCGGTGGCGCGCGATGAGCCAGCAGACGAACGTGACGGCGAGGGTCCAGGTGGCCTGCGGCCCGGTCAGCAGCAGCCACACGACGGCGCCGCTCGGCACGAGGGGCACGAGGCGCCGCCACGCGGTGGCGGGCAAGATGAGCCAGCCGAGCAGGTGCGCGGCCGAGCCGACGGCGAGCGGCAGCAGTTGCATGGTGCTCGCTGCCTGTAGGTGCACGAGGCCGCCAATGATGAGCACGAGGCCGGCGATGACGCGCTCGCGGTAGCGGCCCCAGCGCAGCGGCAGCTGGGCCGCGGGCTCGACCCACGTGGTCATCGGCCCAGCAGCTGCCCGACAGCGACCCCCGCGACGATCGCCGCGATGAGCCAGAGATAGCCGAGGCCGACCGCGATCCACGCGATGACGGCGCCCCGTTCGCGGCCGTTCGACCGGCCGATCTGCACGGCCGCGATGTGCCCGAAGAGGGCGGCGAGGGGGCTGAGCAGCACAGCGAGGATGAGCGCGGCGACGGCGAGCGCGTTCGTGCGGGGCCGAGGGCCGGGCTCGGTCGGCGCGACGGGTGCGGGGGACGTCGGTTCGGTCGGCGCGACGGGTGCGGGGGGCGCGCTCTCGGGCTGCACGTCGCTCATGCCCTCGACGGTATCCCGTACCGTGGTCGAGGTGACCGAGCACACGCCCGAGCGACCAGCGCGACCTCTCGTCGTCGCGCACCGCGGCGCGAGCGGCTACCGGCCCGAGCACACCGAGGCCGCGTACCGGCTGGCCCTCGCCCTCGGCGCCGAAGCGATCGAGCCCGACATCGTCGCCACGCGCGACGGCGAGCTCGTGCTGCGCCACGAGAACGAGATCAGCGGAACGACCGATGTGGCCGAGCGGCCCGAGTTCGCATCCCGCCGCACGACGCGCGAGATCGACGGCCAGCGCCTGACGGGCTGGTTCACCGAAGACCTCACGTGGGCCGAGCTCAGCACGCTGCGCGCCCGCGAGCGCCTGCCGCAGGTGCGTGATGCATCGGCGCGCTTCGACGGGCGCTACCCGGTGCTGCGGCTGCGCGACCTGCTGCACCTGCTCGACGAGGCCCCGCCCGCGCCGGGCACCGGCCAGCCCGTGCGCCTCGTCGCCGAGGTCAAGCACGCCACCTACTTCGCCTCGATCGGCCTGCCGCTCGACGAGCTCATCGCGGCCGAGCTCGCCGGCTGGTCGGCGGCGCAGCCGGGGCGCCTCATCGTCGAGGCCTTCGAGCAGTCGGTGCTGCACCAGCTGCGCGACCGCGGGCTGCCGGCCGAGTACGTCTATCTACTCGAGAAGTCGGGCAGCCCCGCCGATCTCGTGGCGCGGCACGGCGCCGCCGCCCTCTCCTACGCGGGCCATCTGACGGATGCCGGCCTCGCGCGCCTACGGGCCTGCGGCATCGACGGCATCAGCGTCGACACCGCGCTGCTCGTGCGGGCGGAGTCGCGGGGCCCCAGCCGCCCGGGCTCGGCCTGGAGCCCGCTCGGCGACGGGCTCGCGGCATCCGATCTCGTCGACCGCGCCCACGCCGCAGGGCTCGGCGTCTTCACGTGGACCCTGCGCCCCGAGAACCGGTTCCTTCCCGCGCCGTGCCGCCTCGGCACCGCGGCCGCGGCGCACGGCGACTGGATGACGTTTTTCACGGCCATCATGCGCACGGGCCTCGACGGCGTGTTCGCTGACCACCCCGACCTCGCCCTCGAGGCCCGCGCCGCCCTCGGCTGACCAATTGAAGGAAACCGCCACGGACCGAGCCCACGACCCGCATGGTTGTGGTGTTGAGTGTGCTTCGTTCCTTCATTTGGCATCAGGCCGCCGACTGGGTGGCGCCGAGATCACCTCAGCGAGTGACTACCGGTGATCGCCGCGAGCGAGCGCCGCCCACACGGCTGCCTCGACGAGCTTCCAGTCGTGCATGATCTGTCGGTAGCTGAAACGCAGCACCCGAAAGCCCCGGCGACTCAGCTCTGCATCGCGTCGTCGGTCCTCCTCGAAAGGCGTCACGCCCTGGTGGTAGCTTGCTCCGTCAACCTCGATGACAAGCCGTTCGCCGACCAGAAAGTCGACGCGCCCGACACCGTCGATGTGCACTTGCCTCCGGGCGCCGAGTCCGGCGAACAGTCGTACCCAGCACATCGTCTCGATCCCTGACTCGCAGATTCCGTCGACGAGCGAACCGATATCGGAGTGCCCTCGCGCGATCAGGGCGCGAGTGAGGTCCGGCCAGATCCGGATGCTCGACTCGAGTGCGGCGAGATAGTCGAGGCGCGGCGCGCACTGGCGCAGATCGTCGAGCGAATCAGCCACATCGCAGAGGAGTCTGTTCTCCGACGCCGCAGCGGCGCGCCAGTGGACGACGACGTCCGGGCGCGGGGTGGAGTTCAAACGCGCGGACGACGTGGTGGGTGAGCGCAACCGGCAGTCGTTGGATTCGACCCGCACGTGGAGTCGATCGTCATGCACCGTCCACACCCCGGCGCACGCGAGCGCCGTTGCACACGTCGCCCTCCCGCCCACGCGAACCGCACGCACGAGCGAGGCGCGGGTACCCGGCGAGACGTACCAGCCCTGCCGCACCCTCCACAGGTGTCCGTCTCGAACAGCTGCAGCGATCCTGCCGCGCGGCACGCCCGCCTGGTGCAGCTCGTGGGTGGCGATCGCGCCGCCGTGTCGTGCGATCAACGCGTCGAGTGCGTGCATGGTGGCAGGGTCGCGCGGCGTCGAACCGTGCGGTGCCTGACCACGGTTTTCGGCTGACCGCGAGCGAGCATCCGTCGCTGTGAGGGAGCCGCCCGATGCCGAATGAAGGAAACACCGCCACGTATTCACACCGGTTCGCGTTACCCGGCCGTTGTCGACGGCGGTTTCCTTCACTTGGGCAGAGAAGCGCGGGATGCTCGAGCCGGGTCGCGTCAGAGGCGCGACCTAGACTGGGGCGGTCATGAGCACCCCCGCCTCCGCCTCTCTCGCCGACGTCGATCCGCTGCTCGACGGCCTGAACCCGCAGCAGCGCACGGCCGTGCTCAGCCGATCGCAGGCGCTGCTCATCGTCGCGGGCGCGGGCTCGGGCAAGACCGCGGTGCTGACGCGGCGCGTCGCGCGGCTCATCCGCGACCGCGAGCTCTGGCCGAGCCAGATCCTCGCCATCACGTTCACCAACAAGGCCGCGGCCGAGATGCGCGAGCGCGTCGAGCTGCTCGTGGGGCGCGAGGCCGCGCAGGGCATGTGGATCTCGACGTTCCACTCGGCCTGCGTGCGCATCCTGCGGCGCGAGGCCGAGCAGTTCGGCTTCGGCGCCGCCTTCACGATCTACGACTCGGCCGACTCGCGCGCCCTCATCAAGCGGCTCGTGAAAGAGATGCAGGCCGACACGATGGGCTTCACGGTGAGCGCCGTGGCGGGCAAGATCTCGCGGCTCAAGAACGAGCTCGTCGACGCCGAGGGCTACAGCCGCCAGTTGAACCCCAACGACCCGACCGAGGTCATGTTCCTCGAGCTGTTCCGGCGCTACACGGCCGAGCTGCGGCGCGCGAACGCCTTCGACTTCGACGACCTCATCGCGCAGACGGTCTACCTGTTCCGCGCTTTCCCGAAGGTCGCGGCGCTCTACCAGCGCCGGTTCCGGCACATCCTCATCGACGAGTACCAAGACACCAACCACGCGCAGTACGCGCTCATCCGCGAGCTCACGCGGCCCGTCGAGCCCGTGCACGTGCCCGCCGATACCCGGGTCGAGCTCGACGCGAGCGGCGGCATCCCTGCCGCGAGCCTGACGGTCGTCGGCGACTCAGACCAGTCGATCTACGCCTTCCGCGGCGCCGATATTCGCAACATCGTCGAGTTCGAGCGCGACTTCACGGGCGCCGAGGTCGTGCTGCTCGAGCAGAACTACCGCTCGACCCAGACCATTCTCGACGCGGCCAACGCCGTGATCGCCAACAACTTCGACCGCATCGCCAAGAACCTCTTCACGGCGGTCGGCGCGGGCGAGAAGATCGTCGGCTTCACGGGCTACACGCAGCACGACGAGGCGCAGTTCGTCGCCGACGAGATCCAGAAGCTGCACGAGGCGGGCACGCCCTACAGCCAGATCGCCGTGTTCTACCGCACCAACGCCCAGACGCGTGCGCTCGAAGAGATCTTCATCCGCGCCGGGCTGCCCTACCGGGTGCTCGGCGGCACCAAGTTCTACGAGCGCGCCGAGATCAAAGACCTCATGGCCTACCTCATCGCGGTCGCGAACCCCGCTGACGGTCTCGCGATGCGGCGCATCCTCAACACCCCGAAGCGCGGCATCGGGCCGGCGACCGAGACGGCGCTCGCGAACCACGCCGACGAGCTCGGCGGCACGATGCACGATGCGCTGCGGGATGCCGCGGCGCTCGGTCTCGGCCCCAAAGTCACCACGGCGATTCTCGACCTCGCCGCGATCCTCGACCGCGCCGCCGACTCGATCAGCACGGCCCTGGTGCCGGATCTGCTCACGGGCATCATCGAGGCGACCGGGTACCTCGCGGCCCTGCGCGCGAGCCGCGACCCGCAAGACGAAGCGCGCGCCGAGAACGTGGAAGAGCTCGTGGCGGTGACCCGCGACTTTCAGAAGAACAACCCCGAAGGGCGGCTCGTCGACTTTCTCACCGAGGTGGCGCTCGTCGCCGCGGCCGACGACCTCGACGACTCGAGCGGCACTGTCTCGCTCATGACCCTGCACACCGCGAAGGGGCTCGAGTATGACGCGGTCTTCATCACGGGGGTGGAGGAGAACCTGCTGCCGCACCAGATGAGCGCGGCCGAGCCCGGCGGCCCCGCCGAGGAGCGCCGGTTGTTCTACGTTGGCATCACGCGGGCGCGCACGGTGCTGCACCTGAGCCTCGCGATGACGCGCTCGACCTTCGGCGACACCCAAGTGGCGAGCCCGAGCCGGTACCTGCAAGAGATCCCCACCGAGCTGATCGACTGGCGCGACTCGCCCGGCATGGGCGCGCGCTCGAGCACGCGCAGCCTCGGCACGGGTCGCGACGGCTTTCGCTACTCGGCCTCACTGCCGGCCAGCAAGCCCAAGACCGAGTGGGCCAACCGCGTCACGGCGAGTGTGCGCGACAATGGCGACTTGACCCTCGCGGTCGGCGACCGCATCCGCCACGTCGACTTCGGCGACGGCACCGTGAGCGCCGTGACGGGCGTCGGCCCCAAGAGCATCGCCGAGGTGCAGTTCGACACTGCGGGGCGCAAGCGCCTCCTCATAAAAATCGCGCCACTCGAAAAGCTGTGAGCGCTGCCCGCACCATAATGGGGTCAGGATTCGACGGGGAGGTCGGGCAATGGACATCACGGTGGTGCATCACCCTTTCGGTGTCGCCGAGGTCACGGTCGGTGGGCGCCTCAACATGGTGACGGCCGCACGCATGCGCGAGGCCATCGAGCAGGCGGTCGACGCTAACCACCCGAACGTCGCGGTCGACCTCTCGCAGGTTGTGTTCCTCGACTCGTCGGGGCTGGGCGCACTCGTCGCGGGGCTCAAGGCCGTGCGGGCATCCGGAGGCGATCTGCGCCTCGTGCGCCCCGCCGAGCAGGCGCAGCTCGTGCTCGAGCTCACCAACATGGGCTCGGTGCTGCAGAGCTTCGACTCGGTCGGCGCCGCCTTCCCCCATGCCTGAGGTCGTCTCGCGGTCGTTTCGGCTGCACTGCCCGCCCGACACGGTCGACACGCTGCAAGATCTGCTCGCGACCGTCTGGGCCCAGACCCCGTACCTCGATGCGGCCGATCGCATGGCGGCCGAGCTCTCGATCGTCGAGCTCGGGGCCAATGTCATGCAGCACGCGAACAACGGCGACCCGGTGAGCTTCACGCTCTCGGTCGTCGTCTACGACGACCGCATCGAAGCCACCGCGACCGATGAGGGCGCGGTCGACCACGTCGATCTGCGCGACCGGCCGATGCCCGACCAGTTTGCCGAGCGCGGCCGGGGCCTGCCGATCATGCAGGCGCTCTCTGACAGCGTCGAGCACCGGCGCGTGGAGGGGTACAACCACTGGACGGTCGTGCGCGGCCGACGCCACGGTGGGGCGCCGCCGCGCAAGGCCATGCCCTCGATCTCGATCGCGGGTGTCATCGACGAGATGGCGCGCCAGCGCGCGCTCGACGACATGGGCATTCTCGACACGCCGCCCGAAGAGCGCTTCGACCGCGTGACGCGGCTCGCCCGGCAGTTGTTCGGCGTCGAGACGGCGGCGGTCAACCTCATCGACGGCGATCGCCAGTGGGCGAAGTCGGTCTCGGGGATCGGGCCCGTCGAGATGCCGCGCGACGAGTCGATGTGCACGGTGACGATCCAGCACGACGATCCCCTCGTGGTGCCCGATCTGAGCGCCGACCCGGCCCACGCCCACAAGATGGTGCCGGGCCTCATCAACTTCTATGCCGGGTTTCCGCTCTACGCCCCCGGCGGCGAGCGCATCGGGGCGTTCTGCGTCTACGACTCGCAGCCGCGCCACTTCTCGGCGCGCGAGACCGAGATGCTGCGCGACCTCGCGAGCTGGGTGCAGCAAGAGCTGACGGTGAGCCAAGAGCTCAGCCGGGCATCCGAGGTGCAGCAGGGCCTGCTGCCGCAGCAGCTGCTGAGCCTGCCGGGGTGGAAGACGGCGGGCGTCTGCATTCCCGCCCGCGCGGTGGGCGGCGACTTCTACGACTGGTACCCCGTCGGCGAGGGGGCCGCGCTCACGCTCGCCGACGCGATGGGCAAGGGGATCGCGGCGTCGATCATCGCGGCGACCGTGCGCGCCGTGCTGCGGTCGGCCTCGCGGTTTGCCGATGTCGCGGGCGCGGTGGATGCGGCGTCAGCGGCGCTCACGGTCGACCTCGACAACGCGGGCGTGTTCGTCACGGCCTTCCACTCGCGCCTCGACATGGATTCGGGCGTGCTGAGCTACGTGGATGCGGGCCACGGCCTCTCGATCGTCGCGCGCGCCGACGGCTCGTCGCAGCGCCTTCGGTCGACCTCGCCGCCCCTGGGCGTCGACATCGAGACCGAGTGGACCGTGCAGACCGTGCAGCTCGATCCGGGAGACACCCTCATCGTCGTGAGCGACGGCGTGCTTGATCTCTACGACGGCACCCTGCGATCGCTCGACAACCTCGTGACGCTCGCCCTACTCGCGCAGGATCCGTGGGAGATCATCGATGCCATCCGGGCGCGGGCGCGCGGCGCGAGCGGTGACGACGTGACGGTGCTGATCGTGCGGCGCGACGACGCGGCGTGACCGTCAGCCCCGCATCCCGCGTCGAGTCGGCGGCCGCGCGAGCGGTACAGTAGTCACTGCGATTTGTCTCGATATCGAGAAATCTCTCCGGTGAGAAAGCTCACGATCGAGAGGCCGACCGCTTCCCCTTATCTTTCTCTTTTCGCACGCGGATGGGACGAGCAGCGTGGATCTTTTCGAGTATCAGGCCCGAGACCTCTTCGAGAAGCACGGTGTTCCCGTGCTGCAGGGCATCATCGCCGACACCGCGGAGGAGGCCCGAGCGGCCGCCGAGCGGATCGGCGGGGTGACGGTCGTCAAGGCGCAGGTCAAGACCGGTGGTCGGGGCAAGGCCGGCGGCGTCAAGGTCGCCAAGACCGCGGATGACGCCGAGGCCGCGGCCCGCGACATCCTGGGCCTCGACATCAAGGGCCACGTCGTCAAGCGCGTGATGGTCGCCCAGGGTGCCGACATCAAGGAGGAGTACTACTTCTCGGTGCTGCTCGACCGCGCCAACCGCAACTACCTGGCGCTGTGCAGCTACGAGGGCGGCATGGAGATCGAGCAGCTGGCCGAAGAGCGCCCCGAGGCGCTCGCGCGCGTCGCCGTCGACCCGGCCGTGGGCATCACGCTCGAGAAGGCGCGCGAGATCGCGGTCGCGGCGAAGTTCCCCGCCGAGCTCGTCGAGAAGGTCGCGCCCGTCTTCGTGCTGCTCTACGGCGTCTACGTCGCCGAAGACGCCACGCTCGTCGAGGTCAACCCGCTCGTGCTCACGGGTGCGGGCGACATCGTCGCGCTCGACGGCAAGGTGAGCCTCGACGAGAACGCCGGGTTCCGGCAGCCGGGCCACGAGGCCCTCGAAGACAAGGATGCGGCCGACCCGCTCGAGGCGAAGGCCAAGCAGCACGACCTCAACTACGTCAAGCTCGACGGCGAGGTGGGCGTCATCGGCAACGGTGCCGGGCTCGTCATGTCGACCCTCGACGTCGTCGCCTACGCGGGCGAGAACCACGGCGGCGTCAAGCCCGCGAACTTTCTCGACATCGGCGGTGGAGCCTCGGCCGAGGTCATGGCCGCCGGCCTCGACGTGATTCTGGGCGACCCGCAGGTCAAGAGCGTCTTCGTCAACGTCTTCGGCGGCATCACCTCGTGCGTCGCCGTCGCCAACGGCATCGTCGCGGCGCTCGAGATGCTCGGCGATGCCGCGACCAAGCCGCTCGTGGTGCGCCTCGACGGCAACCAGGTCGACGAGGGCCGGGCGATCCTCGCCGCGGCCGCGCACCCGCTCGTCACGCTCGCCACGACCATGGACGACGGCGCCGACAAGGCTGCCGCGCTCGCCGCGAAGTAAGGGAACAGAACACCATGTCGATCTTCTTGACCAAAGATTCGAAGGTCATCGTTCAGGGCATCACCGGCGGTGAGGGCACCAAGCACACCGCCCTCATGCTCAAGGCCGGCACGCAGGTCGTCGGCGGCGTCAACGCGCGCAAGGCCGGCACCACGGTGAGCCACACGGCCGCCGACGGCTCGAGCGTCGAGCTGCCCGTCTTCGCGACGGTCGCCGAGGCGATGGCCGCCACGGGCGCCGACGTCTCGATCGCCTTCGTGCCGCCCGCGTTCTCGAAAGACGCCGCGTTCGAGGCCATCGACGCGGGCATCCCGCTGCTCGTCATCATCACAGAGGGCATCCCCGTGCTCGACACCGCCGAGATCTGGGCGCACGCGCAGGCCACCGGCAACGCGACGCGCATCATCGGCCCGAATTGCCCCGGCATCATCACGCCGGGCGAGGCGCTCGTGGGCATCACCCCCGCGAACATCACGGGCAAGGGCCCCATCGGCCTCGTCTCGAAGTCGGGCACGCTGACCTACCAGATGATGTACGAGCTGCGCGATCTGGGCTTCTCAACCGCCATCGGCATCGGCGGCGACCCCATCATCGGCACGACGCACATCGACGCGCTCGCCGCGTTCGAGGCCGACCCCGAGACGAAGGCGATCGTCATGATCGGCGAGATCGGCGGCGACGCCGAAGAGCGCGCGGCCGACTTCATCAAGGCCAACGTGACGAAGCCCGTCGTCGGCTACGTCGCCGGCTTCACGGCGCCCGAGGGCAAGACGATGGGCCACGCCGGCGCGATCGTCAGCGGTTCGGCGGGCACGGCGCAGGCCAAGAAGGAGGCCCTCGAGGCCGCGGGCGTCAAGGTCGGCAAGACGCCGAGCGAGGCGGCCGCCCTCATGCGCGAGATCATCGCGGGGCTGTAGCACCGCATCCCGAGCCACCGGCGGCCCCGCTCCCTTCGAGGGATGCGGGGCCGTCGTCGTTCCCGCTACTCGCGCCGCTCGTGCCGCACGGGCAGCACGTGCGGCGGGGGCTCGGTGGCGGGCGGGAAGTCGCACGTGAAGCGGCCCTCGTAGCCGAACAGGAACCCGAACACCCGGTTGCGCACCTCGAGCCTGATGACGTACTCGCCCGTGGCGTCGTCGAACGACTCACGCAGGTCGGCGCGGCCCGAGAACATCATGGGGAACCGGAACGCGAGTGGCCCGGCGTAGAAGCGCTGGGCATCCGATCGCAGCCGCAGCGCGCCGTCGGGCTCGGCGCTCAGCTCGAGGTCGACCGCGAGGTGCTGGTGGGTGCCGAGGTAGTCGACGATGCGCCCGTTGGCACCGAGAATCATCGTGGCGTCGAAGCGACCCGGTCGGCCGGGCCTACTCGGGTAGTCGAAGGTGCGCACGAAGGTCACCGTCTCGCGCCCGAAGGGGTCGAGGTAGGGGTGGTTCTCGACCGTGAACGGCACCCGCTCGCCGGCGAACGGCGCCAGGATGTTGCGGATGCGCCCGATGTGCAGGAACGGCACCGTGAACCACGGCCCCCGTCGGATGCGCGTCATGACGCCGCGCCCGCGGCAGGCGTACCCCGCCTCGAGCCCGACCCCGAAGCGCCGCTGCAGCTGGGGATGCAACCGGGTGAAATCGTCGCCCATGGCGCGAGCGAAGATGCTGTCGCCGGTCATGGCGCCGCCAGGTCGGAGAGGGTCGCGGGCGCATCGGCCATGGCCCCCGCGCGCCCGATGCTCCACGAGCAGTCGCGGGCCCGAGGCCGGTCGCCGCGGCCGGGCAGCGCCATGCGCGGCAGCGGCCAGCGCTCGGGCTCGTCGCCGTGCTCGGCCCATCGGCGCAGGCGCGCGAAGCTGCAGGCGGTCATCCAGGCGACGAGGCGCCGCACGAGCAGGTCGTCGAGCAGACGGCCCCAGCCGGGCTCGTAGTCGTAGCCGGTGATAAAGCGCACGCCGCCGTCGACGGGCTCGTAGCGCCAGTAGCCGCGGCCCTCGCGCAGCGGCGAGAGGCGGTCGTTCGTCGTGAAGCGCAGCGCCGAGGTGCGGGTGCCGCCGGCACCCTCGCGTGAGCCGAGCGAGATGCCGGTTCCGCGGATGGTGCGCACGAGCATCCGGCGTTCGTAGCGAAAGCGCCACAGCCCGTCGGCGCCCTGCTCGGTCGGCACGATGCGGCTGAACCGGGCGTCCCAGCGCGCGTGCAGCTCAGGGTCTTGCGTGAGCCGCCACACGGTCTCGAGGTCGGCGGCGATGATCGTCTCGACCCGGATCGAACGATTGCTCACCCGGTCAGTGTGCCACGCGCGGCATGTGCCGCGAGCGGCACACAGCCCCGCAGAAGAGCCCCGCAGGCCCCCGGCCTAGACTGACCGCGCGATGAAGAAGCTCATCTCCACCCCCGAGACCGTGGTCGCCGACGCCCTGCGCGGGCTCGCGCTCGCCCACCCCGGCGTGCGGGTCGACCACGAGCGCCGCATCGTGTACCGCGCCGAGCCCAAGGAGTACGGCACGGTCGCGATCGTCAGCGGCGGCGGGTCGGGGCACGAGCCGCTGCACACGGGCTACGTCGGGTTCGGGATGCTCGACGCGGCGGTCGCGGGCGAGGTGTTCACCTCGCCGACGCCCGACCAGATCCACGCCGCCACCCTGGCCGTCGAGCGCGGGGCCGGCGTGCTGCATGTCGTGAAGAACTACACGGGCGACGTCATGAACTTCGAGATGGCGGCCGAGCTCGCGCAGGCCGCGCGCATCGACGTGCGGGTGGTGGTCGTGGCCGACGACGTCGCGGTCGCCGACTCGCTCTACACGGCGGGCCGGCGCGGCACCGGCACGACCGTGATGCTCGAGAAGATCGTCGGGGCCGCGGCCGAGCAGGGGCACGACCTCGACACGCTGCACGCGCTTGCCGAGCGCATCGCCGCCACGGGCCGCTCGATGGGCATCGCCCTGAGCGGGGCGACGGTGCCCGCGGCGGGCGCCCCGACCTTCGAGCTCGGCGACGACGAGATCGAGTGGGGCGTCGGCATCCACGGCGAGCCCGGGCGCGAACGCCAGCAGATGGCCCCGGTCGCCGAGCTCGCCGAGCGGCTCGTGGGCCCGCTCGTCGCCGACGGGCTGCCCGCGGGCGACGCGATCGTCATGCTCTCGGGCCTCGGGGCGACACCGCTCGTCGAGCTCTACGGCATGCTCGCCGCCGTCGCCGAGCTGCTCGAGGCCGTTGGTGTGCGCCGCATGCGCACGCTCGTGGGTGAGACCATCACGGCGCTCGACATGGCCGGGTGCCTGCTCAACGTGCTGCCCGTCGACGCCGAGCTGCTGGCCTACTGGGATTCGCCCGTCGAGACGCCCGCGCTGCGGTGGGGGCGCTGACGGTGCTCACGCTCGACGCCACGACCGACTGGCTGCGCCGCTGGGCGGCCGCGATCGGCGAGCACGAGAACCACCTGACCGAGCTCGACGCCGCGATCGGCGACGCCGACCACGGCGCCAACCTGCAGCGCGGCATGGCCGCGGTCGTCTCGCAGCTCGACGCGCAGCCGCCGGGTTCGGTGCGCGAAGCGCTCACGCGCGCGGGTCTCACCCTCGTCAGCACGGTCGGCGGGGCGAGCGGCCCGCTCTTCGGCACCCTGCTGCTGCGCGCGGGAGGCCAGTGCGGCGACGCCGAGGCCCTCGATGGTGCGGCGCTCGTCGCCGCCCTACGCGCGGGCGCCACCGGGGTTCGCGAGCGCGGCCGCGCCGAGCTCGGCGACAAGACCCTCCTCGATGCGCTCGTGCCCGCGATCGATGCCCTGGATGCCGCGGTCGCGACGGGCGCGCCCCTCGCGCCCGCCGCAT
>NZ_JBKBLF010000025.1:0-34267 GCF_046296455.1 Microcella sp.
GAGCATGCCGATGCGCACGCGCGGCCGCGCGACGCGCCGGCCGGCATCGATCGGGATGCGCGCCGCGAGCACCGCGAGCAGCGTCGACTTGCCCGATCCGTTGGGGCCCGTGACGAGCATCCGATCGCCGGCCCGCAGCGCGAGCGTCACGGTCGCGAGCCGGCGGTCGACCGCGGCCGCGTCGAGCGCGACGAGCGGCTCGGCGGGGTCGAGTGCGGCGATGCCCGGCGGCAGGCCCGCGAACCGCAGCGGCTCAGGCGGCGCCCCGAGCTGCTCGCGCTCGAGGTCGGCCAGGCGCCGTTCGGCATCGCGCACCCGGCGGCTGACGGCGACCTCGACCGAGGCCTGCTTGAAGTTGCGCACGGTCTTGTCGTTGTCGCGCACCCGGCGGTCGGGGTTGCCGAGAGCGCGTGCGGTGACCTGCACGGTCTGGCGCAACTGCCCGAGCTCGCGCTGCTCGAGCTCGTAGGCGCGCCCCCAGCGCTCGTGCTCGAGCGCCTTCTCGGCGAGGTAGTCGCTGAAGCCGCCGCCGTACCGCACGGCCTGCCCTCCCCCGTTCTCGCCCGTTGCCGCGCGTCGGCTCGGGTCGAGGTCGACGAGCTCGGTCGCCACCTCATCGAGCAGGGCGCGGTCGTGGCTCGCGAGCAGCACGGGACCCCGCCAGCCGAGCAGCTGCTCGCGCAGCGCGTCGACGGCGCGGTCGTCGAGGTGGTTGCTCGGCTCGTCGAGCACGAGCGCCTCGGGGCGGCTCAGCAGCAGGGCGGCGAGCGCGAGGCGGCTGCGCTGGCCGCCCGAGACCGCCCCGAGCGGTGTCGAGAGCGGGATGCAGGCCACGCCGAAGGCCTCGAGCAGGGCCGCGCGGCGCGCGTGCCGGCTCCACAGCTCGACCCGCTCCGCCTCGTCGAGTGCGGCGGCGTACTCGGCGGCGGCCGCGGCATCGGTGCCGAGCGCCGAGGCCGACGCCTCGAGGCGCCGTTCGAGGGCGAGCAGGGGCGCGTCGGCGGCGTCGAGGATGCTCGAGACGGGCATCCCGGAACCGAACAGCACCTCTTGCGGCAGCCAGCCGAGCCGCGCGGGGCGCACGATCTCGCCGGCGTCGGGCTCGTCGACTCCCGCGAGCAGGCGCAGCAGGGTCGACTTTCCCGCTCCGTTCTCGCCGATCAGGCCGACGCGCGCGCCCGCGGGCACGACGAGGTCGACGGCGCGCAGCACGGCGCGGCCGTCGAGGATTCGGGTGACGCCGCGCGCGATGAGGGGCGCGCGGTCGCCGGAAATCGGGGTCGGAGACATGGGGTACCGCCGGGGTTCGCAGGATTCCCGCCGGGCTCAGCCTCGGGCGCGGGACTTCGACTGCGTCACAGCTCCATGCCTCCAGGGTAGCGGCAGCCCCCGCTGAAGGTCTAGCGGGCCTGGCGCTCCGCGGTCTCGACGACGTTGGCGAGCAGCAGCGCGCGCGTCATCGGCCCGACGCCGCCGGGGTTCGGCGAGATCCACGACGCGACCGTCGCGACGTCGTCGGCCACGTCGCCCGCGATGCGCGAGACGCCCGTGTCGGGGTCGACGAGGCGCGAGACACCCACGTCGAGCACGATCGCGCCGGGCTTCACGTCGGCGGCCGACACGATGCCCGGCACGCCCGCGGCTGCGACGATGACGTCGGCGCGGCGCAGGTGCGCACCCAGGTCGGTCGTGCCCGTGTGGGTGAGTGTGACGGTCGCGTTGTACTCGCGCCGCGTCAGCAGCGAGCCGATCGCGCGCCCGACCGTGACGCCGCGCCCGATGACGACGACATCCTTGCCCGCCCACGACAGCCCGTGCCGTTCGACGAGCTCGATGACGCCGCGCGGCGTGCACGGCAACGGGGTGTCGATCGGGCGGTCGACGCGCAGAACGAGGCGCCCCAGGTTGGTCGGGTGCAGCCCGTCAGCGTCTTTATCAGGATGCACGCGCTCGAGAATCGCGTCGGTGTCGAGGTGCTTCGGCAGCGGCAACTGCACGATGAACCCCGTCACGGCCGGGTCGGCGTTCAGCTCGTCGATGACGGATTCGAGCTCGGCCTGCGTCGTCGTGGCGGGCAGATCGCGGCGGATCGAGGCGATGCCGACCTCGGCGCAGTCGCGGTGCTTGCCCGCGACGTACCACTGCGAGCCGGGGTCGTCGCCGACCAGCACGGTCGCGAGGCCGGGCACGATGCCGCGCTCGCGCAGCGCCGTCACTCGCTCGGTGAGCTCGGCTTTGATCGCCGCCGCGGTCGCGGTCCCATCCAGTCGCTGCGCAGTCGAACTGCTCACGACTACAGCCCCGGGTAGAGCGGGAACGCGTCGGTCAGTGCCGC
Organism: Microcella sp.; assembly: GCF_046296455.1. GTDB lineage: Bacteria > Actinomycetota > Actinomycetes > Actinomycetales > Microbacteriaceae > Microcella. The sequence goes on from NZ_JBKBLF010000025.1 coordinate 2,336, forward strand.
GACGCGCGACTGCAGCGCCGCGACGTCGGGGTTCGGCATGAGGGTGTGGGCGATGATGTCGGCCACCTCGGTGAACTCGGCGTCGGCGAAGCCGCGCGTGGCGAGCGCCGGGGTTCCGATGCGCACACCGCTCGTCACCATCGGCGGGCGCGGATCGAACGGCACGCCGTTGCGGTTGACGGTGATGCCGACGTGGTGCAGCAGGTCTTCGGCTTCGAGGCCGTTGAGGGGCGACTCGCGCAGGTCGACGAGCGCGAGGTGAACATCCGTGCCCCCCGTCAGAACGTTGACGCCGGCGGTGGTCGCGTCGTCCTGCGTCAGGCGGTCGGCAAGGATCTGGGCGCCGCGGATGGTGCGCTCCTGCCGCTCGACGAACTCTGGCGTCGCGGCGAGCTTGAACGCCACGGCCTTCGCCGCGATGACGTGCATGAGCGGCCCGCCCTGCTGACCCGGGAACACCGCCGAGTTGAGCTTCTTGAAGAGCGACTCGTCGTTGCTGAGGATGATGCCCGATCGCGGGCCGCCCAGCGTCTTGTGCACGGTCGAGCTGACGACGTGCGCGTGCGGCAGCGGCGAGGGGTGCAGGCCCGCCGCGACGAGGCCCGCGAAGTGCGCCATGTCGACCCAGAGCTTGGCGCCCACCTCGTCGGCGATGGCGCGGAAGGCTGCGAAGTCGAGCTGGCGCGAGTACGCCGACCAGCCGGCGATGATGACCGTCGGCTTGACCTCGAGGGCCTTGGCGCGCACGACATCCATGTCGACGAGCATCGTCTCGGGGTCGACGCCGTAGCTCGTGGCGTTGTAGACCTTGCCCGAGAAGTTGAGCTTCATGCCGTGCGTGAGGTGGCCGCCGTGAGCGAGCTCGAGGCCGAGGATCGTGTCGCCGGGCATCGCAAGGGCGTGCAGCACGGCCGCACTCGCCTGCGCGCCCGAGTGGGGCTGCACGTTGGCGAACTCCGCGCCGAACAGCGCCTTGGCCCGCTCGATGGCGAGGTTCTCGGCGATGTCGACGAACTCGCAGCCGCCGTAGTAGCGCTTGCCGGGGTAGCCCTCGGCGTACTTGTTGGTCAGCACCGAGCCCTGGGCCTCGAGAATGGCGCGCGAGACGAAGTTCTCGCTCGCGATCATCTCGAGCGTGCCGCGCTGGCGGCCGAGCTCCTGCTCGAGCACCGCAGCGACCTCGGGGTCGACGTCGGTGAGGGCGTCGTTGAACGAGCTGGGCAGTTTGTCAGACACGGGAGTTCTCCTTCGAGGGTCTGCCGGGCGCAGCCGGCGGGATTCTGCTGGGGGCCCAGGCGTACGGCCCCACACCGTGTCGGTCGCTCCCCGATGGTGACCCATCCGAACGCCAGTCGCGACGGTCGCAAGTCTAACGCGGCCCGAGACTCCTCACGAAGGCCAGCACCACGCTCTCGCGGGTCATCTCCAGCCTCTCGTCGGGAATCTCGCGAATGCGCTGAGCCAAGAGGGACGGATCGATCAGGCCCGCATCGACGAGAGCGCGGACAAAGGACCGATCACGCTCTTCGTTGCGTGCGAGCTTGGCTGCGCAGGTGTCGTGCGGTTCAAGACAGACTGCATCGATCTCTGACTCGTCGTCGATCGGCACACGAACAGTGCGACCCTGCCAACCCTCGGGCAACACCGCCGTGTCGACGTCTACCCCTTGCACGTAGAACCCGTGCTCATCATGGAAGTCAGACCATTCACCCAAGACGCCGTCGATGCGATCAGCTGCCTGCGAATTGACGTCTCCGAACACGGCGATGTCGAACTCGAGAGATGCCGTCGCGGCGGCAGGCAGAACGTCGTGCGTGAAGCTGCCGAGTAGAGACTGACTACCGATCACCAAGAAACGCCCGCCTCGAACAAGACGACTCGCCTCGCGAAGCGCTGTGTGCAGGTCTTCGTTCGTCGCCATCAGCGTGCTCGTCGTATCGCATCGAGTCGCTCGGATTCGCTTAGCACCCCATTGAAGGGGCCGACCTGCCGCATGTCGATCGAGTGGTGATCTGCTGAGGTCATCGCATGCAAGAGGCCGGGTAGATCCCGTGCACCAGCAAGGACCATCCACTCGTCCAGCAGCCCGGCCGTGTAGGGATCAACTCTGCTGCGGGCTTCGGTTGCGACGCGTTCGACGCCAGCGAGAGTCGCATCCGTGTCGCGCAGCAGACGCTCGGCGACTTTCTTATGCAGTTCGAGCGCGACGCGCTCTTCGCGGCGCTCCAGCCTCGGATTCGTCGCCGCACTGACGCGGACGCTCACGGTCGCATCGAGCGCGCCGAGTACACGCCGCAGAGTGTCGAGCTGGATACGACCGCCCGCCTCCGCACGCTCATAGTTCTGCACGGTTGCGGGGCTCACGTCGAGGCGACGAGCCAGTTCGCGCACGCTCACGCTTGAGCGCTCGCGCTGGTGCCGAATAAGCGTGCTCACGACGTGCTCCCTCATGCGTATGCTCACAAGCATACACCTTTGGCGTTTCGCTGAACGAGATGTAACCCACTGGGTCGAGCGGACACTATCGAGGTGTGGAGCATGACGATCGAGCGCTGTGGGACCGCGTTCTCGGTGGAGACCAACGCGCGTTCGGCGTGCTGTTCGAGCAGCATCGAGATCGCGTCTTCCGAGTCTTGTTGCGGTCCAGCCCGGTCACGGCGGATGCGGAAGACCTCACCGCAGTCGTTTTCCTCGAACTGTGGCGCCGCCGCAACTCCGCACGCTTCGTCGACCGCTCGTTGCTGCCGTGGCTGCTGGTGACGGCGGGGAACGTCGCTCGCAATGCGGCGCGCAGCCGGCGCCGTTACGAGCGGTTCCTCGCGGCGCTGCCTGCTCCTGAAATGGAGCCCGACTTCTCACCGGCCGTCGATGAGCACCTCGACACCAAGCCCGCGACCGATGCCCTGAGCACCGCGCTCGCTCGGCTCCCTGCGGTCGACCACGCGCTCATCACCCTGACCGCCATCGAAGGCTTCGCTCTCGCCGAGGCAGCCGATGCTGTCGGGCTCACCTATGGCGCGGCGAAGACCCGCCTGTCTCGAGCGCGACGGCGGCTTCGCGACTCGCACCCTCACTTCTCAGTAGCGGAGGCAACATGAACCCGGAATTCTCAGTCGTCCGGAGTGACGCGATGCGCGCGCAACTCGAACAAGCCGTGGCCGTGAACGCGCACACCGCTGCGCGTCGGGTTCCCGGATGGATCACGGGGACGTCGTTGCTGATCGTCGGACTGGTCGCAGGCGGCGCCGTCTCGGCCGCGGCCGTCACTGGCCTGCAATCCGCCTCCCTCCCCGATGGGTCGGCTACCGCCGAGGCTGAGGCCCCTCCGGGAGTGCTGCCTGGGATGCCGATCGTCTCACTTCTCGGCGAGACCGCAAGCTACGAGATCTTGGGTGAGGCATCCGTCGAGTTACCAATTCCACCAGACGGCGCGACTCACGTTCGAGCCACCATTTCGTGCCGCACGGTCGGCGCATTTAGCTGGGGCACCGACCCGGCGGGCAACAATCCCTCGCTCTACTGTCGAGCTGCTGATGTGACGTCCGGTTCGGGGAACGCGTCGATGGACTTCCCTCTCGACGCGGGCACGCAGCTACTCTTCGCCCAGACGGGTCCGGAGGGCCGCGCACTTCTCGTGGTGCAGTACGTCAATTACGTGCCGACCGCGCTCGGGCGCAATCCGTCCGGTGAGACCTACGGCGTGGCCGGCTTCGGTCTGGAGCCTGACCTCGTCGCGGTCGACGGCATCGCGCCTGACGGGTCGTCGTTCGTCGGATACGCGCGAGCGACCGATCTCGACGCGTTCGGGCCCGACTGGCCGGGGCAACCGTCCAGTCCGGAGCAGGCACTGGAGTGGCAGCGTGAGCGAGACCAGCGGTACCCAGACGGATGGGAGATTCCGGTCTACTCTTCCGACGGCCGAACGGTACTCGGAACGTTTCTGATCTCGAACTAGCGCTGTCGCTGAGCCTCGCAGAGCCTCTCGGCCGAGGATCACTTCAGCTAACCACGGCGATACTGAGATCTGCTCTGCGATGATGCGGAGATGTCGAATCGAGCGAACTCGGGCCTGCGGGTCAATCTGCTGCGCCCGTCGAGCGGGTCGGGCTCGGAGCGCGCCGACCGGGTGAGCTTCGTCGAGCTCTTCTTCGACCTCGTCTTCGTCTTCGCGCTCACGCAACTGAGCGACGTCGTCGCGCACGTCGACTCGGTGCCCTCAGGGGTTGTCGCGGTCGTGCTGCTGCTGGCGATGTGGTGGCTCTGGATGCAGACCACCTGGACGACGAACTGGCTCGACCCGCAGCGGCTCGAAGTGCGGGCGATGCTGATCGCGCTCGCCTTCGTCGGCCTCGTCGTGTCGCTCTCGCTGCAGGAGGCCGCGGGCGAGCGCGCGCTCGTGTTCGCCCTCGCCTACGTCGGCCTGCAGGTGGGGCGCACGCTCGCGATGATCGCGGCGACCGCACACCACGATCGGGCCGCGAACGCGGACTTCCGGCGCATGGCGGCCTGGTTCGCGCTGAGCGGCGTCGCGTGGATCGCCGGCGCCCTGCTCGGCGGCATCGCGCTGGTCGTGCTCTGGGTCGTCGCCGTCGCGATCGACTACCTCGGCGCGGCCGTGTCGTATCGCACGCCCGTGCTGGGCCGCGGCGACATGGAGCGGTGGGACCTCTCGGCGGCGCACATCGCCGAGCGGGCATCCCTCTTCGTCATCATCGCGCTCGGCGAGACCTTCCTCGTGACGGGCTTCGCCTTCGTCGCGGAGGAGCTCACCGTCGAGCGCTCGCTCGCCCTCGTGAGCGCCTTCCTCTCCGCCGCCGCGATGTGGTGGTTCTACTTCGACCAGGGCGAGTGGTGGGGCGAGCGCCGACTGAAGAAGGGCGCCAAGACGGGAGCGATCGCGCGCGCCGCCTACGCCTACGCCCACGTCGTCATCATCGGCGGCATCGTGCTGACCGGCGTCGCCGACAAGCTCGTGGTCGGCAAACCCGACACGTGGTCGACGATCGCGCTCGTGAGCATCGTCGGCGGCCCCGCGCTCTATCTGCTGGGTTGCGCGATCTTCCGCCGCATCGTGGGCGCACCGGGCGTGCTCGTCGCGGTCGTCTCCGGCCTCGGGATGCTCGCCCTGACCCCCCTCGCCCTCATCGCGTCGCCCGTGCTCGTGTCGCTGAGCGCCACGGCCCTGCTCGTCGCGACGGCCGCGCTCGACACCCTGCTGCGCGTGCGCCGCGGCGGGAAGTCGCGCGGCTAGCCGCGCGGTTGGCCGACGCCTACGGCGACTCGGCCTCGACGATCGCGATCGGGCGGGTCACGAGCGGCACACCGCGCGCCCGCCGCCGCGCCTCCATGATGATGAGGGCGAGGATCGCGAGCGCGAGCGCGCCCGCCTCGACCCACGGCAGCCAGGTCGTGCCCGAGAACGAGAACAGCACGGCGCCGATCGCGGCTCCGCCGCCGATGCCGATGTTGAACGAGGTCGTCAGCAGCGCCGCGCCGACGTCGCGCACGTTGGGCGAGGCCACCTGCAGCAGGCGCGTCTGCAGCAGGGTCGGCAGGCCGCCGAAGGCCGCGCCCCACACGACGAACGCGATGACGACCACGACGGGAATCCCGGCGAAGAGCGCCAGAACGCTGACGGCCAGGATGACCCCCGCGAGCATCCCGTACAGCCCGCCCCGCGGGTACCGACCGCCGACCACGCCCGCGAGCACGAGCCCGATGGCACCCGCACCGCCGTAGAGGAACAGCAGGATGCTGAGCGCCTCGGGCGCGAAGCCCGCGGTGTCGAGCACGAACGGCGCGATGTAGGTGTAGAAGACGTTGTGGCCCGTGACGATGATGACGACGAGCAGGCAGATGAAGAGCACGGAGGGCATCGTGGGGTCGCGCCGCACGGGCACCGTGATCTCGCCCGTCGCGAGCGTCACGCGGTGGTCCACGGCGGGCAGGAACCGGATGACGAGCACGACGAGCACGACGACGACGGCCGCGATGACCCCGAACGCGGCCCGCCACCCGAGCGCGATGCCGAGCGCTGTGCCGAGCGGCACCCCGAGCACGAAGGCCGTCGTGCCGCCCGCACTCGTGACGGCGACGGCACGCGCGAGCTGGTGCCGCGGCACGAGGTGCCCGGCGTAGGCGCCCGCGATGGCCCAGAACAGGCCGTGCGCAATCCCACCGAGCACCCGGGCGCCGATGAGCAGCTCGTAGCTCGGCGCGATCGCGGCGAGCACGTTCGCGAGCGCGAAGACCGCGAGCACGGCGAGCAGCAGGCTCTTGCGCGAGTAGTGCCGGGTGAGCGCCGCGAGCGGAGCCGCCGAGACCACGACGGTGCCCGCGAAGATCGTGATGAGCAGGCCGATCTGCGACTCGGTGACGGCGAGGTCGCGCGCCATGACGGGCAGCAGTCCCGTCGGCAGGAACTCGCTCGTGACGAGTACGAAGATGGCGGTGGCGAGGGTGATGAGCCCGACCCAGGGGAACGGGCGGTCAGCAGAAGACATGGGTAGCAGAACGCTTTCGCGGTCGGCGTAACGGGCCGACTCCTCCGGGGATGCCCGAGCGGAACATCCACATCTACGCTAGCGCTACCGCCAGCCACCAGGAGTGCCCGTGACCCGCTACCTGCCCGTCGTCCGCCTGTTCCGCAGTCGGGAACCCGGCGCCGATCGCGTCGCCTTCATCGAGCTGTTCTTCGACCTCGTGTTCGTGTTCGCCGTCACGCAGCTCTCGCACCACCTGATCGAGCACGTGACCTTCCGCGGCGCCCTCGAGACGCTCGTCATGCTCGTGGCCGTGTGGTGGGTGTGGATCTACACGACCTGGGTCACGAACTGGATGAACCCGGAGAAGGGCCCCGTGCGGTGGATGCTCATCGCCCTGATGCTCGCCGGCCTCGTGCTGAGCACCGCCATCCCCTACGCTTTCGACGACCGGGGCCTGCAGTTCGCCCTCGCCTATCTCGTCATGCAGATCGGCCGCACGATCTTCGTCGTGATCAGCTACCGGCGCATCGGTGAGCCCGAGGCGGCACTCAACCTGACACGCATCACCATCTGGTTCGTCTACTCGGCGCCCTTCTGGATCGCCGGAGCGCTCATCGGCGGCGACCTGCAGCTCGTGCTGTGGTCGATCGCGCTCGCCGTCGAGCTCTCGGCGCCCGCCGTGCGGTACTGGGTGCCGGGCATCAAGGCCTCGCCGATCGAGAGCTGGCAGGTCGCGGGCGGGCACATGTCCGAGCGCGCGGGGCTGTTCATGATCCTCGCCCTCGGCGAGTCCATCATCGTCACGGGCACCCTGTTCAGCCGGTCGGAGATCACGACCTCGACCGTGCTCGCCCTGCTCGCGGCCTTCGTCGGAACGATCCTGTTCTGGCTGCTCTACTTCAGCCACGGGGCCGAGCACGGCAACCGCTTCATCAGCGCCTCCGAGCAGACCGGCCGCATCGCGCGGCTCACCTACACCTACCTGCACATGGTGCTCGTGGGCGGGGTCGTGCTGCTCGCGGTGGGCGACGACCTCGTGCTCGCGCATCCCGACGACCCGCTCGATGCCGCGACGAACGCGATCGTCGTCGCGGCTGCGGCGCTCTACCTGCTCGGCAACCTGCTGTTCAAGCGCTCGATCGGGCGACCGTGGCTGCGCTCGCACCTGCTCGGCATGGCGGCCCTTACGGCGCTGTGGGCGCTCGCGCCGCTCGTGCCCGGCATGACGCCGCTCGCCCTCACCTGGATCGTCAACGGCATCGTCGCGCTCGTCGTCGTCATCGACGAGTACGTCTGGCCCACCGATGAGGAGGCCGAGCGCGAGGCTCAGGAGGCGGCGGACTCCGTCGAGATCTGAGCCTCGGCCCGCCGGGCGAGCAGACCGACGGCGGCGACGAGCACGAGAGCGGCGAGCAGCAGCGCGACGGTGACGAGCGGCAGCGCCGCGAGCGACCAGGCGCCGATGACGATCCCGCCGAGCAGCGCTCCGCCCCCGATGCCGATGTTGAAAGCGACCGTCAGCCAGGCCGCGGCGATGTCGCGCAGGGCAGGGGATGCCGTATGCAGCAGGCGCGCCTGAAAGATGACCGGCACCCCGCCGAGGAACGCGCTCCACAGCACCAGGAAGACGACGACGGCGGCCGGCTGGTCGGCGAGCACGGCGAGCGCGGCGACGGAGCCCGCGACGCCGACGAGCAGCACCGGCAGCAGCGCGCGCGGGAAGCGGTCGCCGAGCACGCCCGCCAGCACGACGCCGAGCGCGCCCGCCACCCCGAACAGCAGCAGGATGCCCGCGACGGCGCCCGCCTCGATCCTCGCGACCTCGATGACCCACGCCGCGATGTACGTGTAGAACGTCGCGTGCCCGAGCGTGACGAGCACGACGGTGGCGCACAGCACGACGACCGGCACGATGGTCGCGTCGCGGCGGGCGGTCGGCAGGGCGGCGGCGGCCGCATCCCCCGCCCGGTGCTCGACCGGCGGCAGCACCACGACGATAAGCGCCGCGATGACGACCACGAGGCCCGCGATGACGGCGAACGACGCGCGCCAGCCGACGGCCGCGCCGAGCAGGGTGCCGAGCGGAATTCCGGCGACCGTCGCCACCGTCGCGCCCGAGGTCGCGATCGCCACCGCGCGCGCGAGGCGGTCGGGAGTGACGAGGCGGGCGGCGTAGGGCGACACGACCGCCCAGAACACTCCGTGCGCGGCGCCACCGATGATGCGCGCGACGACGAGCACGGCGTAGCCCGGAGCGAGCGCCGCGACGAGGTTCGCGACCGCGAAGACCGCCAGCAGCGCCACGAGCAGGCGCTTGCGCGGCACCGCCCGCGTCAGGTGGGTGAGCGGCGCGGTCGCGACGACGACGGTGCCCGCGAAGACCGTGATGAGCAGGCCCACCTGCGCCTCGGTCACGCCGAGTTCGTCGCGCAGCTGCGGTAGCAGCCCGATGGGCAAGAACTCGCTCGTCACGGCGACGAAGATGCCCGCCGAGAGCAGCAGCAGCGAGGTCCAGGGCAGGCGCACGCGCTCAGCGTAGCCGCGCAGGGCTCGCGCGCCCCGGCGAATAGGCTGGAGGAGTGAGCCAGACTCCCTACCACTGGATCGTGACGCTCGTCTGCGACGACCGCCCCGGCATCGTGCACGCCGTCACGGGCGCGATCGTCGCGGCCGAGGGCAACATCACCGAGCTGCAGCAGTTCTCGAGCCTCGGCTCGGGCCGCTTCTTCCTGCGACTGCAGACCGAGACGGCCGCCGACCACGACGCGCTGCTCGCGGCGCTGCGGCCCGTCATCGACCGCTACGGCATGCAGTGCCGCATCGACGCCGTCGGCCGGCCGCTGCGCACGCTCGTGCTCGTGTCGAAGGCCGCCCACTGCCTCAACGACCTGCTCTTTCGCCAGCGCAGCGGGCACCTGCCCATCGAGATCCCCCTCGTGCTCGGCAACCACCCCGACCTCGGCGAGCTCGCCGCGTTCTACGACGTGCCGTTCGAGTCGCGGCCGGTCACGACGGCCGACGAGAAGGCGGCCATGGAAGCCCGCATCCTCGAGGTCGTCGAGCAGCACGACATCGAGCTCGTCGTGCTCGCGCGGTACATGCAGATCTTCTCCCCCGAGCTCTGCGCGGCGCTCGAGGGCCGCGCCATCAACATCCACCACTCGTTCCTGCCCGGGTTCAAGGGCGCGAACCCCTACGCCCGCGCGCACGCCCGCGGCGTGAAGCTCATCGGGGCGACCGCGCACTTCGTGACGAGCGACCTCGACGAGGGCCCGATCATCGAGCAGAACGTGACGCGCGTCGACCACTCGCGCTCGGCCGACGAGCTCGTCGTGATCGGCCGCGACATCGAGAGCCGCACGCTGAGCCAGGCGGTGCGCTGGTTCGCCGAAGACCGCGTGCTGCTCGACGGGCAGCGCACGATCATCTTCACCTAGGGGGCTGCCGTGCCGACGCTGCTGACGAACGCGAGCCTGCTCGACGCTGACGGCCGTCGCGACGGCTGGGTGCTGCTCGATGGCGACCGCATCGCGGCGACCGGGCTGACGGGGGTGGATGCTCCGCCTCCCGCCGCGACCACGATCGACCTCGGCGGGCGCACCGTGACGCCCGGCTTCATCGACCTGCACGGCCACGGCGGCGGCGGCGCCGCGTACGACAACGGGGCGGAGGAGATCGCCACGGCGCTCGCGGTGCACCGCGCGCACGGCACGACCCGGTCGGTCATCTCGCTCGTCGCCAACCCGCTCGTCGACGTTCGCGAGTCGCTCGCGCTCGTCGCCTCGCTCGCCGAGGCCGACCCGACGATCGTCGGCTCGCACCTCGAGGGCCCCTTTCTCGCGATCGGCCGCCGCGGCGCGCACGCACCCGAGTTCTTGCGCGAGCCCGACCCGCAGACCATCCAGGGCCTCATCGACGCCGGGCACGGCACCATCCGGCAGGTGACAATCGCACCCGAGTTGCCGGGGGCCCTCGACGCCGTGCGGCAGTTCGTCGACGCGGGGCTCGTCGTGGCGATCGGGCACACCGAGGCCGACGAGCACGTGGCACGGGCGGCCTTCGAGGCCGGGGCGACACTCGTGACGCACGTGTTCAACGCGATGCCGGGCATCCACCACCGCGACCCTGGCCCGATCGCGGCGGCGTTCGACGACGACCGCGTGTCGCTTGAGCTCGTCGCCGACGGCGTGCACGTGCACCCCTCCGTCGTTCAGATGGTCTTTCGCGCCGCTCCGCACCGCGTCGCGCTCGTGACCGACGCGATGGCGGCGGCGGGCGGGGCCGACGGGCACTACCGGCTCGGGTCGCTCAACGTCGACGTGCGGGGCGGCATCGCGCACCTCGCGGGCACCTCGACGATCGCGGGGTCGACCCTGACGCAGGATGCCGCGCTGCGGCACGCGGTCATGGTCGCGGGGGTCGACGAGGCCGCGGCGGTCGAGGCGCTCACGCGAACGCCCGCGTGCGTGCTGGGCCGCGACGCCGAGTGGGGTTCGCTCGCCGCGGGGTACGCGGCCGACCTCGTGGTGCTCGACGAGCACTGGCGGGTCGAGCGCGTGTGGGCAGCGGGCGTCGAGATCGCAGCGAGCGCATGAGCGGCGCCGAGCACCCCACCGTCGCGATCGTGACCGGCGGGGCGAGCGACTGGTCGACCGGACGCGTCGACGACTGGGTGGGCACGGCGGTGACCGTGCGGGCATCCCGCATCGCCGACGCCGTCGTCATCCGCGCGGGCTGGTCGGCCGACCCCGAGCGGCACGCCGAGCTCGGAGCATGATGCCGCGGCAGACGGCTCGTCACATGAGCATGCGTGCCGCTGCGCCGCTCGGTGCCGCCGCGCTGATCGGCATGCTCACCGGGTGCGCGCCCGCTGCGCCCATGGACGCGAGTTATCGCGACGGCAACTACCGGGCCGAGGGCGCGTACCAGTCACCGGCCGGCGGCGAAAGCATCATCGTCGTGCTCGAGCTCGAGAATGACATCGTGACCGGGGTCGAGATCGGCTTGTACCCGACCAGTGCAACGAGCTCGACCTACCAGTCTGAGTTCGCCAGCGGCATCGCCGAACTCGTCGTCGGGCGAGACATCGACGCTCTCGACGTGACCGTCGTGGCCGGCTCGTCGCTCACGTCAACGGGGTTTCGCGAGGCCGTGACCACCATCAAGGCGGAGGCGCTCGAGAGCTGAAGGACGACGTGGGGCAAACCCTTGAGACCAGTTCAGCGAATACCCACCGAGACCCGACAGGCTGATGGCTGTCGGCTGAGTGCCGCCTGAATCCCGCGACGCCCTGGAGATCCGATGACCCGCATGTTGACCACGAGCGCCCGCACCACGGCCGCGCGCATCGCCGCGCCGATCGGCGCGACCGCCGCCCTGCTCGGCACCCTCACGGGGTGCGCGACGGCCGCCGAGGCGCCCGTCGATGCGAGCTACCGCGACGGCGTCTACCAGGCCAACGGCACCTACCAGTCGCCCAACGGCAACGAGAACATCATCGTCGTGATCGAGCTCGCCGACGACGTCGTCACCGATGTCGACATCACGGTCAACCCCAACAACCCGACCACCGCCAACTACCAGGGCCAGTTCGCCGACGGCATCGGAGCCCTCGTGATCGGGGAGGACATCGACACGCTCGATGTGACGGTGGTCGCCGGCTCGTCGCTCACGAGCAACGGGTTCCGCGAGGCCCTCGCCACCATCAAGGCGGATGCGCTCGAGAGCTGAGGCGGTGCCGGCGCCCACGCGCTTCGACACGATCGGAGCGCCCTGGAGCATCGGCATCGGTGACGCCCAGACGCCGGTGGCCTCGCTCGGCGCCCCGCTCGCCGATGACGACCTCGCCGCCGTGCTCGAGCGCATCGAGCGCTTCGACCGCGACTGGTCGCGGTTTCGCGACGACTCGCTCGTCGCCCGCATCGCGCGCGAACCGGGGTCGTGGCGCCTGCCCGCCGACGCCGAGCCCCTGCTCGCGCTCTACGAGCAGCTGCATGCGCTGACGGATGCGCGGCTCAGCCCGCTCGTCGGCGCCTCGCTCGAGCGGCTGGGCTATGACGCCGCGTACCGCCTGACCCCGAGCGGCGACCCGCTGCCCGCCCCCCGCTGGGAGGACGCCATCGCCCTGCGCCGCACGGCCGCGGGTGTCGAGCTCGACACCGTGGCTCCCGTCGTGCTCGATGTGGGCGCGGCCGGCAAGGGCTACCTCGTCGACCTCGTCGGCGACCTGCTCGCGGCTCGCGGCGTGACCGAGACACTCGTCGATGCGAGCGGCGACGTGCGTGTGCGGGGCGGGCGCAGCATCCGGATCGCGCTCGAGAACCCGGCCGACCCGTCGAAGGCGGTCGGCGTCGCCGAGCTGCACGATGCCGCGCTGTGCGCCTCGGCGCTCAACCGCCGCGCCTGGGGGGCGGGCCTGCACCACATCGTCGACGCCGTCACGGGCCGCCCGGTGACCGACGGCATCATCGCCACGTGGGTCGTCGCCGAGAGCGCGCTCGTCGCCGACGGGCTCGCCACGGCGATGTTCCTGGCCGACCCGGCGCGTCTATCCGACCGGTTCGCCTTCGAGTGGGTTCGACTGGGCATCGACGGTCGTCTCGAGGCGAGCGCAGGATTTCGAGGGGAGCTGTTCGCATGAGAGCACGGGTGGATGCCCTGACCGGCCGGGTGAGCATGTACCGGTTGGCGACGATCACGCTCGCGATCGTGCTCGCGCAAGCGGTGCTGTTCGGGTTTCTCGGCGTGATCGGGCCCGACGGCTACGCGATTCTCGGCACGCTCGGTGTAGTGATCGTCGCGACGCTCGGCGCCAATGAGATCGCCGCGCGCCTCGCCCGCGTGGTACCGCACCGCGAGTCGAGCGTCATCACGGCGCTCATCGTCACGTGCATCGTGCAGCCGAGCCTCACGACGCCCGGCCTCATCGCCGCCGCAGGGGCGGGCGTGCTCGCGGCGCTCTCGAAGTACCTCATCGTGTGGCGCGGGCGGCACCTGCTCAACCCGGCGGCCACGGGCGTGCTCATCGCCGGCATCATCGGCTACTACGTCGGCCAGGGGGTCGGCTTCTGGTGGGTCGCGACGCCCGCCCTGCTGCCCGCGGTCGCCGTCGGCGCGCTGCTGCTGCTCGACCGCACCCGGCGGCTCGACGTGGGGCTCATCTTCATCGGGCTGACGATCGTGCTCATCGGCATTCGCCTCGTCGCGACGGGCACGGCGCCGCTCGGGGCCGTGACGACCGTGCTGCAGCTGTTCCCCGTCGTCTTTCTCGCGGGCTTCATGCTCAGCGAGCCGCTCACGTTGCCGCCGCGGCGCTGGCAGCAGTGGCTCACGGCCGCCGTCGTCGCCGTCGCGTTCTCGGTGCCGTTCGGGTTCGGCCCGATCTACACCTCGCCCGAGCTCGCCCTCGTGCTCGGCAACATCGTTGCCTTCGCCGTCTCGCGCCGGGGCGGCTTCTCGGTGCGGCTGGTCGACCGCGTCGCGCTCTCGCCGTTCGCCACCGAGTACCGCTTCGTCCCCTCGCGGACCCTGCGCTTCGAGGCGGGCCAGTACCTCGAGCTGCACCTGCCGCACACCGCCGACATCCGCGGAATGCGCCGCACCTTCTCGATCGCCTCGGCGCCCGAGCGCGCGGTCGCGGCCGAGCCGCTCGTCGCGATCGGCATGCGCACTCCCGAGGGCGGCAGCTCGTTCAAGGCGGCACTCGGCACCCTCGAACCGGGAACACGCATCGCTGCCACTCAGACGGCCGGCGACTTCGTGCTGCCGCGCGATGCGAGCATCCCGATCGTCATGGTGGCCGGAGGCATCGGCATCACGCCCTTCGCCAGCCAGCTCGCGAGTCTCGCCGAGCGCGGCGAGCAGCGCGACATCGTCGTGGTCGTCGTCGCGTCGAACCCCGGTGAGGTGCTCTACCGCGAGACGATCGAAGCCGCCGGGGCGCGCCTCATCGAACTCGACCCCGAGCTGCTGACACCGGATGCCCTGCGCGAGCTGATCCCCGACCTCGCCACCCGGCGCGGGTACGTCTCGGGCGCGCCCTCGGTCGTGGCCGCGGCCCGCACGGCACTCCGCCGGGCGGGAGTGCGCCGCGTGCTCACCGACTACTTCGCGGGGTACTGAGCCGGCTACGGCTCGGTGACGGTCGTCGCGCCCCGGCGCGTGCGCGCAGCATCCAGCCCCGGCACGGGCGCTGCGCCCGCGCGCACGGCCCGCAGCGCGCCGAGGATGGCCACGAGATCGACGACCTCCTGCAGCGCGGCCCCCGCGATCGCGGGCAGCAGGCCGACGGCGGCGGCGAGCATGAGCCCGATCGAGATCGCGATGCCGAGCCAGATGCTCTGCAGGGCGATGCGCACGGTGCGCTGCCCGATCGCGACCGCGCGGGCGACGCGCGCGATGTCGTCGAGCAGGATGACGACGTCGGCCGACTCGCTCGCCGCCGTCGAGCCCTTCGCCCCCATGGCGATGCCGACGTCGCTCACGGCAAGCACGGGGGCGTCGTTCACGCCGTCGCCGACCATGACGACGGGGCGCGGGCGGGCCTCGCGGATGATGCGCACCTTGTCGTCGGGCAGGCACTCGGCGTGCACCTCGGTGATGCCGAGGCCGGCGGCGATCGGGCGTGCCGTGGCACCGATATCGCCCGTGACCATGAGGATGCGCGCGACCCCCAGCGCGCGCAGCGCGGCGAGCGTGGCCGGCGCGTCGTCGCGCAGGGCATCCCGCAGCACGACGACACCCGCGAACCGGCCGTCGATCGCCGCGTACACGACCGCTTCGCCGCTCGCGCCCGGGCGCTCGGCCGTGTCGGGCGCGTGCTCGGTCACGAAGCCGGGCTTGCCGACGACGACCTGTCGCCCGCCGATCGTCGCGACGACGCCGTGGGCGGCGACCTCGCGTGCGTCGTCGGCCTCGAGCAGCGGCAGCCCGCGTTCGAGCGCCGCGCGCTGCAGCGAGTCGGCGAGCACGTGCGAGGAGTAGCGCTCGGCCGAGGCGACGAGCTGCACGAGCTCGTCGTGCGCGAACCCGGGCTCGGCGTGCGCCGCGACCACCGCGGGGCGCCCCCGCGTGAGCGTGCCCGTCTTGTCGAAGGCGACCGTGCGCGCACGCGCGAGCTTCTCGAGCGAGCCCGCGTTCTTCATGACGATGCCGCGCTTCGCCGCGCTGCTCATGCCGCCCATGAAGGCCACGGGAGCCGCGATGAGCAGAGGGCAGGGCGTCGCGACGACGAGCACCTCGGCGAACCGCACGGGGTCGCCGCTGAGCGCCCAGGCGACGCCCGCGATCGCGAGCGACACCGCCGTGAAGGGCAGCGCGTAGCGGTCGGCGAGGCGCACGAGCGGCGCCTTGCTGCTCGCGGCATCGCGCACGAGCTCGACGATGCGCTGGTACTGCGAGTCGGCCGCGAGGGCCGTGGCGACGACCTCGACCGCGGAGGGCCCGTTGACCGAGCCGCTCAGCACGGCATCGCCCGCGACCTTGTCGACGGGCAGGCTCTCGCCCGTGAGCGACGACTCGTCGACGCTGCCGAGCGGGCTCGCGAGCTTGGCGTCGACGGGAACGATCTCGGCGGGGCGCACGAGCAGCCGGTCGCCGACGCGCACCTGGTCGGCCGCGACATCCACGATGCCGCCGTCGGCCTCGATGCGGTGCGCGAGCTGCGGCACGCGATCGAGCAGCGCGCGCAGCTCGCGCTGGGCACGGCCGGCCGCGGCGACCTCGAGCGCCTCGCCGCCCGTGAGCATCAGCACGATGACGAGGCTCGCCCAGTACTCGCCCACGGCGATCGTGCTGACGATGGCCGTGACGGCGAGGATATCGAGGCCGAACTGCTTCGACAGCAGCCCGCGCACCATGCGCACGGCCTCGACGCCGGCGATCGCCAGAGCGTAGAGCGAGATGACCCAGCGCGCGGCCGGTTCGAGGCCCGCGGCGGCGAGCGCGCCCGCAACGAGCCCGATCGCGACGGTGACGGCGACGAGCGGGAAGCGGCGCACGAGCGAGAGGCGGCGGGTCACGACTCCGGTCTAGCGCGATTCCGCTGCCACCACCAGGGCCGCACGGCACCTCGCGGTGACGCGATGCGGGTCACGGCAGGGCTAGTCGCAGGTGCAGCGCTGCGCGGCCGGGACGCCCTCGAGCGCCTGCTCGATGTGCTGGCCGCAGCCCGACCAGGTGACCTTGCCGCAGGCGGAGCAACGAGCGGGAGCGCACATGGGGTTTCCTTCCAATGGATGCGCGGCGCACCCGCGCCGCGCATCCAAAATATACCCCCCGGGGTATTTAGGCGAGTCGCGCCTTCAGGTTCTCGTCGAGCGCGGCGAGGAAGTCCTCCGTCGTCAGGTAGGGCTGCTCGGGGCTGATGAGAATGGCCAGGTCTTTCGTCATCTTGCCGCTCTCGACCGTCGTGATGACGACCTCTTCGAGCGTCTCGGCGAAGGTGATGAGCGCCGGGTTGCCGTCGAGCTTGCCGCGGTGCATGAGGCCACGGGTCCACGCGAAGATCGAGGCGATCGGGTTCGTCGACGTGGGCTTGCCCTGCTGGTGCATGCGGTAGTGCCGCGTGACCGTGCCGTGCGCGGCCTCGGCCTCGACGACCTGGCCGTCGGGGCTCGTCAGCACGCTCGTCATGAGGCCGAGCGAGCCGAAGCCCTGCGCCACGGTGTCGCTCTGTACGTCGCCGTCGTAGTTCTTGCAGGCCCAGACGTAGCCGCCCTCCCACTTCATGGCCGAGGCGACCATGTCGTCGATGAGGCGGTGCTCGTAGGTGATGCCGGCGGCCTCGAACTGCGCCTTGAACTCGGTCTCGAAGACCTCTTCGAACAGATCCTTGAAGCGGCCGTCGTAGGCCTTGAGGATCGTGTTCTTCGTCGAGAGGTAGACGGGGTAGCTGCGGGCGAGGCCGTAGTTGAGCGAGGCGCGCGCGAAGTCGCGGATCGACTCGTCGAGGTTGTACTGCACCTGGGCCACACCGCTACCGGGCGACTGGTAGACCTCGAACTTCAGCGGCTCCGAGCCGTCCTCCGGCGTGAACTCGACCGTGAGCGTGCCCTTGCCCTCGAAGCGGAAGTCGGTGGCGCGGTACTGGTCGCCGAAAGCGTGGCGGCCGATGATGATCGGCTTGTTCCAGCCGGGCACGAGGCGCGGGATGTTCGAGATGACGATGGGCTCGCGGAAGATGACGCCGCCGATGATGTTGCGGATGGTGCCGTTGGGGCTCTTCCACATCTTCTTGAGGCCGAACTCTTCGACGCGCGCCTCGTCGGGCGTGATCGTGGCGCACTTGACGCCCACGCCGTGCTTGATGATCGCGTGCGCGGCGTCGATCGTGACCTGGTCGTCGGTCGCGTCGCGGTGCTCGATTCCGAGGTCGTAGTACTCGAGCGTGAGGTCGAGGTACGGGTGGATGAGGCGGTCTTTGATGAACTGCCAGATGATGCGGGTCATCTCGTCGCCGTCGAGCTCGACGACCGTTCCTTCGACCTTGATCTTCTCCACGAGGGGGTGCCTTTCCGTTGGTGATGTGCCGCCCGCCAGCCTACCGGCTCGCCCGGGTTGTCTCGATATCGAGATACATCGGGGCCCCCGCGGGCCGGGCCCACCGTCTACCCTGGGGGGCATGGGGAGCTTGAGACTCGAAGAACTGTCGGCCAAGACGATCGTGGCGGCGAACGGCCTGACGCTCAGGCCGGGGCAAGAGCAGTTCGTCACGCCCGTGTCGTACTCGGCCGCCGACGCCTACGTGAACCCCACGACCACATGGGCGCGCGTCGTGCTCGACGGTGACGATGTCGTCGGCTTCATCCGCGGCAACTTCGACGCCGACAACCCGAGGCCCGAGTTTCGCAGCTGCATCTGGCGCATCAACGTGGATGCCACGGCGCAGGGCCGCGGCATCGGCAAGTTCGCCGTGCACGAGCTGGCCGAAGAAGCCCGCCAGCGCGGTTTTCACACCGTCACCGTCATCTGGGAGACCGGCGACGACGGGCCGGGCGAGTTCTTCCGCCGCATCGGATTCGTCGAGACGGGCGAGACCGAGTACGGCGAGAAGATCGGCGCGCTCACCATCTGACCTGCCGGTGGCGATCGCTCACGGGATGCCCGCCTCGAGCGAGCCGCCCCTCGACTTCGGCGGCGCCGTGCTGCTCGTGGTCGACGGAATCCCGCCCGGCCGCGTCATGACCTACGGCGACGTGGCCGCCGAGCTCGGCTCACGCGGGGCCCGCGCGGTCGGCCGGGTCATGGCCACCGAGGGCTCGAGCGTGCCGTGGTGGCGCGTCGTGCGCGCCGACGGCCGCCCGCCCGCGGGTCATGAGGTCGAGGCGCTCGCGCACTACCGCGCCGAGAGCACGCCGCTGCGGGCCCCCGCAGCCGGCGAACCCGCGTGGGCGTACCGCCTCGACCTCGTGGCGGCGCGCTGGGCGCCCTCCTAGCCCACGACCACTCACGGCGATACTGTGCCCGAGTGCGGCGCGTGCCGCGCATCCCGACCCCCCGGAGGTTCTCGTGACCGACTCCCCCGCCCCCGCGCCCCGCACCCGCAAACCGAAGCCGGCAGCCGCGGCTCCCGCGGCGGCGGCTCCCGACGCGACCGCCGCTGAGCCCGCCGCCGCTCCGGCGCTCGCCGACCAGTTGCTCGCGCTCGACGTGAGCGCCGTGCCCGGATTCTTTCGCGCGCTCGTCGACTTTCGGTTCACGACCTTCATCACGCGGCGCATCGCGGGCTTCATCTACGCCATCTTGCTCGTGAGCATCGTGCTCTCCGGCCTCGTCGCGTTCTTCAGCATCGTCGTGACCGGGGTCGGCCTCATGACCGGTGGCCAGCCGATCTCGGGTGTGCTGACGGTGCTCGGCGCCCTCGTGCTCGTGCCGATCGCGACGCTCGTGGCGGTCGTGCTCGCGCGCATGATCGTCGAGGTCAACGTGGCGCTCGTGGCGATCGCCGAGAATACTGCGGGGTTGCGCCGCCCGTAGCGCGGGCGGGAGGCGTCAGAACGCCGCGAGCAGCATGCCACCGCCGGCGCCGACGATGACGACGGCCCACGCGGGCACGCGCACGACGATGAGCAGCGCCGTGCACAGCACGGCGAGCGCGACGGTCGGCGCGTCGACGAGCGCGCTCGTGGCAACGGGGTCGTAGAGCGCCGCCGCGAGCACCCCGACGACCGCTGCGTTGGCGCCGCGCACGAGGGCGGGCACGACGGGGCGGCCCTGCAGAGCGCCCCAGAACGGCAGCACGCCGACGATGAGCAGCAGGCCGGGCAAGAAGATCGCGACGAGCGCGACACCGGCGAGCAGCACGCCCTCGGCGCCCGGGGCGATCGAGGCGCCGAGGAAGGCCGCGACCGTGAAGAGCGGCCCCGGCACGGCCTGGGCGGCGCCGTAGCCCGCGAGGAACTGCTGCTCGCTCACCCAGCCCGGCTCGACGACCGCGGTCTCGAGCAGCGGAAGCACGACGTGCCCGCCGCCGAACACGAGCGCCCCGGCGCGGAGGAAGCCGTCGGCGACCGCGATCGGCTGGCTCGGGGCGAGCGCGGCGAGCAGGGGCAGGCCGAGCAGCAGCACGCCGACCGCGACGAGGCAGGCGGCACCCACGCGTCGCGAGATCGGGATGCTCAGCCCGCCCTCGGCGGTCACCTCACCCGCGCGGCACAGCAGCAGGCCCGCGAGCGCCCCGAGCGCGATCGCGGCGAGCGTCGCCCAGCCCGTGCCGACGAGCAGCACGATGAGACCCGCGACGAGCGCGATGCCCGCGCGACGCAGGTCGGGAGTGAGCGTGCGCGCCATGCCCCACACCGCGTGCGCGACGACCGCGACGGCGACGACCTTCAGCCCCGCGATGAGCCCCTCGGCGACGGGGCCGTCGAGCAGCGGAGCGCTGAGGGCCGCGAGCACGAGCAGCACCGCGCTTGGCAGGGTGAAGGCCGCGAACGCCGCGAGCCCGCCGAGTAATCCCGCCCGATGCAGCCCGAGCGCGAATCCGACCTGGCTCGAGGCGGGGCCGGGCAAGAATTGCGCGAGGGCGACGAGCTCGGCGTAGCCCTGCTCGCTGATCCACCGCCGGCGCACCACGAGGCGCTCGCGAAAGTAGCCGAGGTGCGCCACCGGTCCGCCGAACGACGTGAGGCCGAGCACCGTGAACTGGCCGAGCACCTCGAGCGCCGACCCGCGCCGCGCAGGCTCGACGGCCGCGTCGGGCTCGGGTGCGGCATCCACGGGTCGATCGGTCACACCGCGAACCCTACCCAGCCCGCGTGAACGCTCTCGTCACCGCCGTCGCACCGTTTGCGACACCTCGTACGCATGCTCAGGTGCGAGGTGTCGCGAACGGTGCGAGTTGCACGGCGTCGGCGGGGTGGCGTCGCGCGCGCGCTCGATCAACGGGCCGCCTACACGAGCGAGTCGCGCCAGGCCGCGTGCAGCTGCGCGAACTTGCCGGTGCCCGCGATGAGCTCCGCCGGCGTGCCGTCTTCGATCACGCGACCGTGCTCCATGACGAGCACGCGGTCGGCGATCGCGACGGTCGAGAGCCGGTGCGCGATGATGACCGCCGTGCGGTCGGCGAGAAGCGTCTGCAGGGCCTGCTGCACGAGCCGCTCGCTCGGGATATCGAGCGAGGCCGTGGCCTCGTCGAGGATGAGCACGGTCGGGTCGGCGAGAAAGGCCCGCGCGAACGAGATCAGCTGCCGCTGCCCCGCCGAGACGCGGCCGCCGCGCTTGTTCACGTCGGTCTCGTACCCGTTCGGCAGCGACTCGATGAACGCGTGCGCGCCGACCGCCTTCGCCGCCGCGACGATCTGCTCGCGGGTCGCCTCGGGGTTGCCGAGCGCGATGTTGTCGGCGACCGTGCCCGAGAACAGGTAGGCCTCTTGCGTGACCATGACGATCGCGCGCCGCAGGTCTTTCGGGTGCAGCTTGCGCAGGTCGACCCCGTCGAGCGTCACCGCACCGCCGGTCGGGTCGTAGAAGCGCGCAATGAGCTTCGCGAGCGTCGACTTGCCCGCGCCCGTCGTGCCGACGAGCGCAATGGTCTGGCCGGCGGGGATGGTCAGCTCGAGGTCGGGCAGCACGACCGCATCGTCGGTGTACGAGAAGCGCACCTGGTCGAAGTGCACCGTGCCGCGCGCCTTCCACAGGTCGATGGGCGTCGTCGGGTCGGGCACGCTCGGCTTCTCTTCGAGCACGCCCGAGATTTTTTCGAGCGCGGCCGCGGCCGACTGGTACGAGTTGTAGAACATTGCCATCTCTTCGGCGGGGTCGAAGAACCGGCGCGTGTAGAGCACGATCGCGAGCAGCGAGCCGATCAGCAGAGCCCCGTCGACGACGCGGAAGGCACCCACCACGAGCACGGCCGCGACGGTCACGTTGCCGATGAGCACGAGGCCCGGATCGAAGATGCCGAAGAGCCGGATGACGCGCGCGTTGGCATCGCGGTAGTCCTCGACGTGGCCGGCGAACTGCCGCTCGTTGCGGGGCTCTTTGCGGAACGCCTTGACGGCGCGGATGCCCGTCATGGTCTCGACGAAGTGCACGATGAGGCGCGCCGAGGCCACGCGCGTCTGCCGGAACAGCTTCTGCGAGCGCACCTGGAACCACCGCGTTAGCAGCAGCAGCGGAATCAGCGAGACCGCGAGCACGATGCCCGAGACCGGGTCGAGCAGCACGAGCGCCGCGGCCGTGAACCCCATGTAGAGCAGGCCCGAGACGAGCTGCGTGAGCCCCGAGTCGAGCAGCTCGCGAATCGAGTCGAGGTCGCTCGTCTGGCGCGCGATGATGCGACCCGAGGTGTACGACTCGTGGAACTCGAGCGAGAGCCGCTGCGTGTGCAGAAAGACGCGCTTGCGCAGATCGAGCAGGATCGCCTGGCTCAACCGCGCACTGATCACCTGGAACACGGCGGCGAGCGACGCGCCCACGACACCCGTGAAGACGTACGCGCCCACGATGAGCGCCACGGGCATCCAGTCGTTCTGGTCGAGCAGCGCGGGCAGGCCCGTGTTGATGCCGATCGCGATGAGCGCCGGCCCCGCCACCTGCAGGGCGATCGAGATGACGAGCACGACCATCGTGCCCGCGATGCGCCAGCGCACCGGGCGCACGAGCGAGCCCAGCAGCCGCAGCGACCGCGCCCTGATCTGCTTCGACTCGGCGCGCGAGAAGTCGTTGCGCTCTTCGCCTTCGACGCCCGTGACGCTCATCGGGTCACCTCGCCTTCGTTGTCAATGACTCTGCTCTCCCGGTCGATCGCATCGCGCCGACGGCCCTCTTGCTCGGCGAGCTTGAGCTCGCGATCGGCGCGCTCGGCCGCCGCGAGTTCTTCGTCTTCGAGCGACGAGATGACGTAGCGGTAGTGCTCGTTGCGCTTCAGCAGCTCGCTGTGGGTGCCGACGTCGGTGATGCGGCCCTCTTGCAGCAGGGCGACGCGGTCGGCCATCTGCACCGTGGATGGCCGGTGCGCGACGATGAGGCCGGTGGTCGTCGCAAGCACCCGCCGCAGCGCGGCCTCGACGAGGGCCTCGGTGTCGACATCGAGCGCGCTCAGCGGGTCGTCGAGCACGAGCACCGCCGGATTCGCCGCGACGGCGCGGGCGAGCGCGAGCCGCTGGCGCTGGCCGCCCGAGAGGCTGAGCCCCTCTTCGCCCACGGTCGTGTCGACGCCGTCGGGCAGGCTGTGCACGAAGTCGGCCTGGGCGATGTCGAGCGCTTCGGCGAGAACCCGCTCGGCCTCGGCCGCGTCGGCCGGGTCGTTGCTCTCGGTGAGCTCGGGGCGCCCGAGAAGCACGTTGTCGCGCACGCTCGCCGAGAACAGCGTCGCGTCTTCGAAGGCCATCGCGATGTGGCGGCGCAGCTCTTCGCGCGTGAGGTCGCGAATGTCGACGCCGTCGATGAGCACGCGCCCCGACGTGACGTCGTACAGGCGCGTCGCGAGCGCCGTCATCGTGGTCTTGCCGCTGCCCGTGATGCCGACGAGCGCCATGGTCTCGCCGGGTTCGAGCTCGAGCGAGACCCCGTCGAGGATTCCGGGCTGGTCGGCGGGAGCATCCTGATACCGGAACACCACGTTGTCGAACGTGAGCCGGCCGCTCGGTGCGGCGATCGTCGCGGGCGACTCGGGGTCGGTGATGGTGTTGATTTCGTCCATGACCTCGAAGAAGCGGTCGGTCGCCGTGCGCGCATCGAACGTCATCGAGAGCAAGAAGCCGATCGATTCGATCGGGAACCGCAGCACGGTCGCCGTGGCGAAGAAGGCGAACAGCTCGCCGACCGTGAGCTCGCCATTCGCCGCGAGGGCGACCCCGCCGAGCAGGCAGAGGGCGAAGGCGACGTCGGGCACGAGCAGCAGCCAGAACCAGATGCCCGCGATGGCCTTGGCCTTCTCGATCTCGGTGCCGCGCAGCAACTCGGCCTGGTCGGCGAACTTCAGCAGCGAGTGCTTGCCGCGGCCGAAGGCCTTGAGCACGCGGATGCCGTGCACGCTCTCTTCGACCGCCGTGGCGAGGTCGCCCTGCTGGTCTTGCGCACGCCGCGCGATGACCGAGTACTTGTTCTCGAACAGGTAGCCGTAGATCCACAGCGGGATGCTCATCACGAGGAAGAGCAGACCCAGCCAGAGGCTCCAGTTGATGAGCACGACGAAGCCGATGACGATCGTCACCGAGTTGACGATGAGCAGCACGAAGCCGAACGACAACCAGCGGCGGATCAGGTTGAGATCGCTCACCGCGCGGCTGAGCAGCTGCCCCGACTGCCAGCGGTCGTGGAAGGCGACCGGCAGGTCTTGCAGCTGCGCGTAGAGGCCGTTGCGCATGCGCGCCTCGATGTGCGTGCCGGGGGTCAGCACGAACAGGCGCCGCAGCATGATGAACACGGCTTCGAGCACGCCCAGCACGAGCACAATGATCGCGGCGGGCCAGATCTGCGCGGGGTCGCCCGTCGCGAGCGGGCCGTCGACGAGGCCCTGCAGCACGATCGGGATGACGAGCGTGACGATGCCCGCGGCGAGCGCCGCGCCCATGCCCGCGTAGATCCACGGCATGGCGGGCTTCGCGTAGGGGTAGATGCGCGCGATCGCCCGAAAGGTGCTCAGGCGGGGCTGGTCTGGTTTCGTCGTCGACACGGTTGGTCCTCGATGGTGCGCGCCCGCTCGTGGCGGGGGCGGAATGGCGATGGTGGCGGGGTGAACGGCGGCACCCGGGGTGGCCGGGCGAAGCCTTCCAGACTATGGCTTTGGTATGACGATTGTCGAACCGCGGCCGAATCGTGATGCGGGTGTTATCGACCCGACGACCGCACGAGCACGCTCAGGCACGTGACGCATCCCTCGAGCTTCTCGAACTCTGAGATGTCGACCGTCACGACGCGGTAGCCGAGCGAGCGGATGAGCTCGGCGCTCTGCGGCGCCGAGGCCGCCATGAGCACGGCGTCATCGCTCAGCACGACGACGTGGCCGCCCTCGGCCTCGGGCATGGGCATGAAGGTGCGCCACATCGACACGTCATCGATGAGCGAGGGATGCCCCACCACGGTTCCGTCGGGCAGCGCGGTCACGGCGCTCTTGAGGTGCAGCGCCTTCGTCACGGGCACGGCCACGACATCGCGCCCGTGCCGGCGCGCGATGGCCCGCAGCTGCCGGATGCCCTCGGCGTTGGTGCGCCCGCCGCGGCCGACGTAGAGCACGTCGCCGATGGCCAGCACGTCGCCGCCGTCGAGCGTGCCGGGCTCGACGATGCGCTCGACGCGCAGGCCCAGCTCGACCGCGGTCTGCTCGGCGGCCACGACCTCGGCGCGACGCGACTCGGCGCCCGGGCGCGTGACGACCGCGGTGCCGTCGATCATGACGAGCGCGTCTTCGATGAACACCGAGTCGGGCAGCTCGTCGACGGGCGGCACGTCGACGATCGTGAAGCCCTCGGCGCGTAGCGCCTCGACGTAGGCCTCCCACTGCGCATCGGCGAGGTCCATATCGACGGGCACGCGCTCCTGGTGGGTCAGCTCGCCCTCGGCGAGGCGCGAGCTGGGCATCCGCACGATCGCGAGGCGGCGGGATGCCGCGGCGCCTGCTTGGCGCGCCATCCAGACCCGTCGGCCCACCGTGACGACCGCGAGCACGGCGACGACCTGGAACAGGAGGTTGAATCCGAGCACGCTGATCCACAGGTAGTCGATGAGCTCGCCGCTGATGGGGTTGCCCGCCGCCACGATCGCGAGCAGCGCGCCGAGCCACGACGAAACGAACGCGGCGAGCACGGCGACCGCGAGGGCGATCCAGCGGTACTCGAGCACACCCGCCGTGCCGATGACGGCGACGAAGACGAACAGCAGCATCGACGAGAACCCGAAGACGCCGTTGACCTGCGCGAGCACCTCGACCGTCGCGCCGTTGATCGCGGCGAACAGCACGACGGTCACGAGGTGCGTGACGAGGGCGACCGCGAGCGCGGCGAGGGCGGAGTCGAGCAGGCGGCGAGCGAGGGGCGTCATGGGTTCAACGCTACTGCCCCGCCACCCCTCCCAGATCTGGGCCAGAAGGGCGCTCCACCGTTCAGGTCGAGCCAGTTTGCGCAGAATCTGAGGGCCACCGCGGCCTAGTGGAAGAAGTGCCGCTCGCCCGTGAGGTACATCGTCACGCCGGCCGCCTGGGCCGCCGCAATGACTTCCTCGTCGCGCACCGAGCCACCCGGCTGCACGACCGCCGAGACACCCGCGTCGATGAGCACCTGCAGGCCGTCGGCGAACGGGAAGAACGCGTCCGACGCGGCGACCGAGCCGCGCGCCCGATCGCCGGCGCGCGACACCGCGAGGTGGCACGAGTCGACGCGGTTGACCTGCCCCATGCCGACACCGACGGATGCTCCACCCGAGGCCAGCAGAATCGCGTTCGACTTGACGGCTCGGCACGCTCGCCAGGCGAATTCGAGGTCTGCCAACTGCGACGCCGACGCGGCGGGGCCGGAGACGAGCTGCCACGAGGCGGCGGGCGCGAACGCGCGGTCGGCGCTCTGCCGCAGCCACCCGCCGCTCACCTGCCGCAGCTCGACGTCGCCGAGTGCAAAGCCCGCGGGCAGCTCGATGAGCCGGATGTTCTTCTTCTCGCGGAGAAGCTCCAGAGCGGCAGGCTCGAACCCGGGCGCCACGACGACCTCGGTGAAGATCGGTGCGATCGACTCGGCGGCCTCGCGCGTGATGACGCGGTTGGCGGCGATCACTCCCCCGAAGGCCGAGACGGGGTCGCACGCGTGCGCGGCCGCGTGGGCCGCAGCGATCGAGTCGCCGACGGCGATGCCGCAGGGGTTGGCGTGCTTGATGATGGCGACCGCGGGAGCCTCGTGGTCGTAGGCGGCGCGCACAGCCGCGTCGGCATCCACGAAGTTGTTGTACGACATCTCTTTGCCGTGCAGCTGGGTCGCCTGCGCGATGCCGTGGCTACCGTCGGCGCGGTAGAGCGCGGCGTGCTGGTGGCTGTTCTCGCCGTAGCGCAGCACCTGCTGCAGCGTCGCGTGCACGTCAATGGTCGAGGGGCTGCCGTCACCTGCAGGATGTGACGCGCGCACCCCGAGCGTGTCGGCGAACCAGCCCGCCACCGCGGTGTCGTAGGCGGCCGTGTGCGCGAAGGCCTTGGCGGCAAAGCGCTGACGCTGCGCGAGCGTCGTACCCCCGAGCGTGAGCGCCTTCGTCACCATCACGTAGTCGGCCGGGTCGACGATGATCGCGACGTTGGCGTGGTTCTTGGCGGCGGCGCGCACCATCGCGGGGCCGCCGATGTCGATCTGCTCGATCACCGCATCGCCCTCGGCGCCCGAGGCGACCGTCTCGACGAAGGGGTACAGGTTGACGACGACGAGGTCGAAGGGCGTCACGCCGAGGTCGATGAGCTGCGCTTCGTGCGAGGCGAGCCGCAGGTCGGCGAGGATGCCCGCGTGCACCTTCGGGTGCAGCGTCTTGACGCGCCCGTCGAGCGTCTCGGCGAAGCCGGTGACGGCCGCGACCTCGGTGACGGGATGCCCCGCCGCGGCGATCGTCGCCGCCGTCGAGCCCGTCGACACCATCTCGACGCCGCCCTCGGCGAGCGCCGCGGCGAGCTCGAGCAGCCCCGTCTTGTCGCTCACCGAGATGAGCGCGCGGCGCACCGGAACGGCGTCGCGGTGGCGGTACAGGGCGGGGTCGTGGGCGGGGCCGGCCATGGGGGTCTCCAGTGGTGATCAGGGGGTGGATGCTGCGCCGAGCGCGATCGAGCCGTCGGCGATGCCGCGCACCACGTCGATGAGCAGGCGACGCTCGACAGGCTTGATGCGCTCGTGCAGGCTGTGCTCGGTGTCGTCGGGCAGCACGGGAACGCGCTCTTGCGCGAGCACGGGGCCCGTGTCGACGCCGGTGTCGACGACGATGACGCTCGCGCCGGTCTGAGCGACCCCCGCGGCGAGCGCGTCGCGCACGCCGTGGGCGCCGGGAAACTCGGGCAGGTACGCGGGGTGCGTGTTGATGAGCCGCGGCGCGAGGGCCTCGACGACCTTCGGCGGCAGCAGGCGCATGAGGCCGCTCAGCACGACGAGATCGGGCTGCCACTCGGCGATCGTGGCGAGCAGCTCGTCGCCCCACGCCTCGCGCGAGGGGTACGACGAGTAGGGCACCGTGAAGGCTGGGATGCCGAACGCCTCGGCGTGCGCGAGGCCGTCGGCGTCGCGATCGGCGCCGACGGCGACCACGTGGGCGGGGTACTCGGCATCGCGACACGCCTCGAGCAGAGCGCGCAGGTTTGACCCGCCGCCCGAGATCAGCACGACGACCCGCAGCACCCGCCCAGGCTACCGGGTGCGCGAGAAGGCCTGCGGCCGAGCAGCGCGCACACCGCCGGCGAGCAGGCCCAGGGATGCTCCGATGAGGGTTTCGACGAGCATCCACAGCCCCACGGCCGTCGGGTCGGGCCCGACGACCGCGAGTCGTCCGGGCCCGGCGGAGCCGGAGGCAACGACCGCGAGAAAGGCCATGGCCCCGCCGGCGACGAGCGCGGCACCGAGGCCGGTGCCGAGGGCCCACAGGCCGAGGGGCGCCCCGTCGAGGGCGCGCACGAGCCGGGGCCGCACGGCGATGCCGGCCGCGAAGGCCGCAAGAAGGGGCACGGCGAGCGTCAGGTAGCCGAGCGGCGAGGGTTCCGAGGGCAGGGCGCCGAGCACGGGCACCGCGGGCAGCGGGCCGAGCGAGGCGGCGATGGGGCTGACGCTCGAGCCCGCGCCGATCGCGAAACCCGGGCCGGCGAGCCACGCCGCCGCCCACAGCACGAGCGTGGGCAGCATCGCGAGCTGCGCGACGGTGAGCGCGATGCCCCCGAGAACCCCGGCCTGCACGCTCTCGTAGAGCGCGATGATCTGCCCGTAGCCGAGCACGAGCGCGGTGGTCGTCACGAGCGATGCCGCGACGACGACGGTCGCGACCGTGCCGAGCCCCGCCCGCAGGGCCGCGCCGCCCGCGGTGACCCAGGGCTGCGGGCCGTCGGCGATGAGCGCACGCAGGCGCACGCGCGCCGGATTGCTCGCGCCGATCGACCCGATGGCGAGCCCCAGCCCCAGGACGAGTGCGGGGAACAGCAGCGCCTGACCGCGCGACGGGAGCGCTCCGGGCTGGCTCGCGCTGAGCACGACGAGCCCCGAGAGCACGACGACGGTGCCGAGCGCCACGAGCTCGCCGAGCACGCGGTGCGGCTCGTGCCGCAGCCGGCGCGCGAGCGCGACGCCCGCGAGCGCCGTGCACAGCGCGAAGCCGCTCAGGGCGATCGAGACCACGAACGGGTCGCCGACGCCCGTGACGTCGAGCGCGAGCGCCGTCTGCGGGTCGAGCTGAAAGGTGACCGTCACCCCGTGGCCGATGAGCCAGATGATGACGGCGGCCCGCCAGAACTCGATCCAGTCGATCTGAAAACCGAACTGCGCCGCCCACATCACGGTGAGGATGCTGAGCGGCACCGCGATGCCGATGCCGACGATGAACAGCGCCTCAAGGGCGCTCAGCACGGCGGTCAGACGGCGGGTCATATCGGGGGCGAGCCTAGCGGCGAGGCGGTCAGCCGAGCGCCGCGCGCGCCGCGGCTCGCGCATCGGCCGGCTCGAGGGCTGCGCACGCGGCCGCGGCCGCCTGCCGGCATTGCTCGAGCGTGACCGCCGCGAGCCGGGCGCCGACGGTGGGGATCGCGCGCGCGACCATCGACAGGCT
The DNA here is from genome assembly GCF_046296455.1 of Microcella sp. GTDB lineage: Bacteria > Actinomycetota > Actinomycetes > Actinomycetales > Microbacteriaceae > Microcella. The sequence goes on from NZ_JBKBLF010000025.1 coordinate 32,026, forward strand.
CGTGGCACCGAGCCCGACGAGCACGGCGGCGAAGTCGGGGTCGGCGGCGGCCTCGCCGCACAGCCCCATGGGGGTGCCCGTGGCGTCGGCCGCCTCGCCGACGAGCCCGATCATGCGCAGCAGGGCGGGCTGCCAGGGGTCGGCGAGCGGCGCGAGCGCGGCCGACATGCGGTCGGCCGCCATCGTGTACTGCGAGAGGTCGTTCGTGCCGACGCTCAAGAAGTCGACCTCGGCGCACAGCTCGGCGGCCGTGATCGCGGCCGCGGGCGTCTCGAGCATGATGCCGACGCTGGCGATTCCCGCCGATCGGGCGCGGGATGCGAACTCGCGCGTCTCGGCGAGCGTCGCGATCATCGGCGCCATGACGGCGACATCGACGGGCTCGAGCGCGGCCGCCTGCGCGATCGCCTGCAGCTGCCGGTCGAGCACGCCGGGGTCGCGGATGGCCGTGCGCACGCCGCGCAGCCCGAGCACGGGGTTGGGCTCGCGGATGGGGGTCAGGAAGGGAAGGGGCTTGTCGCTGCCCGCATCGAGCGTGCGCACGATGACGCGCTGGCCGGGAAACGCCGCGAAGACCTCGCGGTAGGCGGCGACCTGCTCGGCGACGCTCGGCTCGTCGGCGCGGTCGAGAAAGCAGAACTCGGTGCGGAACAGGCCCACGCCCTCGGCGCCCCGCTCGACGGCGCGAGCGATCTCGCGCGGAGCACCGACGTTGGCGCTCAGCACCACGCGGTGGCCGTCGGCCGTGCGACCGGGGCCTCGGAACGGCGGCAGCGTGATGACGCCCGTGGCGGTGGCCTGCTCGGCCGCGCCGGGCTGCACGATGACCTCGCCCGTGTCGCCATCGACGAGCACGAGGGTGCCGTCGGCGATGCTCGTCGCCCCCGGCACGCCCACGACCGCGGGCAGTCCGAGCTCGCGCGCGATGATCGCCGTGTGCGAGGTGGGCCCGCCCTGCTCGGTGACGAGCGCGAGGCACATGGCGGGGTCGAGCGTGACCGTATCGGCCGGCGCGAGGTCGTCGGCGATGAGGATGTACGGGTCGCGCCGCTCGGGCAGGCCCGGCGGCTCGATGCCCGTGAGCGCCGCGATCGTGCGGTCGCGCACGTCGTTCAGATCGGTGATGCGGTCGAGCAGGTCGCCGCCGGCCGCGCGGTACTCGTCGACCATGCGCCCGATCGCCTCCCACACCGCGCGCTCGGGCGTGACGCCGCGATCACGCACGGCCCCCACGGCCGTCGCCCGCAGCACCTCGTCGTCGGCGATCGCCGCGGTCGCCGCCAGCACCTCGGCGCGGTGCCCCTCGGTCTCGTCGGCACGGCGGCGGTAGTCGGCGGCGGTCGCGCGCAGGGCATCCTCGAGGATGCCCGCCGCGGCAGCGCGTGCGGGTGGCGCCATCATGGCGGTCGCGCTGGGCTCGGCGATCGCGTGCACGAGCACGGCGACGGGCCCGATGACCCGGCCGGGGCTCACCCCGAGGGGGCCCGTTGCGTGATCGGGGTGGGGCGCGCTCACCACGAGCGGCTCTCCGAAGCCGCCTTCGATGAGGGCGACGAGGGCCTCGACCGCGGCCGCGGCGTCGGCGCCCGACGCGCGGATGACGACCTCGGTTCCGGCCTTCACGGTGAGGATCGAGATGCTCAGCGGGCTGCCGGCCGGTGCGGGCGCCTTGCCCTCGACCTCGAGGGTCACGGCGGCGGCGAATGTCGCGGCGAGCGCGGCGATCTCGGCGGCGGGGCGCGCGTGCAGCCCGCCCTCGTTGCGCACGAGGGCGCGGCCGAGGGCCGGGCCGGGCGGCAGCGGGGCCGGTGCGGGCGCGAACACCTGCGCGGGCGCGACGGTCGCCGACTCGCTGAGGATCGCGAGCTTCGGCGCGAGCGCGGCGCTCGCCTCGCCTGCGACGACGTCGAGCGGTTCGCCCGCGCCCGCGCGCACGACGGCGGCGAGCAGCCCTTCGACGAAGGGTGCCGGAACGACGCGCACCTCGATGCGGCCGCCGAGAAACTCGAGGGCCATGTCGGCGCTCAGCACCGCCGAGCCGAGGTCGGTGAGCACGACGACGCCCGCGCCCTCCGAGGCCTCGCTGATCGCGGCGGCGACGCGCGTGGCATTGGTGCCGGTTCCCCCATCGGCGCGGCCCGCGGCGATCGCGATGCGCGGGGGTGCGCTGCCGACGACCTCGCGCGCGAGGGCGGCGGCGGCCTCGGCGAGCGGCAGGCTGTGCGAGACGAGCACGAGGCCG
>NZ_JBKBLF010000026.1:0-34012 GCF_046296455.1 Microcella sp.
GCAGCGCCCCAGGCCGCCGCGCGGCGGGTCGCCGAGTGGCATGCGCCCGGCACGCTCGTCGGCGCCTACCGCGCGGGGCTGCACACGACCGGGGTGCCCGGGCCGGGCATCCGCTTCGCCGACTGGGCCGCGGCCGCCCTCTGAGCCCGCCGCGCATCTCCGCAATTCAGGAGTCGATGCGCGCAACGGGGGCGCTAGAAGGCTCCCACGGCGTGTCCCGCGATATCGACCACCGTTGACTCCTGAATTGTGGAGACCAACTCGAGTGCGGGCGTCTGGCTGCCTTCCTGCACGACCCCATGGCTGGGCGGAGGCTGTCGTGAGCCAGCGCGTCTCCACAACTCAGGAGTGGACGGCCCTGGGTAAGAGCGACACGCCGACGTGCGCCGGAAATCGGGACCTCGCACCGCGCGACTCCTGAATTGTGGAGATCGCGACGGAAGCGACGGCCGCCCGGTACCCGGGCGCCCGCCGTGCGGCTCTCGCCCTACGCGCTGACGAGCTCGCGGTCGGGGGTCTCGAGCCGGATCGCCCGGTTGACCGCGGAGACGACGGCCTTGAGCGACGCGGTCGAGATGTCGGGGTCGATGCCGACGCCCCACAGGGTGCGGCCGTTGACCTCGAGCTCGACGTACGACGCCGCGTGGGCATCCCCGCCGGCCGAGAGCGCGTGCTCGACGTAGTCGAAGAGGCGGATGGCGATGCCCTGGCGCTCCATCATGCTGAGGAACGCCGCGACCGGACCGTTGCCGGTCGACTCGACGGCGGAGATCTCGTCCCCGTCGCGCAGCGTCGCGCTGAGCGACACCGTTCCCGTCATGTCGCTCGCGGTGCGCGTCGACAGCAGCTCGAAGCGGCCCCACTTCGCGTCGGGGTCGGGCGAGGGCAGGTACTCGTCTTGGAAGATCGCCCAGATCTGCTCGCTCGTCACCTCGCCGCCCTCGGCGTCGGTCTTGGCCTGCACGACGCCGCTGAACTCGATCTGCAGCTTGCGCGGCAGGTCGAGGGCGTGGTCGGTCTTGAGCAGGTAGGCGACGCCGCCCTTGCCCGACTGCGAGTTGACGCGGATGACCGCCTCGTACGTGCGACCCAGGTCTTTCGGGTCGACGGGCAGGTACGGAACCCCCCAGACGAGGTCGTCGACGCTCTTGCCCTCGGCCTCGGCCCGGGCATCCATCGCCTCGAAGCCCTTCTTGATGGCGTCCTGGTGGCTGCCGCTGAAGGCCGTGTAGACGAGGTCGCCCGCCCACGGGCTGCGCTCGTGCACCTTGAGCTGGTTGCAGTACTCGGCCGTGCGCTTGATCTCGTCGAGGTCGCTGAAGTCGAGGTGCGGGTCGATGCCCTGCGTGAACAGGTTGATGCCGAGGGCGACGAGGTCGACGTTGCCGGTGCGCTCGCCGTTGCCGAAGAGGCAGCCCTCGATGCGGTCGGCGCCGGCCATGTAGCCGAGCTCGGCGGCAGCGACGGCCGTGCCGCGGTCGTTGTGCGGGTGCAGGCTCAGGATGACCGAGTCGCGTCGGGCGAGGTGCCGGTGCATCCACTCGATCGAGTCGGCGTACACGTTCGGCGAGGCCATCTCGACCGTGGCCGGCAGGTTGATGATGATCTTGCGGTCGGGCGTCGGCGCGATCTGTTCGATGACGGCGTTGCAGATGTCGAGCGCGGTCTCGAGCTCGGTGCCCGTGTAGCTCTCGGGGCTGTACTCGTAGAAGATCTCGGTGCCCGGCACGGTCGCCTCGTACTGCTGGCACCAGCGCGCGCCCTGCAGCGCGATCTCTTTCACACCCTCGACGTCGGTGCGGAACACGACCTCGCGCTGCAGCACGCTCGTCGAGTTGTAGAAGTGCACGATCGCGCGCTTCGCACCCTTGATCGACTCGTAGGTGCGGGCGATGAGGTGCTCGCGCGCCTGCGTCAGCACCTGGATGGTGACGTCGTCGGGGATGAGGTCCTGCTCGATGAGCGTGCGCACGAAGTCGAAGTCGGTCTGGCTCGCGCTCGGGAACCCGACCTCGATCTCCTTGAACCCCATGCGCACGAGCAGGTCGAACATGATGCGCTTGCGCTCGGGGCTCATCGGGTCGATGAGGGCCTGGTTGCCGTCGCGCAGGTCGACCGCGCACCAGCGCGGCGCCTGCGTGATGCGCTGCGCGGGCCACGTGCGGTCGGGCAGGTCGATCGCGAGCTGCTCGTGGTACGGCTGGTACTTGTGGATCGGCATGCCCGAGGGCTGCTGACGGTTCTCCATGAGGTGCTCCTGCTGGGTCGTGGTGTAGTTGTCAGCCGACGACGAACTCCGCGACGAGGGAGGCTAAGGGACTAAGCCTCGTCGCGGCAGCGAAGAAGGAGCTGGCCGAACACGCTTTCAGGGTACACCCGCCCCTGGCGGCTCGCACGTGCGCCCGCACCGTGCCAGATCTGGGGCAAACGGGCGCTTCGAGCCGAGCGTTCTCACGTTTTGGGGTGAATCTGGCGCAAATCGCCGGCTCGGGATGCTGTGCCGTGCGACTTTCGGATGAAAAGAGTCATCCGCTCGGGTGACCGGCGCGGGTTTCGCGCCGTGGCGGGACACTCGGCCCGTACCGTGGCGGACATGTTCGATTCAGCCATTCCCTGGTTCACGCCCGCGCGCCGTGCGCGCATCGCCTTCCCCGTCGAGATTGCGCTCGGCGCGTGGCTTGCGCTCGCCATTCTGCTCAATCAGCAGTGGTGGGGCGGGGTGGTGCAGGGCGCGCTCAACGTGATCCTCGCGACATCCTTCGGCCTCGCGGTCATCACCCACAGAGTGCGCCCAGGGCTAGCGGTCATCGCGATCGTCACGGGAGGCCTTGCGTTCGTACTGACATTCCTGGTCGGTGGAGGGCCGAACAACGGTTTCGCTTTCCTCGCGGCGGCTCTCGTCCTCTTCGGCACCGCCGCCTACGGCTCTCCGGCCATCCGACTGGTCGGCCTGGCGCTTTCCGTATTCGCCGCTGCGACTGTCCTCGTAACGATCGTCGCCTTCGTCGGCGCGAACTACACAGCGGGAGTCGGGTACGTCTTGAACCAGGGGCTCTGGTTGCTCGCATCGGCCCTCATCGCGCTGCTGCCGTGGGTGCTGGGCGAGCTCGTGCGCAGCATCCGGAATCGGCGCCAGCTGAGCGCGACCGTCGCGACGGTCAGCACGCAGCGCGACGCGGCCGTCACGCGCGCCGACCTCGAGGCCGAGCGCACGCGGGTCGCGCGCGATGTGCACGACATCGTCGCGCACTCCCTCACCGTGGTGATCGCGCAGGCCGATGGGGCGCGGTACGCGACGGCGGGCGACTCCCCCGCGGCGGCCGATGCCTTCGAGACGATCGCGCAGACCGCGCGGGATGCCCTCGCCGACGTGCGCGTGCTGCTCACCGAGCTGCGGCACACGCAAGAGGCCGGGCCGCAGCCGGGGCTCACCGACCTCGACGCTCTGCTCGACTCGATGCGCGAGTCGGGGCTCGCGCTCGAGGTGCGGGAGTTCGGCGACCGCGGGCGCCTGACCGAGGCGCGCGCGCTCGCGCTCTACCGCATCGTGCAGGAGTCGCTCACGAACGCGCTGCGGCACGGCGACGGTGCCGCGACGCTCGAACTCGAGTGGGGCGAGCAGGCCGTCGACCTCGTGGTGACGAACGGTGCTGCAGCAGACACTCCCGAATCCAAGGACCCGGGGCACGGCATCGACGGGATGCGCGAGCGGGCATCCCTCGCCGGTGGCGAGCTGAGCGTGCACGAGGGCGCGGTGTTCCGCGTGCGGGCGCGCCTGCCGCTCGAGGTCGAGCTGGCCGAGGTTCCAGCGTGACGAGCATCCGCGTGCTGCTCGTCGACGACCAGCCGCTCTTCCGGCGGGGCGTGCGCATGCTCATCGACTCGCAGCCCGATCTGACCGTGGTCGGCGAGGCCGGCGACGGTGGCGAGGCCGTGGTCGTCGCCGACGAGGTGCTGCCCGATGTGGTGCTCATGGACATCCGGATGCCGCGCGCCGACGGCATCGCGGGTACTGCGGGCATCCTGAAATCGGCCACCGAGGCGGGGCGCACGCCGCCGCGCGTCATCGTGCTCACGACGTTCGACCTCGACGATGCCGCGCTGCGGGCGATCCGCGCGGGCGCAAGCGGCTTTCTGCTGAAGGATGCCGAGCCAGAATTCCTGCTCGCCGCCATCCGGGCGGTGCACGGCGGGCACGCGGTCGTCGCGCCCGGCGCGATCACCGACCTGCTCGCGCATGTCGGCGGTGCGCTGGATGCTCGCCGCAGCCGCACACCCGCCGAACTCTCCGCGGCGCGCGACGCGGCGCTGCCCGCCCTCAGCAAGCGCGAGCGCGAGATCTTCGCCGCCGTCGCCGAGGGGCTGAGTAACGCCGAGATCGCCGCGCGCGAGTTCGTGGCCGAGGCGACCGTAAAGTCGCACGTCGGCCGCATCCTCGCCAAGCTCGGCCTGCGCGACCGCGTGCAGGTCGTGCTCTACGCCCACGACCACGGGCTGCTGCCCCGACGCTGAGCCCGCCTAGAACCCGAGCTTGCCCAGCTGCTTGGGGTCGCGCTGCCACTCTTTGGCGACCTTGACGTGCAGCTTGAGGAAGACGCGGCGGCCCATGAGCTGCTCGATCTCGAGGCGCGCGCGCGTGCCGACCTCCGTCAGGCGCGAGCCGCGGTGCCCGATGATGATGCCCTTCTGGCTGTCGCGCTCGACCCAGACGTTGGCGAAGATGTCAAGCACACCGCCGGGCGAGCGCTCGGTCATCTCGTCGACCGTGACGGCGAGCGAGTGCGGCAACTCGTCGCTGACACCCTCAAGCGCCGCCTCGCGGATGAGCTCGGCCACCCGGTCGTCGGTCGACTCGTCGGTCACGGCGTCGTCGTCATAGAGCGCGGGCGACTCGGGCATGAGCGCGATGAGCTGCTCGGCGAGCAGGTCGACCTGGTCTCCGGTGACGGCCGAGAGCGGGATGATCAGGTCCCACTCCCGCAGCTGCGACACGGCCAGAAGCTGCTCGGCCACGCGCGTGCCGCCCGCGGCGTCGGTCTTCGTGACGATGGCGACCTTGCGCGTGCGCGCGAAGTTGTCGAGCTGCTCGTTGATGAACTTGTCGCCCGGCCCGATGGGCTCGTTGGCCGGCACGCAGAAGCCGATGACGTCGACGTCGCCCAGGGTGTCTTGCACGACGGCGTTGAGGCGCTCGCCGAGCAGCGTGCGCGGGCGGTGCATGCCGGGCGTGTCGACGACGATCAATTGACCGGATGCCCGGTGCACGATGCCGCGGATCGCGCGGCGCGTGGTCTGCGGCTTCGAGCTCGTGATGGCGACCTTCTCGCCGACGAGCGCGTTGGTGAGGGTCGACTTGCCGACGTTGGGGCGGCCCACGAAGGTGACGAATCCGGCCCGGAAGGCCGGCTCATCCGCAGCGGCAGCGCCGCCGCGCGGCTTGCGGGCGCTCACTCGGCCTCGTCGCGGTCGGAGCGGTCGCGGTCTCCGGCGAACGCGATGCGGGCATCCAGCAGCGCCTGATCGGCCTCGACGAGCACCGTGACGACGCGCTTACGGCGGCCCTCGGTGCGCTCGGCGGTGAGGTGCAGGCCGTCGACCGTGACGGTCGAGCCGGCGACGGGCAGCCGGCCGAGGTGCTTGGCGAGCAGGCCGCCGACCGAGTCGACCTCGTCGTCGTCGAGCTCGATGCCGAAGAGGTCGCCGAGCTCGTCGATGGGCATGCGCGCACTGACCCGGAACTGGTTGTCGCCCAGCCGCTCGCTGTCGGCCGACTCGCGGTCGTACTCGTCGACGATCTCGCCCACGAGCTCTTCGATGAGGTCTTCCATGGTGACGAGGCCCGCGATGCCGCCGTACTCGTCGACCACGAGCGCGAGGTGGTTCGACTCGAGCTGCAGCTGCCGCAGCGCGTCGTCGGCCTTCTTCGACTCGGGAACGAAGAGGGCGGGCTTGACGAGCTCATCGACGAGCGCCGTCGCGGCCTGCTTCGGCTTCTCGAAGGTGAGACGGGATGCGTCGCGCAGGTACACCACGCCCAGCACCTCATCGGCGCTCTCGCCGACGACCGGCACGCGCGAGACGCCACGGCTGAGGAACAGGGTCATCGCCTCGGCGACGGTGGCGCCCTGCTCGAGCACGATCATGTCGGTGCGCGGCACCATGACCTCGCGCACGATCGTGTCGTTGAACTCGAAGATCGAGTGGATGAGCTCGCGATCCTCTTCTTCGAGCACGTCGAGCTCGGTCGCCTCGTCGACCATGCTCAGCAGCTGCTCTTCGCTCGAGAAGCTCGCGCTCGAGGGCCGCCCCGGGGTGACCCGGTTGCCGAGGGCGACGAGCGCGTCGGCGAGCGGGCCGGTGATGACCCGCACGCCGCGGATGAGCCAATCGAAGGTGCCGAGCATCGCCCGCGGGTGGGCGCGCCCGACCGAGCGCGGGCTCGAGCCGACGAGGATGAACGAGACCCCGATCATGATGCCGGCACTGATGAGCAGCACCCACCACCACTCGTCGATGAGCGTGGCGAAGCCGATCGTGACGAGCACGGCCGCGATCGTCTCGGCGACGATGCGGAGGAAGTTGAGGGCGTTGACGTGCGCGCCGACATCGGCGGCCACGGCGTGCAGGCGGGCGGGGCGTTTGCGGTCGGAGGCGATGTCGACGAGCTCGATGCGGCTCACGACCCCCAGAGCGGCGTCGATCGAGGCGAGCAGACCGCCGATCGCGACGAGCAGGCCGGCCGCGATGAAGAACAGCAGCGTCGCGGTCATCGACGACGACCCCGCTCGGCCAGCGTGAAGCTCACGAGGATGTCGCGCTGCACGCCGAACATCTCTTTCTCTTCGTCTGGCTCGGCGTGGTCGAAGCCCAGCAGGTGCAGGATTCCGTGGGTCGTCAGCAGCAGCAGCTCGTCTTGGGTCGAGTGCCCGGCGGCCTCGGCCTGCTGAATCGCCACCTGCGGGCACAGCACGATGTCGCCGAGCAGCCCGGGCGGCGTCGGCTCGTCGTCGCTGCCGGGGCGCAGCTCGTCCATGGGAAAGCTCAGCACGTCGGTGGGGCCGGGCTCGTCCATCCACTGCACGTGCAGCTGCTCGATCGCGGCTTCGTCGACGAGCACGATCGCGAGCTCGGCGTCGCGGTGCACATTGAGAAACTCGAAGGCGTGCAGCGCGAGGCGCTGCAGCGAGTCTTCTTCGACGGGGATGCCCGACTCGTTGTTGATCTCGACGGCCATGATCAGCGGCCTCCCGCTCCGGGCCGCGGGCGACGGGTCGCGCGGTCGCGCGGCAGCCCGCGGCGGCGCTCCTCGCGGTTGGCGCCCTCGACGGGGTCGGGCAGGCCGTTCTCGCGCGCGTACTGCCGCGCCTGCTTCTCGGCGTCGTACTTCGTGTACGCATCCACGATGCGGCCGACGAGCGAGTGCCGCACGACGTCGTCCGACGTCAGCCGCGCAAAGTGGATGTCGTCGATGTCATCGAGCACGCGCGTCACGAGCTGCAGCCCGCTCGCGCCCGTCGGCAGGTCGATCTGCGTGATGTCGCCCGTGACGACGATCTTCGAGCCGAAGCCGAGGCGCGTGAGGAACATCTTCATCTGCTCAGGGGAGGTGTTCTGCGCCTCGTCGAGCACGATGAACGCGTTGTTGAGCGTGCGGCCGCGCATGTAGGCGAGCGGGGCCACCTCGACGACGCCGCTCGCGAGCAGCTTGGGCACGAGCTCCGGATCCATCATCTCGTTGAGCGCGTCGTAGAGCGGCCGCAGGTAGGGGTCGATCTTGTCGGTGAGCGTGCCGGGCAGAAAGCCCAGGCGCTCCCCCGCCTCGACGGCGGGCCGCGTCAGGATGATGCGGTCGACCTCTTTGCGCGTGAGCGCCTGCACGGCCTTGGCCATGGCGAGGTAGGTCTTGCCCGTACCGGCGGGGCCGATGCCGAAGACGATCGTGTGGTCGTCGATCGCGTCGACGTAGGCCTTCTGGCCGAGCGTCTTGGGGCGGATGCTCTTGCCGCGGCTGGTGAGGATCGCCTGGCTCAGCACCTCGGCGGGGCTACCGGCGCCCTGCTCGAGGATGCGGGCCGAGCTCGTCACCTCGACCTCGCCGAGGTCGTGACCGCCGCGCACCATGACGAGCAGCTCGTCGACGAGGCGACGGGCCGCGGCCACCTGGGCGGGGTCTCCCTCGAGCGTGATCTGGTTGCCGCGCACGTGCACGTCGACGAGCGGGTACTGCTTCTCGACCGTCGACAGCAGGCGGTCGTGCGGGCCGAGCAGTCGCACCATGGCGACGCCGTCGACATCGAGCTGCTCGCGGGCGCGCTCTTCGCGCGCAGAGTCATCAGTGGGCAAGGGATCCCTCGGTCAGGCCTCCCGCGAGCACATGGGCGTGCACGTGGAAGACGGTCTGCCCGGCGTTCGCGCCGGTGTTGAAGACGAGCCGGAAGTGCCCGTCGGCGTGCTCGTTGGCGAGCTGGTGGGCCGTCGCGACGACGTCCGCGAGCAGCGCGGGGTCGCCCGCGGCGAGCTCGGCGACGTCGCGGTAGCGCGGCGTCTTGGGCACGACGAGCAGGTGCACGGGGGCCTGCGGCGCGATGTCGCGGAACGCGATGACCGTGTCGGTCTCGTGCACGATGTCGGCGGGGATCTCGCGCGCGATGATGCGCTCGAAGATCGTCGGCTCAGCGATCGTCGGCTCGGTGCTGCTCATGCGCCCAGTCTAGAGCGCGGCCCTGCGACACCGCCGGGGCTTGCGCTCGGGCTCACCATCGACCCAGGGCCGTCGAGAGCACGGCGATCGCCGCGGGGCCCGCGGTCGAGGTGCGCAGCACGCTGGCGCCGAGCCGCACGGCGCGGGCTCCGCCCGCGACGAGCCGCTGCAGCTCGTCGGGGGCGACGCCGCCCTCGGGGCCGACCACGATGAGCACGTCGTCGTGGGCGAGCGCGGCGACGTCGAGCGCCGTGAGGGCGTGCTCGGCGGTCGGCTCGAGCACGAGCACGGTCGACGCGGCGGCCCGCGCCGCGAGATCGGCGGTCGTCGCGAGGGGCTCGACCACGGGCATCCACGCCTGCATCGACTGCTTCGTGGCCTCGCGCGCGATCGCCTGCCAGCGCTCGCGGTTCTTGGCCGCCTTGGCGGCATCCCACCGCGAGACGCTGCGGGCCGCCTGCCACGGGATGACGCCGTCGACACCGAGCTCGGTCACGGCCTGCACGGCGAGCTCGTCGCGGTCGCCCTTCGCGAGCGCCTGCACGAGATGGATGCGGGGCCGCGGCCGCTCGTAGCGCTCGACCCGGTCGACCGCGAGCGCGACGTCGCCCGGCTCGACCGCCGTCACGACGCCGTGCACGACGAGCCCCGCGCCGTCGCCCAGCCGCAGCTGCTCGCCGACGCGCACGCGCGCGACCGTTGCGGCGTGCCGGGCGTCTGCTGCGCGCAGGTGCACGACCGAGGCGCCCGTGCCGCCCTCGGCGACCGCGACCTGCGCGGCGAGCGTGTCGTCGAGATAGAAGTGGGCCATCGCTAGAGGTTGAGGAACCGGTCGCGCAGCTTCGCGAAGATGCCCTGTTGGAAGGTCGCGAACTGCGGCGGCACGGGCCGACGGCTCGAGGCGAACTGCCGGATGAGCTCGGTCTCTTTGCTGTTGAGCCGCACGGGCGTCACGACCTGCACGCCGAGCTTGAGGTCGCCACGGCCCGAACCGCGCAAGCGCGTGATGCCGCGCTCTTTCACGGTGATGATCTCGGCGCTCTGCGTACCGGGCTTGATCTCGACCGCGACGTCGCCGTCGAGTCCCGGCAGGGTCACGGTCGTGCCGAGGATGGCGTCGGTCATCTGCACCTCGACCGTGGCGAGCAGGTCGTCGCCATTGCGGCTGAAGGTCTCGTGCGTCTTGACCTTGATCTCGAGGTAGAGGTCGCCGTTGGGCCCGCCGGCGGGGCCGACCTCGCCCTGACTGGGCAGCTGGATGCGCACGCCCGTGTCGACGCCCGCGGGGATGTCGACGGGGATCGCGCGGCGCGCGCGCACGCGGCCCTGACCGGCGCACGTCGGGCACGGGCTGGGGATGACGGTGCCGTAACCGCGGCACGTGCCGCACGGGCTCGAGGTGAGCACGTTGCCGAGCAGGCTGCGCACGGTGCGCTGGATCTGGCCCGACCCCCGGCAGATGTCGCAGGTCTGCGGACTCGTGCCGGGCGAGCAGCACGAGCCTTCGCACGTCGAGCAGAGGATCGCGGTGTCGACCTCGAGCTGTCGCGTCGTGCCGAACACGATCTCGTCGAGCTCGACCTCGACCCGCAGCAGGGCGTCTTGCCCGCGCTCGCGACGACTGCGGGGCCCGCGCTGCTGCTGGCCCCCGCCGAAGAAGGTCTCGAAGATGTCGCCGAAGCCGCCGAATCCGGATGCTCCGCCGAAGCCCCTCGACCCGCCCAGGTCGTACTGCTGCCGCTGCTGCGGGTCGCTCAGCACGTCGTAGGCGTGCGTCACCTGCTTGAACCGCTCGGCCGCGTCGGCGCTCGGATTCACATCCGGGTGCAGCTCGCGCGCCAGGCGGCGGTAGGCCTTCTTGATGTCGTCGGCGCTCGCCTGTCGGTCGAGACCGAGCACCTCGTAGTGGTCTGCCACTTATTCCTCACCGAGCAGTCGCGAGACGTAGCGAGCTACGGCGCGCACTGCTGCCATGTTGTTCGAGTAGTCCATGCGGGTGGGGCCGAGCACCCCGAGCTTGGCCGAGCTGTCGGAGCCCACGCGGTACGCGCTCGTCACGACCGCGGTCTCTTTGAGCGCCTCGGCGTTCTCGCGGCCGATGCGGGCCGTCACGCCGTTCTCGTCGACCTGCATCTCGCTGAAGAGCTTGAGCAGCGTCACCTGCTCTTCGAGCGCTTCGAGCACGGGGTACACGCTGCCCGCGAAGTCGCCCTCGGTGCGCACGAGGTTGGCCGCACCGGCCATGACGAGCCGGTCGGTGCGATGCGCATCCACGTGCCCCAGCAGGGCCTCGGCGACGACGCCGACGGCGGCGCGGCGCTCGGGTGCGAAGCGCTCGGCGAGGCTCGCGGCGACGTCGGCGACGTCGTTGAGCGGCTGGTCGGCGAGCGCCGCGTTGAGCTTGGCGCGCAGCTCGCCGACGAAGGTCTCGTCGGCCTCGACGGGCAGTTCGATGATGCGCTGGTCGACGCGGCCGCCGTCGGTGATGAACACCGTCATGAGGCGCGTCGCGCTCATCGGCACGAGCTCGACGTGCCGCACGCGCGCGTTGCCGAGGGTCGGGTACTGCACGAGCGCCACCTGGTTCGTGAGGTGCGAGAGCAGGCGCACGGTGCGCGCGAACACGTCGTCGAGGTCGACCGACTGGTCGAGGAAGGCCGAGATGGCCTGGCGCTGCGCGGCGCTCAACGGCCGCAGGTCGGCGAACTGGTCGACGAAGACGCGGTAGCCCTTATCGGTCGGCACGCGGCCCGACGAGGTGTGGGGTGCGGCGATGAGTTCTTCTTCCTCGAGCAGCGCCATGTCGTTGCGGATGGTCGCGGCCGAGACCCCGAACTGGTGGCGGTCGACGATCGCCTTCGATCCGACGGGCTCGCGCGAGGCCACGTAGTCGTGCACGATCGCGCGCAACACGTGCAGGGCGCGTTCCGAGACCATGGCGCTCCTCCCCCTCACGACGTCCGTCGCAGCCGCCGAGCTTCTGGCACTCGGGGCCGCGGACTGCCAATTCTACCCCGCAACGCGCGCGTCGCATCATTGCCTGGCGGATGCGCGGGCGCTAGGTTTGCCTCGTGCTCCACCCCGGGACCCATGTTCGCCGCAGGATCATCGAAAGGCAGTATCCATGACCGACCAGACCCCTCCCCCCGCCGCTCCGCAGCCCGCCGCTCCGCTCTCGGAGGCGGAGGACCGCCAGTGGGCGTCGTTCGCCCACCTCGGTGGCGTGATCGGCCTCCTCCCCTCGCTCATCATCTTCCTGGTGTTCAAGGACCGCGGGGCCTTCACCCGCGAGGAGTCGAAGGAGGCGCTGAACTTCCAGATCACGATCGTCGGCGTGCAGATCATCGCCTACATCGTCGGCTCGATCCTCGCCGTGATCCTCATCGGCTTCCTGTTCTACTTCGTCGCCTGGGCCGCGTGGATCGCCGGCGTGATCTTCTCGATCATCGGCTTCACGAAGGCTAAGGACGGCAACGCCTACCGCTACCCGTTCGCGGTGCGCCTCATCATGTCGTCCCCGCGTGCTGCCTCGGGGGGGCCCGCCCGATGCGGTCGGGCCCCGCGGGTGTTTAATGAGCCGCATGTCTGATCAGCCTCCTGTGAACCCGTACGCCACCGCCCCCCAGCCCATGAGCCCCGCCGACGAGAAGCTCTGGGCGACCCTCGTGCACGTCGGTGGCATCTTCTTCGGCTTCGTGCCGGCCCTCATCGGGTTTCTCGTGCTCGGCAACCGCGGCCCCTTCGTGCGCGGTCACACCGCCACGGCCCTCAACTTTCAGCTGACGATGATCATCGCGGGCGCGGTCGGCGCGATCACCTCGTGGCTCATCATCGGCGTCTTCGTCATCATCGCCGTGAGCGTGCTCATCATCGTCTTCTCGATCATGGCCGCCCTCGCCGCCAACCGCGGTGAGGCGTACACCTACCCGCTGACGATCCCCTTCATCAAGTAGGGGCCGGTTCCGTCACGACCCTCAGTCGGGCAGCAGGCGGCGCACGACGCCGTCGGCGAGTAGGCGCCCGCGCAGGGTGAGCACGATCGTGCCGCGCAGCGCGGGCCCCGGCTCGACGAGCTCGTCGGCGATGAGGCCGGCGACCGCGCGGCGGCCGAGCGGGGTGAGAGCATCCACCGGCAAGCCTTCGCGCAGGCGCACCTCGAGCAGCACGCGCTCGACGCGGCGGGTCTCGTCATCGAGCGTTTCGCGGCCCGCGGCCGGGCTCAGCCCGTGCGCCAGTCGATCGGCGTAGGCAGCGGGGTGCTTGACGTTCCACCAGCGCACGCCGCCGACGTGGCTGTGCGCGCCGGGGCCGACGCCCCACCAGTCCTGCCCCGTCCAGTAGGCGCGGTTGTGGCGCGAGCGCTGGTCGGGGGTCCGTGACCAGTTGCTCACCTCGTACCAGTCGTAGCCGACGTCTCTGAGGCGCGCGTCGAGGGCCTCGTAAAACAGCGCGTGCAGGTCGTCGTCGACGCTCGGCACCTGGCCGTGGGCGATCTGCCGGGCGAGCTTCGTGCCGGGCTCGACGATGAGCGCGTAGGCGCTCAGGTGGTCGGGCTCGCACGCGAGCGCCGCGTCGAGGCTGTGGCGCCAATCGGCCTCGGTCTCGCCGGGCGTGCCGTAGATGAGGTCGAGGCTCACCGCGAGACCGGCGGCCTTCGCCGCCGCGATGACCCGCGGCACGTTCTCGGGGTCGTGCGTGCGCTCGAGCACCGCGAGCACGTGCGGCACCGCCGACTGCATGCCGACGCTCACGCGCGTGAACCCCGCGGCGGCGAGGCGCTCGAGGCCGGCGGCGTCGATCGAATCGGGGTTCGCCTCGGTCGTGATCTCAGCGTCGTCGGCCAGCCCGATGTGCTCGCGCACCGCCTCGAGCATGCGCGCGAGGTCATCGGTCGGCAGCAGCGTGGGGGTTCCGCCGCCGAAGAACACCGTGCGGGCCGGGCGCGGCGGCAGGCCGGCGTCGCGCATGACCTGCGCCGCGAGTCGCACCTCGGCGATCGCCTGCTCGGCGAAGTCGCTCTGCTTGACGCCGCGCACCTCATCGGCCGTGTATGTGTTGAAGTCGCAGTACCCGCAGCGCACGCGGCAGAACGGCACGTGCAGGTACACGCCCAGGTCGCGCTGCTCGGCGCCCGCGAGCACGCTCGGCGGCAGCATCCCGTCGTCGGGGGCCGGGTCGGCGAGGGGCAGGGCGCTGGGCACGCCCCCATCCTCCCAGGCGCGGCCTCCACAATTCAGGAGTCGAGCCCGCCGACGAGGGCTGTGGATGCTCTGCCGGGCGTGTCGCGCGGGCTCAGCATCCCGAACTCCTGAATTGTGGAGATGCACCGGCGGGCGGGCGGCCCGGGGTCTGGCAGGGTTGAGGCGTGACCACCACGATTCTCTGGGACGTCGACGGCACCCTGCTGCTCAACTCGTTCGGCGGGGGCGGCGAGCTCTACCACACGGCCGTCGAGCGCACCGTGGGCCGCGAGCTGCACCCGCCGCTGCCTCGCACCCACGGCAAGCCCGACGGCCTGATCCTCAGCGAGATCCTCGCCCACTTCGGCTACGACGACGCGTGGCACGAGCGCGCCTCCCAGGCGCTAGACGAGCTCTCGATCGAGCGCGCGCAGGCGGGCGATCGGCGCGAACCCGCTCCGGGCGTCGTGGATGCTCTCACCGCGGCCGCCGCCCGCGGCTGGCACAACGCGCTGCTGACGGGCAACTCGCTCGTGCGCGCTCGCGTCAAGCTCGAGGGCGCCGGGCTCGGGCCGGAGTGGTTCGACTGGGACCGGTCGTTCTTCGGCGCGACAGCGCGCGAGCGCAGCGAGATCACCCGCGCGGCGCGCGCGGCGCTGGCCGGCGAGACCCTCGTGATCATCGGTGACACCCCGCGCGACGACGAGGCCGCGGCGGCCGCGGGCATGCCGTTCATCGGTGTCGCGACGGGCGTCTTCACGGTCGAGGATCTGCGCGAGACGGGTGCTGTGCTCGTCGTGGCCGACCTCGCCGGGTCGCTCGACGCGGTGCTCGCGGCGATCGAGGCGCTCTAGCTGACGAGCGCGACGCCCTGCACGAACCAGATCTGGTGCATGCGGAACACCATGACTGCGACGGCGAGGCTCGCGACGCCCATGACGACGGTCGCCCAGCGGGTGCGGTCGACGAGCGCCCAGGCGATGGCCGCGACCGGCAGAACGAGGGCGACGATGAGGTAGATCCACCACTCGACGATGTCGCCGGTCGGCTCGTTGCCGGTGAGCGGCGCGATGATGCCGATCACGATCTGCACGAGCAGCACGAGCGCCACGGCCGCGGTCGGCAGCACGCTGAAGTCGTCGGGCTTGCGGCCGATGCCGCCGAGCACGAGGGCGGCGAGGCCGGCGACGACGGACACGATGATGGCGATCGTGGTGAACCAGTCGATCACTCTGCTGCCTCCTGCTGGTCGATCGGGAACCCGACCAGCGTACGACCGCGCCCCTGACGCACGCTGATGAGGGCGACGAGGCGGTCGGGATGCTCGCCGCCTGTTCCCCGCTCGATCGCGGCGACCGGCTCGGCGTCGGGGTGCTGCGGCAGGGCGAGCAGCTTGCCGTGCCCGAGGTCGCGGGCCTGCGCGGCGTCGACCTCGAGCACCGGGAACAGTTGTGCGGCCACCTGCGCAGGGCTCGCGAGCATGCTCGCACCGCCCTCCGCCAGCGCCTCGAGACTCACGGCGTGTGCGACCTCGAACGGCCCGACGCGCGTGCGCCGCAGCGCCGTGAGGTGCCCGCCGATGCCGAGGGCCGCGCCGAGGTCGCGCGCGAGCGCGCGGATGTAGGTGCCCGAGCTGCAGTCGATGCGAGCATCCACCTCGATCGCATCTACCCCGCGCCGCACGGCCAGCACCTCGAAAGCGCTGATCGTGACGCGGCGCGACGCGAGCTCGACCTCTTCGCCCGCACGCACGCGGTCGTAGGCGCGCTTGCCGTCGACCTTGATCGCGCTGACCGAACTGGGCCGCTGGTCGATCTCGCCGGTCAGGGCCCGGATGCCCGCCGCAAGCGCCTCGTCGGTCACCGCCGCGACCGCCGAGGGTTCTGCCGTGCTGACGATTTCGCCCTCGGCGTCGTCGGTCGTCGTCGCGGCCCCGAGCCGCATCGTCGTCTCGTAGGTCTTGTCGAGGCCCACCAGGTAGGTGAGCAGGCGCGTGGCCGGTCCGGCTCCGAGGGTGAGCAGGCCCGTCGCCATCGGGTCGAGGGTGCCGGCATGGCCGACCTTGCGGGTGCCGAGCGCGCGGCGCGCACGGGCGACGACGTCGTGGCTCGTGAGACCCTGCGGCTTGTCGACGAGCAGCAGTCCGGTGGGCACGACTCCACGGTAGCGGGCGTGCGGGCGCGACGCGGGCGCGCGGGTCGGCGGCGGTGCGGCTGCCACGCCTAGGCTGGCGGGCATGCGCATCGCGGTCATCGGAGCGGGCGCGGTCGGCGGCCTCGTGGCCGCACTGGCCGCGCGTGCGGGGCACGAGGTGCTCGTGACCGCGCGCGGCGAGCATGCTGCCGCGATCGCTGCGGCGGGGCTGCACGTCGACGGCGGCTGGGGCGAGTGGCAGGCCGCGGTCGAGCTCGTCGAGAGCATCCCGAACCGCCCCATCGATCTGCTCATTCTGGCAACGAAGGCGCACGACTCGGCCGAGGCGATCGCCCCCTGGGCGACCCACGACGGCACCCCCGTGCTCGTGCTGCAGAACGGCCTCGGCGGCGAGGATGCGGTACGGGATGCCCTGCCGTGCTCCCCCATCGCGATCGGCCTCGCGCTCTTCGCCGTGAGCCTCACGGGCCCCGGCCGCATCACCGTCACGGGCCCCAACGGCCTCACGCTCGGCGGCGACTCCGCCGCGGTCGCGGTCGTTGAGCCCCTGCTGCGCGAGACGCTCCCCGCCGAAGTGGCGCTCGCCGAGAACATCCGCGGCGCCCAGTGGACCAAGCTGCTCATCAACCAGGTCAACGCGCTGCCCGCCATCACGGGCCTGAGCGTGCAGCAGACCGTGGCCCACCCCGGTCTGCGCGGCGTGCTCGCCCGCGCCATGGTCGAGACGGTCGCGGTCGGCGACGCTGTCGGCGCCCGCTGGGGTCGCATCGGGGCGGTGGATGCCGAGGCCGTCGCCCGCGTGCGCGCGGGTGGTGCGGCGGCGGCCGCCGAGCTCGCCGTGCAGCTGGCCGCCGGAATGGGCGACGTGCCCAACCCCGCGTCGATGCTGCAGAGCATCCGCCGCGGACGCATGACCGAGGTCGACGCGATCAACGGCGTTGTCGTCGACTACGGCACCTCGCTCGGCGTAGCCGCACCGGTCAACGCCGCCCTCGTGGGTCTCGTACGCAAGGCCCAGTCGGGCGATCCGCCGCTGACGCCCGCCCAAGCGCTCGCGCGCATCCCGGCGCCCTCCTGATCTCCACAATTCAGGAGTCGCGAACGCCCACCGCCCGCCTCCCCGCGGTGGGAGCGCCCCCCGCCCGCGCCCCGCGCCGCGATCTCCTGAATTGTGGAGACCGACGGCGCGGGGCGGCGGTGCGGCAGCGGGTCGAGCGGCTAGAGCATCGACTTGGTGTGCCAGACGGTCTTCGTCTCGACGAAGGCCGTGATGCGCTCGAGCGCCGGGCGCGGGATGCCCGCCACGGGCGGCACGACACGCTTGAGCGTCTCGGCCGCCGCGAGCTGCAGGTCGACCCAGGTCTCGCCCTTCGCACCGTCGATCGATCCGGCGCCGGTGAGGTCGAGCGCGTTGACGTCGGCGTGCGATGCGAGCCACGGCATGATCTCCGCCGGCGAGCCCGTGAGCATGTTGATGACGCCCCCGGGAACATCCGAGGTCGCGAGCACCTCGCTCAGCGAGATCGCCGAGAGCGGCGCGCGCTCATCGGCCACGACGACGACGGTGTTGCCGCTCACGACGATCGGCGCGAGCACCGAGACGAGTCCGAGCAGCGAGCCGCCCGTCACGCCCTGCGGCGCCACCGCGGCGACGACGCCCGTCGGCTCCGGCACCGAGAGGTTGAAGTACGGGCCCGACACGGGGTTGGCGTTGCCCGCCACTTGCGCGTACTTGTCGGCCCATCCCGCGTACCAGACCCACACGTCGATCGCGAGGTCGACCTGCGCGCCCGCCTCGGCGGCGCTGACGCCCTCGCTCGACTGGATCTCGTCGACGAACTGCGCGCGGCGCCCCTCGAGCAGCTCGGCGATGCGGTAGATCACCTGGCCGCGGTTGTAGGCCGTCGCGCCCGCCCAGCCGCCGACCGCCGCACGCGCGGCGACCACGGCATCGCGGGCGTCCTTGCGCGAGGCCTGCGCGGCGTTCGCGAGAAAAGCACCGTCGGCCGCGACGACCTCGTAGGTGCGGCCGCTCTCGCTGCGCGGGAACTTGCCGCCGATGTAGAGCTTGTACGTCTTGGGAACGGTGAGCCGGCTCACTTCGCGACCGCCTTCCGGGTCTTTCGGGCAGGTTTCGCGGTCGGGGCAGAGGCAGGGGCGCTGGATGCTGCGCTCAGCGATACCGGAGCATCCCACGCGCTCGCCTCGAGGTAGGCGGCGAGCCCGTGGCGGCCGCCCTCGCGGCCGTAGCCCGACTCTTTGTAGCCGCCGAACGGCGACGCGGGGTCGAAGCGGTTGAACGTGTTGGCCCACACGACGCCCGCGCGCAGCTGTTCGACGAGGGCGAGCATGCGGCTGCCCTTCTCGGTCCAGATGCCGGCCGAGAGGCCGTAGGGCGTGTTGTTGGCCTTCGTGATCGCCTCGGCGGGCGTGCGGAAGGTCAGCACCGAGAGCACGGGGCCGAAGATCTCCTCCCGCGCGATCGCGTGCGCCGCGCTGACCTTGGTGAAGATCGTCGGCGCGAACCAGAAGCCCTTGTCGGGGATGCGGCAGTCGGCCGTCCAGCGCTCGGCGCCCTCGCTCTCGCCCGTGTCGCTCAACGTGCGGATGCGCTCGAGCTGCGCGGCCGAGTTGATCGCGCCGATGTCGGTGTTCTTGTCGAGCGGGTCGCCCATGCGCAGCGTCGAGAGCCGCTGCTTGAGGCGGTCGATGACCTCGTCGTGCACGTTCTCCTGCACGAGCAGGCGCGAGCCCGCGCAGCACACGTGGCCCTGGTTGAAGAAGATGCCGTTGACGATGCCCTCGATCGCCTGATCCATGGGCGCGTCGTCGAACACGATGTTGGCGGCCTTGCCGCCGAGCTCGAGGGTGAGGCGCTTCTGGGTTCCGGCGACCTGGCGCGCGATCATGCGGCCGACGTTCGTCGAGCCCGTGAAGGCGACCTTGTTGACGTCGTCGTGCGTGACGAGCGCCTGGCCGGTCGAACCGGGGCCCGTGACGATGTTGACGACACCGGCCGGCAGGTCGGCCTGCTGCAGGATCTCGGCGAACAGCATGGCCGTGAGCGACGTCGTCTCGGCGGGCTTGATGACGACGGTGTTGCCGGCGGCGAGGGCCGGGGCGATCTTCCACGCGAGCATGAGCAGCGGGAAGTTCCAGGGGATCACCTGTGCGGCAACGCCGAGCGCGCGCGGGTTCGGGCCGAGGCCAGCGTGCTCGAGCTTGTCGGCCCAGCCCGCGTTGTAGAAGAACCACGCGGCGACGAGCGGCACGTCGACGTCGCGCGTCTCGCGAATCGGCTTGCCGTTGTCGAGGCTCTCGGCCACGGCGAGCTCGCGCGCGCGCTCCTGCACGAGCCGCGCGATGCGGAACAGGTACTTGCCCCGGTCGCTGCCCGACATGCGCGACCACACGCGATCGTAGGCGCGTCGGGCCGCCGCGACCGCGACATCCACATCACCGGCGGTGGCCTGCGCGATGCTCGCGATGACCTCCTCCGTCGCGGGCGAGATGGTGTCGAACACGTCGCCGTGCCCGTCGACGAACTCGCCGTCGATGAAGAGGCCGTACTGGGCCTTGAGGTTCAGAATCGACGCCGACTCGGGCGCCGCTGCGTATTCGAGAAAGGCCATGATCTAGTCCACCGTCACGTAGTCGGGGCCACTGTAGTGACCGGTTCGCATCTTCTGGCGCTGCAGCAGCACGTCGTTGACGAGGCTCGAGGCGCCGAAGCGCCACAGCTGGGGGGTGAGCCACTCCTCGCCCACCGTCTCGGCGACGGTGACGAGGTAGCGCACGGCGTCTTTCGAGGCTCGGATGCCGCCGGCGGGCTTCATGCCGATCTTCTCGCCCGTGAGGCGGTGCCAGTCGCGGATGACCTCGAGCATGAGCAGCGTGACGGGCAGCGTGGCCGCAGGGCTCACCTTGCCCGTCGAGGTCTTAATGAAGTCGGCTCCGGCGAGAATGGCGAGCCAGGATGCGCGCTTGACGTTGTCGTACGTCTGCAGCTCCCCGGTCTCGAGAATGACCTTGAGGTGCGCGTGGCTGCCGTCGGGGCGGATGCAGGCCTCGCGCACGGCGACGATCTGGTCGAAGACGACGCCGTACTGGCCGCTGAGGAACGCCCCGCGGTCGATGACCATGTCGATCTCGTCGGCACCCGCGGCGACCGCCTCGCGCGTGTCGGCGAGCTTGATGGCGAGGCTCGCCCGCCCCGAGGGGAAGGCCGTCGCGACCGCGGCGACCTGGATGCCCTCGGTGCCGCCCGCTGCGTGCCGGCTGCCGAGCGCCTCGACGGCGTAGGGCACCATGTCGCCGTAGACGCACACGGCGGCGACGCTCGGCGTCGTCGGGTCGCTCGCGTCGGGCGTGATCGCCTTGGCGACGAGCGAGCGCACCTTGCCGGGGGTGTCGGCACCCTCGAGCGTCGTGAGGTCGCACGTGCGGATGATCGTGTCGAGGGCCCAGGCCTTCGAACTCGTCTTGATCGAGCGCGTGCTGAGACCGGCGGCGCGCTGCTCGAGGCCGACGGCGTCGACGCCCGTGAGGCCGTCGAGGTGCAGCCGCAGGGCCGTCTCGGTCAGGTCGCCGCCGAGCAGGCGCACGGCGCGCTCCGCCGGCGCAATGCCGACGGGGTGGGTGATGGTCATGAGGCGTCCTCTCGGGATGCTGTGGTGGCGGGTTCGAGGTCAGTGGCGGTGTCGGTGGCGGCGTCGGTGCTGGCATCGCTCAGCAGGGCCCGCGCGGTGTGCTCGTCGGTGACGAGCACCGAGCAGAGGCCGTGCGTGACGATGGCGCGGGCGACGGCGTGCTTGGGCTCGCCGCCGATGACGAGGATGCTCGTGGAGGCGCTGCGCAGCTCTTCGAGCGAGAGGCCCAGGGTGCGAGCATCCAGTTCGGGGTCGGCGATCGTGCCGTCGGCCGTGATGTACCGGCCGATGACATCGCCGACGGCGCCGCGCTCGACGAGCCGGGCGATGTCGGCGGGCGTGAGGTAGCCGCTGTCGACGTGCACCGAGCTCGTATCGGCGACACCCGCGCTGTAGAGGTAGGCGCTCGCGCCGCGGGCCATGCCGAGCACGCCGCCCACGGTGCGGTCGCCCTCGATGGCCTTCTTCGTCTCGAGGCGCTCGAGAATCGCGGGGCTCGGCAGCAGGGTGGCCTGCCCGCCGGCCTTCTGCGCGATCATGACGGCCGTCGCCGCGGCCGTGCCGGGGCGCTTGCTGAGGCTCACGCCGCCGTTGATCTGCACGACGTTGACAGCCGTTGCCCACGCGGCGGGCAGCGCCTCGGCCACCTGGTGCAGCGTGCGGCCCCAGCTGACGCCGAGCAGGCGCGGCACGGGGCGGTGGCTCACGAGGTAGTCGGCGGCGGCCTCGCTCACGCGCGCCTGCAGCTCGACTTCGTCGGCCGGGGCGGGCACGACGACAGCGTCGTTGAGCCCGAAGCGCGCCGTGAGGTCGCGCTCGAGCGCGAGCCGGCGGGCGCGCGGGTGCACGATCTCGATGCGGATGATGCCGCGCTCGCGCGCCTGGGCCAGCAGGCGGCCGACCTTCCAGCGCGTGACCCGCAGGATCGCGCCGATCTCATCTTGCGTCTTGTTCTCTTCGTAGTAGAGCTCGGCGGCGCGCACGGCGAGCAACTCGGTGGCTGCGGCGGTCTCGGCAGGGACCATGCGGGTGCGTCCTTCCGGATCGACGTACGGGGCTCCAGTCCCCAGGCTAGGCGCGCACGGGGCTCGCGACCAACATTTGTTGGCTCCGGTGCTCATATGAGCACAACGCCGCCCGATGGTGCTCGCTCGCGTGGGTACGCTGGGCATGACCGCCGCGCGGTCTACCACCACCCCGGCCCCACCGGCTCTTCGCGGAAGGACTCCCGTGACCGACTACGCCCTCGCCGTCGACCTCGGCGGCACCAAGGTCGAGGCGGCGCTCGTCGATCCGAGCGGCGCGCTGCTCGACGGCTCGCGCCACCGCCGCCCCACCGGCGCAGCGTCGACGAGCGAGCAGCTCGCCACCGCCGTCACCGAGGCGGTGCGGGATGCCCTCGCGGCGCTCCCCGACGGTGCGACCCTGCTCGGCGCAGGCATCGGCAGCGCGGGCCCGATCGCGGGCACCACGGGCGACGTCTCGCCCCTGAACCTCGGAGCCTGGCGCGACTACCCCCTCGGCGCGCTCGTGGGCCAGCAGCTGCCCGACCTGCCCGTCACCCTGCGCATGGACGGCATCTGCATCGCCCTCGCCGAGGTCTGGATGGGCGCCGCGCAGGGCGAGTCGAACGTCATGGGCATGATCGTGTCGACGGGCGTCGGCGGCGGGCTGATCCTCGGCGACCGCGTGATTGCGGGGCCCACGGGCAACGCCGGGCACATCGGCCATGTCGCCGTCGCCGGCTTCGACGACCTCTGCGCCTGCGGCGCGCGCGGCTGCCTCGAAGCGATCGCCTCGGGGCCTCGCACGGTCGCCTGGGCGCGCGAGCACGGCTTCGGGGGCGACACCGGCGAGCAGCTCGCCGCGGCGGCCGCGGCGGGAGACGCCACCGCACGCGCGGCGATCGAGCGCTCGGCAACGGCCGTGGGCCGCGCGATCGCGAGCGCGAGCGCGCTCGTCGACCTCGACGTCGTGGCGATCGGCGGCGGGTTCAGCCACGTGAGCGACGACTACATCGCGCTCGTCGGCGCGGCCGTCGCGAGCCACAGCGACTTCGGCTTCGTCACCAAGACGCGCGTCGTCGCCTCGGGGCTCAGCGGCGAAGGGCCGCTCATCGGGGCCGCGGCGCTCGTGCACCGCGCCGACCTGCTCGGCTAGCGACCCGCTCCCCCGGCGACCGAGGCAGGCTCGCGACCCAGTTCGTCGTCGACCATCCCCCGACGAGCGAGCAGCGGCACGGCGATGAGGTTCGCGAACGCGAGGGCGAGCAGCACGGCGATCGCCGGCATCCAGCTGCCGGTGCCGTCGCGCAGCGCGCCGAGCAGCAGCGGGGCGAGCGCGGCGATGGCGTAGCCGACCGTCTGCACGGCGCCGCTCACGGTGCTCGCCATGGCTGGCGTGCGCGTGCGCAGAGCGAAGAGCGCCAGGCACATCGGGAACGTGATGTAGCCGAGCCCGAGGGCGATCATCCACAGCAGGGTCGCCGATTGCGGAGCCAGCAGCAGGCCCGCGTAGGCCGTGCCGAACAGGGCGGTGGATGCGACGAGCAGCGGGGTCGGGGTGCGCAGGCGCGCCGCGAGCACCGGTCCGAGGGCCGCGAGGGGCAGGCCGAGAAAGCCGAGCAGCGCGAGCAGGGCGCCCGCCTCGGCCTCGCCGACGCCCGCGATCTCGCGCAGCATAGGCGGCAGCAGGGCGTATCCGGCATAGGCCGAGATGCTCGACACCGTGAAGGGAATACCGATGCCCCACAGCGTCGGCGACCGCAGCAGCGCGGCGCGGCGGGGGCGGTCGACGGGCGCGGGCATCCCCTCGTCGCTCGCAATCGCGGCCCGCCGCGCCCGCACCGCGCCCACCGCGAGGGCGATCCACGGCAGCACGGCGACGCCGACGAATGCCGCCCACACGGCGAGCGAGAGCCGCCAGTCGCCGAGCTCGGCGAGCGGCACGGCCACGAGCGGCGGCACCGCGGCGCCGATCGACATGATCATGGCGTAGACCGCGGTCATCGAACCGATGCGGTCGGGGGTGATCTTCTTGACGGCGGCGGGCAGCAGCACGTTTCCGAATCCGGCCCCCAGCAGCAGCACGAGCGTGCCGACGAGCAGCATCGTGTAGTCGACGGCCGAGGCGCGCACGAGATGCCCGGCGATCATGGCGAGCATGGCGATCAGCAGCGTCGGCTCGATCTGCCAGCGGCGTGCGAGCCGCGGGGCGAGCACGCCCGCGAGCGCGAAGGCGATCGGCGGGGCCGTGCCGAGCGCCCCGAGCGCGAGCGCGCTGAGCGGGATGTCCGCGTCGATGCGCCCCGCGAGCGGCGACAGCGCGGCGACCGGCAGGCGCATGGTCGCGGCGATGAGCACGATGGCGACGACGCCCAGCAGCAGCTCCGGGCGGCGGCCGGAGGGGGCGTCGGTCACCCGCTCATCCTAGGTCGGGCTGCACCGTCTCACCGCTGACAGGCGAGGCGCGGCGACCTAGGCTGGCCCCGTGACCGACTGGGCCCGCTTCTTGCCGCTGAGCAACCGCGACCGCGCCGACGATGGCGGGGTCAGCCGCGACCGCTCCCCCGCGGTGGCGAGCCTGCTCTCGGCGATCGCCGCGGTGCTGGATGCCCGCCCCGACCTGCTCGCGGCCCCCACTCTGCGACCCGAGGTGACGGTCGACGCGGCTGTGCGCGAGCTGCTGAGCGAGCTCGGCGCGCCGTGGTGGCGCCGCTGGGCTCGAGGAGTCGGCGCCCTCGAGTCGCCCCGCCCCGAAGTCGCGGCGTTCGCCGACGATGCGCTCGCGAGCGCCCTGCACGCGCGGGCGGCGGCACTCGCGGGGCCCGAGCGGCGGGCGAGCATCCACGATCTGCGGGCCACCGTCGTGCTCGCGCTCGAGTTGAACGCCGCGCACGGTGCGGCGATCGTCGTCGACCCCCTGCTGTGCGGCGCGGTCGCACTCGACCTAGCCCTGCGCTCGCGCCTGCCCGAGCGGGCCGTCGTCACGGCCCGCTCGCTCGTCGCGACCGACGGCGAGTGGCGGGTCGGGCGAGGGCCCGAGCTGCCCGCCCCGGGCGGCGCGATCGTGCTGTTCCTGGCCGGGCGCGCCGACGTGCCGCCCGAGGATTCCGCGCACTGACCCGGCGGTCAGGCGCCGAGGTCGCCGAGAACGTTCTCGGCGGCCCGGCGGCCCGACAACAGGGCACCGTGCACCGTCGACGGATGCTCACGCGAGGTCGCCTCGCCCGCCAGGTGCAGACGGCCGCCGACGGGTGCCGCGAGGTCATCGCGCATCGCCGGGTCAGAGCCCACCGCGGCGAACGAGTAGGAGCCGCGCGCGAACTCGTCCGCGCCCCAGCGCGTGACGAGCGCGTCGACAGGCTCGGGCGCGCCCGGGTAGGCGCTGCGCAGGGTGCGGAGGGCGCTCGCCACGGCCTGCTCGTCCGTCATCGCGTCGACACGCCGACCCAGGTCGCCCGCGGCGAAGCCGAGCAGCACGGGCACGCCCTCGGCACGGCCGAGCGTGACCCAGTCGACCCACGGGTCGGCGCCCTCGGGCGGCACGATGCCGATCCAGTCGACCGAGTCGTCCCAGAAGACGTCGTCGAACTGCAGGACGACCTTGTTGAGCACGCCCATGCCGAGGGCGTCGATCGCGGCCTGGTGAGACGCGGGCAGCGGCGGGTCGACGGCGATCACGCCCGCCTGCAACACGCCGAGCGGAACGGTGATGATGACTGCGTCGGCGGCGACCTCGCCAGCGCTCGTCTGCACGCTCACGCCGTCGTCGTTCCAGCGCACAGCGCTCACCGCAGCGCCCAGCCGCACGTCGAGCCCCTCGGCGAGCAGGTCGGGCACCTGCGCGTAGCCGCCCTCGATCATGGCGTCGCCGCCACCGAACGTGTCGGCCTCGTCGAACCAGTACGACGAGAGCTGGTCGATCGACCCCGCGTATTCGTTCTCGATCGCGCTCGCCGCGAGATAGCGAATGAGCCGGGCCTCAGCGGCGGAGGCCCCGCGCACGGCATCGTCGACGACGAGCCGCAGCGGCTGGTCGACGTCGGCGTCGTAGCCCACCTCGACGGCGGCATCGAGCCGTGCCCCGGCGCGCGCGAGCGCGGCGTCGTCGACGAGCCCGCTCGCGGTCGCGGCATCGAACCCGATCGACGAGGCGACGTCGGTCTCGATGAGCTCCAGTCCCGCCTCGTCGGCGAGCTCGGCGACGGGGTTGCCGTCGACGCCGTGGATCCAGGAGGCTCCGAGGTCGAGCGCGAACCCCTCGCGCACGAGCGTGGCGGTGCGGCCGCCGATACGGTCGCGCGCTTCGAGGACGATGACCTCGGCGCCCGCGCGGTGCAGATCCCGGGCGGCCGCGAGCCCCGCGACGCCCGCCCCCACGACGAGGATCGTGAGCCCCTCCCCGCGGGTGCTCGACGGCGAGCCGAGTGGCGCGCACGCCGCGAGAGCGGCCGCGGCGGTCGAACCGACCGCCACGGCGCCGAACTGCCGTCGCGTGAGCCCGCTCACGCCGGTGCGGGCAGGCCCAGGATCTCGCGGATGCGCACCTCGTCGCGGCCCATCTGCTCGGCGAGGGCATCCGCCGACTCGAACTTGTGCATCGAGCGGATGTAGGCGACGAACTCGAGCTCGACGGTCGAGCCGTAGAGGTCGAGGTGCACGTCGATCGCGTGCGCCTCGACGGTCTTCTCGGGCACGTCGCCGAAGGTCGGGTTGTTGCCGATCGACACGGCCGCGCCGTAGCGAGCGCCCTCGACATGCAGCCAGCAGGCGTAGACGCCGTCGGCCGGGATGCAGCCCTCGGCGTCGCGCGCGAGGTTCGCCGTGGGGTAGCCGAGCTCGCGGCCGCGCTGGTGGCCGGGCACGACGAGGGATCGGATGCGGTGCGGCCGGCCGAGCGCCTCGGTCGCCTCGTCGAGGCGGCCGGCCTCGAGCAGGCTCCGGATGCCCGTGGACGACACGCGCGTGCCGTCGAGCTCGCACACGTCGTCGACGAGCGCCACGGCGAAGCCCGCGCGCTCGCCCGCCGCTCGCAAGCTCTCGACCGTGCCCGCGCCATGCGCGCCGTAGCGGAAGTCGCTGCCGACGAGCACGCGCTCGGCGTGCAGGCCGCGCACGAGCACCTGGTCGACGAACTCGTCGGCGGTGAGCGCGGCGAACGCGGGCGTGAAGGGCAGCACGACCACGAGATCGACGCCCGCGTCGATGAGCGCCTCGGTCTTCTGCGCGACGCTCAGCAGAGTGGCCGGCGCGGTCTCGGGGTGCAGCACTGCCGCCGGGTGGCGGTCGAAGGTGATGACGACGGTGCGGCGGCCCTCGGCCTCGGCGGTGAGCTGCTCGAGCACGGCCCGGTGCCCGCGGTGCACCCCATCGAACTTGCCGATCGTGACAGCACTCGGCCGGGAGTCGTGCGGCAGATTCTCGATGCCGTGCACGACGACGCCGGTCATGCGGTCACCTCGGCCGGGTCCCGGCGTGCGCGGGCGACGCGGCGCAGCCACAGCAGCCCGAGCACGGGCAGCACGAGTGGGATGAAGGCGTAGCCGCGGCCGAACTGGCTCCAGACGGTGTCGTCGGGGAACAGTGCGGGGTCGATGATGCTGAGCGTGCCGACGATGAGCACGCCCGCGAGTTCGAACGCGATGGCGATGACGGCGACGCGGAACCAGGCGGTTCCCCGCGCGATGAGCGCGATCGTCGCAAGCACGTAGACGGCGGCGGCGAGCGCCGAGAGGCTGTAGGCGACCGGCGCCTCGTCGAACTTGGTGGCGATCTGGTAGGCCGATCGGCCGATCGCGGCCAGGGCAAGAATGCCGTACACGGCGATCAGCACGCGGCCGATGCCGGCACTCGTCGGGCGGGGTTCGTCGCTCATCGTGCTCAGCCTAAGTCAGGCCGGCTGTGCGGGAATCGCACCCATGAGGGCGCGCAGAAAGCGGCGGGCGATCAGGATGCGCGCGAGCAGCAGCCCGGGCAGCAGGGGCCAGCCCCACCAGGCGGCGGGTCGCGCGAAGCTGCGCACGGTGAGCCACACTGAGCCGTCGTCGGTCTGCTCGAGCGTGAACGCCTCTTCGCCCGAGAACGGATGCCCGGGCAGGGTGCCGACCGCGTACATGACGCGCTGCTCGGCTTCTTCGAGCAGCACGACCCGCCCCGGCAGGGGCAGCCACAGGGCGCTTCCCACGTCGAGGCCGACGACGATGATGTCTCCGGGGCGCAGGTGCCGCGCACCGCTCGCCGTGTAGACCTCATCGGCCGCCCCCACCTGGGCCGCCTCGACCGGCTCGCCCGTGGCGTCGTACTCGACGTGGTGGTACGTGAGCTCCGCATCCCCCGCCGTCACGGGGGTGATGCGCACGCCCATGCCCGCGCCGCGGTAGACCCCGCCGGTGAGCAGCTCGTCGACCGCGTACTGCCAGCGCTCATCGCCGTGGCCGATGCGGCCGCGCTGCTCGAGCGGGCGGTACCCCTGCGGCGGATACTGCATGAGGTCGGCAGCCTGTGTCGCGCCGACAGCCGCGTACGTCACCGGCTGCTGCTGGCGCGCGCGGTCGCGAGTGGGGTCGGCGGTCACGTGCTCCAGCGTACGGCGCGAAGCCGGGAGCGATCCGCGCCGCTGCAACTGCCACGGCCGTACCGACCACGCCGCTCCTGGCGAGGCCCTCCTGGCTCCTCCACTCTTGGATCCTCGGCGCTCAGCCGCTCCACCTCTGCAGACTCCCGAATCTCAGGACTCGGGCGAGCAAAGTCGCTCAGAAGTCCTTACATTCGGGAACGTTCTGAACGGCGTTCCCCACCGGGAGGCCGGCGTGCTCGATCAGATGCCGAGGTGCTCGCTCAGCGCTTCGACGATGAGCCCGTGGTCGACAGCGTGCGGCAGGCCCGACACGGCGATCGCGCCGACGACACCGACGCCGCGGATGGCGAGCGGGAATCCGCCGCCGTGGCCGGAGAACTGCATCGGGTCCATCCACGGAGCGTGCTCGAGCACGTGATTGTCGAGAATGGGGAACCGCAGGCCCACGAGGTAGCTCGACGCGCCGAACTCGCGCACCGTGCGCTTCTTGCGCTCGATCCACACGTCGTTGTGCGCCGAGGTGCCGGGCAGCGCGCAGTGGAAGAGCCGCTGCTCACCGAGCGCGATGTCGATCGTGATCGCCTGGCCGCGCTCGAGGGCGTGCTCGCGCAGGCGTGCGCCGAGCATCCACGCGTGCTCGTGCGTAAACTCCGAGAACTGCAGGCGCTCCTCCTGCGCGACGACCTCGGCGATGAGGGCGTCGAGCGCGGCACGGTCGGCGGGCGAGAGGTCAGTCGTCATGGGCTCAGTGTGCCGCACACACGAGCGCGCGCAGGTACCGGCGCGTGTAGATCGCCTGCACGAGGCGCAGCGCGGGTGCCCCCAGTATCCAGATGCCGGGGGCGGGACGCGAGAATCCCTGCACGACCACGCGCACGATTTCGGCATCGTCGATCGTGACGAGAAACGCTTCTTCGCCGCGTTCGGGATGCCCGGGCAGGGTTCCGTAGACGAACCCCCGCCGCGTCGGCTCATCCACCACCGCGAGCACGCGCGCGTACGCCCTCACCGGCACGATGCCCAGCAGCGGGATCGTCAGCGTCACGTCATCGCCCACGACCACGCGCGGCGTGCTGACCCGGATGCCCGCTCCGCGCTGCAGCCCCCACTCGAGCACCTCGGCCGCAGCCGACGCCCAGCGCTCGGCACCCGAGCCGATGACGGCCTCGTGTCGAAACACTCGGAACCCCGCGGGCACCCGTTCGGGCTCGAGGTTCAGGCTGCCGCCGTGCGGCGCGTAGCTCAGCTCGGGCCGCGGCGCAGCATCCACGGCCCTACTTCTTCTCTTTCGCCTTCTCGACATCGCCCGAGAGCGCGGCGATGAACGCCTCTTGCGGCACCTCGACGCGGCCCACCATCTTCATGCGCTTCTTGCCCTCTTTCTGCTTTTCTAGCAGCTTGCGCTTGCGGGTGATGTCACCGCCGTAGCACTTGGCGAGCACGTCTTTGCGCATCGCGCTGATCGACTCGCGCGCGATGATGCGGGCGCCGATCGCGGCCTGGATCGGCACCTCGAACTGCTGGCGCGGGATGAGCTTCTTGAGGCGCTCCGTCATGAGCACGCCATAGGCGTAGGCCTTCTCGCGGTGCACGATCGCGCTGAACGCGTCGACCGCCTCGCCCTGCAGCAGGATGTCGACCTTCACGAGGTCGGCCTCCTGATCGCCCGCGGGCTCGTAGTCGAGGCTCGCGTAGCCAGCCGTCTTGCTCTTGAGGTTGTCGAAGAAGTCGAACACGATCTCGCCGAGCGGCATCGTGTACTTGATCTCGACGCGGTCCTCACCGAGGTAGTCCATGCCGATGAGCGAGCCGCGGCGGCTCTGGCACAGCTCCATTATCGTGCCGACGTAGTCCTTCGGAGCCAGAATGGCCGCGCGCACCATGGGCTCGCTCACCGCGGCGATCTTCGCGCCCGTCGGGAACTCGCTCGGGTTCGTGACCGTGAACTGCTTCTTGTCGTCCGTCGTCACCTCGTAGGTCACGCTCGGCGCCGTCGAGATGAGGTCGAGGCCGAACTCGCGCTCGAGCCGCTCGGTCACGATCTCGAGGTGCAGCAGCCCGAGAAAGCCGCAACGGAACCCGAAACCGAGCGCGACCGAGGTCTCGGGCTCGTAGTTGAGAGAAGCATCCGACAGCTTCAGCTTGTCGAGCGCCTCGCGCAGCACCGGGTAGTCGCTGCCGTCGATCGGGTAGAGCCCCGAGAACACCATGGGCTTCGGGTCGGTGTAGCCCGCGAGGGCCGTCGTCGCCGGCTTCTGCGCGTTCGTGACGGTGTCGCCGACCTTCGACTGGCGCACGTCTTTCACTCCGGTGATGAGGTACCCGACCTCGCCCACGCCGAGTCCCTTGCTGGGCGTCGGCTCGGGCGCGCTGACACCGATTTCGAGCAGCTCGTGCGTGGCCCTGGTCGACATCATCTGGATGCGTTCGCGCGGGCTCAGCCGGCCATCCACCATGCGCACATAGGTGACGACGCCGCGGTACGAGTCGTAGACCGAATCGAAGATCATCGCGCGGGCGGGAGCGTTCGGGTCGCCCTGCGGGGCCGGAATCTGCCGCACGACCTCGTCGAGCAGTCCCTCGACGCCCATGCCCGTCTTGCCGCTCACCCGCAGCACGTCGTCGGGGTCGCCGCCGATGAGGCCCGCGAGCTCTTTCGCATACTTCTCGGGGTCGGCCGCGGGCAGGTCGATCTTGTTGAGCACCGGGATGATCGTCAGATCGTTCTCGAGCGCCAGGTAGAGGTTCGCGAGGGTCTGGGCCTCGATGCCCTGCGCCGCGTCGACGAGCAGAATCGCGCCCTCGCACGCGGCGAGCGAGCGGCTCACCTCGTAAGTGAAGTCGACGTGCCCGGGGGTGTCGATCATGTTGAGCGCGTAGGTGACGGGCTTGCCGCCCTCCGCGGGCGCGAGCGCCCACGGCATGCGCACCGCCTGGCTCTTGATCGTGATGCCGCGCTCGCGCTCGATGTCCATGCGGTCGAGGTACTGCGCGCGCATGTCGCGGTCGCTGACGACGCCCGTGATGCCGAGCATGCGGTCGGCGAGGGTCGACTTGCCGTGGTCGATGTGCGCGATGATGCAGAAGTTGCGGATCAGCGTCGGGTCGGTCGCGGCGGGGGCGAGCGGCGTGTGGGCGCGAGGAGACATTTGGTGCCATTCTCCCATGCGGTCGGGCAGTGCGCAGACCGCTGAGTGGCCGAGCGCGCACCGCACCTGGTAACGTAAGCGGTTGGCTTGCGTGTCAGAAAGCCCTCTCTCTTTCGACACGGAATGCGGCTGGGACCAGTTCGCCTCGCATCTGCGGTTTCGGATGCTCGCAACCCCCACCCCGGCCGCACACTCACACCGTTCCTGAAGAAGAAAGCATCCACGTGGCAAACATCAAGTCGCAGATCAAGCGCATCAAGACCAACCTCAAGGCGCAGGAGCGCAACAAGGCCGTTAAGAGCGAGCTCAAGACCGCCATCCGTCGCACCAACGAGGCCGTTGCCTCGGGCGACAAGGCCGCCGCCGAGGCCGCCCTCAAGACGGCGACCAAGAAGCTCGACAAGGCCGTGAGCAAGGGCGTCATCCACGAGAACCAGGCGGCGAACCGCAAGTCGTCGATCTCGAAGAAGGTCGCGGCGCTCTAGCCCCACCCTGAACCGCGCGAACGACCCGTCAGCCCCGGCTGGCGGGTCGTTCGTCGTGCGGGCCGCATTCGGCGGCGGGATGCGCGGCTCGCGCGGGCCGCGCGACAGGTCGAGGCCGCGGTCGGCGACGACGCGCACGAGCGACTCGACGGCGAACACGGGGTCGCGCTGCGCACCCTTGACGGCCGCGTCGGTCTCGGCCGCCATGAGAATGGCGCGGCCGAGCCCCTCCTCCGTCCAGCCCTGCAGGTCGCGGCGGGCACGGTCGACCTGCCACGGCGCGAGGCCGAGCTGCGAGGCGACCTGGCCGCCCGAGCCCCGCGTTCCGCCGACCTTCGCCATCGTGCGCAGCTTCATCGCGAACGCGGCCACCATCGGCACGGGGTCGGCTCCGGTGGCGAGCGCGTGCCGCAGCAGGCCGAGCGCCTCGCCGTGCCGCCCCGCGATCGCGGCATCGGCCACCGCGAAGGCGTTGACCTCGACACGACCGCCGTAGTACTTCTGCACCGTCTGCTCAGTGATCTCGCCGTCGGTATCGGCGAGCAGCTGCTGGCACGCGCCAGCGAGCTCGGCGAGGTCGTCGGTGAAGGCGCTCACGAGCGCGCGCAGCGCGGCAAGCGCGATCGCGCGGCCCGCGTGCCGAAACTCGGCCGCGGCGAAATCGGCGCGGTCGTTGTCGCGCGTCAGGGCGGCGCACACGACCTCGATGCCGCCGCCCGTGCCCTGCCGAATGGCGTCGAGCAGCTTCTTGCCGCGCACTCCCCCGCTGTGCCGGATGAGTACGACGACCTCGTCGGCGGGCGCCGCGATGTACTCGAGCGCCTCGTCGAGAAAGGCGTCGTTCATGGTCGCGGCCGCGTCGATGCGAATCAGCCGCGGCTCGCCGAAGAGCGAGGGGCTCGCGAGCGTGATGAGCTCGCCGGGCGCGTAGGCGTCGGCGCGCAGGTCGTGCACCTCGAGGCTCGGATCCTGCTCGCGCAGGGCATCCCGCAGCTGGCGGCTGGCGCGCTCGGCGAGAAAGTCTTCGGGCCCCGAGACGAGGATCACCGGTGCCGCGCGAATCTGATGCCACGCCAGCTGCGGGATGCTCGCCGCGACCCGCGCGGATCCGGCGGGTTTCTTCGCTGCGGCCATGCCCGCCAGCCTATCCAGGCGGGCCGACGGCGCCGCCCTCGACCGCGCCCCGCTCGAGCCAGAGGCACAGTGCACCCGAGCCCGCCCCGCCGGGGGCGAGCAGCGCGAGCCCGTGCACGTCGCTGCGCACGACCGTCGACCCGGCCTCCCCCAGCAACGTGAGCAGCCCGGCAGCCGGGTGCCCATAGGTGTTGTCGGCCCCGACGCCGATGAGAGCGATGGGTGCTCCGAGTTGGGTGTAGAGCGGCTCGTGCTGGTCGGGCGAGCCGTGGTGGCTCACCTTGACGACGTCGACGGGGGCGAGCGGGTGCGCGGCGGCGAGCATGCGCTGGGCATCCGCCCCCAGATCGCCGAGCGCGAGCATGCTCGGGCAGTCGTCGCAGGCTGGGCCGCCGCGCAACTCGAGCACGATGCTCGCGTCGTTGCCGGGCTCGACCCCGCGATGCGCGGGCGGCCAGAGCACGCGCCACGCGTGCGCACCGAGCGTGCCGGAGCGGCCGTCAGCCACGGGATCGACCACGGCACCACCCGCGGCGAGGGCCGCGACGACCGCGTCGTCTTGCTCGCGCCCGGTCGGGCCGACGAGCACGCGATCGACGCGACCGACAACGGCGGGAACACCGCCCGCGTGGTCGAGGTCGAAGTGGGTGAGCACGAGCAGGTCGATGCGCCCGACCCCGAGCGTGTCGAGGCAGGTCGTGAGCAGCTCGGGCTCGGCGCCCGTGTCGATGAGCGCGACGGCGCCGGCGCTGCGCACGAGCACGGCGTCGCCCTGCCCGATGTCGCACTGCGCGATGACCCAGTCGCCCGAGCGGCCCAGCCCGCGCAGGGCCGTCGTGCCCGCGGTCGCCCCCATCACCACAACGAGCACCGCAGCGGTGCCGAGCGCCAGGCGGCGCCGCAACCGGGCGCTGCCGAGTCGCGCCGGCACGCCGAGCGCGACCAGCCCCGCGGCCGTGAGGGCCGCGAGCAGCAGCGCGCC
>NZ_JBKBLF010000027.1:0-28920 GCF_046296455.1 Microcella sp.
GCGGCCGCGGCGGCCGAGTCGGCGCGCCGGGCGAGCCATGCCTTCTCGACGCGCACCTGCCGCGGGGGCACGGCGAGCCGCACGAGGTCGCTCGCGACCCCCGCCGCTCGGTCGGCCGCGCGGCGCACGAGCCGCCAGACCGCGGCGTCGAGCACGGGCGCGGGAGACACGATCTCGTCGAGCTCGCTCAGCACCCCCTCGTAGCCGACCTCGTCGGCGAGCTCGACGATGTAGCCCTTCGCCTGACGCCCGGCCGAGCGCAGCGGAACGAGAACCCGCACCCCCGGCTGGGCGAGCTCGCGCCACCGGTCGGGAATGCGGTAGTCGAACAGCCGATCCAGTTGCGGCAGGGGCGAATCGAGCAGCACCCGGGCGATGGATGCCGACGGCACGTTAGAGCCCGGCCTCCGCGCGCAGCGCGTCGACGCGGTCGAGGCGCTCCCACGTGAAGCCGGGCAGCTCGCGACCGAAGTGCCCGTAAGTGCTCGTCTGCGCGTAGATCGGCCGCAGCAGGTCGAGGTCGCGGATGATCGCGCCGGGCCGCAGGTCGAACACCGTGCGGATCGCGTCGATGATGCGCGTCTCGTCGATGTGTGCCGTGCCGAAAGTCTCGACGTAGAGCCCGACCGGGGCCGCCGTGCCGATCGCGTAGGCGACCTGCACCTCGAGCCGATCGGCGAAGCCCGCGGCGACCGCATTCTTCGCGACCCAGCGCAAGGCGTACGCGGCCGAGCGGTCGACCTTCGAGGGATCCTTTCCGCTGAACGCCCCGCCGCCGTGGCGCGACGCCCCGCCGTAGGTGTCGACGATGATCTTTCGACCGGTCAGCCCCGCATCGCCCTGCGGCCCACCGATCTCGAACCGCCCGGTGGGGTTGATGAGCACGCGCGGCGTCGCGTCGCCGAAGCCAGCGGCCTCGAGCACGGGGTCGATGACCGCGCGCCGCACCTCGTCGCGCAACTGCTCGGTCGAGACCGACGGCAGGTGCTGGGTCGAGAGCACGACCGTTTCGACCGTGCGCGGCACCGTGCCCTCATAGCCGATCGTCACCTGGGTCTTGCCGTCGGGGGCGAGGTAGTCGAGAACCCCCTGCTTGCGCACCTCGGCGAGCCGCTCGGCGAGCCGGTGTGCGAGCCAGATGGGCAGCGGCATGAGCTGCGGGGTCTCGATCGTGGCGTAGCCGAACATGATGCCCTGATCGCCGGCGCCCTGCACGTCGCCCTCGTCGGTGCTCGACCCCTCTCGCGACTCGAAGGCGGCATCGACGCCCTGGGCGATGTCGGGCGACTGCTCGCCGATCGAGACCGAGACGCCGCACGAGCGGCCGTCGAACCAGACATCGCTCGAGGTGTACCCGATGTCGGTCACGCGCTGGCGCACGATGCCGGGGATGTCGACGTAGCCGCTCGTCGTGACCTCGCCCGCGACGTGCACGAGCCCCGTCGTGACGAGCGTCTCGACCGCGACGCGGCTGCGCGGATCGGCCGCGAGCAGCGCGTCGAGGATGCTGTCGGAGATCTGGTCGCAGATCTTGTCAGGATGCCCCTCGGTGACCGATTCGGAGGTGAACAGTCGCAGCGCGGTCATGGGGTTCCTGTCGTGATCGTGCGGTCGGCGTCGATGTGGGGCTGGGCGGTGCTGTGGGGCTGGGCGGTGCTGCGGGGTGGATGCTCGGCTAGGCGAGCACGTCGAGAATACGGTGCGCGACGGCAGCCTTCTCGCCCGCGGCCCGAGCGACCACGTTACCCGCGCCGTCGAGGACCATGACCTCCGTGGCCCCGGAGCCGAAGCCCTCGTTCCAGCCGACCCTGTTGACGACTAGCAGGTCGACGCCCTTGCGCGCGGCCTTCGCAGCACCGATGCGCAGCAGGGCGTCGGCGTCGGCCTCGGTCTCGGCGGCGAATCCGACGATGCGCTGCCCGGGGCGCCGCGCGGCGGCGAGCCCCGCGAGCACATCGGGGGTGCGCTCCAGGTCGAGGCGCAGGGTGTCGCCCACCGCATCCTTCTTGATCTTGCCCTCGGCGACCGCGGCGGGACGGAAGTCGGCGACGGCAGCGGTCATGATGACGGTGTCGGCCTCGCGGGCGGCCTCGCGCATGGCCGTCTCGAGCTGCGCGGCGGTGCCGACCTCGACCAGGCTCGCGCCCGCGGGCGGTGCGACCTCGAGATGCGCGGCCACGAGGGTGACGGCCGCACCGCGCGCGAGCGCGGCGTCGACGAGGGCGACGCCGAGGCGCCCGCTCGACCGGTTGCCGAGGAACCGAACGGGGTCGAGGGGCTCGCGCGTGCCTCCGGCGGAGATGAGGATGCGGCGACCGGCCAGATCGTGGGGACCCACGACCGCGAGGGCGGCGGCCGCGATCACGGAGGGCTCGGACATCCGCCCCGCGCCGACGTCGGTTCCCGTCAGGCGGCCCGAGTCGGGCCCGACGATGGTCACGCCGCGCGCTCGCAGCGTGGCGATGTTCGCCACCGTCGCCGGGTGCTCCCACATCTCGGTGTGCATCGCGGGCGCGATGACGAGCGGGGCCGAGCTCGCGAGAACGGTGGTGCCGAGCAGGTCACCCGCGAGTCCCGCCGCGAGCGACGCGATCGTGTGCGCCGTCGCGGGGGCGATGACGATGAGATCGGCGCGCTGGCCGAGCGCGACGTGACGCACCTCGGCCACGCCCTCGTAGAGGTCGGTGTGCACCGCATTGCGGCTGATCGCCTCGAGGGTCGGGCGCCCGACGAACCGCAGCGCTCCCTCGGTCGCCACGATGTGGACATCGTGGCCCGCCACGACGAACTCACGGGCGACGCCGACGGCCTTGTATGCCGCGATGCCGCCCGTGATGCCGAGCACGACCGTCAGTCGACGCGGAGCATCCGTCGTCGCAGCGGCCATGCGGATCGGACCTAGTCCGTGAGGCGGGTGAGGACGAGCTTGTCCTCGTTGATCTCGTGCAGCGCGACCGACAGCGGCTTGTCGTCGACCGTCGAGTCGACGAGCGGGCCGACGTTGTCGAAGAGGCTGCCCTCGTGCAGGTCGGCGTAGTAGTCGTTGATCTGGCGCGCGCGCTTCGAGGCGAAGATGACCAGCTGGTACTTCGAGTCGACCTTCGACAGCAGATCGTCGATGGGGGGCTCGATGATGCCCGAGTTCTTGTCAGCCATGAATCTCTCGCTCTCGTTCCGCCCGGTGCTCGTCGGCGCCGGGTCTCGTTATCGCAGTCTCGTCAACGCGCCGAGCCGGCGCGACCGGACGGTCGCGCTGCGCCGCTGGGCACTGCCAACAAGTCTACGACCTCCTGCGCCGCGCGGCGCACATCGTCGTTGACCACGAGCTCGTCGAACTCGTCTTGCGCCGCGAGCTCGACCCGCGCGGTCTCGAGTCGACGCGCCTGCTCGTCCGCCGATTCGGTGCCTCGGCCCACCAGTCGCCGCACGAGCTCCTCCCAACTGGGGGGCAGCAGGAAGACCAGGATCGCCTCGGGCATCGACGCGCGCACCTGGCGGGCGCCCTGCAGATCGATCTCGAGCAGCACGCTGCGACCCGCGGCGAGGGCCGCCTCGACGGGCGGCCGCGGGGTGCCGTAGCGCGAGGCGTTGTGCACGGTCGCCCACTCCAGCAGGTCGTCGCGCTCGATGAGGGCGTCGAATGCCGCGTCGTCGACGAAGAAGTAGTGCACACCGTCGCGCTCCCCGGGGCGGGGCGCCCGGGTCGTGGCCGAGACGCTCAGCAGCACGTCTGGGTGGTGCTCGCGAATGTATCCGGCGACGGTGCCCTTGCCGACCGCCGTCGGGCCAGCGAGCACGACGAGCCGCCCGCGGCCGGCGGCCGCCTCGCGCGCCGAGAGCCACTGGCGCAGCCGTTCGCGCTGCAGGTGCCCGAGCCCGCCGAGCCGCTTCACGGGGGCGATGCGCAGCAGCTCGAGCACGTCGTCGACGCGCTTCGGGCCGAGGCCCCGCAGGGTTCCGAGCAGCTCGGCGACGCGCATCCCTGCCTCGGGGCTCTCGGACGACGCCCACGCCGCCGCCGCGACGTCGAGAGCGCTGCGCTCCCCCGCCCGCACGGCCTCTTTGATGGCAGCACGCGCGCGGCGCGCGGCCACGGCGGCGCGCGAGGCGGCGACGCGGTCGACCTCGGGCATGCTCGGGGTCACGCGCCCAGCTCCGACCGATGGGCATCGAGGGCCGCGGCGAGCCCCTCGGGTCCGGCCGAGAGCACGCTGCGCGTGACGGTCGGGATCACCGAGCCTGCCGCGACGCCGTAGACGCTCGCGAGGTCGCCCAGTCGTGACCCCTGGTAGCCGAAGCCCGGGCCGAGCACCGGCGTGTGCTGCAGGAGCACCGGATCGATACCGCTCGCGGTGATGGGCTCGGTCGCGCCGATGACGACGCCGATCGAGCCCCATCCGGGCGCCGCGGCATTGCGCACGGCGACATCCCGGGCGAGCTGGCCGGCGACCGAGCGGCCGCTGCCGCTCACCGACTGCTGCAGCCCCCGACCCTCGGGGTTCGAGGTCGCCGTGAGCACGAAGACGCCCTTGCCGTGCTGCTGTGCGAGCTCGATGACCGGA
Organism: Microcella sp.; assembly: GCF_046296455.1. Lineage (GTDB taxonomy): Bacteria > Actinomycetota > Actinomycetes > Actinomycetales > Microbacteriaceae > Microcella. Next base: position 4,563 of record NZ_JBKBLF010000027.1, read on the forward strand.
TCGAGCGAGCCGAGTCCCTGGTAGGCGACGGCCGTCATGGCGTCGGCCTCGAGCGGCGAGCCGGGTGCGAGCCAGGCCTCGCCGTAGGCGGCAGCGGTCGAGCCGATGTCACCGCGCTTGACGTCGGCGATGACGAGGAACCCCGCGTCGCGAGCGGCTCGGATGACCTCCTCGAGCACGGCGTACCCTGCGGCTCCGAAACGCTCGAAGAACGCGGCCTGCGGCTTGACGATGCCGACCCGGCCGTGTGCGGCCTCGAGCGCCGTCATCGCGAGCGAGCGCGCACCGCCGGCGTCGTCCGCGAGGCCCCACTGCTCGAGCAGCGAGGCGTGCGGGTCGATCCCCACGCACAACCGGCCGTGAGCATCCACGACCGACCGCAAGCGCTCGCCGAACGGCGTCATGCCCGGGCCGCCCGCGCGATCGCGTAGTCCTGCAGGCTCGTCACCGACACGGGCTCGGTCGCCGTTTCGAGCGACGCGACGGCGGCGCCGACCGTGGCGATCGTCGTGAAGAGCGGCTTGTCGGCCGCGACGGTCGCCGTGCGGATCTCGATGCCGTCGGCGCGCGCCGAGCGGCCCGAGGGCGTGTTGATCACGATGTCGACCTCGCCCGCATTGATGAGGTCGACGATCGAGGGCTCGCCGTCGTCGGCACCGCTGTGCTTGCGCACGACGCGCGCCGCGATGCCGTAGCGCGCGAGCACCTCGTTCGTGCCCTCGGTGGCCCACAGCTCGAAGCCGAGCTGGTGCAGTCGAAGCGCCGGCAGCACGACCGCGCGCTTGTCGCGATCAGCGACCGAGACGAACACCACGCCCTGCTTCGGCAGCCCGCCGTACGCGGCATCCTGGCTCTTGGCGAAGGCGCGCGGGAAGTCGCGATCGATGCCCATGACCTCGCCCGTCGAGCGCATCTCGGGGCCGAGCACCGAGTCGACGATGACGCCCTCGCGCGTGCGGAAGCGCTTGAAGGGCAGCACGGCCTCTTTCACCGCGACGGGCGCGTCGAGGGGCACGGTCGAGCCGTCGCCGGGCGGCAGCAACCCCTCGGCGACGAGCGAACGGATGCTGCGGCCCGTCATGACGAGCGAGGCCGCCTTCGCGAGCGGGATGCCGAGCGCCTTCGAGACGAAGGGCACGGTGCGCGAGGCGCGCGGGTTGGCCTCGAGCACGTAGAGCACGCCCGCGCCGATCGCGAACTGCACGTTGAGCAGCCCGCGCACGCCGATGCCCGACGCGATGCCGCGCGTCGCCTCGCGCACGCGGTCGATGACCGAGGCGCCGAGCGTGACGGGCGGCAGGGTGCAGGCCGAGTCGCCCGAGTGCACGCCGGCCTCTTCGATGTGCTCCATGATGCCGCCGATGTAGAGCTCGTCGCCGTCGTAGAGCGCGTCGACGTCGATCTCGACCGCATCGTCGAGGAAACGGTCGACGAGCAGCGGCAGCTCGGGCCCGATGATCGCCTGGTCTTTCACCCGATCGAAGTAGTCGACGAGACTCGCGCTGTCGTAGACGATCTCCATGCCGCGCCCGCCGAGCACGAAGCTCGGGCGCACGAGCACGGGGTAGCCGATCTCCTCCGCGACGCCCACCGCGCTGTCGACGTCGGTCGCCGTGCCGTTGCGCGGCGCCGTCAGGCCGGCCGCGTCGAGGATGCGCGAGAAGGCCCCGCGCTCCTCCGCGAGGTCGATCGCGTCGGGGCTCGTGCCGAGGATCGGGATGCCCGCCCGCTCGAGCCCGTGCGCCAGGCCGAGCGCCGTCTGGCCGCCGAGCTGCACCACGACGCCGACGAGCTCGCCGGTCGCCGACTCGGCGTGGATGACCTCGAGCACGTCTTCGAGCGTGAGCGGCTCGAAGTAGAGCCGGTCGCTCGTGTCGTAGTCGGTCGACACCGTCTCGGGGTTGCAGTTGATCATGATGGTCTCGAAGCCGGCATCGCGCAGCGCGAAGCTCGCGTGCACGCACGAGTAGTCGAACTCGATGCCCTGCCCGATGCGGTTCGGGCCCGAGCCGAGAATGACGACCTTGCGCGCCGCGCTCGGCGCGACCTCGGTCTCGTCGTCGTAGCTCGAGTAGTGGTACGGCGTGAGGGCGGGGAACTCGCCCGCGCACGTGTCGACCGTCTTGAATACCGGCCGCACACCCGCGTTCCAACGGGCCGCGCGCACCGCGGACTCCTCGAGGCCGCGCAGCTCGCCGATCTGGGCATCGCTGAAACCGTGGTCCTTCGCATACCGGATGACCTCGGCGGTCAGCGCAGGTGCGGCGGCGATCTCATCGGCGACCTCGTTGATGAGCACCATCTGGTCGAGAAACCACGGGTCGATCCCGGTCGCGGCGAAGAGCTCGTCGATGCTCGCGCCCGCGCGCATGGCCTGCTGCACCGTCACGATGCGGCCATCGGTCGGGGTCTTCGCGAGCTCGAGCAGGGCATCCTTGTCGCCGGGCTCGCCCTGCCAGTGGAAGCTGCTGCCGCGCTTCTCGAGGCTGCGCAGCGCCTTCTGCAGCGCGGTGGAGTAGTTGCGGCCGATCGCCATGGCCTCGCCGACCGACTTCATGGTCGTCGTGAGCTCGACATCGGCGCCCGGGAACTTCTCGAACGCGAAGCGCGGCACCTTGACGACGACGTAATCGAGCGTCGGCTCGAAGCTCGCGGGCGTGACCTTGGTGATGTCGTTGGGGATCTCGTCGAGGCGGTAGCCGATCGCGAGCTTCGCGGCGATCTTGGCGATCGGGAAGCCCGTGGCCTTCGAGGCGAGCGCGCTCGAGCGCGAGACGCGCGGGTTCATCTCGATGACGATGACGCGCCCGGTGGCCGGATCGACGGCGAACTGCACGTTGCATCCGCCCGTGTCGACGCCGACGTCGCGGATGATGCGAATGCCGATGTCGCGCAGGTTCTGGTACTCGCGGTCGGTGAGCGTGAGCGCGGGCGCGACCGTGATCGAGTCGCCCGTGTGCACGCCGACGGGGTCGACGTTCTCGATCGAGCAGACGACGACCGTGTTGTCGGCGTTGTCGCGCATGAGCTCGAGCTCGTACTCCTTCCAGCCCAGGATCGACTCCTCGAGCAGCACCTCGGTCGTCGGCGACTGGTGCAGGCCGTCGGTGACCATGCGGATCAGCTGCGCGCGGTCGTGCGCGAAGCCCGACCCGAGACCGCCCATCGTGAACGAGGGGCGGATGACGAGCGGGTACCCGAGGTCGTCGGCGAACGCCACGGCCTCGTCGACCGTGTGCGCGATGTGGCTGCGGGCCACGTCAGCACCCGCGTCGAGCACGAGCTGCTTGAAGAGCTGGCGGTCCTCCGCCTTGTGAATGGCCTCGAACGACGCACCGATGAGCTCGACGTCGTACTTCGCCAGGATGCCCCGCTCGTGCAGCGCGATGGCCGCGTTGAGCGCCGTCTGGCCGCCGAGGGTCGGGAGCACCGCATCCGGCTTCTCTTTCGCGATGATCGCTTCGATGACCTCGGGGGTGATCGGCTCGATGTAGGTCGCGTCGGCGAAGTCGGGGTCGGTCATGATCGTCGCCGGGTTGGAGTTGACGAGGATGACCCGGATGCCCTCCGCGCGCAGCACGCGGCACGCCTGGGTGCCCGAGTAGTCGAATTCCGCCGCCTGGCCGATGACGATCGGGCCGGAGCCGATCACCAGCACGCTGTTGATGTCGTCGCGCTTGGGCATCAGTTGCTGGCCTTCTGGGTCGAGGTGTGGGCGACGACGAGGTCGTGGAACCGGTCGAAGAGGTACGTGGAGTCGTGCGGGCCCGCCGCGGCCTCGGGGTGGTACTGCACCGAGAACGCCGGGATGTCGAGCGCGCGCAGACCTTCGACGACCTGGTCGTTGAGCCCGATGTGGCTCACCTCGACCCGGCCGAAGCCCGCGGGGCTCTCGACGACGCCCTCGAGCGGAGCATCCACGGCGAAGCCGTGGTTGTGGGCCGTGATCTCGATGCGGCCGGTCGCCTTGTCGAGCACGGGCTGGTTGATGCCGCGGTGGCCGTAGGGCAGCTTGTAGGTGCCGAAGCCGAGCGCGCGGCCGAGCAGCTGGTTACCGAAGCAGATGCCGAAGAACGGCAGGCCCTCGCGCAGCACGCCCTGCAGCAGCTCGACGTGAGTGGCGCTCGCCGCCGGGTCGCCGGGCCCGTTCGAGTAGAAGACGGCAACCGGAGCGATCGCGAGCAGCTGCTCGAGGGTCACCGATTGCGGCAGCACGTGCACCTCGAACCCGCGCTCGGCGAGGTGCCTCACGGTGGCCTCTTTGATGCCGAGGTCGAGCACGGCGAGGCGGCCGATGCACTCGCCGACCGCCGGCACCACGCGCGCCGCCGCGACCGAGACCTCGGCCGAGAGGTTGCGGCCGGTCATCTCGGCGCTCGAGCGCACGATCGCGAGCTGCTCGTCATCGCCGAGCTGCGCATCCGAACCCGAGAAGATGCCCGCACGCATCGCTCCGCTCTCGCGGATGCGCCGCGTGAGCGCGCGCGTGTCGATGCCGCTGATGCCGACGATGCCCTGGCCCTCGAGGTCGTCGTCGAGGCTGCGCGTCGCGCGGTGGTTCGAGACGCGGCGTGCGGGATCGCGCACAACGAAGCCCTCGACCCAGATGCGACGCGACTCGGGGTCGTCGTCGTTCATGCCCGTGTTGCCGATGTGCGGCGCGGTCATGACGACGATCTGGCCCGCGTAGCTCGGGTCGGTCAGGGTCTCTTGGTAGCCGCTCATGCCCGTGGCGAAGACGGCCTCGCCGACGGTGCGGCCCTCGGCGCCGTATCGGCGGCCGACGAAGCGGGTGCCGTCTTCGAGCACGAGCACGGCCGGGGATGTGGTCACGATGCGATTCCTTCTGCGGGGTCGGTGGCGGGAGCGGGAGTGAGCGCCTGCAGGGCGGCGACGAGGGCGGCCGCGACGGCGGGTTCGGGCACGCGGAGGTAGCTGTCGACCGGGCTGTCGCCGAGCATCCACCCGATCAGCACGAGGCCGTCGCGCTCGACGACGCGGTCGATCGCCCACGTCGCGCGGCCCGCGCCGCGCAGGTGCTCGGGGGTGATCAGGATCGGGCGCTGGCCGCGCACGGCGAGCACCACGCCCTCGGGATGCACGCTCGCGGTCGCCCGCGCGCGAAAGCCGAGCCCGTGCACAGCGATGCGCTCGAGCGGCTGGTCGGCGGCCGTCGTCGCGACGTACCAGCCCACGGCGACGAGAGCCGCGGGCGCGAGGGCATCGGGCGCCACGACGGGTCGTGCGAACGCGGCCTGCCGGCGCACTCGCGCCCGCCAGCCGAGCAGCATGAGTGCGAAGACGACAAGAATGACGCCGGCGATGATGAGCGAGGGCAGCAGCCTATCCACGGGCGACCTCCTGGTGGGCGGCCGCGACGGCATCGGGCTCGATGAGCGTGCCGTCGTCGACGGTGAGCACCCCGCGGTGGATGGTGTGCACGACGCGGCCCGGTAGCTGCCGACCGAGGTACGGACTGTTCGTGCTCCGGCCGCGCAGGTCGTCGAGCGCCCACGAGCGGGTGTGCGCAGCGTCGACGAGCGTGATGTTGGCGGGCGACCCGATCTCGAGGGGCTGGTCGTAGCCCTCGAGGCGACCGATGCGGGCCGGAGCGCTCGAGAGCACGCGCGCGACGTCGCCCCAGCCGAGCATCCCGGTGTCGACAACCGACTGCTGCACGACGCTCAGGGCTGTCTCGAGACCGACCATGCCGAAGGCCGCCTCCGCCCACGTGCACTCCTTGGCCTCGACGGGGTGCGGAGCGTGGTCGGTCGCGACGATGTCGATCGTGCCGTCGGCGAGAGCGGCACGCAGCGCGAGAACGTCTTCATCGCGGCGCAGCGGCGGGTTGACCTTGAAGCGCGCGTCGTAGCCGCGCGCGAGCTGCTCGGTCAACAGCAGGTGGTGCGGCGTGACCTCGGCGGTCACGGCGATTCCGCGAGCCTTGGCCCAGCGCACGACATCGACCGAACCGGCGGTCGAGACGTGGCACACGTGCAGGCGCGCGCCGACGTGCTCGGCGAGCAGCACGTCGCGCGCGATGATCGACTCCTCCGCGACGGCGGGCCAGCCGGCGAGACCGAGCTCGCCCGAGAGCACTCCCTCGTTCATCTGCGCCCCGACCGTCAGCCGCGGCTCTTGCGCGTGCTGGGCGACGACGCCGTCGAAGGTCGCCACGTACTCGAGCGCGCGTCGCATGAGCAGCGGGTCGTGCACGCAGTGCCCGTCGTCGCTGAAGACCCGCACGCGGGCCTCCGACCCTGCCATGGCGCCGATCTCGGCGAGCTGCTCGCCCGCGAGCCCGACCGTGACGGCACCGATGGGCCGCACCTCGGCGTACCCGTGGCGATCTCCGAGCCGCTGCACCTGCTCGACCACGCCCGCAGTATCGGCGACGGGCGAGGTGTTGGCCATGGCGTGCACCGCCGTGAAGCCGCCCGCGGCGGCGGCCCGCGTGCCCGTCAGCACGGTCTCGCTCGCCTCTCCCCCGGGCTCTCGCAGATGGGTGTGCAGGTCGACGAGACCCGGAAGAGCGATGAGGCCGCGCGCGTCGATGATGCGCTCGTCGGATTCGGGAGTGAGCGCGCCGCGGGCCGCGATGAACCCGTCGCGGATGCGGATGTCGTCAGCGTGCGCGCCGAGCACGGCGGCACCGCGGATCAGGAGGCCGGTCATCCCTCGCCCCCCGTCGGCTCGGCGGTGCTACTGGAGCCAGCGACGAGCAGGTAAAGCACGGCCATGCGGATCGACACCCCGTTCGTGACTTGAGCGAGCACCGTCGACCTGTCGGAGTCGGCGGCGGCGGACGAGATCTCCAGTCCCCGATTCATCGGGCCGGGGTGCATGACCATCGTATCGGGGCCGAGCAGGGCGAGCCGCTCGGCCGTGAGCCCCCACACGCGCGCGTACTCGCGGGCGGAGGGGAAGTACGCGTCGCGCATGCGCTCGCTCTGGATGCGCAGCATCATGACCGCGTCGGGAGCGCTCGCGAGCGCGTCGTCGAGGTGCTCGTGCACCGTGACCGGCCACCGGGCGATGCCGTGCGGCATGAGCGTTCTCGGCGCGACGAGGTGCACCTCGGCCCCGAGGGTCGTCAGCAGCCAGACGTTCGACCGGGCGACGCGCGAGTGCAGGATGTCGCCGACGATGGCCACCCGCATGCCGGCGAGGTCGCGGCCGCGCGCCTCGGCACCGAAACGCCGCGCGCGGATCGTGTACGCGTCGAGCAGCGCCTGGGTCGGGTGCTCGTGCGTGCCGTCGCCCGCGTTGATGATCGCGGCATCGATCCACCCCGCGTGCGCGAGCTGGTGCGCGGCGCCCGAGTCGTGGTGCCGCACGACGATCGCGTCGGCGCCCATGGCGGCGAGGGTCTGGGCGGTGTCTTTCAGGCTCTCGCCCTTCGAGACGCTCGAGCCCTTGGCGCTGAAGGTGATGACATCGGCGCTCAAACGCTTGGCGGCCGACTCGAACGAGAGGCGCGTGCGCGTGGAGTCTTCAAAGAACAGGTTGACGACGGTCTTGCCGCGCAACGGAGGCAGCTTGCGCACCTCGCGGTCGGCCGTCTGCGCCATGTCCTCCGCGACGTCGAGGATGCGAATGGCGGTGTCGCGATCAAGATCGCGCGTGCTCAGCAGGTGTCTCATGGCTCGATCGTCACCTCATCGACAGCGTCGACCTCGATCACGTGCACCGAGACCCGCTCGCTCGTCGCGGACGGCAGGTTCTTGCCGACGAAGTCGGCGCGGATCGGCAGCTCGCGATGCCCACGGTCGATGAGCACGGCGAGGCGCACGACGCGGGGCCGGCCGTGGTCGACGAGGGCATCGAGGGCGGCGCGGATGGTGCGGCCCGAGTAGAGCACGTCGTCGACGAGTACGACGATCGCGTCGTCGATGCCCTCGGCGGGAATACGCGTCGGCGCGGGGGTGCGCGTGGGGCTCTTGGCGAGGTCGTCGCGGTAGAGCGTGATGTCGAGTGCTCCCGCGCTCGAGACGCCCGGCTCGATCTCGTCGACGATGCGCTGGATGCGCTCGGCGAGCGTCGCGCCCCGGGTCGGGATGCCGAGGAAGACGAGGCGGCCGTCGCCGCGCCGGCTCTCGAGCACCTCGTGGGCGATACGGCGCAGAGCGCGCGTGATGTCAGCGTCGTGCAGCACGGTGCGTGCGACCACTCTGACCTCCTTTCCCGCCTCACAGGACGGTGGTTAAAGGACGTCGAACGCGTTCAGTCTAGTCCGGTCAGCCCCAGCGCTTGAGCAGGGCACGCTCGCCGAGCCCGACGAGCGCGTCGGTGAGCTTCCCAAGTGTTCCCAGCAGGATGATGGCGAGGAACAGTCGATCCATTCGCCCGTTGTTCTGGGAGTCGCTCAGCAGGAACCCGAGCCCCATCGACGAACCGGCCAGTTCCGCGGCGACGAGGAAGAGCCACGATTGCACGAGCGCCAGCCGCAGGCCCGAGACGACAGCGGGAACCACGGCCGGCAGCTGAACCGCCGCCAGTAGCGAGAGCCTGCTGAGTCCGAAGGCGCGGCCGACCTCGACAAGGTGGGGGTCGACGTGCCGGAGAGCGCCGGAGACGACGGTGAAGACCGGGAACACGGCACCGATCGCGATGAGAGTGATCTTCGGGGTTTCGAAGATGCCGAGCAGCAGGATGAGCAGCGGAAGCCAGGCGAGCGAGGGCACGGCCCGCAGGGCTCCGAGCAGAGGGCTCAGCAGTTCTGAAGCGGTGCGCGAGAGCCCGACGAGAGCGCCGAGAGCGAGGCCGATCGAAGCGCCGATCGCGAAACCGATGAGCACGCGCTGGATCGAGATGAGCACATAGGTCGAGAGCAGCCCCGCTTCACCTAGCTCGACTGCGGCCTGAACCACCTGAGGCGGAGACGGAAGCAGGTAGGAGGGAACCGCTCCGGACGCCGAGAGTGTCCACCACACCGTCAGCAGCACAACCGGCAGGATCGCGCCGAGCACGACGGTACGGAGGCCCGGTCGAGGCCGTCGGAACCGGCGCGCCGCACCGGTGTCATCACTCGGACCGGATGAGGGCGACGCCGAACGGCGCCCCTCGGTGGAGGGACGCCGAACGGGAACGCCACCGCGTTCGTCGAAGCTCATGCTCAGCCGACCGCATCCGGGTCGGCGGCCGTCGCGAACTCGTCGTTGAAGAGCGCCTCGAGCGCATCGTCGATGAGCTGCTGGTTCGGCACGTCGCCGCTCTCGACGAAGATCGGGCCGATGATGGCGAGCACGTCGCGCTGCGTCTGACCGGGAACATTGTCGATATCGATGACCGTCCGGGCGATGGTCGCCTCGGCGATCGCGATGTCAATGCCCGCCACCTCGGCGAGGATCGCCGCGGTCTCCTCCGGGTTCTCGAGCGCCCAGGCACGGGCCTTCTCGTAGGCGTTCACCACGAGCTGCGCGAGGTCGGGGTTGCTCGCGATGAACTCTTCGGTCGCGTTCAGGAATCCGTACGAGTTGAAATCGACGTTGTCGTAGATGATCTCCGCCGCGCCGTTGTAGACCGACGTCGAAAGCAGCGGGTCGAGACCCGACCAGGCGTCGACCGCACCCGTCTCGAGGGCCGTCTTGCCGTCGGCGTGCTGCAGGTTCTGCAGGCTGATGTCGTCGAGCGAGAGCCCGGCCTCGGCCAGCGCCTGCAGCAGGAAGAAGTACGGATCGGTGCCCTTCGTCGCGGCGACCGTGCGACCAGCGAGATCGGCGACCTCGGTGATGTCGCTGCCCGTCGGCACGGCGATCGCCGCCCAGTTCGGCTGGGTGTAGATGCTGATGGTCTGGATGGGGCTGCCGTTCGAGCGCGCCAGGAGCGCGGCCGAGCCGGCCGTCGAGCCGACGTCGATCGCGCCGGCGCGCAGCGCCTCGTTGGCCTTGTTCGAGCCGGCCGACTGCACCCACTCGACGGTCACGTCGTCACCGAGCTCGGCCTCCAGCCAGCCCTGATCCTTGATGATGAGGCTCAGCGGGTTGTAGGTAGCGAAGTCGAGGGTCAGCGTCGTGTCTGACCACTCCGATCCCTCTACGGGGGTGCCCGTCGAGGTGCCCTCACCGGCGACGCAGCCGGTCATGGCCAGAGCAGACACGGCGAGGGTCGCGGTCAGCAGGGTCAGACGGGTGCGGGTGCTCATGATGGCCTTTCGGTTGTCGGTCGGATGACCGGTCGTGGGGTGGGTGTCGCGGATGGAGCTGGTGGTGCGATCGAGAGGGCGACTAGTCGCCGTGGTGGCTCGGCACGCCGAGCGCGTCGAGCAGCTTCGCCCGGAGGCGCGTGAGCACGACCGAGGCGCGGTCGCGCGGTCGCGCACCCGGCACATCGAGGATCATGCTGATCGTGGCGCCCGGCCGGTCATGGCGGGTACCGAGCAGCACGATGCGGTCGGCGAGGGCGAGCGCCTCGTCGACGTCGTGCGTGACGAGCACGACCGTCGCCGGTTCGGCCCGGTGGATGTCGACGAGCAGATCCTGCATCGTCAACCGGGTCAGAGCATCCAGGGCCCCGAAGGGCTCGTCGAGCAAGAGCACGCCGGGCCCTCGCGCGAGCGCGCGAGCGAGCGAGACGCGCTGGGCCATGCCGCCCGAGATCTCGCGCGGCTTGAGGCCCGCCGCGTGGCTCAACTGCACGAGCTCGAGCAGCTCAGCGACGCGCGCGGCGCCCTGGACACGGTCGACGCCGCGCGGCAGGCCGAGCTCGACATTGCGGGCGACGGTGCGCCAGGGTAGCAGTCGCGGTTCTTGGAAGGCGACGGCCGAGCGCTGGTCAGCGGGGGCCACGGGCGTGCGGTCGATCGTCAGGGTGCCCGCAGTGGGGCGATCGAGGCCACTGATCTGGCGAAGGAGCGTGGACTTGCCGCAGCCCGAGGGGCCGAGCAGGGCCACGATCTCTCCCGGCGCGATCTCGAGCTGCACGTCGCGCAGCACCGTGCGCGCCTCTCCGCCCCGCGCCGCGGGGAAGGTACGCCCGATGCCGCGCAGCGAGACCGGCAGGGCCGGGGATACTGCGACGGACGTGCGCGAGGAGGAGGACATGACGCCACGGTACGAGGGGTGCTCTCGCGGCGGCAAACTCGCTCGACACGCGACGACACGGAGTGCAACACAACGTCACACAGACGTCGAGACCGCCGCGGAATCAGGCGCGGACGTCCTCCGCGATCGAGCCGAGCACGCCATTGACGAACGGCGCACTGTCGTCGGTCGAGAGCACGCTCGCCAACTCCATGGCCTCGGCGATCGCCACGGCCGTCGGAATCTCCGGGTTCTCACGCAACTCCCACGTCGCCATGCGCAGGATGGCGCGGTCGACGACGGGCATGCGCGCGAGGCTCCACCCCACGGCGTGCTGCTCGATGAGCGCATCGATCTCGGGGCGCGCCTCGTCGACGCCGCGCACGATCTGCTCGGCGTAGGGCCAGCTCGACGCACGCTGCGGCGCCGCAGCGGCTCGTCGCGCTTCGTCACCGAGCACCTCGGATATCGGCACTTGCCGCACGTCGGCGATGTAGAGCATGTCGAGAGCCCGCTTGCGGGCCTTGCTGCGGGCGCTCACTACTCGCTGACGCGACCCAGGTAGTCGCCCGTTCGCGTGTCGACCTTGACCTTGGTGCCTGTCTCGAGAAACAGCGGAACCTGAATCTCGTAGCCGGTCTCGACCGTCGCGGGCTTCGTGCCGCCCGTCGAGCGATCGCCCTGCAGGCCCGGCTCGGTGTAGGTGACCTCAAGCACGACCGAGGCCGGCAGGTCGAGGTACAGCGGGGCACCCTCGTTCATGGCGATCGTGACGATCTGGTTCTCGAGCATGAAGTTCGCGGCGTCGCCGACGACCGACGCCGGAACGGTGACCTGCTCGTAGTCGCTCGTGTCCATGAAGACATAGTCGGCGCCGTCCTGGTACAGGTACTGGTAATCGCGGCGGTCGACGATCGCGAAATCGACCTTGGTGCCGGCGTTGAAGGTCTTGTCGACGACCTTGCCGCTCATGACGTTGCGCATCTTGGTACGCACGAAGGCACCGCCCTTGCCGGGCTTGACGTGCTGAAACTCGATGACGTTCCACAGCTGGCCGTCGAGGTTGAGCACGCTGCCGTTCTTGATGTCGTTCGTCGTCGCCATGAGTCTGAGAAGTCCGTTCCGATGAGAAGCAGTGAGGTCGGGCACGCGCGAGCGCGCCGCCGCGAAAGTCTAGTCGACGGTCGCGAGACCGCCCCTACCGGCCGTGCAGCAGGTGCTCGAGGGCGAGCCGGTACGAGCCGAAGCCGAAGCCCGCGATGACGCCCGTCGCGACGGCCGAGATCACGCTCGTGTGCCGGAACTCCTCGCGCGCGTGCGGGTTCGACAGGTGAACCTCGATGACCGGGATGCCCGCTTCGGTCACGAGAGCGACCGCGTCGCGCAGGGCGTAGCTGTAGTGCGTGAAGGCCGCGGGGTTCAGGATGACCGGGGTGCGGGCATCCACCGATTCATGCAACCAGCCGATGAGCTCGGCCTCGTCGTTCGACTGCCGCAGGTCGATTTCGACGCGCCCAGCCGCCGCGCCGAGCTCGGCCCGCAGCTCGTCGAGCGTCGCCGTGCCGTAGATCTCGGGCTCGCGCGTGCCGAGGCGGTTGAGATTGGGCCCGTTGAGTACGAACACGCGAGTGACGGCGGTCATGGCCCCAGCCTATTGCGCCGGGCGCTGGCCGAGACGGACCTCGAGATCGACGATGCGATCAGCGGGCACGATCTCGAGGAGCCGGTGAACGATCGCGTCGGCGCCCTTCCACGCCGCGAAGGCGATCTCGAGGCTCCAGCTCGCGCGGGTCGTGATCTCGACTCCCGCCTGCGATCGCAGCAGCAGGGCGGTGTCAGAGAGGTCGACGACCCAGCCGGTCGCGCCGTCCGTGATCATGAGCAGCGCGTCGTCGAGCACCAGGCTGGACCCCGCCATCGGCGATCCGCGCCGGCCCTTCGCCGTGAGTGTTCGCCCCGACGCCCCCCGGGCAGCCCAGGTGAGCGTCGAGCGCTGCGGCCAGTCCGCGCCCGGCAGCGTCGGCGTCGTCAGGCGCCAGTGCTCGGCCGTCGCGTCGTCGACTCCGCCACTCGCACCGTTGACCGTGACGACCAGGCCCTCGGCCACCGGTCTCAGCGCGGCGGCCAGCTCGCTGGCGCCGAGGTCGCGCACCATCTCGATCGCCGTCTCGGCGTCGGTGCGAGGTCGACGCCACGCCAGAGACAGAGCCGTTGCCGCTGCGTGGGCGTCACGGCCGCCCTCGCTGCCGAGGTCGTCGAGCAGTCGTGAACGCGTGCGCTCGAGCAGCCCGGGGTCGAAGGAGCCGGCGGTATGCCGGTCGAGCATTTCCAGCAGCACGCCCAGTGCCGGGGTCGACTGGGCGGGCTGGGGATCGAGGTACATCGCGAGGGTTCGCAGCTCGCGCGTGTGGCTCAGGTACTCGCTCATGACCGAGTAGATGAGGCTGCGGTCGTGGCGCAGCTCGCTCATGATGCTCGACTCGAGCAGCGTTCCCAGAAACGCGGAGACCGGCCAGTCGCCCGCAACGTCGAACGACAGTGCGAGGGGCGCGGCTTCCGACCACGCCCACGACCACTCCGTCAGCGGATCCGGTGCTGCCTCGACCGCGCGCGCCCAGCCCTCCGGTGCCGGCGGCAGGTCGATGTCGAGGTCGAGGTCGACCTCGCCCAGCACGAGCAGTGCGGCGTTGTCGCGATGCAGGTGCGCGCACACCCAGTCGACCACGTGCTCGGGAGACATGCGGTCGATCGTCGGGGCCCCGAACTCGGCGAGGGCCTGGCCGTGATAACCGAACCGCCGTGCCAACGGACCGGCCGTCGGCAGGAGGTTGATTCCCATCTCTGCGTCGATCGCCGCCACATCACGATGCAGCTCGCTGACCTCGCCCGCCGCCACTCGTCGAATCGATGCGGTCACTGCCGCCACGAAATCACGCAGCTGGTGCGGCGCTCCCCCAGCGAAGAATGTCATCGCGTCGCGCTCGGTCACGGCGTTGTGCTCGCCCACGGGGACGCCGACCCCGCGCATCACGACGTGCTCGACCAGGTGCGGCAGGCCCGCGCTCGCGATCGACGCCGAATCCTGCCCACTGCCGAAGACCAGGGCGATCTGCGCGTCGCCCGGTCGGGATCGATGCACGACCGGAACGCCGGACGCGGTGGTGCCCACGTGAAGATCGGTCATGACCTCATTCTGACCGATCGTCGACCTGCTACTCGCCCACCTCTTGGTAGGCGGCGAAGAGCATCGACTCGTCGGTGCCGTTGAGCACGCGCGGCCGGGCCACGTCGTCGAGCACGATGAACCGCAGCATGCCCGCCCTGGCCTTCTTGTCGCGCTGCATCGTGGCGAGCAGGGTCTTCCAGCGGCCGAGCGGGTAGCCCGTGGGCAGGGTGAGCGAGGCGAGGATGCGCCGAGTGCGGTCGACCTGCTCGGCCGGTAGCGAGCCGGCGAGGTGCGAGAGCTCGGCCGCGAAGACCATGCCGATCGCGATCGCTGCCCCGTGCCGCCAGCGGTAGCGCTCGGCGTGCTCGATCGCGTGGCCGAGGGTGTGGCCGTAGTTGAGGATCTCGCGCCGGCCCTGCTCGGTGAAGTCGTCACTGACGACAGCGGCCTTGACGCGGATGCTGCGCTCGATCAGTTCGCGGAAGACGGGGCTCTCGCGGTCGGTCGCGACGCTCACATCGGCCTCGAGCAGCTCGAGGATGACGGGATCGGCGATGAAGCCGCACTTCACGACCTCGGCGAACCCGGCGAGGATCTCGTTCTGGGGCAGGCCGGCGAGCAGGTCGAGGTCGACGAGCACGGCCGTGGGCGCCCAGAACGCGCCGACGAGGTTCTTGCCCTCGGCGGTGTTGATCCCGGTCTTGCCGCCGACGGCCGCGTCGACCATGCCGAGCACGGTCGTCGGCACCTGCACGACGGCGACGCCGCGCAGCCACGTGGCGGCGACGAAGCCCGCGAGATCGGTCGTGGCTCCCCCACCCAAGCCCACCACGGCATCCGTTCGGGTGAAATCTGTCTGGCCCATGATCTGCCAGCAGAAGGCCGCCACCTCGATGCGCTTCGCACCTTCGGCATCGGGCACCTCGGCGAGCAGCACCTCGACCCGACCAGCGAGCTGGGTGCGCAGCGCCTCGGCCTGCTCGGCGAGCGGCGGGGCGTGGATGACGAGCACCTTGGTGGCAGCGGGCGGCAGCGCGGAGGGCAGGTCGGCGAGCAGCCCGCGGCCCACGCGCACCTCGTAGGGCGAGGTTCCCGTGACGGGGATGACGGTCGTGTCGGTCATGATCCTCCGGCCGCAGCGGCGCGCTCGCGCGCCCACTCGGCGATCTCGTCGGCGATGTGGTCGATGGGGCGCGACGAGGTGTCCCACGTCGCGGCGGCGAGGGTCGTGTAGGTCGGCATGCGGCGCGCGACGAGCTCGACCCAGGCGCCGATGCCGTCGCGCACGAGCGGTCGGGTGTCGGGGTCGAGTCGTTCGGCGGCCGCGTCGGGCGTGATCGTGAGCAGCACGACGGGCTGGCCCTCGAGCGCTGCGGCCACGCTCGGGGTCATGACGGCTCCCCCGCCCAGCGCGACGATCGCGCCCGGCTGCTGCAGGGCGTCGGCGACCGCCTCGGCCTCGAGCGCCCGGAAGGCTGCCTCACCCTGCTCGGCGAAGATCTCGGGGATCGGGCCGTGGACGGCTGCGATCTGCTTGTCGGTGTCGACGACCGGCGCATTCAGGATGCGCCCGAGCCGCTTGCCGACGCGCGACTTGCCGGCGGCGGGCGGGCCGATGAGCACGACGAGCGGGCCCGTGCCGCGCCCCTGCCCGGCGGCGTCAGCCACGGCCGTCGGAGACCGCCGTCGTGAGCGTCGCGGGGATCGCCGCGAGGTAGCCCTCGAGGTTGCGGCGGGTCTCGGCGATCGAGTCGCCCCCGAACTTCTCGAGCACCGCCTCGGCGAGCACGAGCGCGACCATCGCCTCGGCGACGACGCCCGCGGCGGGCACGGCGCACACGTCGGAGCGCTGGTGGTGGGCGGCGGCGGCCTCGCCCGTCGAGGTGTCGACCGTGCGCAAGGCGTGGGGCACGGTCGCGATGGGCTTCATGCCCGCGCGCACGCGCAGCACCGTTCCCGTGCTCATGCCGCCCTCGGTTCCGCCCGCGCGGTCGCTCAGCCGCTCAACGAGCCCGTCGTCGACGACGAGCTCGTCGTGCGCGGCCGAGCCGCGTCGGCGCGTGGTCTCGAAGCCGTCGCCGACCTCGACGCCTTTGATGGCCTGGATGCCCATGAGCGCCGCGGCGAGCTTGGCGTCCAGCCGGCGGTCCCAGTGCACGTACGAGCCGAGCCCCGGCGGCACGCCGTAGGCGAGCACCTCGACCACGCCGCCGAGCGTGTCGCCGTCTTTGTGGGCCGCGTCGACCTCGGCGACCATCGCCGCGCTCGTCTCGGCGTGCAGGCAGCGCAGCGGGTCGGCGTCGAGGCGGTCGACGTCATCGGGCAGCGGCAGCGGCGCGTCGTCGGGCACGCGCACGGGCCCGATCGCGAGCGTGTGGGCGACGAGCCGGATACCGAGCTCTCCGAGGAACGACCGCGCGACGGCGCCGAGCGCGACGCGGGCCGCGGTCTCGCGCGCGCTCGCGCGCTCGAGCACGGGGCGAGACTCGTCGAAGCCGTACTTCTGCATGCCGACGAGGTCGGCGTGCCCGGGGCGCGGCCGCGTGAGCGGTGCCCCGCGTGCTCCGGTGAGCTCGGCCGGGTCGACGGGGTCGGCGCTCATGATCGTGGTCCACTTGGGCCACTCGGTGTTGCCGATGCGCAGGGCGATGGGGCTGCCCATGCTCAGGCCGTGGCGCACACCGCCCGAGATCGTGAGCTCGTCCTGCTCGAACTTCATGCGGGCACCGCGCCCGTAGCCGAGCTTGCGGCGCTGCATGTCGGCCTGGATGGCCTCGCGCAGCACGGGCACGCCCGCGGGCATCCCCTCGAGCACGGCGATCAATTCAGGGCCGTGGGATTCCCCGGCGGTCAACCAGCGCAGCATGCCCCCATCCTCCCATGATCGATGCGGGCAGGATGCCGCGAGCCGGCTCAGACGGCGTCGAGCGCCGCGCGCATTGCGGCCTCGACACCCGCCTCATCGCCGAGCGGCGAATCGGTCTGGCCCGAGACGAAGAACCGCACCTGGCGCACCGCCTGGTGCAGCAGCATGTCGCGCCCCGAGGCGATGCGCCCGCCGACCTCGAGCCACTGGGCGGCGAGCGGTCCCGGCCAGGGGTGGTAGGTCACGTCGAGCGCGACCGCCGTAGTGCGGGCGTCGAACGGCAGCTGCTGGCGCAGACCGACGCCGTTCGGAAGCGTCCACGCGACCACGTCGGCACCCTCGACGACGTGCTCGAGATCGCCGAGCCGCACGACGTCGAGCTCGAGCCCGAGATCGTCGGCAAGCTGCGCGAGCGCTGCGGTGCGGGCGGGTTCGCGCACGGCGACGGTCACGCTGCGCACCCCGAGCCCGTCGAGCGCCACGAGCACCGAGCGGGCCGTGGCTCCCGCGCCTGCGACGACGGCGTGCCGTGCGCTCTCGAGCCCGGCGTCGAGCAGAGACCGCTCGATGCCGGCGACATCGGTGTTGCGCGCGATGCGACGTCCGTCGTCGGTCAGCACGAGGGTGTTCGCGGCGCCGGTCAGCGAGACGGCGTCGTCCCATTCGTCGGCGAGACGGTACAACTCCTCTTTGAGCGGCATCGTCGCCGACAGCCCTCGCCAGCTGCGGTCGAGACCGTCGACGAAGCCGCGCAGCTCGTGCTCGCGCACCTCGTGCCGGTCGTACTGCCAGTCGAGGCCGAGTTGCCGGTAGGCCGCCCCGTGCAGCACGGGCGAGAGCGAGTGCTCGACGGGGTGCCCGAGCACCCCGAGACGCCTACGCACAGTAGGCCGCATTCTCCTCACTCGCGCGGCACCAGGCCCGCAGCTGGGCCACGCCCTGCTCGTGCTGAGCGATCGTCTCCGAAAACTTCGTCTCGCCCGTCGCGAGGTTGACGGTCACGAAGAAGAACCACGGACCGTCGGCAGGGTTGAGCACCGCGTCGATCGCGACATCGCCCGGCGCCGCGATCGGGCCGATCGGCAGCCCCTCGATGACGTAGGTGTTGTAGGGGTTGTCGGCGTCGAGGGCGTCTCCGCTCGACCAGACCGAGCCCGTCTCGCCCGCGCCGTACTGCGTCGACGAGTCGAACTCGAGCCGCCAGCCGCCCGCGAGCCGGTTTTCGATGACGCGCGAGACACGGTAGAAGTCGTCGGCGAGCCGCGCCTCGCGCTGGATGAGCGATGCCTTCGTGAGCACCGTGTGGCGATCCTCGACCGCGACCCCCGCCGCGTCGAGCCGCGAGAACATCTCGTCGACGAGCACGCGGATGTGGTCTTCGGCCGTCGTGTTCGGCTCGAACGTGTACGTGGCCGGGAACAGGTAGCCCTCGATATTCGGCGCGATCTCGGGGATGCCGTAGATCGACGGGTCGGCGATGGCGGCCTCGTAGTCGGCGATCGGCAGCCCCGTGCCCGCCGACAGCGCTTCGATGACCTCACCCGCGCGCAGGCCCTCGCGCACGGTGGCGCTGAGCTCGACCTTATTGGCCGGGTCGAGCAGGGCATCCAGCGCGGACTGCGCCGACATCTGCTCTTGCAGCCGGTAGGTGCCCGGAATGAAGGCGATGGTATCGTCGGCGAGCAGCAGGTCGTAAAACGCGTCGAAGGTCATCGTCACGCCCTGCTCGACGAGCGAGGTCGCAACATCAGCGCCGATCTCTCCCGAGTAGATCGTCACGAGCACCTCGGTGCCGTTGCCGCTGCCCTCGAAGTCGTTCGGCAGTTCCCAGCCGAGCACCTCGCGCACCTGCTCTTCGTAATTCGTCCAGACGTACCACGCGCCGGCTGCGGCGATGCCGGCCAGAAGCGAGAAGATTCCGAGCACGACCCAGGGCCATCGCCGACGACGGCGCGGCGCCCCGCCCGACGGGCCACGACCGCGGCCAGAGCCGCGACGCGACTCGCTCTCGCGGGCGGCCCGTCGACTGGCCGGGGCCTCGCCGACGCTCGTCGCCGGGCTCGCCGGTGCGCTCGGCGCGGCGCCGGGCTCGCTCGGCTGCGAGCGGAAGATGTCGTCCCAGGGATCGGAGTCGGTCACGCGGTCGGTCGTCCTTCGTGCGGCTCGACGAGCGCGCCGGGCGGGTTCCCGGTCGAGCGCTCGAGGTCGAGGGCGTGCTGGAGCAGGATAACAGCGGCGGCCTGGTCGACCACGGAGCGGGAGTTCTTCGCCGTGCGTCCGGCCTCGCGCAGTCCGCGGGCGGCGCTGACGGTCGTCAATCGCTCGTCGACGAGGCGCACGGGCACCGGCAGCAGCGCGGCGAGCTGCTCGGCCATATCGCGGGAGTCGGCCGTCGACGCGGTCTCGGCTCCGCTGAGCGACAACGGCAGGCCCACGATCACCTCGATCGCCTCGTGCTCGTCGACGATGCGCCGGATGCTCTCGACGGGCTGCTCGCGCCGGGCGAGCGTCTCGACCGGCGTGGCGAGCATGCCGTGCGGATCGCTGCGCGCGACTCCCACGCGGGCACGGCCCACGTCGATGCCGAGCCGCACGCCCGTGCGCACGCTCAGTGCCGCAGCTCTGCGAGCACGGCCTCGACCGCCGCGGGGATCGCCGACGGGTCGGCGCCCCCGCCCTGGGCGAGGTCGTCCTTGCCGCCGCCCCCGCCGCCGAGCACGCCGGAGGCGGTGCGCGCGAGCGCCCCGGCCTTCGCGCCCGCGTCGCGCGCGGCCTGCGTCGTCGCGACGATGACCGTGGCCTTGCCCGCGACCTCGGCGGCGAGCACGACGACCGTGGGGCCGTCGTTCAGGCGGCCGCGCACGCTCGTGGCGAGCATCCGCACGTCGTCGGCCGACCCGAGCGTGCCGAGGTTCTCGGCGACGACGGTGTAGCCGCCGAGCGTCGTGGCTGCCGCGACGAGCGCGGGCACGCGCTCGGTGAGGCGCGCCGACTCGTACTGCGCGATCGTCTTCTCGGCCGCCTTGAGCTGGGCGCTCAGGTCGGCGATGCGCTCGGCAAGCTGGTCGCGCGGCGTCTTGAGGCTGCTCGTGAGCTGATGCACGAGCGCGCGCTCGGCCGCGAACTCGCGAAAAGCCTCGAGCCCCACGAGGGCCTCGACGCGGCGGTTGGTCGAGCCCACCGACGACTCGCTCACCAGGCTGATCATGCCGATCTCGGCCGAGGCGCCGACATGCGTGCCCGCGCAGAGCTCGCGCGACCAGGGGCCCCCGATGTCGACGACGCGCACGGTCTCGCCGTACTTCTCGCCGAAGAGCGCCATCGCGCCGAGCGACTTGGCCTCGTCGAGCGCCATGACGCGCGTCTGCACGGGCAGGTTGTCGCGCACCGCGATGTTGCTGATCTCCTCGATCTCGCTGCGCGTCGCCGGGCTGAGCGCCTGGTTCCAGCTGAAGTCGAGCCGCATGTAGCCGGCCTTGTTGTACGAGCCGGACTGGTGGGCGTCGCCGCCGAGCGTCTGCCGCAGCGCGGCGTGGATCACGTGCGTGGCCGAGTGCGCCTGGGTCGCCGAACGGCGGTAGACCGGGTCGACCTGCGTGCGCGCGGCGTCGCCGACGTGCACCTCGCCCGAGCGCACCTGCACGGTGTGGCTGATGAGCCCCTTGACGGGCTTCTGCACATCGAGCACCTCGAGGTCGAAGCCGCTGCCGACGATCGCGCCCTCGTCGCTGTCTTGACCACCCGACTCGGCGTAGAGCGTCGTCTCGGCGAGGATCACCTCGGCGATGTCGCCCGCCTGAGCGACGGGCACACTCTGGCCGCCCACGAGGATTCCGAGGATGGTCGTCTCGGTCTCGAGCTCGTCGTAGCCGAGGAAGGCCGTCTCACCCGCCGCGCGGAACTCGCCGTAGACGCTGAGGTCGGCGAGGGCGCCCTTCTTCGACTTCGCGTCGAGCTTGGCGCGCGTGCGCTGCTCAGCCATGAGGCGGTCGAACTCGGCGCGGTCGACGGTGAGGCCGTTCTCCTCCGCCATCTCGAGCGTGAGATCGAGCGGGAACCCGAAGGTGTCGTGCAGCTGGAAGACCGTGTCGCCCGGCAGGGTCGAGGCGCCCGATGCTGTCGTCTCGGCCACGGCGAGGTCGAGGATCGTCGTGCCCGCCGCGAGCGTGCGTAGGAAGGCCTCTTCTTCGCCGAGCGCGAGCCGCGAGACGCGATCGTAGTGCTCGGTGATCTCGGGGTAGGCGGCGCTCATCGCATCGCGCGACGCGGCGAAGAGCACGTCGAAGCTCGGCGCGTCGACCCCGAGCAGCCGCATGGCCCGGATGCTGCGCCGCAGCAGGCGGCGCAGGATGTAGCCCCGGCCCTCGTTGCCCGGTGCGACGCCATCCGTCATGAGCATGAGGGACGAGCGAACGTGGTCGGCGATGACGCGCATGCGCACGTCGTCGCCGTGGTCGGCACCGTAGCGGCGCCCCGAGAGCTCGGCAGCGGCATCCAGCACCGGACGCACCTGATCGATCTCGTACATGTTCTCGACGCCCTGGGTCAGGAATGCGACGCGCTCCATGCCCATGCCGGTGTCGATGTTCTTGTTCGGCAGCTCGCCGAGGATCTCGAAGTCGTTCTTGCCGGTGCCCTCGCCCCGCAGGTACTGCATGAAGACGAGGTTCCAGATCTCGACGTAGCGGTCGTCGTCGGTCGCCGGGCCGCCGTCGACACCGTAGGCGGGTCCGCGGTCGAAGAAGATCTCGGAGCACGGGCCGGCGGGGCCGGGCTGACCGGTCGACCAGTAGTTCGTGTCCATGTCGAGGCGCTGAATACGGTCGTCGGGCAGGCCCGCGATCTTCTTCCAGAGCGCGATGGCCTCGTCGTCGTCTTTGTAGACCGTGACCCAGAGGTCCTTCTCCTGGAAGCCCAGGCCGCCGTCGGTCTGCGAGGTCGTGAGCAGCTCCCAGGCGTACCCGATCGCGCCCTCTTTGAAGTAGTCGCCGAACGAGAAGTTGCCGTTCATCTGGAAGAAGGTGCCGTGGCGCGGCGTCTTGCCCACTTCTTCGATGTCATTGGTGCGGATGCACTTCTGCACGCTCGTCGCGCGCGGGTACGGAGCGGGCACGACCCCCGTGAGGTAGGGCACGAAGGGCACCATGCCGGCGACCGTGAACAGCAGGGTCGGGTCGTCGCTGACGAGGGAGGCGGAGGGCACGACCGTGTGACCGCGGGTTCCGAAGAACTCGAGCCACCGGCGCTGGATGTCGGCGGTCTGCATGAGGGGCTGTGGCGTCCTGGATCGAGGGTGAGAGACGGGGCGCGGAGCCCCGTCGACTACTTGAGGCGGTTCGTGAGGTCGGCGATCGTGTCTTCGGCCTCGGCGACGGCGGCGCGCAGCTCGGCCTCGCGCTGCTTGTAGCCGTCGACGACGGCCGAGCCGAACTCGCGGGCCTTCGAGTCGACGTCGTCGAAGAACTGCTTGCCCTGCGGGGTCTTCGAGACCTGGTGGGCGGCGACGAAGCCGAGCGCGATGCCGACGATGAGCCAAGCGGCGTTCTTCATGAGTGCTCCCTCGTGAGAAGTCGAGTGTGGTGGGTCACCAGCCTAGCGGCCGAACGCGAACGGGGGCCCGGCGCGATGCCGGGCCCCCGTTCGACGGAGTGTGCTGCGAGCGACTAGCGCGCGGCGTAGTACTCGACGACGAGCTGGACCTCGCAGGTCACGGGAACCTCGGCGCGCTTGGGGCGGCGCACGAGTCGCGACTGCAGCGTGGAGAGCTCGACCTCGAGGTAGGCCGGAACCTTGGGGAGCACGTCGACGTGACCGCCGGCAGCGGCGACCTGGAACGGCTCGGTGCCTTCGGAGCGCGGCTTGACGTGGATCAGCTGACCCGGCTTGACGCGGAACGAGGGGCGGTCGACGAGCTGGCCGTCGACCATGATGTGACGGTGCACGACCATCTGACGGGCCTGTGCCGTGGTGCGGGCGAAGCCCGAGCGCAGCACGAGCGCGTCGAGACGCATCTCGAGCAGCTCGACGAGGTTCTCACCGGTCAGGCCGGCCGAACGACGGGCCTCGTTGAAGGCGATCTTGAGCTGGGCCTCGCGGATGCCGTACTGGGCACGGAGACGCTGCTTCTCGCGCAGACGAACCGCGTAGTCGCTATCGGCCTTGCGCTTGGTGCGGCCGTGCTCACCGGGAGCGTAGGGGCGCTTCTCGAGGTACTTGGCGGCCTTCGGGGTGAGGGCGATGCCGAGCGCGCGCGAGAGACGGGTCTTGCTGCGAGTGCGTGACTTGGTAGACACGGTTTCCTTCCATGGGCGTGGCCGAGAATTTCAGCGGCTCACGGGCGTACACCGCTCCGTCCGGTCCGGACGCACGCCGAGGCGTTCCGGTGGAGGCTACGAGGGAGGGTGTGCCCATATCTGACGGGCCGAGCAAGCCTACCAGAGGCCGGGCCGACCGTCAGTCGGCCGCCGCCTCGCCCCGCGTGATCGCGCGCAGCTTCGCCAGCCGCGCCGCGATCTCGCGCTCGTGACCGCGCTCGGTCGGCCGGTAGTACTCGGTGCCGACGAGCGGGTCGGGAAGGTACTGCTGATCGGCGACTCCCACAGGCTCATCGTGCGGGTAGACGTAGCCCTTGCCGTGCCCGAGCCGCTTCGCACCGGGGTAGTGCGCGTCGCGCAGCGGTTTCGGCACCCGACCGAGACGCCCCGCGCGCACATCGGCGATCGCGGCATCGATGCCGACGTAGGCGGCGTTCGACTTCGGTGCCGTCGCGAGATAGACGACCGCCTCGGCAAGCGGGATGCGCCCCTCGGGCATGCCGATGAGCTGCACGGCCTGGGCCGCCGCGACGGCGATCGGCAGCGCCTGCGGGTCGGCCGTTCCGATGTCTTCTGCCGCCGAGATGATGACGCGCCGCGCGATGAAGCGCACGTCCTCCCCCGCCTCGATCATGCGGGCCAGGTAGTGCAGCGCGGCGTCGGGGTCGCTGCCCCGGATCGACTTGATGAAGGCGCTGATGACGTCGTAGTGCTCATCGCCCTGCTTGTCGTAGCGCAGCAGCGCGCGATCGACGGCCGCCGAGACGATCTCAGCGGTGATGACCGGATGCCCCTCCCCCGCCTCGCTGCCCGCCGCGGCCGACTGCGCCCCGGCTTCGAGCGCCGTGAGCGCGCGCCGCGCGTCGCCCGAGGCGAGCCGCACGATCGCCTCGCGCGCGGCGGGCTCGAGCTCGACCCGGCCGGCGAGCCCGCGCGGGTCGGCGGCCGCGCGGTCGACGAGCAGCCCGCGGTCGTCGTGGCTCAGCGTCTC
>NZ_JBKBLF010000028.1:0-6406 GCF_046296455.1 Microcella sp.
CGGGGCTGTATGGAGCTGCTGCTCGCTGGGCTGGATCGAGCCGCCGCGCCGGTTTCACGCCGACGCGCGCCCGTCGCCGCCGGGCGCTCTTCGCGTTCAGGCGGCGACTAGACGCGGTCGTCGACCGGGTCAGAGGCGATCGACTCGCGGCGCGAGACCTGCTCGCCGCTCGCGGGGTCGATGACCGTGCGGTGCGTCGTGACCGACGAGCGCTTGCGCGCCATTAGCACTCCGCCGATGACGACCATCACGACACCGGCGACCATGAGGATGTACCCCACGGTCGACAGCGTGATCCACTCGAGGGTGACGTTCACCGCGAAGGCCAAGATGGCGCCGACGGCAAACAGGAAGATTCCGAATCCAATGCTCATTGTGGGAGCTCCTTTCGATTCGTTGGGCGACTCTATGGGCCAGCCGAGAACGCCGCACCCCCTTGACAAACGGTCCGGGCGTGCCGCACTACGCTGGTCGAGGCCCGCATCCCCGTGTTCCCGGGGATCTCGACCTGAATCTGGGAGATCACCGTGAAGCGCATTCTCGACCTCGCCATCATCGGCGGCGACGGCATCGGCCCCGAGGTCACAGCCGAGGCGCTCAAGGCTCTGCGCGCGGCTGTCAGTGACGATGTCGCCGTCACCGAGACCGACTACGCGCTCGGCGCCGAGCACTACCTCGCGACGGGCGAGATCCTCTCGGACGAGACGCTCGCGGCCCTCGCCCGGCACGACGCCATCCTGTTCGGCGCCGTCGGCGGCGACCCGCGGGACCCCCGCCTCGCGGGCGGCATCATCGAGCGCGGACTGCTGCTGAAGCTGCGCTTCGCCTTCGACCACTACGTCAACCTGCGGCCCACCCTGCTCGCTCCCGGCATCGCCTCACCGCTCGCCGACCCGGGCGCGGTCGACTTCGTCGTCGTGCGCGAGGGTACCGAGGGGCCCTACGTTGGCAACGGCGGTCGGTTCCGGCAGGGCACGCCGCACGAGGTCGCGACCGAGGTCTCGATCAACACCGCCTACGGCGTCGAACGCGTCGTGCGCTTCGCCTTCGCCCAGGCGGCCGCCCGACGCCAGAAGCTCACCCTCGTGCACAAGACCAATGTGCTCGTGCACGCCGGAGCGCTGTGGCAGAGCACGGTCGACCGCGTCGCGCCCGAGTTCGCATCCATCGCCGTCGACTACCTGCACGTCGACGCGGCCACCATCTTTCTCGCGACCGAGCCCTCGCGCTTCGACGTCATCGTCACCGACAACCTGTTCGGCGATATCCTCACCGATCTCGCCGCGGCGATCGGCGGCGGCATCGGGCTCGCGGCTTCGGGCAACCTCAACCCCGACGGTGCGTTCCCGAGCATGGTCGAGCCTGTGCACGGCTCTGCCCCCGACATCGCGGGTCAGCAGAAGGCCGACCCGACCGCCGCGATCCTCTCGGTCGCGATCCTGCTCGAGCAGCAGAGCCTCATGGATGCCGCAGCGCGCATCCGCGCCGCGGTGCTCGCCGACCTCGCCGAGCGGGGCCAGTCGCCCCGCCGCACGAGCGAGGTCGGAGACGCCATCGTCGCCCGCCTGCGCTGACCCGCCCGCAGCCACCCCCGCCCGATTGGCCGGGGAGGCTCCGGGCCCCGCGGAGTACGCTGTAGCCACGCTCTTCCGGGGCCTCTCGGCCACCGGCGACCTTCGAGGATCCCCATGACGAACCTGCTGCCGATGGCCACCCGCGAACTGACGTGGGCCGTGTCCTCCACCGAGTCCGCGCGCCCCGTCGCCGAGCGCGAGGCGATCCTCGCCGACCCCGGCTTCGGCAAGCACTTCACCGACCACATGGTCGACATCTGCTGGAGCGAGATGGGCGGCTGGCACCGCCCGCGCGTGCAGCCCTACGGCCCCATCGCGCTCGACCCGGCCGCCTCGGTGCTGCACTACGGGCAAGAGATCTTCGAAGGGCTCAAGGCCTACCGCCACGCCGACGGATCGATCTGGTCGTTCCGCCCCGACGCGAACGCTCGCCGCCTGCAGCGCTCGGCGAAGCGCCTCGCGCTGCCCGAGCTGCCCGAGCAGTACTTCATCGAGGCGCTGCGCCAGCTCATCGCGATCGACGGCGACTGGGTGCCGAGCGCACCGGAGACGAGCCTCTACCTGCGGCCCTTCATGTTCGCGAAAGAGGCATTCCTCGGCGTGCGCCCCGCGCACAAGGTGGCCTTCTACGTGATCGCCTCGCCGGCCGGCGCCTACTTCCACGGCGGCGTGAAGCCCGTCTCGATCTGGCTCTCGACCCAGTACTCGCGCGCGGGCAAGGGCGGCACGGGCGCGGCGAAGACGGGCGGCAACTACGCGGCCTCGCTCGTCGCGCAGGCCGAGGCGGCCGAGCACGGTTGCGCTCAGGTGCTGTTCCTCGACTCCGTCGAAGGAAAGTGGCTTGAAGAGCTCGGCGGCATGAACATCGTGCTCGTCTACAAAGACGGCACGCTCGTGACGCCGCAGAGTGACTCGATCCTCGAGGGCATCACGCGCGACTCGATCCTGCAGCTCGCCGAAGACCGCGGCCACACGGTCGAGCGGCGCCGCGTGAGCATCGACGAGTGGCGCGAGGGCGCGGCATCCGGTGACATCGTCGAAGCGTTCGCGTGTGGCACGGCTGCCGTCGTCACTCCCATCGCCCTCATCAAGGCGGCCGACTTCGAGATCGGCAGCGCCGACGCCGAGGCCGGCGAGCTCACGATGTCGCTGCGGGCCGAGCTCACCGACATCCAGTACGGCCGCCGTGCCGACCCGCACGGGTGGATGCTGCGGCTCGACGCCTGAACTCGAGCCGGCCCGTGTTCTCGATCGATCCGGACTACGCCCGCATGAGCGCGCTCGAGCGCACGGGCGTCGCCGCGCTGTGCCTCGGCGGCGGTGCGGTGCTCGGGCTCATCGGCACCTTCGCGCACCAGTCGCTGCCGCCCGTCGGGGTCGCGATCGCCCTCATCACGGTGGGCCTCTACATCGTCGGGCTGCGGGCGTGGGGCGGCGTGCGCACGCCCGCGGCGGCGGGTGCGCTCGGAGCGGGGCTCGTGGCGGGACTGCTGGCGACGGCCACGGGGGGCTCGGTGCTCGTGCCCGCCAACCCGGTCGGATACACCTGGCTCATCGGCATCACGGCCATCGCCTTCCTCGCGCTCGCCTGGCCACACATCCAGCGGGCTCCCCGGCCGCCTGCGGATACGATGGAGGGGCCCGCGCTCGCTCAACAAGAGGATCGACCACTGCCGTGACCTACGTGATCGCCCTGCCCTGCGTCGATGTCAAAGACCGCGCCTGCATCGACGAGTGCCCCGTCGACTGCATCTACGAGGGCGACCGCATGCTCTACATCCACCCCGACGAGTGCGTCGACTGCGGTGCCTGCGAGCCCGTCTGCCCCGTCGAGGCGATCTACTACGAAGACGACGTGCCCGAGCAGTGGGCCGACTACTACACCGCGAACGTCGAGTTCTTCAGCGAGATCGGCTCGCCCGGCGGTGCCGCCAAGGTCGGCGTGCTGCCCGGCGACCACCCGATCGTCGCCGCGCTGCCGCCCCAAGCGTGATCGACTCCAGTGACCCGACGGCCGGGACGGCCGACGGCGCTGGTGCCGCGACGAATGCCAGCAATGGCATTCATTCTGGTGCGAAGCACGCGCTCCCCGACTTCCCCTGGGACTCGCTCGCGCCGTACGCCGCCCGTGCCCGTGAGCACGCCGACGGCATCGTCGACCTCTCGGTCGGCTCGCCCGTCGACGCGACGCCCGCGGTCGTGCGCGACGCGCTCGTGGCCGCGACCGACGCCCACGCCTACCCGCAGACCATGGGCACGCCCGCTCTGCGCACCGCGATCGTCGACTGGTACGCCCGTCGCCGTGGGGTGATGGGTCTGGTTCCGGATGCCGTGCTCCCCACCATCGGCAGCAAAGAGCTCGTCGGCCTGCTGCCGCTGCTGCTCGGCCTCGGGCCCGGCGACACCGTCGTCTACCCGCGCACGGCCTACCCGACCTACGCCGTCGGATCCGTGCTCGCCCGCACCACCGGCCTCGCGACCGACGATCCCGCCGAATGGCCCGCATCCACTCGCTTGGTGTGGCTCAACAGCCCGGGCAACCCGACGGGCGCCGTGCTGGGGGTGCCCGCGCTGCGCGCCGCGGTCGCGCGCGCCCGCGAGCTCGGGGCCGTGCTCGTCAACGACGAGTGCTACGCCGAGCTGGGCTGGCGTCCCGAGGCCTGGGGCGCGACGGCCGGGGCAGGATCGGGCGCACAAGAGTTGGTCGCGGAGGAGTCGGTCGCTGCCGAGCGCGTGCCGAGCATCCTCGACCCCCGCGTCACCGATGGCGACCGCACGGGCCTGCTGAGCGTCTACTCGCTCAGCAAGCAGTCGAACCTCGCGGGCTACCGCGCCGCATTCCTCGCGGGCGACGAGGCGATCGTGCGACAGGTGCTCGAGGTGCGCAAGCACGCCGGGCTCATCCCGCCCGCGCCCGTGCAGGCGGCGATGGTCGCGGCGCTCGGCGACGAGGCCCACGTGGCCGAGCAGCGCGAGCGCTACCGTGCGCGGCGGGCCGTGCTCGCGCCCGCGCTCGAGGGTGCGGGTTTTCGCATCGACCACTCCGAGGCGGGGCTCTACCTGTGGGGCACGCGCGGCGAGCCCGCGCTCGCGACGATCGCGCTGCTCGCCGAGCACGGCATCCTCGCCGCGCCCGGCACGTTCTATGAGGGCGATGCCTCGCAGCACGTGCGGCTCGCGCTCACGGCCACCGACGAGCGCATCGCGGCCGCGGCCGCGCGTTTGGCGCTCTTCTCCAAGGCCTGAGCCCTGCTGTTGGGCAGTGCGTGACTGGTGCGCCTTTGCGCATAGGCTGTAAGCGGGTCACTCCCGAGCCGCCACCACCACCA
Organism: Microcella sp.; assembly: GCF_046296455.1. Lineage (GTDB taxonomy): Bacteria > Actinomycetota > Actinomycetes > Actinomycetales > Microbacteriaceae > Microcella. The sequence goes on from NZ_JBKBLF010000028.1 coordinate 4,904, forward strand.
TGGCTCGTTCTCGGGACCCCGCCCCCACAGACCGATCACACCCCGATCACATCCCGCGAGGAGGCGCAGTGAGCGACGGCGCACTGAACGAAGCCGCACAGAACGACGGCGCCCAGAAGGCGACCCTCCAGTTTCCGGGCGGCACCGCCGAGTTCCCGATCCTGCCGAGCGTCGCGGGTGCTGCGAGCCTCGACCTCTCGTCGCTCACACGCCAGACCGGGCTCACCGCGCTCGACTACGGCTTCGTGAACACCGCCTCGACCAAGAGCGCCATCACTTACATCGACGGCGAGCAGGGCATTCTGCGGTACCGCGGTTACGCGATCGACGATGTCGCCGCCCACTCCACCTTCCTCGAGGTGGCCTGGCTGCTCATCTACGGCGAACTGCCGACGCCGAGCGAGCTCGCCGACTTCGACGAACGCGTGCGCCGCCACACGCTGCTGCACGAAGACCTCAAGCGCTTCTTCGACTCGCTGCCGCACCAGGCCCACCCCATGTCGGTGCTCTCGAGCGCCGTGAGCGCGCTGTCGACCTACTACGGCGATTCGCTCGACCCGCACGACCCCGAGCAGGTCGAGATCTCGACCATCCGCCTGCTCGCCAAGCTGCCCGTCATCGCCGCATACGCGCACAAGAAGGCCATCGGCCAGGCGTTCCTCTACCCCGACAACTCGCTCGACTTCGTCGGCAACTTCTTGCGCCTCAACTTCGGCATCATGGCCGAGCCCTACGAGGTCAACCCCGTGCTCGTGAAGGCGCTCGACCGCCTGCTGATCCTGCACGAAGACCACGAGCAGAACGCCTCGACCTCGACCGTGCGGCTCGTCGGCTCGACGGGGGCCAACCTGTTTGCCTCGATCTCGGCGGGCATCAACGCTCTTTCGGGCCCCCTGCACGGTGGTGCGAACGAGGCGGTGCTCGACATGCTCGCGCGCATCCGCGACTCGGGAGAGAGCGTCGAGCGCTTCGTCGAGCGCGTCAAGAACAAAGAAGACGGCATCAAGCTCATGGGCTTCGGCCACCGGGTCTACAAGAGCTACGACCCGCGCGCCAAGCTGGTCAAGGAGAGCGTGGATGCCGTGCTCGCCGACCTCGGTGTGAGCGACCCGCTGCTGCAGATCGCGCGCGAGCTCGAGGCCATCGCGCTTGCCGACGACTACTTCATCGAGCGCAAGCTCTACCCGAACGTCGACTTCTACACGGGTGTCATCTACAAGGCCATGGGCTTCCCCACGCGCATGTTCACGGTGCTCTTCGCCATCGGGCGACTGCCGGGCTGGATCGCCCACTGGCGCGAGATGAACGACGACCCCCAGACGAAGATCGGCCGCCCCCAGCAGCTCTACACGGGCTCGGGCGCGCGCGACTGGCCCCAGCGCTAGCGGTCACACGGTCGACACTGTCGCGGCGCGGGATGCTCGCGCAGCGCCGACCCACCCCCCGCGGTTCGCGGGGCAGGCCACCGTTAGCAGAACCCCCCCCCCCCGGCGGGGGCGCACA
>NZ_JBKBLF010000028.1:6416-25511 GCF_046296455.1 Microcella sp.
ACAGGGGGGGGGGGGGGGTTCCCCGCTACCCCCACCCCCACGCCCGGCTTTACGCGTGCAGGGCCTCGTTGAGCTGCACGCCCGCGCCCGTGCGGGGCAGCACTTCGACGGCTCCCGTGAGCGAGCTGCGGCGGAACAGCAGCCCCGGCACGCCCGAGAGCTCGGCGGCCTTGACGGTGCGCGGCTGCCCGTCGGGCCCGAGCGTGCCGTCGACGACGACGACCTTCTGGCCGGCGGTCACGTAGAGGCCCGCCTCGACGACCGAGTCGTCACCGATCGAGATGCCGATGCCGCTGTTGGCGCCGAGCAGGGCGCGCTCGCCGATCGCGATGCGGTGCGTGCCGCCGCCCGAGAGCGTGCCCATGATCGAGGCGCCGCCGCCGATGTCGCTGCCGTCGCCCACGACGACGCCCTGGCTGATGCGGCCCTCGACCATCGAGGTGCCGAGGGTTCCGGCGTTGAAGTTGATGAAGCCCTCGTGCATGACCGTCGTGCCGGGCGAGACGTAGGCGCCGAGGCGCACGCGCGAGGCATCGGCGATGCGCACGCGCGGGGGCGTGACGTAGTCGAGCAGGCGCGGGAACTTGTCGATGCCGAGCGCCGAGATGCCCGCCTGCTGCAGCGCCGGGCGCCGGGCGTCGAAGTCGTCGGGGTGCATCGGCCCCGCGGTCGTCCACATGACGATCGGCAGGTGCCCGAAGATTCCGTCGAGATTGAGGGTGTTGGGGGCGACGAGGCGGTGGCTCAGGAGGTGCAGGCGCAGGTAGGCATCGGGCGTGGATGCCGGCGGCGCATCGAGGTCGATCGAGATCGTGCGGGCCTCGCGCCGCACCCCCCGGCGCGCGTCCTCGCCCTGCAGGTGCTCGATCTCGGCGGGCACGATGTAGGGGTCGCGCCCGTGCGGCAGCGTGCCGAGCGCGGGGTGCGGGTACCAGGCGTCGAGCTCGGCGCCGTCGGCGATGCGCAGCGTGACGAGGCCGTAGCCCCAGGCGTGGCGCGTGGCGCGCTCGGAATCGCTGGCAGTGGCGGCGGGGCTCGACATGCCTCCAGGCTACCGGCGTGATCGCGCGCTGGTTCGTGCTGGCCGGCAGCGCGACACGCCGACGCCGCGCGTCGGCACGCCGTGTTCCACAGCGACGAACCCGAAGGAGCGAACGCGCACGGCCGATTACGCTGGTGAGATGACCGAGACGCCGATCCTCCCGCTCGACGAGGGCGTCGTGGCCCTGACGGCGGCGATGGTCGACATCGCGAGCGTCTCCGGCGATGAGCGGATGCTCGCCGACGCGATCGAGCGCGTGCTGAGCATCCACGCCCCGCACCTCACGGTGCTGCGCGACGGCGACGCGATCGTCGCCCGCACGGCGCTCGGCCGCGCGCAACGGGTCGTCATCGCGGGCCACATCGACACCGTGCCCGTGAACGCGAACCTGCCGAGCCGGCTCGAGGGCGATGCCGTCACCGGCACCCTGCACGGCCGCGGCACGGTCGACATGAAGGGCGGCTGCGCCGTCATGCTCGCGCTCGCCGTCGCGCTCGATGCGCCCGCCTACGACGTGACGTGGGTCTGGTACGACCACGAAGAGGTCGAGGCGAGCCTCAACGGCCTCGGGCGCCTCGCCCGCACGCGGCCCGAGCTGCTCGCGGCCGACTTCGCGATTCTCGGCGAGCCGAGCAACGCCGGCGTCGAGGGCGGCTGCAACGGCACGCTGCGCGTCGAGCTCGCGGCGACGGGGCGCCGGGCCCACTCGGCCCGCGCGTGGATGGGCGTCAACGCCATCCACGCTCTCGCCCCGGCGCTCGACCTGCTCGCGCGCTTCGAGCCCGCGACGATCGAGGTCGACGGCCTCGCCTACCGCGAGGGCCTCAACGCCGTCGGCGTGCGCGGGGGAGTCGCCGGCAACGTCATCCCCGACGACGCCGTGCTCACGGTCAACTACCGCTTCGCCCCCGATAAGAGCGTCGCGCAGGCCGAGCAGTACCTGCGCGATCTCTTCGGCGGCGTGGCCCCCGAGATGACGCTGACGGTCACCGATGCGAGCGGCGGGGCCCGCCCGGGGCTGGATGCTCCGCTCGCGCAGCACTTCGTGGCAGCGGTCGGCGGCACGCCCGCGCCGAAGTACGGCTGGACCGACGTCGCTCGCTTCGCCGAGCTCGGCATCCCGGCCGTCAACTACGGTCCCGGAGACCCCTCGCTCGCCCACACCGACGACGAGCGCGTGCCGGTCGAGCAGATCATCGCCTGCGAGCGCGGGCTGCGGGCGTGGTTGAGCGGGGCGTGAGCGCGCAGCGCCCGACGGCGTTCGCCGACCTGCGCGCGCGGCCGGGTGTGCCCACGCGTCGCGCGGGTGCCGTGCTCGAGCGCGTGCGCCGCCTGCCCTGGTGGGTCGGCGTGCTCGGCATCTGGGGGGCGTCGCGGCTCGTGACCACGGGCATCCTGCTGTCGTTCGCGGCTCGGCAGGGCGAGAACGCGTGGACGGGCGCGAACCCCGGCTACCTCGACTTCGCGCGGCTGTGGGACGCCCACTGGTACTACATCATCGCCGTCGTCGGGTACCCGAGCGAGATCCCGCGCGACGAGAACGGGCTCGCCGGCGAGAGCGCGTGGGCGTTCATGCCCGTGTACCCGGGGCTCGTGCGCATCGGCATGGCGCTCACAGGCGACTTCTCGGCGCAGGGCTTCGCTGCCGTCGCCGTGACGATCTCGGTGCTCGCGAGCGCCGCCGCCGCGCTGCTGTTCTTCGTGCTCGCTCGACGCTGGCTGAGCGCCGGCACCGCGATGCTCGCGACGGCGCTGTTCTGCGTCGCCCCGCTGTCGCCTATCCTGCAGGTGGGCTATGCCGAGTCGCTGCACCTCGCACTGCTGTTCGGCGCGCTCATCCTCGTGCTCGATCGGCAGTGGGTCGTGCTGCCGTTCGTCGTCACGGTCATGGCGCTCACCCGGCCGAGCGGGCTCGCCTTCGCCCTGCTGCTCGTGCTCGTCTGGGGCTGGCGGTGGATGCGCCGCCGCGACGAACCCTTCGAGACCGTCGAGCGGGTGCGGCTGGGCGCCGCGGCCGTCATCGCCGGGCTCGCGGGCCTCGCCTGGCCGGGCATCGTCGCGCTCTCGACGGGAGAGTTGCGCGGGTACCTCGAGACCGAGCTGGCCTGGCGGCGGCCCTACGTCGGTGATGTCGAGCTGCTGCCGTTCACTCCGTGGGTGCAGGGCGCGCAGTGGTGGGCGGGGCAGCAGTGGTGGCCGGGGCCGGCCCTGCCGGGGCTGCCGTGGTCGGCGGGCGAGGTGCTGGGGCCGGTCATCCTGATCGCGGTGCTGGCCCTCGCGGCGGCCGCGTTCGCCCTGCCCGCGATGCGTCGCATGCCGATCGAGCTGCGGTTCTGGATCATCGCCTACGCGCTCTACCTGCTCGCCGTCTTCTTTCCGCAGTCGAGCACGTTCCGGCTGCTCGTGCCGCTCGCGCCCGTTCTGGGGGCGCTCGCCCTCGGCATCGCGAGCGTCGGCTCCGGGCGCCTCGGTGCGCGCTGGTCGCCGGGCCGCGCGCGCGGGCTGCGGGTGCTGATCGCCGTGCTGGCCTTGGTGCTCGGTGTGCTCGGCCAGATCGCGTGGGTGCACATCGGCTGGTGGGTCGACGGCTATGACTGGACGCCCCCGTGATCGGCCGCGATCCGCGCGCGCTGCTCGGCCCCGCTGTGCGCGCGCCGCGAGTGAACACTGCGTGAACCGTGCTCGCGGCGCCGCTCGACGGGCTTGCTCGATTTAGCCGTTGAGCGAGTGTGAGGGATAATAAGGGGCACTGTTCAGCGAAAGGGGAGACCACATGGCAGCCATGAAGCCCAGGACCGGCGACGGCCCGATGGAGGCTGTCAAAGAGGGTCGCCTCATCATCGTGCGCGTGCCCCTTGAGGGTGGCGGGCGCCTCGTGGTGTCGGTCAACGACGATGAGGCCAAAGAGCTGCACGACGCGCTCGCGGCCGCGATCGGCTAGCGCTCACCGACGTTTCTCGCCGCGCTCAGCGCGCGGTGACGAGCTGCAGCAGCCCGTCGCCGACCGGCGAGATCGCCACGTGCACGGCGGTCGACGCGCGCAGCTCGGCGAGCAGCGCGCGCAGGTCGGCCGTCACGCCGTCGCGCTTCGCGGGGTCGGCCACGGTGTCGCGCCACAGGGCGTGCGGCACGAGCACGGCGCCGCCCGCGCGCACCAGGCGCAGGGCGTGCTCGATGTTCTCGAGCAGCGAGCCTGCGTCGGCGTCGACGAGCACGACGTCGTAGTCGTGCTCGTTCATGCGCGGTAGCACGTCGGCGGCGCGTCCGGTGATGAGTCTCACTCGTGCGGGTGTGTGCCCCGCATCGGTGAAGTGCCGGCGGGCGGCCTCGTGGTGGTCGGCTTCGACGTCGATCGAGGTGAGCTGAGCATCCGGAGCCCCCTGCAGCAGCCACAGCCCCGAGACCCCGATTCCGGTGCCGATCTCGATGATCGACTCGGCCGCGAGGGCGGCGGCGACGACCGCGAGCTGGGCGCCGGTCGCGGGGCTCACGGGCTCGACGCCGAGCTCGAGCGACTGGGCGCGCGCGGCGCGGATCACGTCGGATTCGACCGTCTGGTCTTCGACGTACTTCCACGACAGGTCTTTGCTGGCCACGGTGCTCCTTCTCGCCTCCAGCCTAGGGCGAAGACCTCCGTCGACCGGGCTATTCTCGAGGGGTGTCCTGGGGCCTGACGATCGAGAAGCTGCTGCTCATCGGGCTGATCGCGGTCATCCTCATCGGCCCCGACCGCCTGCCGGGCTATGCCGCGCAGTTCGGGCGTCTCGTGCGGTCGTTGCGCGACATGGCGAACGGCGCGAAGACGCGCATGCGCGAAGAGATGGGCCCCGACTACGACGATGTCGACTGGAAGAAGCTCGACCCGCGGCAGTACGACCCGCGGCGCATCATCCGCGAGGCGCTGACCGACGAGCCCGCGCCCGCCGCGCGCCCCGGCCCGGGGGCGGCAGCGCCGGTGCGCGAGTCGGCGTACGCGCAGCGGCAGCGGCTCATCCGCGAGGGCAGGCCGGCACCGTTCGATTCCGAGGCGACCTAGGCCGTAGCTGCGGGATGCGCGCTCAGCGCTCGGGGCGGGTTCGCGCCCCGCTGCTCTCGAGGGAGCGCCGCTCGGTCAGCGCCCGCCGCGGGTTCGCGCCGCGCCGCTCGCGGGGTTGATGCGGTCAGCGCTCGCCGACCGTGCGGTACCCCTCGACGACCCGCACGGCCTCGGCCTGCAGCAGTTCGAGCACGCGGCGCACGCTCGGCCGCTCGGCCCGGTCGGCGCGCAGCAGCGCAGAGATCTGACGCTCGGCGGGCAGACCGCTGATCGGGCGCGTGACGATGCCGTTGCCGTGGCTGCGCGTGGTGAAGCGCGGCAGAATCGCGATGCCGACGCCCGCCGCCACGAGGCGCTCGACGATGAGGTTGTCCATGATGCGCTGCACAATGCGCGGCTCGCGGCCGACCGCGGCCGACAGCCGCTCGTGAACACGGTCGTAGGGGTAGCCGACGGGTGCGCCGATCCAGTCTTCGTCGACGAGGTCGACGGCTCGAACGACGCTCCGCTCGACGAGCGGGTGCCCCACCGGCAGGGCCACGTCGAACGGCTCGGTCATGAGGGGCACGACGCGCAGCCCGCACTCTTGCCAGTGGGCGGGGATGCCCTGCGAATCGGCGATGACGATGTCGTAGTCGGGCGTGAGCTGGGCGAAGTCGGGTAAGGGCATGTCGTGGTCGGTGACCACGACCTCGAGCCCGGGCTCGTCGCGCAGCGAGCGCAGCACGCCGGGCAGCAGCATCTGCCCGGCCGTCGGGAACGCGCTGATCGAGACCGACCCCCGCGGGCTCTGCGTGAACTCGTCCCAGAGCGCCTCGGCCGATTCGATCGCGACGGCGATGCGTCGGGCGGTGTCGGCGAGCGCGAGGCCGGCCCCCGTGAGCACCAGTCCGCGGCCGTGGCGCTCGGTGAGGGGCACGCCGACTTCGGTCTCGAGCACCTTGAGCTGCTGCGAGACGGCGGATGCGGTGCGGTGCGTCGCCGCGGCGACCGCGGTGATGCTGCCCCGGTCGGCGAGCTCGCGCAGCAGGTGGAGTCGACGGATGTCCATGGCACGACACTAAAGCACAACTGAAGTGTAAGTTCAGAAAGTATCGATTGTGCTAAACACTGCCGCACGGTGGAATAGAGGCGTTCAGGAAACCAAGGAGACCCCCGACATGACCGCCGTGCTCATCACCATCGCCCTTCTCGCCGTTGCCGCTGTTGTGGCGACGATCGTGACCGCTGCTCGCGACGGCTACCGCCGCGTGCCCGCGATCCAGCGCTGAGCCCGGCGCCCTTGGGCGCGCTCCCGCGACGGCCGTCGGACCTCGTGCTCGCCTTTCCAGGGGCGAGCGCGGGATCCGACGGCCGTCGTCGTCGGGCCAGACGTCGGGCCAGACGTCCGGTCGCGCGCGGTGCGGCCTCGCAGTGCCGACGCGCCGTGGGCGCGCGGGTGAGCGCGCGGGTCAGCGCGGGCTGAGTCCGAGCTTGCGTCCGGCGAGCCCGCGCCCACGCCGCGCCAGCTCCGCCGCGAGCCGCGTGATCGCGTCTCCCGCGGCATCGCCGGGCCGCAGCACGATCGGCTCGCCCGCGTCTCCGCCCTCACGCAGGGCGATGCTCAGCGGCACCTGCGCCAGCAGGGGCACCTCGAGGCGCGCCGCCGTCTCGGCCCCGCCGCCCGAGCCGAACAGCTCGAGCACGCTGCCGTCGGGCTGGGCGAGTCCCGCCATGTTCTCGACGACGCCGATGACGGTCTGGCCGGTCTGGCGGGCGACGAGTCCCGAGCGCTCGGCCACGTCGGCCGCCGCGCGCTGCGGTGTCGTCACGACCAGAACCTCGGCGTGGGGCAAGAGCTGCCCGGCCGAGATCGCGACATCGCCCGTGCCGGGCGGCATGTCGAGCAGCAGCACGTCGAGGTCGCCGAAGTGCACGTCGGTGAGAAACTGCTGCACCGTGCGGTGCAGCATGGGCCCGCGCCACGAGACCGCGGTGCGGGCATCCACGAACATGCCGATCGAGATCACGGCGACGCCGTGCGCGCGCGGCGGCATGATGAGTCCGCCCACCTGCGTCGGCTTCGCGTCGGCGATGCCGAGCAGGCCCGGGATCGAGAAGCCGAAGACGTCGGCGTCGACGAGCCCGACACGCAGCCCCTGCGCCGCGAGCGCGACGGCGAGGTTGGCCGTGAGAGTCGACTTTCCGACGCCGCCCTTGCCGCTCGTGACGGCGATCACCCGCGTGAGCGAGTCGGCTGTGAAGGGGTGACCGCTCGGCCGGTCGCCGCGCAGCCGGGTGATGAGGGCATCGCGCGTCGCGGCATCCATGACCCCGACGTCGACCCGCACCTCGCCGACCCCCGAGACGGTGGATGCTGCGGCCCGCACATCGCGCTCGATCGCCGTCGCGGCGGGGCAGCCCACGATCGTCAGCCGCAGGTCGATATCAACGCGGTCGCCCTGCGCGCTGACGCGCGGCACCATGTCGAGCTCGGTGATGGGTCGGCGGATCTCGGGGTCGACCACCCGCGCCAGGGCCTGTCGTACGGCGAGAGCGAGCGGGTGCTGCTCATCGCCGGCGGGGGCCGTCGCGTCGGCGTCTGCCGTGACGTCGGCGCGTGCGCCGCGCACCGGCGGCTGCTCGTCGCCGGACGGGGGCGACGGGGGAGTGCCGGGCGTCATCGCTCGCGGGCGTTGCGCGCGAGGTCGTCTTCGGCGGCGGCCTCGGCCTGGGCGGCGTTCTCGTCATCGCGGCGGTCGAGCTCGTCGAGCAGGGCGCGCAGCTCGGCCCGCAAGAACTCTTTCGTCGCGACGTCTTTCATGGCGAGCCGCAGGGCGACGACCTCGCGCGCGAGGTACTCGGTGTCGGCGAGGTTGCGCTCGGCGCGCTGCCGGTCTTGCTCGATCTGCACGCGGTCGCGGTCGTCTTGCCGGTTCTGCGCGAGCAGGATCATGGGTGCCGCGTACGAGGCCTGCAGCGAGAGGATGAGCGTGAGCAGCGTGAAGTTGAGGGCGCGGGGGTCGAACTGCGCGTCGACGGGCGCGACGGAGTTGTAGACGAGCCACACCACGACGAAGACCGACATGCCGACGAGAAACCAGGGCGTGCCCATGCCGCGCGCGAAGGCTTCAGAGAACCGACCCATGCGATCGTTGCCGCTCGAGAACCGTGGCACGAAGGGCGTGCGCATGCCTTTGGGCGAGTCGAGGCGCACCTCGGGGCGGCGCGAGCCCCGTCGGCGGTCGCCGTCACGCCGGGCCATTGCCGGCCCTTCGTGCGGCGACGGTGCCACGGCGCCGAGCTGCGGCAGAGCCCGGCGCGGGCGCGCCCTCGTGGTCGGCGCTGCGCCAGTCGTCGGGCAGCAGGTAATCGAGCACGTCGTCGATCGTGACGACGCCCACGAGCCGGTGGTTCTCGTCGACGACGGGGAGCGACACGAGGTCGTAGCTCGCGAGGCGGCGCGAGACCTCGGCGGCCGAGGTCTCGGGGCTCACGGGCTCGACACTGCGATCGAGGATCGTGCCGAGGCGTTCGTGCGGCGGGTAGCGCAGCATCCGCTGGAAGTGGACCATGCCGAGGAAGCGGCCGGTGGGCGGCTCGTACGGCGGCAGGGTGACGCAGATGGCAGCCCCGATCGCGGGGGCGAGCTCGTGGCGGCGGATGAGGGCGAGACCCTCGGCGACCGTCGCGTCGGCCGAGACGATGATGGGTTCGGTCGTCATGAGACCGCCGGCGGTATCGGCGTCGTAGCTGAGCAAGAAGCGCACGTCGTCGGCTTCTTCGGGCTCCATGAGGTCGAGCAGGGCCTCGCCGCGCAGCACCGGAAGCTGGGCGATGAGGTCGGCCGCGTCGTCGGGCTCCATCTGGTCGAGCACGTCGGCGGCGCGCTCGTCGTCGAGCTGCGAGATGATCTGCACCTGCTCGGTCTCGGGCATCTCTTCGAGGGCGTCAGCGAGGCGTTCGTCTGAGAGCTCTTCGGCCACCTCGATGCGGCGCGACTCGGGCAGCTCGAGCAGCGAGGTGGCGAGGTCGGCCGGCAGCAGCTCGTTGTAGGTCGCGACGAGCTGCTCGGCGCTCTGCGGCTGGCCGGATGCCGCGTCTTCGGCGACATCGCTCCAGCGTACGAAGAGGGTGCTGCCCTTCGAGAACGGGGTCGGCACAGCGCGCGGCTTGCGCACGAACAGCTGATCGACGGCCCATTCGCCGGGCCCGGCTTCGACGATGGCGACGTCTTCGATCGTGGCGGCGGTGCCGCCCTCGCGCAAGGTCACCGAGCGGCCGACGAGCTCGGCGAGCACGCGCACCTCGCCCCCGCGCTGCGCGAAGCGGCGCAGGTTGATGAGGCCCGTCGTGATGACCTGGCCTCCGCTCATGCTCGTGACGCGGCCGATCGAGAGGAAAACCCGTCGGCGACCGGGAACCTCCACGATAAGCCCGACGACGCGAGGGGGGTCGTTGCGGCGGTAGACGACGAGCACGTCGCGCACGCGGCCGACGCGGTCGCCGGCGGGGTCGAAGACGGCGCACCCCGACAGGCGTGCGACGAAGACTCGGGCGGTGCTCACGGCTCAACCATATCCCCGGCCTGTCAGAATGTTCGGGTGAGCAATTCGAGCCCCTTCACGCGCCGCACCTCGGCCCCGCCGACCGTGCCGCGTGGCGATGTGCTGGGCGAGTACGAGTCATACCCCGAGGCGCAGAAGGTCGTCGATCGGCTCGCGAAGGCCGAGTTCGCGGTCAAGGGGATGGCGATCGTCGGAAGCGATCTCAAGACCGTCGAGCGCATCACCGGTCGACTCAGCTATGGTCGCGCGGCGCTCTCGGGCGCGGCCAGCGGAGCGTGGCTGGGGCTCTTCTTCGGCATGCTGCTGTTCTTGTTCTCGCCCGCGCCCGAGCTGTCGTTCATCGTCGCGGCGGGATTCATCGGCTCGGGATTCGGCATGATCTTCGGCATCACCACCTACGCGATCAACCGGCGTCGGCGCGACTTCAGCTCGACCCACCAGGTGCTCGCAGGGAGCTACCAGATCCTCATCGATCCGAGTCAGACGGCCCGCGCGCGGCAGGTGCTCGCGGGAGGGTCGACCTGGCCTCCGCCCCTGCCGGAGCCGCCCGCGACCCCGTCGTCGGGTGGGGCTACGGATACCGCGGCGGACGCGGGTGCTGCTGCTGACGCCGGTGCTGTCGACGCACCTGCCGACGGCACGCCTGCCGTCGACACTCCTGTCGTCGACGCGCCTGTCGTCGACACTCTTGTCGTCGACACCCCTGCCGTCGACGCGCCTGTCGTCGAGGCGCCTGCCGACGACGCCTCGGCGAGGCGCTAGCTCGCGAGGGCGCGCTGCCACTCCCGGCTTCGGCTGGGCATCGGGCGTGGTCGTCGGTGCGGGTCGACCGTCGCTGGCGGCACGAGGGCATAGCCCGCCGCGTCGTCGGTTCTCGTGATGCCCCAGTCGTGATCGTGCAGGAGCAGATGGTGGTGCCGGCAGAGCAGGATGCCCGCCTCGACATTGGTCTCGCCGTCGTCACGCAACCAGTGGTCGATGTGGTGGGCTTCGCACCAGCTCGGGGGTCGTTCGCACCCAGGCCACCGGCAGCCTGCGTCTCGTGCCGCGAGCGCCACACGCTGCCGACTGGTGAAGAGCCGTTGCGACCGACCCACATCGAGCGGCTGGCCGGTTGATCCGATCAGGATCGGCGTCTGGGTGCCACCGCACAGCAGCCGCTGCACGGTCGGCAGTGACACCACGATGCCGTCGGGCTGCCCGGCTGCGGGCTCGAGCGAGCCGGAGCCGGCTCCAGTGCCAGTGCCAGTGCCAGTGCCAGTGCCAGTGCCAGTGCCAGTGCCAGTTCCAGAGCCAGCACCAGCCCCAGCGCCAGCGCCGCGGCCGGTTCCGTGGAGCAGGTCGCGCGCCGTCACGAGCACCCGCACGCTCGGTGCTCCGGTGCCGAGCATCATGCTCGAGTCGGCATCGGCTCCGGCGAGGAGGAGGTGCAGCAGGGCATCCGACGCGTACTGCTCAGGTGTGCGGTCATCGTTGGCGATGCGCGCGGCCGTGTCGATGTCGGCCGGGTCGCCGAACTGCACCGAGCGGCGCTTCGGCGAGATCGCGCGATCGACGAGCTCGCGCACCACCACGGCCGACTCGGGATCGAGCAACCACGTCGCGCGGGTCATGCCGTCGGGCAGTGCCGTCAGCCGGAACGAGCGGGCCTCGCGCTGCGCGCGCTCGCGATCGACGATCGCCTCGGCCTCGAGGCCCTCGCGCAGCTGCCGTGCGAAGCGGTGCAGCCGATCGACGTCGAGCGTCGCGGCGGCCTCGGCAAGTCGCTCGCACGCGTCGCGCAGCAGCGCCGACGAGACCGCGTCGTTCGCATCGCCCAGCCCCGATCGGATGGCGTCGAGGGCAGCGGCGCTCATGGCACCGCGGCGGGCCCCGGCGATGGCGGGCTCGAGGTGCGCCGGCGCGGGGGGCAGGGTGTCGGGATCGAGCGTGTCGTCGGAGCCACCGCTCGCCGCGGCGAGGAGCCGCCCGGCGTTGACGGCCGTCGCCGCGTCGCGCCGCGACTCGCCGGTCGTGACCCGCACGAGCTCTTCGGCGGTGCGGTGCCCGAGCCGCTGCGCGAGGCCCTCGTGCGCGAGCTCGGGACGTGACCGCCGGGCGAGCTCGCCGGCGATGAGCGCCGTGCGCGCGTCGAGCAGGCGACGCGCGCTCGCGCCGAGGTCGGTCAGCGACAGGAGGTCGGCATCGCCCAGCTCACGCAGCGCCGCGGGGCTGAGCGGCTCGCGCTCGAGCGCGGCCACGACCGTGGCGAGGTGCTCGAGAGGCGGAAGGGAGGCCATGCCTCAATGGTTTCATCGAACATATGTTCGAACAAGGGCGGGTGGGCAATCTTGGGAGAAGTCGTTGCACCAGTGTGGTGTGGAGGAGGAGCGGCCCGAGAGCCGGGGATCCCGTCGCGGAGGAGCGCTCCGCGTCGAACACCGTCACCGGGCGAGGCGAGGAACTTCGCCTTAGCGCGAGGTGCGCCCCCGCATCCATTCTTCGACCGCATCGGCGGTGCGCGGGATGCCCGCCGACAGGTTCTCTGCCCCGTCGGCCGTCACGAGGATGTTGTCTTCGATGCGCACGCCGATGCCGCGGTACTCTGCCGGCACGGTGAGGTCGTCGGGCTGAAAGTAGAGGCCCGGCTCGATCGTGAAGACCATTCCCGGCGAGACGACACCGTCCATGTACATCTCGCGCCGCGCCTGCCCGCAGTCGTGCACGTCGAGGCCGAGGTGGTGGGAGGTTCCGTGCACCATGTACCGGCGGTGATACCCCGCGTCGGGCGCAAGACTCTCGTCAGCACTGACCGGCAGCAGCCCCCACTCGGCCGTCTTCGCCGCGATCACCTGCATCGCCGCCGCGTGGATCTCTCGGAACCGGATGCCCGGCCGAACGATCGCGAACGCCGCGTCGGCCGCCTCGCGCACGGCCTCGTACACCCGTCGTTGCACATCGGTGAAAACCCCCGACACCGGCAGCGTGCGAGTGATGTCGGCCGTGTAGTAGCTGTCGAGCTCGACGCCCGCGTCGATGAGGATGAGGTCGCCCGGCACGACGGGCCCGTCGTTGCGGGTCCAGTGCAGGATGCACGCGTGCGGGCCGCTCGCCGCGATGGTGTCGTAGCCGACCGTGTTGCCCTCGGCGCGCGCGCGGCGGTTGAAGGTGCCCTCGACGAGCCGCTCGCCGCGCGGGTGCGCGACGATGGCGGCGAGGTCGCCGATGACGTCGTCGAAGCCCTGCTGCGTGGCGGCGACGGCACGGCGCATCTCGGCGATCTCCCACGCGTCTTTCACGAGCCGCAGCTCGCTGAGGTCGCGCGCGAGCTCGTCGTCGCGAGCGGTGTCGACGTCGACGCCCGCCTCGGCCGAGGCGGCCAGCAGGCGCGCGCCGTCGAGCCGGTCGGTCAGGGCGCGGTCGGCCTCGCGCACGATGAGCGTCTCGACCGCGCCATCGGCCTCGAGCCCGGCGAAGACGGCGTCGACCGCGTCGAGCCCGGCCGTCGCGAGCCCCAGATCGGCGGCGACCGAGCCGAGCGAGGGGCGCGGCCCCGTCCAGAACTCGCCGATCTCGGGGTTCGCGTAGAACTCGTCCGAGTCGCGGCCCGCGCCCTCGCGAAAGTACAGCGTCGCCACGTGCGCGTCGCCGGCCGGCTCGAGCACGAGCACGCTGCCGGGCACCGTGTCGGCGCCCCAGCCCGTCAGGTGCGCGAAGGCCGAGTGCGCGCGGTAGGGGTAGTCGGTGTCGTTCGAGCGCTGCTTCGCGGGGCCGGCGGGCAGCACGAGGCGCACGCCGCGGTAGAGCGCCGACAGGCGGGCGCGGCGCTCGGCGGCACGCGCGGCGACGGGCCGCTGCGAGGTCGCCGACGCGGGCCGCTCGGCCCAGCCGCTCGAGATATAGGTGCGGAACACGTCGCTCGCCGGGGTGGTCGAGCGGTTCTCGGTCGCGCGCGGAGCATCCTTGCCGTCGGTCATGCCCCCATTCTGGCACCGGCCGGATGCTCGCCCGCCGTCACTCGAGGATGAGCCGCGCCACCACGGGTCGGTGGTCGCTGCCGCTGCCGTCTTCGGTCGTGATGACGCGCATACCCGTCACCGTGATGTCGGGTGTCACGAAGACGTGGTCGATCGGGGCGCCGAGCAGCGGCGGCAGGCGCGTGGGCCACGTGCCGACGGCGCCGTTGCCCGTGAGCAGCCCGGCGTTGCGGCAGTCGCCGAAGCCGAGACCTGCGACGCCCGCCTCGGGGTCGACGACGCGAAAGTGGTCGGCGGTCGCGTTGAGGTCGCCCGCGAGGATGACCTGCTCGCCGCGGCACACCGACTCGACCCAGCGCAGGTCGGTGCGCCAGTTGTCGAGCTCGCCGGGGATGGGGGCGACGGGGTGCACCCCGATGATCGTCGGGCCCGTGCCGTCGACGGGGCGCAGCACGATGCTCGGCAGCACCGAGGTGTTGCCGAGCGAATCGTCGACGACGTGCTCGCCGAGATCGACCGAGATGAGAACGCTCGTCGAGCGCGCCTTGGCGACGTAGTCGAAGGCGATCGAGTAGACCCACATCGGCCGGCCCTGCGCGCGCGTGAGCTCGGCGACCGCGACGGCCGTGTCTTGACTCGTCTCAGGCAGCACGACGATGTCGGCCTGCTCGGCGATGACGAGCTCGGCGATGCGCTCGGCGCCGGGGGCGTCGCCGAGGGTGTTCCACGAGAGCACGGCAAGCTCGGCCGGAGCGCGGGTCGGAAACGACTCGTCGCCGAACCCCCGCGTCGAGAGCACGGCCACGTTGATGCCGGCAAAGAGCACCGCGAGCAGGGCGAGCGCGGCGAGGAACCGCCGCGCGGCCGCCCACAGCATGGCCAGCAGCGCGAGCGTGAAGGCCGCCCCGATGGCGAGCGCCGAGCTGAGCGCGCGCACCGACACGAGCTGTGCGATGACGGGTGCCTCGGCTACCCCGAACAGCCCCGGCCAGGCGATCACGAGCAGCGCCGCCGCGACCCCGACGATGATGACGGCGGCGAGGATGCGTCGGATCATGGTGCGTCGAGCCTACCGGCCGCTGCGCTGCCGCTCCCGAGTGCGGGATGCCCGTCGACCGCCCGACCGCCGGCCCCGCATCCCGCCCGTAGCATGGCGGTATGACCCGCGGCCCGATCGATCTGCACACGCACAGCAGCGTGAGCGACGGCACCGAGACGCCGACGCAGCTGATCCGCGCGGCGATCGAGGCGGGCCTCGACACCGTGGCGATCACCGACCACGACTCGACCGCGGGGTGGGACGAAGCGCTCACGGCTGCCGCCGGCAGCGGTCTGCAGGTGATCCGCGGCATCGAGCTGAGCACGCGGCACGAGTGGCGCAGCGTGCACGTGCTCGGCTACCTCTTCGACCCGAACGACACGGCGATCGTGCGCGAGACCGCCCGAACGCGGGATGACCGGCTCAACCGGGCCGAGCGCATGGTCGCCCGGCTCTCGGAGGACTACGACGTGACCTGGGACGACGTGCTCGCGCAGAGCGGCGGCGTCTCGATCGGCCGCCCCCATATCGCCGACGCCCTTGTCGCGCGCGGCATCGTGCCGAACCGCAGCGCGGCTTTCGAGTCGATCCTGCACTTCTCGGGCGGCTACTACCTGCCCCACGAGGCCCCCACGGTGCTCGATGGGGTCAGGATGATCGCCGAGGCCGGCGGTGCCCCCGTGCTCGCTCATCCCGCGACCCGCGGCCGCGAGGCCGTCGTCGATGGCGAGTCGCTCGCCCGCCTGGTCGAGGCCGGACTCGTGGGCCTCGAGGTCGGCCACCGCGAGAACACGCCCGACGGCCGCGAGCGGCTCGTCGAGCTGGCCGCGCGCTTCGACCTCGTCATGACGGGGTCGAGCGATTACCACGGCGAGGGCAAGCCGAACCGGCTGGCCGAGAACACCACGACGCCCGAAGCGTTCGAGCGCCTCATCGGCGCGACGCGCGGCGTGCCGCCCGTTCGCGCCTAGGGCGCGGTGCCGGGGCGCGGTGCCGGGAAACTCACGGGGCGCCCCAGAGCGCGGTGAGCGCGTCGGCGATCTCGGTGCGCGGAGCATCCCGCTGATTGCACGTCACGGCGACAGCCAGCGCGCGGTCGGCGGCGACCCGGAAGGTGCTCACCGACCCGCCCCAGCGCCCCGCGTGGAAGAGTGTGCCGTCGGCGTCGATGCGGATTCCCGCGCCGTAGCGTTCGCCCGGGCGGTCGTCGTCGGGGGAGTCGGTGGCGCCCGCTGACGAGTCGACGGCGCCCGCCTCGGCGTCGGCGAGCAGCCCGCCGGGCGCGAACTGCGCGGCCCAGCGCACGAGCTCGCTCGGTGTCGTGACGATGCCGATCGGGCCGGCCACCGCCCAGGCTGCCGTGACCGGCACGCCGCCCACCTCGTAGCCGGCCGCGATGTCGGCCGCCGCGGTGGCGGGCTCGACGGTCGCGTCGATGCCGAGCGGCTGCAGCACGCGCGTCGCGAGCGCCGCGGCGAAGGGCTCGCCCGTGACGCTCTCGACCGCGGCCGCGAGCAGCACGTAGTGGCTGTTGGCGTAGGCGTAGCCGACGCCCTCGAGCGGCGCCTCGACCCGGCCGATGGCGGCGAGCACCGACCGTTGGTCGGCCGCATCGCTGAAGCCGATGCCCTCGGCCTCGAGCTCGATCCAGAAGTCGGGCAGCCGCGCCGTGTGGTGCAGCAGCTGCTCGAGCGTCACCGTGCGGCCCCAGGCGGGCAACCCCGCCACGTGGGTGCTCACGGGGTCGTCGAGGCGGAGGAGTCCATCGCGGGCGAGCGTCAGCACGAGCGCCGCTGTGAACTGCTTCGAGACCGAGGCCACCTCGAACCGGGTGCCGGTGGTCAGCGGCGTGCCCGCGGCCAGGTCGGCGAGCCCGCGCGCCCCCGCCCAGAGCACGGTGCCGTCGCGGCCGACCGCCGCCGAGCATCCGGCCGCATCGTCGGCCACGAGCGCCGCGAGAACCGCATCGCTCGCGCCCGCGAGCTTCGCCTGTCGCTGGATGCCCTCCGCACCCGCCCCGACCCCCGCACGCGCACCGCCCGCGGGGGCGGCAGCCGGCGCGCACCCCGTCAGTAGCGCGGCGAGCAGCACCGCGAGGGCGAGGGCGCGCCGCGTGGCCATGGGCTAGTGGGCGCCGCCCGCCCCGACCGGGGCCGTGCCGCGCTCCCAGCGCACGAGCAGCACGAACGGGATGATCGCCGTCGCGAGGGCGGCCGCCACCGTGAACGCTGCGCGCACACCGTCAGCGGTGATCGACGCGTCGCCAGTGGGCGGCGAGATGAACGCCGCGACCGAGAGGAACAGCGCGATGCCCGCCGCGCCCGCGACCTGCTGCACCGTGCCGACGATCGCCGAGCCGTAGGGGTTGAGCTGCGGGCGCAGCGCCGCGAGACCGTTGGTCAGCAGCGGCGTGAACAGCAGCGCGAGGCCGAGGCTCACCCCGATGTTCGCCACCGCGACGAACCAGATCGGCGTGGCCGCCGAGAACATCGACATGACCCAGAGGGTCGAGGCCATGAGCACGATGCCCGGGATCACGAGCGAGCGCGGCCCGACGCGGTCGTACCGGCGGCCGATGACGGGTGCCAGCAGGCCCTGCAGCAGCGCGCCCGGCAAGATGATGAGGCCCGAGACGAGCGGCGAGGCGCCGAGCACCTCTTGCACGTAGAGCGGGATCACGATGATCGCCCCGAACAGGGCCATCGACGCGACCGTGATGATGCTGATCGACAGGGTGAACTGGCGCTCGCCGAACGTGCGCAGGTCGAGAAGGGCATCGTCGGTGCGCTGCAGGCGCACCTGGCGCACGCCGAACAGCGCGATCGCCACGACGCCCACGCCCAGGGCGACGAAGCCGGTCACCACCGGGTCCGGCCCCGCACCCGGCTCGGTGCGGCCTGCCTCACCGAGCTGCGCGAGGCCGTACACGAGGCCGCCGAAACCGGGGATCGAGAGCAGCACGCTGAGAACATCCAGCTTCGACCCGCGGCGCTGGCCGACGTCGACCATGCGTACCGCGCCGATGATGAGCGCGGTCGTCGTGAGCGGCAGCATCGTGATGAACAGCCAGTGCCAGTCGGCGATGCTGAGGATGAAGCCCGACAGGCTGGGGCCGACGGCCGGCGCCACCGCGATCACGGTCGAGACCGTGCCGATGACCTGCCCGCGCTTCTCGGGCGCGACGAGCGCGAACACCGTCGTGAAGAGCATCGGCATGACGATCGCCGTGCCGCTCGCCTGAATGACGCGCGCGACGATCAGCAGCTCGAACACCGGCGCGACCGCGCCGAGCAGCGTGCCCGCCGTGAACAGCGACATCGCCGTGACGAAGAGCGCGCGCGTGCTGAAGCGCTGCAGCAGCCAGCCCGTGATCGGGATGACCACCGCGAGGGTGAGCATGAACGCGGTCGTCAACCACTGCGCGGCGGTCGCCGTGATGCCGAAGACCTCGATGAACCGCGGGATCGCGACGCCCATGAGCGTCTCGTTGAGGATGACGACGAAGGCCGAGCCGATGAGCACGCCGAGTACGATGCGGCGCTGCGCGTCGGTCACGGTCGGTGCGTCGGGCAGGGTCGCGGTGGGGGAGGCGGGCGGTTCAGCAGCAGTGGCAGGCATAGGCAACCCAACCTACTCCTGCCGGCCGTCATTCCCGATGGTGATGGATGCCCGCCTCAGCGTCGCTCGAACACCGCGGAGAGCGGCCCGCCCCCCGTCAGCAGCAGCGTCTGCTCATCGCAGTTGACGTCGAGCGCCGACTCCTGGCCAAAGACGGGAACAGGCGGCTCGACGCCCGCCTCGGCGGCCTCCTCCGGTGTCTCGACCTCGGAGTCGACGACGCGGTACTCGGCGATCTCGATCGTGCCATCGCCCGCGAGATCGCTCGCCGACCAACCCCACTCGGCCGTCGCGTTCTCGACCGAGCGCACCGAGAACGGGAACTCGACCGATTCGGTGACGATCGTGCCGGTCGACGTCAGGTCGGTCTCGACGAGCATGAGGCCGTCTTCGGTGAGGGTCAGAAACTGGGCGCCCGACATCAGGAAGCCCTCGATGGGGGCGCCGAGCTCGAGCAGGTAGCGCTCGGCGTCGATCGAGTACACCCCGACCACCAGCTGCCACTCGCCCACGATGCACTCGGTCGGCTGGCCACCCGGGTCGGGCTGGCCCTCGGCCCCCGGGTCGATCGGGTCGGGCGCGGGCGGCGGGTCGATCGCGCATCCTGCCAGCAGCAGGGCTGTCGCGCCCGTGAGGGCGACCGTCGATGCGAGGGTGCGGAGCATGGCGACCTCCGATGCGCCGGCGCGCGCATCCCCAGCACGCGTCCGGTGCCCCCAGTGTGCCGCAGTCGCGCCCCCGGCGCGAGGGTCAGCTCGTGGCGGCTGCGGTTCCGGATGCTCCGCCCGAGCCGCCCGTGCGGCGGCGACGGCGCCGGCGCGGGGCGCCCGAGCCCTCGGCGCGGGCCTCGCCCGACG
>NZ_JBKBLF010000029.1:0-24734 GCF_046296455.1 Microcella sp.
TCGACGGCGCGCGCCGCGCGGCCGCGCGACGGCGCCGCGCTCACGGCCGCCCGTAGCCTTCGAGCAGGCGCAGCCAGATCTCGCTGAGGGTCGGGTACGAGGGCACCGCGTGCCATAGGCGGGTGAGCGGCACCTCGCCGACGATCGCGATCGTGGCGGCGTGCAGCAGCTCGCCCACGTCGTCGCCGACGATCGTGAAGCCCACGATGACCCCGCGATCCTCATCGACGACCATGCGCGCGGTGCCGCGGTAGTCGTCGCCGTGCACGGTCGCGCCGGCGAGCCAGCCGAGCTCGTAGTCGACGACGCGCGTGCGCAGGCCCTTCGCCTCGGCCTGCTGCGCCGTGAGGCCGACGCTCGCGACCTCGGGGCTCGTGAAGGTCACCTGCGGCACGGCGTCGTGGTCGGCCGTCGCGACGTGCGCACCCCAGGGCGCGTCGTCGATGGATGCCCCGCTCGCGCGCGCCGCGATCACGTCGCCCGCCGCTCGGGCCTGGTACTTGCCCTGATGCGTGAGCAGTGCCCGGTGGTTGACGTCGCCGACGGCGTAGAGCCAATCGGTGCCGCGCACCCGAAGGGTGTCGTCAACCTCGAGCCACGAGCCGGGCTCGAGCCCGATGGTCTCGAGCCCGAGGTCGCCCGTGACGGGCGCGCGACCCGTCGCGACGACGACCTCGTCGACCTCGATGACGCGCCCGCCCGGCAGAGTGAGAGCCACGGTGCCGTCGGCATGACGCTCGACGCGCTCGGGGCTCGAACCGAGCAGCACCTCGGCGCCGTCGGCGCGCAGCCGCTCGGCGACGGCCTCGCCCGCGAACTGCTCCACGCCCGCGAGCAGCCCGCTGCGCGCGATGAGGGTGACGGCGCTGCCGAGGCTCGTGAAGGCCGTCGCCATCTCGCAGCCCACCACCCCGCCGCCGATGATCGCGAGCCGCGCCGGAACCGTCTCGGTGCTTGTGATCTCGCGCGAGGTCCACGGCCGCGCCTCGGCGAGCCCGGTGATCGGTGGCATCGCGGCCGTCGATCCCGTGCAGACCGCGACGGCGTGCGTCGCCGTCACGGTGCGGCTCGAGCCGTCGGCCGCCGTGATGACGACGCGGCGCTCGCCGTCGAGGCGCGCGTGCCCGCGCGCGAGCGCGATGCCCGTCTTCTGCAGCCAGCGCACCTGGCCGGCGTCGTCCCAGTGGCTCGCCACCGCATCACGGCTCGCTAGCACCGCGTCGGCGTCGATGCCGCCCGTGATCGCCGCTCGCGCACCCGGCACGGCGTGAGCGGCGCGCAGCACGCTGCCCGCCCGCAGCAGCGCCTTCGAGGGCATGCAGGCCCAGTACGAGCACTCGCCGCCGACGAGATCGCTCTCGACGATGAGCACGCTCAGGCCGCCCTGCACCGCCCGGTCAGCGACGTTCTCGCCGACGGCCCCCGCGCCGATGACGACGAGGTCGTAGGTGTCGAGTGCGGGCAGATCGGTCTGGGCGGTCGTCGTGAGCGGGCGCATGCGCCTACCGTCCCACGAACTCCGGATCGGTGCGAGTGAGAAAAGCCTGCATGCCGATGCGGGCATCCTCCGTCTGCGCGAGGCGCACGAGCTCGCGCGGCAGCTGCGCCTCGGCGGCGGCCTCACCCTCGCGCACTGCGAGGCGCGCGTTCGCGAGCGTCGCCTGCACGGCGAGGGGAGCCTGCGCCGCGATCCGACCGGCCAGCTCGCGGGCGCGCGCCAGCTGCTCGCCCGCGGGCACGACCTCTTGCACGAGACCCATGCGGTGCGCCTCGGCGGCATCGAAGCGGTCGCCCGTGAGCATCCACCGCATCGCATCACCCCAGCCGGCCGCGCGGGCGAAGCGCGTCGTCGCGCCGCCGAAGGGCAGGATCGCGCGGGCGACCTCGAGCTGGGCGAAGACCGTGTCGTCGGCCGCCACGACGATGTCGCTCGCGAGCGCGAGCTCGATGCCGAGCGTCAGGCAGGTGCCCTGCACGGCGAGCACGACGGGCTTGCGCACGCGCGTGCCGTCCATGCCCCAGGGGTGGATGCCGCCCTCGGGCACCATGGCGAGCCCCTGCGGACCGATGCGCGGCACGACGTCGGCGAGGTCGAGCCCGCCCGTGAAGTGGTCGCCGTGGGCGAAGACCACGCCGACGCGCAGCTCGGGGTCGCGGTCGAGCTCGCCGTAAGCGAGAGCGAGCTGCTCGAGCATCGCCACGTCGGCGGCGTTGCGCTTCTCGGGCCGGTTGAGGCCGATGAGCAGCAGGTGCCCGTCGCGCTCGACGGTGACGCGGGGCGTGCTGGCGGGGTCGGGTGCGGTCTCGCTCATGCCCGCCAGCGTAGCCAGCGGCGATCGCGGGATGCCCGCCCTTTGTCGCTCAGCGACGAGGTTTCAGCGGCTGAGGGCGGCGAGAATGCGCAGGATCACGGTGAGGGCGTCACTCGCGCCCTCGTCGCCCTCGCCGTCGGTCGCCCCCGCGCTGTCGCCCGGCACCGAGTCGCGCTCGGGTGCGGGGGCGAACTCGGTGAGACCGGCTCCGACGAGGGGCAGCTGTGCGCGCGCCTGCGCGACCGCCGTGGTCAGCTGCTCGAGCGTGAGCCCGAAGGGGGCTGGAAACCCCACACCGCCGAAGATGCCGGGGTCGAGCACATCGAGATCGACATGCACGTAGAGCACGGGCTCGACCCCGTCGGCGCGCGCCGCGGCGATGCGCTCGGCCACGCGGTCGCCCACCTCGTCAGGGGTCACGCGCGGCATGCCTGCCTCATCGATGAACCGTGCTTCGGCATCGTCGAGGTCCCGCACGCCGAGCAGCAGCACGTCGGCCGGCGACACCGCCCCCGCGTCGATGAGCGATCGCAGCACCATGCCGTGAAAGGCCCCGCTCGGCGAGCTCTCGGCCGTGTTGAGGTCGGCGTGCGCATCGGCCCAGAGCAGCACGACGCGCCCCTGCCGGGCGGCGTGCTCGATCCCCGCGTACTCGACCCCGCAGTCGCCGCCGATGATGATCGGGGTGCCGTCGAGCTCGGCGAGCTCGCGCTCGATGCGCTCGCGCACGAGCCGGATCGCGCTGTAG
Organism: Microcella sp.; assembly: GCF_046296455.1. Classification (GTDB taxonomy): domain Bacteria; phylum Actinomycetota; class Actinomycetes; order Actinomycetales; family Microbacteriaceae; genus Microcella. Next base: position 3,061 of record NZ_JBKBLF010000029.1, read on the forward strand.
CGCAGGATGCCGGTGCCCTCGCTGTCTCCCGCCTCGAGCGGCACGTCGATGAGCCGGGTCGCAGCGCTCGGCAGGTCGGCGCGGATCGCGTGGGCGCCGTCGACGAGCCGCATCGCTCGCGCCGAGCCCGAGCCCTGCCACTGGGGCACGACGAGGAAGGTGCTGGTCATGCGCTCAGTCTCGCACCCGGATCGCGGTGCCGGAACGGAAGCCCGGCGAGGGTCGAGAGCAGCCACTCGAGGGGCCCGCGGCGCCCGATCGCCTGCAGCGCGAGCCCCAGCGCGATGCCGCCGAGCGACAGCCCGATGAGCAGCGGGATGCCCACCGCGGCGTCGAAGCGCCCGGCCGGGCCGAGCGGCGCGAGCGCGGCGATCACGAGCACGTGTGCCACGTACACGGTGAGCGCGACGCGGCCGAGCGCCGTGAGCGGAGCGGCGACCAGCTGCGCCGCGCGCGACGTCGTGGGGCCGTCGAGCGCAAGCAGGGCCGCCCCGATGATCGCGATCGCGAGGCCGCCCGCGCCCAGCAGCTCGGCCGTCGAGCCGCTGTGCGCCTCGGCGTCGACGCCCGGCAGCACGGCGGCCGCGCCGTAGCCGGCGAGGCATGCAGCCGCGCCGAGGCCGAGCATGAGCAGCTGCACGCGCCGCGAGCCGAGACCGGCCCGCGCGCACAGCAGCCCCGCGAGCAGCAGCGGCAGCCAGAGCAGGGCGGGGTAGTAGCCCGTGAGCAGCCAGTCGACGAGCACGGCCCCGGGGTCGTCGCCGAGCGCGAGCGGCCCCGTCGGCCCGAGCCCGGTGAGCTCGACCACCCGATCGCGCACGAGGGGCGCTGCGATGAGGAGTCCGACGGCGACGGCCGCGAGCAGGCCGCGACCCGCGAAGAGCAGCGGCACGAGCAGCAGGAACATGACGCCGTATGCGTCGAGGATGATGGCGATGCCGCTCGGGAGCATCCACAGCAGCACGCCCATGACGACGAGCAGCGCCGCCCGCAGCGCGAGCCGGCCGCGCGCGGCCGATCGACCCGAGCCCCGACCGGTGGGCGCAGGCCGGGCGCCGCCCGTCACGAGTCCGAGGGCGACGCCCGCGACGACGGCGAACAGCACCGAGGGGCGGCCGTCGACGAGCAGCTCGCCCTGCTCGGCATCACGGGGCCACGTGTGGGCCGCCATCATGCCGAGCACGGCGAGACCGCGCGCGAGATCGACCCCGTGCCAGCGGGGGCGCGAGGCGTCGATTGCTACTGGCCGATCGCCTGCTGCGCGCCGCCCGACTTGAGCGCGGCGAGGCGGGCCTCGACCTCGGTCTGCTTGTCGAGGTCTTCGAGCGACTCGAACTGCGCGTCGAGCGTCGAGGCGGCGAGCTCTTGCTGACCGAGCACCTTGGCCTCTTCGCGGCGGATCTTCTCCTCGAACCGACCGAGCTCGCTCGTCGGGTCCATGATGTCGATGCTCTTGACGGCGTCGATGACCTGCGACTGGGCGTCGGCGATCTTCGCGCGGGCGATGAGCTGGTCGCGCTGCGAGCGCAGCTCGTTGAGCTTGCCCTTCATGGCCTCGAGCCCGCCCTTGAGCTTCTCGACGATCTCGCTCTGGCTGGCGATCGTCGGCTCGACGGCCTTGGCCTCGGACTCGGCCGAGAGCTGCTTGCCGAGAGCGACCTTGGCGAGGTTGTCGAACTTGTCGGCGTCGGCGGCGTTGCCCGCCGCGCGCAGCTCGTCGGCCTTGGCGCTCGCGGCCACCGCCTTGCGGCCCCAGTCTTGCGCCGAGGCGACGTCTTCTGCGTAGTCCTGCTCGAGCAGGCGCAGGTTGCCGATGGTCTGCGCGATCGCGGCCTCCGCCTCCTGAATGCTCGCGGTGTAGTCGCGCACCATCTGGTCGAGCATCTTCTCCGGGTCTTCGGCGGCATCGAGCATGGCGTGGATGTTGGCCTTCGCGAGCTGCGCGATGCGGCCGAAGATGGACTGCTTTGACATGAGTCGTGCCTTTCTGTCGGTGGTCGGTGGAACGTCTGGAGAGGGCGCGCTAGAAGCGGCCGCCGCCGCCGCGGCGACCGGAGGAGCGGGCTGACGAGGAACGGCGCGTCGAGCCGCCGCTCGAGGGGCGTCGCCCGCCACTCGACCCGAAGCGTGGTCGGCTGCCGCCGCCGCCGCCGGAGCCGAATCCGCTGCCGCCGCCGCCGCTCAGCAGCCCGCCGATGAGCCCGCCGATGAGCGCCTCGCTCACGCCACCGCCGCGGCCGCCTCCCGAGCCCGCGAGCAGGCCGCCGACGGCGCCGCTCGGGGCCATCGTCGAGCGCACGTCGTTCTCGGCCGACTGCAGCGCCTGCCCGGCCAGATCGAGCGCGCGCTGGGCGGCGGTCAGCGCCCCGACGGGGTCGGCGGCCTTCGTGTCGGCCGCGACCTGCTCCTGTGCCTGCGCCTCGGCGAGGCGCGCGCGGGCATCGGCGCCGACCGCGCCCCGGTGGGCCGTCACGTACTCGGCGGCGCTCAGGATGCGACTGCGCGCCGAGGCGAGCGTTCGCTCGAGCGCGGCCTCGGCTTTCGCGCGTCGCTCGCTCTCGTCACGGGCCCCGGCCAGCTGCGTGTCGAGCTCGCGATCGACCGTTACGAGCCGCTCGAGGGCCGCGATGGGATCGGCGGCATCGGCCGCGGCGAGGGTCGACTCGGCGGCCGCGAGCGCGCTCGCGAGCGCCGGGCTCGCGGGCAGCGTGGCTGCGGCGGCGATGCCGGCGCGCAGGTCGTCCTGCTGCGCGGCGAGGGCGGTGCGCGCCTCGGCGAGCTCTCCTGCGAGCCGCTCGACGGAGGCCGTGGCGCTCGTCAGCTGGGCGATCGCGAGCTGCGCCGACCGCACGTCGATGGCCGCCTCGCTCGTGCGGCCGGCCTGCTGGTTCGCGCCGGCCTCGGCGAGCTCGGTATCGGCGAGCTCGAGCAGGCGGCGAGCCTGCGCGGGAGCATCCACGATGCTCGCGATCGCCGTCGCCCCGAAGTCGGCGCGCAGTCGCTCGACGGTCGCCTCGGCGGTGTCGAGCGCCGCGGGGGCCTCGTTGCGCGCTGTCGTCACGGCGGCGAGGGCAGCGGGCAGATCCTGCTCGACGTCGCGCAGGGCGTCGAAGGCGTCTTCTTGCGCCTCGAGCAGGGCGTCGGCCTCGTCGCACGCCGTGATGATGCCGACGAGGGCGGCGCGCTTCTGCTCGTCGGTCTCGGGATTCTCGTCGTCGAGCTCGCGGCGCACGCGGAAGGCATCGGCCACGAGCGCCTTGGCCTGCGTGAGCGCGGTGCGAAAACCCTCGGTGGGGGCGGCGCCGAACTGCGCCTCGGCGAACCCGAGCTCTTGCTCGCTCGTGGTGAGGGCGTCGTCGAGCTGCACGAGGCGCCGGGATGCGGTCTGGTCGAGCTCGGTGATCGACTGCCGTTCGACGGGCGCCGTCACGGGACCTTTCTTGCGACGGGCGCGCGCGATGAGGAACCACGCGACGGCTCCGGCCCCGCCGACCCCGAGCGCGATCGGCACGATCGGGATGCCGCCGCCGGCATCGGCAGCGGGGGTCTCACCGGGCGGGGTGCCCGGGCTCAGCGCAGCGCTCAGGCTGTCGGCGTAGGCGATGATGCCCTCGGCCCAGCGGTCGTCGCGCAGCTCGGGGATGAGGGCGTCGGTCTCGGCCGTCGCGAGCTCGGCGTCGCTCGCGGGGAACGCGCTGCCCACGCTCGTGGCGTACTCGCGGTCGTCGACGGCGATCGCGAGCAGCGCATCCCGATCGCCGAGCCCCGAGATCGCGGCCGACTCGTCGGCCCAGGCCAGGCTGTCGAGCGCGCCGTCGAAGCGGTCGACGATGACGACGTAGAGCGCGGCCCCGCTCGCCTCGAACAGGCGGTCGATGGCCTGCTCGACGCTCGCCGTGCGACCGTCGAGCACTCCCGTCTCGTCGAGCACGTAGGCGCCCGCCAGATCGACGGGGGGCGCCGCCGCGGCGGGAGAGGCCGTCGCTGCGAGCAGCCCGGCCGTGAGCGCCGTGAGAGCGAGGATGCGGCGGTGGCGCGCCATGGGCCTGCCCTTCATCGATCGGGTCGCGCTGCGGGCCCTGTCGGGCTCCGAGGCGTGGTGCCGCGATTCTAGCCAGGCGGGGTTGCCGCGCGTCGAGCGCAACTCGACGCGCGCCGGGCTCAGGGCAGCCGCAGGGGGTACTCGCGGCTGATGACGACGGCCTCGGGCTCGTCGAGCGACTGCCGCGTGTCGACGAACACCACGACCGTGTACTCGCCGGCAGCGAGCGCCGTGCCGTCGAGGCACGAGCGCGTCGAGGTGCTCACCGGCAGCTCGAGCGACTCGCCCGGGTCGAGCTCGGCCTGCCGTGCGGCATCACCGACGATACTGCCGCCGCCGACGACCACTCCGTCTTGCGCCACGACCGCCCACGCCGCACTGCGGGTGACGACCGTGCGCGGCGCGGTGCCGGTGTTGATGACCCGAGCGGTGCCGGTGAGCTCGCCCTCCGCCGAGGGGGTTGAGAAAAGCTGCGCCTCGAGGTCGAGCCCGACCGGCTGCGCATCCGCTGCGGGAAGGGCCGCGCCGCACGAGCCGAGCCAGTCGGCGAGCGCGCGGGCGCCGCCGTCTGCCTCCGGCGCTCCGAGATCCTCGGCCCCCGTTGTCTCGAGGTCGGTTGACTCGAGGTCGGCCGACTCGCTCGCGGCGATGAGGCTCGGCGGGGTCGCGGCCGCCACGGCGATGCCGCCGACGCCGAGCACGGCGACGAGCCCGAGCGCGCCGACCGCCCACTGGCGCGGCCGTCGTCGGGCGCGGGCGGCGCGCGCCACCGCATCCACATCGATCACCGAGGCGTCGGGGGCGTTCGCTGCGGCGTCGTCGCGCAGCGCGCGCCCCAGGTCATCGAAGCTGGCCATGATGCTCCCTTCCGGGTTCGGTGAGAGCCGTGGCGAGCTTGGCGAGGCCGTCGCTCAGGTAGCGCTTGACCGCTCCCGAGCTGATGCCGAGATCGGTCGCGATGTCGTCGACCTTCTGGTCGCCGTAGTACCGCAGCACGACGCAGGCCCGCTCGCGCGGGCTGAGGCCATCGAGCTCGGCCTTCAGGTCGAGCCGGCGGTCGGTGGCCGCATCCGGTGCCTCGACACGCTCGGGCACCACCTGCAGGTGCGCCGTCGCCCGCCACCGCGATGCCCGGCGGCCCCTGTCGATGTAGGCCGACGCGATCGCGCGACGCACGTACGCCTCGGCCCGCTCGATCGCGAAGCCGTTGCGCAAGCGCCCGAACGTCGCGACGAGCCCCGATTGCACGAGATCGGCCGCGTCGTCGGGGTCGCCGCACAGCACGTAGGCGTACCGCGTCAGGGCATCTCCGCGCTCGGCGACGAGCGTTGCGAGCACCGACTCCCAGTCGGCACGGGCTGTCTGCCCCACTGCGCCCGTCCTCTCGCGTCACGCCGCGGGGTGCGCGGCATCCAGCACTGCTCTCACCCTCTCAGACGCACGGCGCGACGAGAACGTTGGGGCGCGCCTGTTCCCTTCGGTGCCGAATGCTGACACGCTGGCCCGGGCGCCGCCGCCATCGCAGCGGAGCCGACACCCCTGTCGAATGGAGAACCTCATGGCTGGACGCGTCACGGAACGAACGGCGAACTGGCGGCTCTTCGGCGGCGGCGGCATGCTCGCCGGCGGCCTGCTCTGGCTCATCGCCCTCATCGCGGGCGCGGCGGGCGCGGGCGGACCCGTCACGGGCTGGCTCACGACCATCGGGCTGCTGCTGCTCGGCGCGAGCGGCTTCTTCTTGGCCTTCGGCCAGACGGGCTCGAACGGCGTCGTCGGCGGGTCGGTACTCGGCAAGCTCGGCTTCGTCGCGTTCGGCATCGGGTTCCTACTGCTCGGGCTTATCCGACTGCTCGGTGCGTTCGGCACCGAGCTGCCCAGCGGCACGGCCACGGTCGCGACGGTGCTCATCGTGATCGGCGGCATCATCGGTGCGGTTGTCACCTACCAGAAGGGGGTCGCACGCGGGGCCGCGCGCTGGTTCTTCGCGGTTCCCGTCGTGCTCTCGATCGTCTGGCTGCTGTCGACCGCGGGCCTGCTCGTGATCGCGGGCAACATCCTGCCGATCCTCGTCGCCCTCGCCTACACGCTTGCCGGACTGCTGTTCCTGCTCAACCGACGCTGAGCATCCCCCGCCCGCCTAGTGCTGCGCGGCCGCGAGCCGGTCGCGCAGCAGGGCGAGCTGGCGCGCGAGCTCGGGCGGCAGTCGGTCGCCGAACGTCGCGAAGAACGCTTCGATGTCGTCGGCCTCGGCCTCGAACGCGGCCGGGTCGACGATGAACAGCTCGGTGAGCGCGGCCTCGTCGAGCTCGAGCCCCTCGACGTTGAGCGCGCCGGCACCGGGCAGCGCCCCGATGGGCGACTCGACGGCGCCGAGCTGGCCCTCGAGCCGGCCGACCATCCACTCGAGCACGCGGGCGTTCTCGCCGAAGCCGGGCCAGAGGAACGAGCCGTCGGCTCCCTTGCGGAACCAGTTGACCTGGAACACGCGCGGCACCCGGGCCGACCGGCGCAGTCGGCGACCGAAGTCAAGCCAGTGCGCGAAGTAGTCGGCCATGTTGTAGCCGGCGAAGGGCAGCATCGCGAACGGGTCGCGGCGTAGCTCGCCGACGGTGCCTTCGGCGGCCGCCGTCTGCTCTGAAGCGATCGTGGCGCCCATGAAGACACCGTGATCCCAGTCGCGCGCCTCTACCACCAAGGGCACGTTGCTGGCTCGGCGGCCGCCGAAGATGATGGCGTCGATGACGACGCCTTCCGGGTCGTCCCAGTCCTCGGCGATCGAGGGGCATTGCCGGGCCGACACGGTAAATCGCGAGTTGGGGTGGGCGGCGGGGCGCCCGCTGTCGGGCGTCCACGCGTCGCCGCGCCAGTCGGTGAGGCGGGCCGGCTTCTCGTCGGTCAGCCCCTCCCACCACACATCGCCATCGTCGGTGCGAGCGACGTTGGTGAAGATCGTGTTGCCCCAGAGCGCGTCGACCGCGGTGGGGTTGGTGCGCATGCCGGTGCCCGGCGCGACGCCGAAGAAGCCGGCCTCGGGGTTGATGGCGCGCAGGCGGCCGTCGGCCCCGATCCAGAGCCAGGCGATGTCGTCGCCGATGGTCTCGACCTTCCAGCCGGGCAGGCTCGGGGTCATCATGGCCATGTTGGTCTTGCCGCACGCGCTCGGAAAGGCAGCGGCCAGGTGGTACGACTTGCCCAAGGGCGGCGTCACCTTGATGAGCAGCATGTGCTCGGCGAGCCAGCCCTCGTCGCGGGCCATGACCGAGGCGATGCGCAGGGCGTAGGCCTTCTTGGCGAGGATGGCGTTGCCGCCGTAGGCCGAGCCGTACGACCAGATCTCGCGCGTTTCAGGAAACTGCACGATGTACTTCGTGTCGTTGCACGGCCACGCGACATCCTGCTGGCCCGGGGCGAGCGGCGCGCCCACGCTGTGTACGGCGGGCACCCAGGATGCCCCGCGTGCAATCGCGTCGAGGGCGGCGTCGCCCATGCGCGTCATCGTGCCGATGCTCACCACGACGTACGGCGAATCGGTGACCTGCACGCCGAAGCGCGCCATGGGCGAGCCGATGGGGCCCATCGCGAACGGCACGACGTACATCGTGCGGCCCCGCATGGCGCCGCGCATGACGCCCTCGAGCTCGGCGCGCATCGCGGCCGGCTCGCGCCAGTTGTTCGTGGGCCCGGCGTCGGCCTCGTTCTCGGTGCAGATGAAGGTGCGGCTCTCGAGGCGAGCGACGTCGCTCTCGGCCGAGCGGGCGAGGAACGAGTAGGGGCGAAGGTCGGGGTTGAGCTGCTCGATGGTGCCGGTCGAGACGAGCAGCTGCAGCAGCTCGTGGCGCTCGCGAGTCGAGCCGTCGACCCAGCGCACCTCGGCGGGCTCGAGCAGGGCGGCGATCTCGCTGACCCACACGGCGACCTCAGCGGGGCGCCGCGGGGCCTCGGTGGCGGTGGCGGCGGCGGGGGCGGTCGGGATGCTGGTGCGGTCGAGCAGGGTCATGGCGGTCTCCCTCGGAGAATTCGGCGATATCCCTATCGTGACGGGCCATGGATGGCTGTTCCGAACACTTTGACTGGAAAGAACGGGCGTTCTTTCGATATCGTCAAGGCATGAGCGACCTCGTGACACTCGGCCAGCGCATCCGGCACTACCGCACCGCTGCGGGACTCACCCTCGATCAGCTCGGCGACCGCGTCGGTGTGGCCGGCAGTCAGCTCTCGCTCATGGAGAACGGCCGCCGCGAACCGCGCGTCACCCTGCTCACCGCGATCGCCACCGAGCTCGGCGCCTCGCTCGGCGACCTGCTCGACACGACCCCACCCACGCCGCGCGCCGCGCTCGAGATCGAGCTCGAGCGCGCGCAGCGCAGCCCGCACTACGCGGGCCTCGGGCTGCCCGTCGTGCGCGCCGGCCGATCGATGCCCGACGACGTGCTCGAGTCGATCGTCGGCCTGCACCGTGCCCTCGTCGAGCGCGAGCGCCAGGCGATCGCGACGCCCGAAGAGGCGCGCCGGGCCAACACCGCCCAGCGCCTGCACATGCGCACGGTCGACAACTACCTGCCCGAGATCGAAGAACTCGCGCAGCAGGTCGTCGCCGAATCGGGGCACGTGAGCGGGGCCCTCACCCACCGCGAGGTCGGGCTCATGGCGCAGAAGCTCGGCTTCGAGCTCGTTTACGTCAACGACCTGCCGCACTCGGCGCGCTCGGTCACCGACCTCGACAACGGGCGCATCTACCTGCCGCCCGCGTCGATTCCCGGCGGGCACGGCCTGCGCTCGATGGCGTTGCAGGCCATCGCCCACCGGCTGCTCGCGCACGAGGTGCCCACGAGCTACGCTGAGTTCTTGCGGCAGCGGCTCGAGATCAACTACTTCGCGGCCGCGTGCCTCATGCCGCGCGAGCAGTCGGTCGCCTTCCTCGCGCAGGCGAAGTCCGACCGCAACATCGCGGTAGAAGACTTTCGCGACGCGTTCGGGGTCACGCACGAGGCGGCCGCGCTGCGCTTCACCAACCTCGCGACGAGCCACCTCGACCTCACGGTGCACTTCATGCGCGTGGGGGGCGACGGCGCCGTCTACAAGGCCTACGAGAACGACGGCCTGCGGCTGCCGGTCGATGTGACGGGCTCGACCGAGGGCCAGCTCGTGTGTCGGCGCTGGAGCGCCCGCGCCGCCTTCGCCCGCACCAACCGCACCACCGAGTACTACCAGTACACCGACACCCCCGAGGGCACCTTCTGGGAGTCGACGCAGATCGGGTCAGGAACCTCTGACGAGTTCTCGATCACGGTCGGTGTGCCGTTCGCCGACTCGAAGTGGTTCCGCGGGCGCGACACCGTCAACCGGCACCGCTCGACGTGCCCCGACCCGGGGTGCTGCAAGCGCCCCGATGGCGAGCTCGCGACGCGGTGGCAGGGCAAGGTGTGGACGAGCGCCAAGCTGCACGCGCACATCCTGTCGCCGCTGCCGAGCGGAACGTTCCCCGGCGTCGACGACCAAGAGCTCTACCGCTTTCTCGAGACGCACGCGACTGACGCCGCGGTCGACTGAGCAGCGGCTCAGTCCTGCGGCGTCGCGCTCTTCGGAAGCTTGCGAACGGCGGCCCGACGGCGACGGCGGCTCGGCGTCATCGACCGCATCTCTTCCATGCGCCCGAAGCACAGCAGGCGGTCTTCGGCCTGCAGCACTTGCGATCGCCGCGGGTTGGGGATCACGGTCGTGCCGCGATTGAGGGTGAGCACCGTGATGTCGCGGTCGAGGATGCCCGACTCACCGAGCGTCTGCCCGACGATTTCGGCCCCGGCATGCACGACGAGCTCGGCCACGCCGTAGCCCGTCGACACCGAGAGCCGCTGCCGCACGTCGATGTCGGGGAACGCGACCTCGTGCGAGATGTAGTCGATGATCGCGCCGGCGACGTCGAGCTTGGTCGCGCGCTCGATGCCCTCGAGGCCGGGGGAGGAGTTGACCTCCATGACGAGCGGCCCCTCGTTGCCCTCGAGCATGTCGACGCCCGCGACCCGCAGGCCCATGATCTGCGCCGAGCGCACCGCGGCGCGCTCGTACTCCGGCGAGAGGGTGACTGCTTCGACGGTGCCGCCGCGGTGCACGTTCGAGCGGAACTCGTCGCCCTCGGCGGTGCGCCGCATGGCAGCGACGACGCGGTCGCCGACGACGAGGGCGCGGATGTCGCGGCCGCGGCTCTCGGCGATGAACTGCTGGATGAGCACGTTCTGCTTCGTCGAGTGCAGCGTCTCGATGATCGCCTCGGCCACTTTGGCCTGGGGGGCGAGGATCACGCCGATGCCTTGCGTGCCCTCGAGCAGCTTGATCACGACGGGGGCGCCGCCCACGCGTTCGATCGCGGGGCGCACGTCGGCGCGGTTGCGCACGAAAGCCGTGGCGGGCATCCCGATGCCGTGGCGGCTCAAGATCTGGGTGGCCCGCAGCTTGTCGCGGGCGTTGCTGATGCCGTTCGCGGTGTTGGGGGTGAAGACGTCCATCTGCTCGAACTGGCGCACGACGGCCGTGCCGAAGTACGTGATCGAGTTGCCGATGCGGGGCAGGATCGCGTCGTAGGTCGAGAGCGGCTTGCCGCGGTAGTTGAGGTCGGGCTCGGGCCCCGTGAGGTCGACGGCGAACCGCAGCGTGTTGAGCACCTTCACGCGGTGACCGCGCTGCTCGGCGGCCGCGCGCAGGCGCCCCGTCGAGTACGAGTGCGGGGCACGCGAGAGAATGGCGAGTTTCATGGGGTGCCCCTGACAAGATGAGGGTGTGACTGAGCCCGCCCATTCAACCACCATCGCCGGGTGGCGCGAGTGGGTCGGCCTGCCCTCGGCGGGCGTGCCCTGGATCAAGGCGAAGCTCGACACCGGCGCGCGCTCATCGAGCGTGCACGCCTTCGGTATCGAGCCCCTGGCCCCGGATGCTGAGGGCATCGAGCGCGTGCGCTTCCGGCTGCGACCGTGGCAGCGATCCGACGCCGACACGGTCGTGGTCGAGTGCCCCGTGCATGATCGCCGCACGGTGCGCAGCTCGTCGGGTCACACGGAGGAGCGCATCGTCGTGCTCATGGACATCACGCTCATGGGCCGCACGATCACGGCCGAGATGACCCTCAGCAACCGCGACAGCATGGGGTTCCGCATGCTCATCGGCCGCGAGGCGCTGCGGCAGGGCTTCGTCGTCGACCCGCGTCGCTCGTTCCTCGGCGGCCGCGCCCCCAAGCCCGTGCGCCGCCAGAACCGCGGCGTCGAATAGGGTCGCGGTGGTTCAAGGACTCCACGGCGTCGATGATGCCCCAGAAACGAAGCGCCAGTTATGGTCACTCTCACAGTGGGCGTGGGTCGTGGCGTTCCTCGGCCTCGCAATTCTCGCAATCGCTCGCGTGGCGAGGAGCCCTCTAGACAGTGCGGTTGTCGTCTCTGCGCTGCTGTGGGGAGCGCTTCTCGCGGTTGTCCTCGTCGGAGGGATTGTTTGTCTTGTCATGCTTCCTGTCCATCTACGAAACCGAGCGCTGCGTCGTGAGCAACCCGGTCGTCTCCTGTTCACTGTCTCCGGGATCGACGGGAGCCATGAAGTTCTGACGAATCGGGAAGCAGCCCCGACTGGTCGAATCGCGAGGTTACTCCCCGTCACGATCACGGTCGGCGGTGATCGCCTCGACTTTTGGACCGGCGGAGTGGCGGCGACACTGTGGGGATCAGTGCGAACCGCCGTTGTCGCGTCGGTTGAGATCATCGACTCGCGGGCGGGAATGCAACGTGCGAAGGGTGTGAGATTCGCGCTCGTTGACCTTCCACCGATTGAGCTCGTGCCGGTAGGCCCCCTTGGCGCACCACTCTCTGCGAAGAAGCGGCGTGCACTGTTCGATGAGCTCATCGAGTGGATCGGCACAAAGGACTGACGAGCTCCCAGCCTTGCTTGGCCACTGTCATGGAGCGAGTGCGGTGCCCGATGCCACGATCCAACGCCGCGCATCCCCACGCACCGTCGCCGTTTTCGTGCCGTTTCTCGCGCTTGGCCGTGAACGCTCGCGCCCGAGCGCGAAAAACCGCACCACACGCGAGATTGCTGGCGCCCCCGACAGGATTCGAACCTGCGACCCTCAGTACCGGAAACTGATGCTCTATCCCCTGAGCTACGGAGGCTCGCCTAGCCTAGCGGTTCTCGCGCCCACCTCCGCTCCGTGCCAGGCTGACCGCATGGGGAGCGAGCACGGCATGCGCCGCACGGTCGGGTGCGAGATCGATGCGACCCTCGGCGAGGCCACGGCCATCGTGCTGGCCGTCGCGGTGTCGAGCGCTCCCGGGTTGATGATCGACGAGCGGCTCGAGGTGACGGCCGCGGGCGCACCGCTCGCGATGACCGAGGTCGTGGGCTTCAGCGGCACCCGCTGGCACACCGCCGACGCCCCCGCCGGTCCACTCACGGTGCGGTACTCGGCGACAGTGACCGGCCGGGGCGCACCGCGCGTCGTCGACTCGACCGAGCGCATCCTCGCCGTCCGCCCGAGTCGGTACGTGCAGTCCGACGAGCTCGCGGGCCCGCTCGTCGATCCGAGGGTCATCGACGACCTGTGCGCCCTGCCCGAGCGCGAGCGCCTGATGGCGGCGCGCGAGTGGGTGGCGGAGCGCCTCGTCTACACGCCCGGCTCGACCTCGCCCACCGACGGACTGCCCGAGATCCTCGCGACCGGGCAGGGCGTGTGCCGTGACTTCGCCCACCTGCTCGCCGGGGTGCTGCGCGCGACCGATGTGCCCGCCCGCGTCGTCTCGGTCTACGCCCCGCAGCTGCATCCGATGGACTTCCACGCCGTCGTCGAGGCGCTCGTCGACGACCAGTGGGTGGTGGCCGACGCCACGGGCCTCGCTCCGCGCTCAGGCATGCTGCGCATCGCGACGGGGCGCGACGCCGCCGATACCGCGTTCCTCGCCAACGACGGCACCTCGCTGACGCTGCAGCGCCTGCTCGTGCATGCGCACGCAGACGAGCCCCTCGACGACGACGTGCGCGCCCTGCTGCCGCTCGGCTAGCGAGCCGCTACGGCAGCGCGGGCCGCAGGGCGGCGAGGAACGAGCCCACCTCGTCGGCCCCCAGTAGGGCTGCGGAGTCGAGCACGATCCAGTAGTCGCGCTCGAAGTCTTCGGCGTGACCGACGCCGCCCTCTTCGCGAAAGTAGCCGTCGAAGTACTGCGTCTCGGGCTCGCCCCGCTCGGCGGCTTCGCCGCGCACGCGGTCGAGCGAGGCCGCGTCGAGCCGCAGCACGCCCACCGAGATGCGGTCTCCGCTCGTCTGGTTGAGCCAGCCGCACGTGACCCCGCCGGATTCGGCGATCGTCGCTACGAGCCCCGTCGCGCTCGGCTCGGGGTCGACCCCGACATTGGGGTTGAACTCGTAGAGCGCGTCGGCCGTGACGAGCTCGTCGCACGCGATCGAGAATGGCAGCACGACGAGCCCGGTGGGCCCGACACTCGAGCTCGCGGTCGGCGAGGGGGCGGCATCGGGCGACGCTGAGGGGCTGGGCGAAGCGCTCGCTCCGGGGTCGACGGGTGCGCCGACGCAGCCGGCGAGCGCGGTCGCGAGCACGATCGCGGCGGCGATCGCGGTGGTCGAACGGGCGAGGTTCATGGGGCCATTGTGGCCCCCTCGGGCGCGGCAGGCGGGCAGCGACAGCCCGATAGGATCGACCCTCATGAATCCCGCCCAGCTCGCCGCCGCCCTGCTCGCCGTCGTCGTCGACGCGGTCGGGCGCCGCGACGCCGAGGCCGCGGGCCAATTGACGGTCGACGACATCGCGCTCGAGCGCCCTCGCAACCGCGATCACGGCGACTGGGCCACCTCCGTCGCACTCAAGCAGGCGAAGCGGGTCGGGATGCCGCCGCGCACGCTCGCCGACGAGCTCGTGCCCGGCATCCTCGCGATCGAGGGTGTCGCCGCGGTCGAGGTCGCCGGCCCCGGGTTCCTCAACATCCGCCTCGAGGCGGGTGCCGCGGGCGAGCTCGCGCGCGTCATCGTCGAGGCGGGCGAGACCTACGGACACAACGAATCGCTGCTCGGCCAGACGATCAACCTCGAGTTCGTGTCGGCGAACCCGACAGGCCCGTTGCACATCGGGCACACCCGGTGGGCGGCACTCGGCGACTCGCTCGCGCGCGTGCTGTCGGCGAGCGGCGCGACCCTCGTCAGCGAGTTCTACGTCAACGACGCGGGCGCCCAGATGGACGTCTTCGGTGAGTCGGTGCTCGCCGCCGCCCTGGGCGAGCCCGCCCCCGAGAACGGGTACCCGGGCGAGTACATCACGGCGCTGGGGATGCGTGCTCTCGCCGAGCGCCCCGACCTGGCCACCCTGCCCCGCAGCGAGGCGGTCGCGATCGCGCGCGAGCTCGGCTACGGCTGGCAGCTCGACGAGATCCGCGAGTCGCTCGAACGCTTCAACGTGCACTTCGACGTGTGGTTCAGCGAGCGCGTGCTGCACGCGGTCGATGCGGCGAGCAACGCGAGCCGCATCGACGAGGCGGTCGAGCGCCTGCGCGCACAGGGCCACGTCTACGACCTCGACGACGCCATCTGGGTGCGCACGACCGACTTCGGCGACGACAAAGACCGCGTCATCAAGCGCGGTAACGGCGTCTACACCTACTTCGCGGCCGACGCGGCGTACTACCTCTCGAAGAGCGACCGCGGCTTCGCGCACAAGATCTACCTGCTCGGTGCCGACCACCACGGCTATGTGCACCGCCTCAAGGCGCTCGCCGGAGCCGCGGGCGACGACCCGGAGCGCGACATCGAGGTTCTGATCGGTCAGCTCGTGAGCATCAACGGCGCGCGGCTCAGCAAGCGCGCGGGCAACATCATCGAGCTCAACGACCTGCGCGAGTGGCTCGGCACCGATGCCCTGCGTTATTCGCTCGCGCGCTACCCCGCCGATTCGCCGCTGACGCTCGACCCCGAGCTGCTGCAGAAGCGCACGAACGACAACCCCGTGTTCTACGTGCAGTACGCGCACGCCCGCACGCACCAGGTGGCCCGCAACGCCGCCGCCTCGGGCGTCGACCGCTCGGTGTTCGCGAGCGAGCTGCTCACCGACGAGACCGAGAGCGTGCTGCTCGGGGCGCTCGCCGAGTTCCCGCGCATCGTGGCGCAGGCCGCGACGCTGCGCGAGCCGCACCGCGTCGCCCGCTATCTCGAAGAGCTCGCGGCCGCCTACCACCGCTGGTACGACACCTGCCGGGTCACGCCGCAGGGCGACGAGCCCGTCTCGAGCATCCACGGCACGCGCCTGTGGCTCAACGACGCCACCGGTCAGGTGCTGCGCAACGGCTTGACCCTGATCGGCGTCTCGGCGCCGGAACGGATGTGACCGTGGCCGACCCGACGACGCCGAGCGAGCCCGAGACGAGCGGGCCGCAGACCACCGAGCCCGAGGCATTCGAGCCCGCGACCACCGAGCCCGAGGGAGCCGAGGTTTCCGCCGACACGATCGTCGTGGTCGAGCCCGCACCGCGCCCGCGTCGCCGCGGGCTCATCGCCGCGCTCATCGTCATCGGCGTGGTCGTCGTGCTCGGCATCGCCGCCGTCATCGCCGAGTCGCTGGCGCGCCAGCAGGTGTCGGCGCTCATCGGCGATCAGGTGCGCGAGTCGCTGCAGCTCGAGCCCGAGCATCCCGTCGAGGTCACGATCGAGGGGGCCTCGGTGCTGCTGCAGGTCATCGGCGGACGCCTCGACGCCGTGACCGTCGAGGCGCCCGACGTCGCGGTGGGCGAGCTCGCGGGCGATCTGACGCTCATCGCGCAGGGCGTGGCGATCGATGCGACGCAGCCCAGCGACTCGGTGCAGGCCGTCTACCGGGTGGCTGAGGCCGACGTCGCGGCGATCGCCGGGTTCCTCGCCGGAACGGTCATCAACGATGTGCAGCTCGATGAGCGCGAGATCCGGTTCCAGACCGCCTTCTCGTTCTTCGGCATCGAGTTCTCGGTCGGGCTCGGCCTCACCCCCTCGGTGCAAGACGGGCAGCTCGCGTTCACGCCGTCGAGCGTGCAGCTCGGCGACGAGCGCCTCGACGCCGCGCAGTTGCAAGAGCAGTTCGGCGGGCTCGTCGAGCCCCTGCTGACCTCGCAGAGCTTCTGCGTCGCCCAGTACCTGCCGCAAGCGCTCGAGCTCACGTCGGTGCAGGTCGGCGACGAGCAGCTCGTCGTGGTCTTCGCGGCCGAGGACGCCGCGCTCGGCGGCCCCGAGTTCTCGACGCGCGGCGCGTGCGGCTAGCGAGCAGTCGCCGCCGGTGAATCCGCGCACCGCACGCCGCTAAACTCGAGATCGGCTTCAGGAACCAAGCCGGGTTCGCTCGCCTCACACCCCCAGTTCGTCGTCCCCGTGAGGTCATCCGTGTCCGCCAACCCGCTCTCGCCGTCGTGGCTCGTGCCGCCCGTCGACGGCGACGCTCTGCCCGCCCACGTGTGGCCGTCGAGCGCCGCACGCACGGCCGAGGGTGCGATCGCGATCGGCGGGGTGCCGCTGCCGCGTCTGGCCGCCGAGTTCGGCACGCCGCTCTACGTCGTCGATGAGCAGGATGCCCGCGATCGGGCCGCGCGAACCCTCGCGGCCTTCACGACCGCCGCCGCCGCGCATGGCACCACCGCGGCCGTCTACTACGCGGGCAAGGCCTTCCTGTGCACCGAGGTTGCGCGCTGGATGATCGCGGCCGGGCTCAACATCGACGTCGCCAGTGGGGGAGAGCTCGCCGTGGCCCTCGCCGCCGGCGTCGACCCGGGCCGGCTGGGCCTGCACGGCAACAACAAGTCGCTCGCCGAGATCGACCGCGCCGTCGCGGTCGGCGTGGGCGCGATCGTCATCGACTCCCTCATCGAGATCGAGCGCGTCGCCGCGGCGGCTGAGCGCCACGGGCGCGTGCAGCCGGTGCGCCTGCGCATCAACTCGGGCGTGCACGCCCACACCCACGAGTACCTCGCCACGGCGCGCGAAGACCAGAAGTTCGGCATCCCCATCTCCGATGCCCCGGATGCGGTGGCCGCCATCCGCGCCCACTCCGGCCTGCGCTTCCTGGGCCTGCACTCGCACATCGGCTCGCAGATCTTCGCGGTCGAGGGTTTTCTCGAGGCCGCGCGACGGCTGCTCACCCTGCATGCCGCGCTGGGCGCCGGAGGCGAGGTGCCCGAGCTCAACCTGGGCGGCGGGTTCGGCATCGCCTACGTCGAGAGCGACGATGCACCGGCGATCGAGCAGGTCGCCGACGCGCTGCTCGCGGCCGTGGCCTCGGTGTGCCGCGAGCTGGGCATCCCGACGCCGAAGGTCGCCGTCGAGCCGGGTCGCACCATCATCGGGCCGGCGGGCGTCACGCTCTACGAGGTCGGCACCACGAAAGACGTGGTCGTGACCGTCGACGAGGGCACGACGGCCGTGCGGCGATACGTCAGCGTCGACGGCGGCATGAGCGACAACGCCCGCCCCGCCCTCTACAGCGCCGACTACTCGGTGGCTCTCGCGGGCCGGGGCTCGACGGCCGAGCCCGTGCTCGTGCGCGTCGCGGGCAAACACTGCGAGAGCGGCGACATCGTCGTGCGCGACGCCTACCTGCCCGTCGACACCGCACCCGACGACCTCGTCGCCGTGCCGGCGACGGGCGCCTACTGCTTCTCGCTCGCGAGCAACTACAACTACCTGGCGCGGCCCGCGGTCGTCGCGGTACGCGACGGTGCCGTGCGCCTGATCGTGCGCGGCGAGACCGAGCACGACCTGCTGCGCCGCGATGTGCTCGCCCAGCTCCCCCCTGCGAATCAGCCCCGAGGAGACACTCCGTGATCGAATACCGCAACCTCCGCGTCGCCCTGCTCGGCGCGGGCAGCGTCGGCGCCCAGGTCGCCGACCAGCTGCTGACGCACCGCGACGAGCTCGCCGCCCGCATCGGCGCCGGCATCGAGCTCGCGGGCGTCGCCGTGCGCGACCTCGACGCGCCGCGCGACACCGCCATCCCGCGCGAGCTGCTCACGACCGACGCCGAATCGCTCATCCTCAGCTCTGACATCGTCGTCGAGCTCATGGGCGGCCTCGAGCCCGCCCGCACCCTCATCCTGCAGGCGCTCACCTCGGGCGCCGACGTCATCACGGCCAACAAGGCGCTGCTCGCCACCCACGGCCCCGAGCTCTTCGAGGCGGCCGGGCAGGTCGGCGCGCAGCTGTACTACGAGGCGGCGGTGGGCGGGGCGATCCCGATCATCCGGCCGCTGCGCGATTCGCTCGCGGGCGACCGGGTCGAACGCATCCTGGGCATCGTCAACGGCACGACGAACTTCATCCTCGACCGCATGGACACGCAGGGCGAGTCGATGCAGCAGGCGCTCGCCACGGCGACCGAGCTCGGCTACGCCGAGGCCGACCCGACGGCGGATGTCGGAGGCTACGACGCTGCGCAGAAGGCCGCCATCCTCGCGAGCCTCGCTTTCCACACGCTCGTGCCCGTCGGGGCCGTTCACCGAGAGGGCATCACCGAGGTCACGCTCGAGCAGGTCGTCGCCGCGCGCAAGGCCGGCTACGTCGTCAAGCTGCTGGCCATCTGCGAGCGGCTCACCGACCCCGCATCGGGCACCGACGGCGTGAGCGTGCGGGTGCACCCCGCGCTCATCCCCGACACGCACCCGCTCGCCGCCGTGCACGGCGCGAACAACGCCGTGTTCGTCGAGGCCGAGGCCGCCGGCTCGCTCATGTTCTACGGCGCGGGCGCCGGGGGCATCCAGACGGCCTCGGCCGTGCTCGGAGACGTCGTGTCGGCCGCTCGTCGGCACGTCGTCGGCGGCCCGGGCGTCGCCGAGAGCACGCACGCCGACCTGCCCGTGCTGCCGATCAGCGCCATCACCACCCGGTACCAGATCACCCTGCTCGTCGCCGACGAGCCGGGCGTGCTCGCCGTCATCGCGGCCCTGTTCCAGAGCCACGGCGTCTCGGTCGAGACGGTGCAGCAGTCGGTGACCCCGGCCGACCCCGCGCGTCCCTCGGGCGCAGCGAGCGCGGCTACCCTGGTCATCGGAACCCACGAGGCCTCCGAGGCCGATCTCGCCGCAACGGTCGCGGCACTGACCACCAGCAGCGTCGTCCACAGCGTGACGAGCGTGCTGCGAGTAGAAGGACTGTAGATGGCGAAGCAGTGGCGCGGACTCCTGCACGAGTACGCCGATCGACTCGATATCAGCGAGGCCACCCCGATCATCACGCTCGGTGAGGGCGGCACGCCGCTCATTCCCGCTCGGTACCTCAGTGAGCGCACCGGTGCGTCGGTCTACGTCAAGTACGAGGGCATGAACCCGACCGGCTCGTTCAAAGACCGCGGCATGACGATGGCCATCTCGAAGGCCGTCGAGCACGGCGCGAAGGCCGTTATCTGCGCCTCGACCGGCAACACCTCGGCGTCGGCCGCGGCGTACGCCACGCACGCGGGCATCACGGCCGCGGTACTCGTGCCCGAGGGCAAGATCTCGATGGGCAAGCTCAGCCAGGCGGTGGCCCACAAGGCCGAGATCATCCAGATCGAGGGCAACTTCGATGACTGCCTCGACATCGCCCGCGACCTCTCGGCCAACTACCCCGTGCACCTCGTCAACTCGGTCAACCCCGATCGCATCGAGGGCCAGAAGACGGGCGCCTTCGAGGTCGTCGAGGTGCTGGGGGATGCGCCTGACTTCCACATTCTTCCGGTGGGCAATGCGGGCAACTACACCGCGTACCACCGCGGGTACCGCGAAGAGCTCGACCGCGGCGCGACCACGAAACTGCCGCGCATGTTCGGTTTCCAGGCCTCGGGCAGCGCACCCATCGTGCTCGGCGAGCCCGTGCGCAAGCCCGAGACGATCGCGAGCGCGATCCGCATCGGCAACCCCGCGTCGTGGGAGCTCGCGCTCGCCGCGCGCGATGACAGCAACGGCTACTTCGGGGCCATCTCCGACGAGCACATCCTGCTCGCGCACCGGCTCCTCTCGCAGGAGGTCGGCATCTTCGTCGAGCCGGCATCGGCCATCTCGGTCGCGGGCCTGCTCGAGCGCGCCGAGGCGGGCGCCATTCCCGCCGGCTCGACCGTCGTGCTGACGGTCACCGGCCACGGGCTCAAAGACCCGCAGTGGGCGCTCAAGGGCCCCGACGGCGTCGACGTGTCGCCGACCGTCGTGCGCGTCGACACTGCCGAGGTCGCCTCGGTGCTGGGCCTGCAGCGGGTGTCGGCGTGACCGCCGTCGACCCGCGGCTGCTCGGTCGCCGCGTCACGGTCAAGGTGCCGGCGACGACAGCCAACCTCGGTCCGGGCTTCGACACGCTCGGTCTCGCACTGTCGGTCTACGACGAGCTCGAGGTGAGCGTGCGCGAGGCGCCCGGGGCCACGGTCGAGGTGCACGGGGTCGGCGAGGGCGAGGTGCCGACCGACGAGTCGAACCTCGTCGTGCGCTCGATCGCCCACACTTTCGCCGCCCATGGGCTCGTGATGCCGGGCCTCGACCTCGTCGCCCACAACGTCATCCCGCACGGCCGCGGCATGGGCTCGTCGGGTGCGGCGATCGTCTCGGGCGTCATGGCCGCCAAGGGCCTGCTCGAGGGCATCGTCGAGATGTCGGCCGACGACCTGCTCGCGCGGGCGACCGAGCTCGAGGGCCACCCCGACAACGTGGCCCCCGCCCTCTTCGGCGGGCTCACGATCGCGTGGGTGACGCCCGAGGGTCCGCAGCACAAGCGCCTCACGGTGCACCGCGGCGTCTCGCTGCTCGTGGCCGTGCCCGAGACGAGCACGATGTCGACCGCGCTCGCCCGCTCGCTGCAGCCGGAATCTGTGCCGCACCAAGACGCGATCTTCAACGTCTCGCGCTCGGCGCTGCTCATCGCCGCCCTGATCCAGAGCCCCGAGCTGCTGCTCGCCGCGACCGAAGACAAGCTGCACCAGACCTATCGTGCGAGCGCCATGCCCGAGACCAATGCGCTCATCACGGTGCTGCGGCAGCACGGGCTCGCCGCCGTCGTCTCGGGCGCTGGCCCCTCGGTGCTCGTGCTCTGCAGCGACCCCGCGCAGCGGCTGCAGGCGGCCGAGCTCATCGAGCAGCACGCCACCACGCCGTGGCTGTCGCACATGCTGGCCGTCGATTTCAAGGGTGCTACAGTGAACACGCATCCGGTCGAGGCCGCGGTCTAACCGCCCTCCAGCCGAGCATTACCAGCAGCCCCGCTGCTTCCACTCGCGCCACCCCAGCGTTCGCGCGGTCGACACCGCTTCTCGGTCTCCTCCCCGCACCGCACCGGTATCGCGATCATGAGGCACCAGGCATCCTCCGTGGCGTATCTCGCTCGGAGCCGAAAGGAACAATTCCCGTGACTGACCCCATCGTCCGCGCCTCGAGCGCGGATGCCCCCGCCGACCTCGGCACCCTCAAGCTTGCCGAGCTGCAGCAGCTCGCGACCGAGCTCGGTGTCGCCGGCGTCTCGAAACTTCGCAAGGGAGAACTGGTGGACGCGATCACCCAGAACCGTGCCGAGTCCGCAGGCGAGGCCCCCGAGGCCGAGCCGGCCGCCGACCTCGCCGCCGCGCCGACGGTCGAGGCCGTCGAGCCGGCCGCCGCGCCCGTCGCCGACGAGGCGCCCCGCCGCC
>NZ_JBKBLF010000030.1:0-24724 GCF_046296455.1 Microcella sp.
GGCTGCGCTACGTCAATTGCCCCTTTGCGCCGTTCCTCGACACGGCGGCGCAGAACGTGTGCGAGGGGCTGTAGATGGGCCCGCTGCTGCCCGTGCTGCTGCTGCTCCAGAGCGCTCCGCCCGAGGAAGCGCCCCCACCTCCCGCGCCGCCGCCGGGCGAGCGCACGGTTCTGCGCACGACCGCCGAACGCCCGTTCGATCCGCTCGACGAGCCGAGCCCCCTCGCGGCCTACCGGGCCTCGTTCGACCCCGCGATCGCCGACGACACCGCGCTCGTCGTGACGGGTGCGCCCGCGGGCGCCCGCATCCGCCTCGCCGTGCTCGACAGCTATGACGGCACCGTCTTCGCGGTCGGCAGCGACCTCGTCGACAGCGCCTCCGGGCGCTTCGTGCGCATCCCCACCCGGCGCGACCTCGCCGCGATCGACGGATCGCCCGCGAGCGTCACGGTCGCGGTGGCGCGCACCACGGGCGTCTGGCTGCCGACGATCGGCGAGTTCGGAGCGATCACCATCGCGGGCGATGACGCGGCCGATCTGCGCGACCGCTTCGTCTTCAACGCCGCGACGGGAACGGCGGCCTTCGTCGGCGGGGTGCCCGACGGTCTGCAGTACACGCTCGACGTCGTCGTGCCCGCGCGCGCGGCATCCGCACTCGGCGACGCCGTGCCCGGCGATGCCGACGTGCCGGCGATCACCGAGATCCCCGAGGCGCTCAGCACCTGGGTCGCCGACGTCGTCACGGGAACCGAGGGCTCGGGGCCGCGGCTCGACCGTGCGCTCGAGACGCTGCGGCAGCAGGGCTACCTGAGCCATGGTGTCGGCGATGACGAAGCGCCCAGCCGCTCGGGGCACTCGGTCGAGCGCATCGCCCAGCTCGTGACCGATCGGCCCATGGTCGGCGATGCCGAGCAGTACGCCGTCGCGGCCGCCCTCATCGCGCGCGAGCTCGGATTCGCCTCGCGGGTCGTGCTCGGTTTCGGGCCGATCGACGAGCCGGGCGCTGTGACGCTGCTCGAGAGCGATCGCACCGCCTGGGTCGAGATCTCGACGGCCGGTTCGGGATGGGTCGCGGTCGACGTCGTGCCCGACCGCCGCGAGATCCCGCCCACCGAGCCCGATGAGCCCGTGCCCGTCTCGCGCCCGCAGAACGCCGTTCCACCCCCCGTCGATGACCCGCCGCCGCTCGACGAGCTGGCTCCGCCTGAGATCGAGCAGCTCGATGATCCCGGCATCGACCCCTTCTGGCAGGCCGTGCTCGCCGTGCTCGCCATCGTCGGTCCCGTGCTGCTCGTGGCCGGTCTCATCGCCTCGCCCTTCGTCGTGATCGCCGCCGCGAAGGCTCGCCGGCGGCGGCGGCGTCGCTCGGCGGCCGACCCGGCGGCCCGCATCCTCGGCGGCTGGCGCGATGTCACCGATGAGGCGATCGATCTGGGAGTGCCGCTGCCGCCTGCGGCGACGCGCTCCGAGGTCGCGGCGGCGATCGGGCGACCTCAGGCTCTCGTGCTCGCGCGTGTCGCCGACCGGGCCGTCTACGCGCCCGAGGCACCCGCTTCGACCGATGCCGACCGGGTGTGGGCGACGGCGGACGCGCTGCGGGCATCCCTCGCCGAGGGACGCACCCGCCGAGAGCGGTGGCGAGCGGCGATCTCGCCGCGGTCGTTGCGCCGGTATCCTGAGCGGCGACGAACGACGGGGGGTCGGGCATCGTGATGTGCCAGCACTGCGGGGCCGCCCTGCCGCCGTTCGCCCTCTTCTGCGGCGAATGCGGCCGCTCGGTCTCGGCGCCGGCCGTCGTGCCTCGTGTCGTCGAGCGCCCGACCGCCCCCGTCACGGCACCCCTGCCCGTCACGACCCCCGGCCAGTCGGTGCTCGACGAGCTGTCGCTCGACGAGGCCGAGCGTGATGAACCAGAGCCGCTGCTTGTGCTCGACCGTCCTGCGCGCGACGATTCTGTGCGCGACGAACCCGATCCCGGGCCCGGGCGCGACGAGCCCGCCCTGCCCGCGCAGCAGACCGCACCGGATGCGGTGCCGTGGTCGGCCGATGGCCCGCTGTCGATCGACTCGCCGGCGGCGGTCGAGCCCGCTGCAGTTCACGACCTCGCACCGTGCACGGTCTGCGGTGCCGCGCGCGAGCCAGACGACCGGTACTGCGCCGAGTGCGGGTCGCCGCTGCCCGGTGACACCCGCATCATCGAGCGGCTCGTCATGGACGCGCCGCCGCCCGCGGTGACCCCGCCGCCGCTCCCCGCGGTGACCCCGCCGCCGCTCCCTGCGATGACCACGCCCCCGCGGCCCGCGGCGCCGCCGCCGGTGGTCTCTGAGGCGCCCGCCCCATCCGTTCCCGCGGCGCCGCAGCCGGTCCCGCACCTGATGGCGCAGCCCATGCCGGTGCCGGTTCCGCCTCCGACCCCGCCCGTCGCCCCCGACGTCGAGAGCACCCGCATCGTGCCGCGTGGCACGGGCGGATCGCGGTTCGTGCTGCAGTTCAGCACCGGCGAGAGCTACACCGTGCTCGGTTCGGGCCTCGCCGGGCGCAACCCGCACCCCGAGCCAGGGGAGTACGTCGACCACCTCGTCGCGATCGTCGATCCGGGGCGGTCTGTCTCGAAGACGCACTTTGAGTTCGGGCAGGAGGCCGGTGTCTTCTGGTTCAGCGATCGGCACTCGGGCAACGGATCGGTCATCCGCGAGCCGGGCGCCGAGCCGCGGCCGTGCGAGCCGGGCCGGCGCTACCCGATCGTGCGCGGCACGCGCATCGATATCGGCGAGCAGTTCGTCGTGGTCAGCTGAGCACTTCTCCTCCCCACACCGTGGCGCGAGGGCACGCGCTCGAGATGGCGTCCTCCTCTCGCGAGCGGCCCCGTATCGCGTGATGTGCTGGGCCGATGCATCGGCTGCCTCCGCTCCCCGCCGCGCCCCGACCCCCCGCGCGCACGCCGTTTCCGCTCATCGCCGTCGTCGCGCCGCTCGTGGGCGCCGTGATCATCGGACTCGTCACAGGCTCGCCGTTCGTGCTGATCTTCGCGGTACTCAGCCCGATCATCGCGATCGCGACCGTGCTCGACGGGCGTCGCCACGCTCGCCGGGCGCTGCGTGACGAGGCCGCGCGGTTCGAGCGCGAGTGCGAGCAGTACGAGCTCGCCATCACGCGAGCGCACGCCGACGAGCGCGCGGCGTTCGACGAGCGCCACCCGCGCGACTCCGGCATCGAAGTGGGAGAGCACCGAGCCATGCGCATCGGCACGGCGCCATCGGCGAGCACGACGGCACCGGATGCGCCCCCGCCGTGCGACGACCCGCAGATCGATGAGCGGTTGCGGGGAATGCTCGAGCGGGCCCGCCGGCACCCCGCACTTCCCGTGGTCGTGCCTCGCGGTCCGGTTCTGCTGCAGGGCGAGGGCATCGTCGCCGAGTCGCTCGCCCGCCGCCTGCAGCTCGAGTGCGACGTCGCCGTCGAGCGCGGCGAGCCGCAGGCACCCCGGTCGGCGATGGCGACCGTGGTGCGGGTGCTCTCAGCGACGCGCGTCCTGCTGCACGTGCCGGGTCGCGAGCCTGTCGAGGTGCGACCCGAGCTCGCGAGTCTGCGGCAGCTCGAGCAGTACGTCTCGGCGCGGTCGGCGGCGGCCACGCCCCCCGACAGCGTGCGGTGGGGCGAGCTCGATCGCGAGGGCGAGGTTGTCGACGGCGTGCCGATCGGTGTCGGTGGTCACGGCATCGTCGGTCTCGATCTCGAGCGCTCGGGGCCGCACGCGCTGGTTGGTGGCACGACGGGCAGTGGCAAGAGCGAGTTCTTGCGCACGCTCGCGCTCGGCTGGGCCGCGCGCCACCCCCCGAGTGCTCTGCAGCTGCTGCTCGTCGACTTCAAGGGCGGGGCGACCTTCGCCGAGCTCGCACGGCTGCCGCACGTCATCGGGCTCGTCACCGACCTCGACCCGCTCGTGGCCCAGCGCACGCTGCTGAGCGTCAAGGCCGAGCTGCGGCGACGCGAGCGCGTCCTCGTCGAGGCGGGGGTGCGCGACGTCGCCGATCGTCCGGGCCTGCTCGCCCGACTCGTCGTGCTCGTCGACGAGTTCGCTGCGCTGATGGATGCTTTTCCTGAGCTGCACGCCCCCTTCGCCGACCTCTCGGCACGGGGTCGCTCACTCGGCGTGCACCTCGTGCTCGGCACGCAGCACCCGGCGGGCGTCGTGCGCGATGCGGTCGCCGCGAACTGCGCCGTGCGCATCGCGTTCCGCCTCTCGACTGCAGCGGCCTCGGCGTTCATCGGCCGCGATGCGGCCGAGATCGCCGCGGCACCGCCCGGGCGCGCGCTCGTCGTGGATGCTGCGGGCGCGAGGGCGCTGCAGGTCGCGGTCGTCGACGAGGCCGACATCGCGGCAGTCGCCGCGCGCTGGGGGTCGGGGTCCGCGATCGTGTCACCATGGCTGCCGCCCCTGCCGACCCGCATCGACCACGATCAGCTCGCGTCGCTCGCTCACGATGACGGGGAGCTGCCGTGCTCGAGTGATACCGTCGATGGCCCCGATTCGCTGCCGCCCCTCGCCTTCGGCGTGCTCGACGATCCGGCCGAGTTGCGACGCCTGCCCGCGCTGTATCTGCCGACGCGCGACGGCGCACTCGCGATCGCGGGGGCGAGCCGCAGCGGGCGAACGACGACGCTGCTCGCGCTGCAGCACGCCGCCCAGCGGGCCGGGGCGTCCACGGTCGTCGTGCCGACCCTGGTCGCTGACGCGTGGCAGCTGCTCGAGCGGCTCGCCGAGCGACCACCCGCCGCCACCCTGCTGCTCGCCGACGATCTCGACCTGCTCGTCGCTGAGGCGGCCGAGCTCGGCGCCGACCTGCTGCAGCGCTGGGACTCGGCCGTGCGGGGGCTGCGTCGCGCCGGAGGCGGTGCCGCGGCCGCCGTCGGCCCCGTCTCGGCAGCCCGATCGGTGCTCGGCGCCCGGTTCGAGTCGCGAGTGCTGCTGCGAGCCGCCGACGCCGAGGATCACCAGCTCGCAGGTGCGCCCCGGGGGCTGTTCGATCGTGCGGCCCCTCCAGGGCGCGGGTGGTGGCACGACCTGCAGGTGCAGGTGCTCGATGAGGGAGGCGTTCCGCTGGCGCCGGAACCCGTGACCGTCGCACCGTGGAATCCGTCGCCCGGGGGCGATGCCCTCGTGATCACGCGCCGAGCGGCTGCGGTCGCAGCGGCGGTCGCAGCCGCGCATCCCGATCATCGCGTCGTGCGCGACCTCACCGAGCTGCGCGACCACCGTGAGCTGCGCGACCTCGTCGACCCGGCTCGTGGCGACAGGGCGGTGGCCATCGACCGGCCCGCGGGGCGGGTGTTCGTCGCTGATCCCGATGCCTGGCACGCGGCCTGGCCTGCGCTGAGCGAGGCGAAGCGCGCGACCCAGATCGTCATCGCGCACGCCGATGCCGCCGACGTGCGCGCCCTGCTCGGCCTGCGCGCGTCGCTGCCGCCGCTCGTACTCGAGCGCGGCGAGGTCTGGGTGGTGGCGCCGGGCGAGGGTGTCGAACGGCGTCGATGGAGCCCGCTCGCGGCAGGATGACGGCCGACACCGGCTCGGCCCCGGAGCAGGGTGGCGGGCGCACGGCCCGTCACCCCGCCGCCGAGATCACGCGATGGCGCTCGCGAGCGACACCGAGTCGAGGCCGTGCGCGGTCGCGACGGCGTCGTTCGTCACCGAGCCCGCGTGGGTGTTGAGTCCGAGCGCGAGCGCGGCATCGGCCTGCAGCGCGGACTGCCACCCGTGGTTCGCGATGGCGCGCACGTAGGGCATGGTCGCGTTGGTGAGCGCGTACGTCGATGTGGTCGGCACGGCGCCCGGCATGTTCGCGACGCAGTAGAAGATGCTGTCGTGCACTCGGAAGGTCGGGTCGGCGTGCGTCGTCGGCCGGGTGTCGGCGAAGCAGCCGCCCTGGTCGACGGCGATGTCGACGAGCACGCTGCCGGGCTTCATGCGCGAGACGAGGTCGTTGCTGACGAGCTTGGGGGCCTTCGCCCCGGGGATGAGCACCGAGCCGATGAGCATGTCGGCCTGCACGGCCGCCTTCTCGATCTCGTAGCCGTTCGAGGCGATCGTGCGGATGCGCCCGCTGTACAGGGCGTCGAGCTCGCGCAGGCGCTGGATGTTGGTGTCGAGCACCGTGACCTCGGCACCGAGCCCCACGGCCATCGCGACGGCGTTCGTGCCCGCGACCCCGCCGCCGAGCACGACGATGTTCGCCGGGTCGGTGCCGGGCACCCCGGGCACCAGAAGTCCCGGTCCGCCGTGGGGACGCATCATCGCGTTCGCGCCGACGATGGGGGCGAGCCGACCGGCGACCTCGCTCATGGGGGCGAGCAGCGGCAGGGCGCGCGAGGGCAGCTGCACGGTCTCGTAGGCGATCGCCGTGACGTGCGTGTCGAGCAGGGCGTGCGTGAGCTCTTTCTCGGCGGCGAGGTGCAGGTAGGTGAAGAGCAGCATTCCGGGCCGGAAGTGCGCGTACTCCGACGCGATGGGCTCTTTCACCTTGAGCAGCAGATCGGCCTCGCCCCAGGCGGTCGCGGCGTCGGCGACGATGCGGGCTCCCTGGGCGGCGTATTCGTCGTCGGTGATCGACGAACCGAGGCCCGCGCCCGCCTGCACGAGCACCTCGTGGCCGTTCGCCACCAGGTCGTGCACACCGGCGGGCGTGATCGCGACGCGGTACTCGTTGTTCTTGACCTCTGCCGGAACGGCGATTCTCATCAGTTCTCCTCGCGATGGACGCGCGACCGGGAATCGACACCGCCGCGCTGCGTTGCGGCACCAGCGTAGCGGCTCGAGGCAATGGATTCCGCACTCTTTTTTGCCTGGAAGTGCTGATTTCGTGACATTTGTGTTTCGAGATGGATGAATCGAGCGTTCAGGGGTGCGATGCGCCTATGGCGTGTGACAGTATCGTCGCACCGTCCCCGCGCGGTTCGGACACCGATGTACCGGCAATCGACTGAGGAGCACGCCATGACCCGTCCCCTTCCCGAAGACCCGATGATCCGCAGCCTCATCGCGCAGGCGAAGCGGGCGCAGCTCTCGCGCCGCACCATGCTCGCGGGCACGGGCGCCGGTGCCACCGCTCTCGCTCTCGCTGCCTGCACGACCGGCGGCACGACCGAGCTCTCGCCGGCCGAGGACCAGTCGGCCACCGACAAGACCCTCAACTGGGCCAACTGGCCGTTCTACATCGACGAGGACGACGACGGCAACTACCCGACCCTCCTGGCGTTCGAGGAGGAGTTCGGCATCGACGTCAACTACCTCGTGACGGTCGACGACAACAACTCGTACTTCGCGACGGTGCGCGACCAGCTCGCCCTCGGGCAGGACATCGGCGCCGACACCGTCTGCCTCACCGACTGGATGGTGAACCGCTGGATCCAGTTGGGCTACACGCAGCCGCTCAACAAAGACAACATCCCCAACGCCGCGAACCTCGTCGAGAGCCTGCAGAACCCGCAGTTCGACCCGGGCCGTGTGCACTCGCTGCCGTGGCAGGGCGGGTTCGCCGGCATCGCCTACAACGTCGAGGAGACCGCCGAGGTGCGCTCGGTGAGCGACCTCTGGCGCCCCGACCTGGCCGGCCGCGTCGGCGTGCTCTCCGAGATGCGCGACACGATCGGCGTCATCATGCTCGAGAACGGCGTCGACATCTCGGGCGACTTCACCGCCGACGAGTTCAACGCCGCGCTCGACATCTTCCGCACGCAGGTCGAATCGGGCCAGGTGCGCAACGTGCGCGGCAACGCCTACACCGAAGACCTGGTCAACGGCGACACCCTCGCCGCCATCTGCTGGTCGGGCGACATCACGGTGCTCAACTTCGAGGCCGGCTACGAGAAGTGGAAGTTCGTGATGCCCGAGGGCGGCGCGACGCTGTGGAACGACAACTTCCTCATCCCGATCGGCTCGCCGCGCAAGACCAACGCCGAGACGCTCATCAACTACTACTACGAGCCCGAGGTCGCCGCCGAGGTCGCTGCGTGGGTGAACTACATCACCCCCGTGGCAGGCGCTCAAGAGGCCGCGATCGCGATCGACCCCGAGCTCGCCGAGAACCAGCTCATCTTCCCGAACGCCGACACGCTCGCCCAGTCGAAGATCTTCCGCGGGCTCACGGCCCAGGAGGAGAACGAGTACCAGGCGGCCTTCCAGGCCATCCTGCTCGGCGCCTGACCACCCCCACCAGAAGGAGTACCACCGAGGTGACGAACACTGATGTTCCGCAGGGTGGATTCGCCGAGGCTGGTGCCGACCTCGAACTGGTCGGCATCACCAAGCGGTTCCCCGGCTTCACGGCGATCGAAGAGCTCGACCTGACCATTCCGGCAGGATCCTTCTTCGCGCTGCTGGGGCCCTCCGGGTGCGGCAAGACGACCACCCTGCGGCTCATCGCCGGACTCGAGGAGCCCACCGCGGGCCGCATCCTCATCGGCGGCAAAGACGTCACCGCGACGAAGGCCTACCAGCGCCCCGTCAACACGGTGTTCCAGAGCTACGCGCTGTTCCCGCACATGACGATCCTCGAGAACGTCTCGTTCGGGCTCAAGCGACGCGGCATCAAGAACGCCGAGTCGCTCGCCCACGAGGCGTTGCAGCTCGTCGAGCTCGACCACGTCGCGGGCCGCAAGCCGACCCAGCTCTCGGGCGGTCAGCAGCAGCGGGTCGCACTCGCCCGCGCGGTCGTCAACCGACCGGCGCTGCTGCTGCTCGACGAGCCCCTCGGGGCGCTCGACCTCAAGCTGCGCCGCCAGATGCAGGTCGAGTTGAAAGACATCCAGAGCGAGGTGGGCCTGACCTTCCTGCACGTGACGCACGACCAGGAGGAGGCCATGACGATGGCCGACACGGTCGCCGTCATGAACAAGGGCCGCATCGAACAGATGGGGGCGCCGCAAGCGCTCTACGAACTGCCGCACACCGCGTTCGTCGCCAAGTTCTTGGGCCAGTCGAACCTGTTCACGGGCGACGTGATCTCAAGCTCGTCGACGTCGATGGTCGTCGACGCGGCGGGCGCGAAGATCGAGGTGCCGCTGGCACGGGCCCAGCGCCACAGCGGCCACGTGACGGTCGGGGTGCGCCCCGAGAAGGTCTCGCTGCACGACGCCGAGCCGAAGGCGGCCTCGGGTCGCAACGTCATCGGCCCCGGCCGCATCACCGACGTGTCGTTCAGCGGCGTCAGCACGCAGTACGAAGTCACGGTGCCGCACCACGGCGCGATCACGGTGTTCGTGCAGAACACCTCGATCTCGTCGCTGCACCACGACGGCGACACGGTCTGGCTCAGCTGGGCCGTCGACCACGCGTTCGGGCTCGCCGACGAGGCCGAGGGCGAGCCGGTCTCGCGGTTCCACGCCGACCTCGACACGTCGATGATCGCCGTGCAGTCCCGCAAAGACCTCGAAGCGGAACTCGAGGAGGCCTAGGCCATGGCCTTCACCGCCTTCTCGAGCTCGACGGCGGCGGCAGAGCCGGTCGCCCGACGCAAGAGCCCCATCGCGCTCTTCTTGCTGCTGCCCGGCATCTTCTACCTGATCCTGTTCTTCGTCACCCCGCTCATCTCGCTCATCATCACGAGCCTGCAGGCGCCCGATCCGCTGCTCTTCGGGCAATACGTAAACGCGTTCAACTGGCAGAACTACGTGACGGTGATCGAGACCTACGGCGAGCAGGCGGTGCGCTCGGCCGGCTACGCCGCGCTCGCGACCTTCTTCGCGCTACTCATCGGCTTTCCGCTCGCCTACTTCATCGGCATCACGCTGCGGCCCTTCCCGCTACTGCAATCGCTCGCCCTCGTGCTCGTGATCGCGCCCTTCTTCATCTCGTTCCTGCTGCGCACCCTGGCCTGGAAGCAGATCTTCTCGACCGAGGGGCCTGTCTCGGGCATCCTGTCGTCGATCGGAATCCTGGGCCCGGGTGAGGCGATCACGGGGACGACCTTCTCGGTCGTGTTCGGTCTGACCTACAACTTCATCCCGTTCATGACGCTGCCGATCTACGCGACGCTCGTGTCGCTCGACCTGCGCCTGCTCGAGGCGGGCAACGACCTCTACGGCAGCCCGGCCACGACGTTCCGCACGGTGACCCTGCCGCTCTCGGCGGCGGGAGTCATGTCAGGCACGCTGCTGACCTTCATCCCGGCCGCCGGCGACTACATCAACGCCTCGCGGGAGTTCCTCGGCTCGGCCGACACGACCATGATCGGCAACGTGATCGAGACCAACTTCCTCGTGCTGCAGAACTTCCCGGCGGCAGCCGCGCTCTCGCTGCTGCTCATGGCGTTCATCCTCGTGCTCGTCGCGCTGTACGTGAAGCGCAGCGGAACGGAGGAGCTGCTGTGAGGGGCTTCGGCAAGTACGCCATCTGGGTCTACTCGGCCATGGCGTTCGTGTTCCTGCTCATCCCGATCGCCTACACGGTCGCGTTCTCGTTCAACGACTCGCGGCGCACGAACATCATCTGGACCGGCTTCACGTTCGAGAACTGGTTCACAGTGTGCGAGGCGCAGACCGTCTGCCAGGCCTTCGGCAACAGTGTGCTGATCGGTGTCGTTGCGACGCTGCTCGCCACGACCCTCGGCACCATGATCGCGCTCGCGCTCGTGCGCTACCGGTTCCGGTTCCGCAACGCCACGACGCTGTTGATCTTCTTGCCGATGACGACTCCCGAGGTCGTGCTCGGCGCCGGCCTCGCCGCGCAGTTCTTGCAGGCGGGGGTGCCGAAGGGCATCGGCACGATCATCCTGGCTCACACGCTGTTTTGCTTGAGCTTTGTCGTCGTGACAGTGCGGGCGCGGGTGGCGAGCCTCGACCCGGCGCTCGAAGAGGCCGGTCGCGACCTCTACGGCAACCCGACGCAGGTGTTCTGGCGCATTACGTTCCCGATGCTGCTGCCGGGCATCGTGGCGGCCGCCCTGTTGTCGTTCGCGCTCAGTTTCGACGACTTCATCATCACGAACTTCAACCGGGGCGCCGACGTGACCTTCCCGAGCTACGTCTACACGGCGGCGGCGCGCGGAATCCCCGCAGAGGCCAACGTCATCGCCTCGGCGGTGTTCTTCCTCGCGATCGCCCTCGTGCTCATCGCCCAGCTCACAGCGGCCGCGCGCCGCCGCCAGCTGGCGAAAGCAGGCTGACCGACGGGTGGGATTCGCGCTGCGCGTCAGTCGATGCTGACGAGCAGCGCGCCCACCTCGTCGTCGCCCGCGAGCACGCGCTCGCTCGTGAGCGCGATGAGCTCGTGCGCGAGTTCGGTCGGGATTCCGCCCGCGGCCGCGAGCAGCGCGAGCGCCACGGGCGTCGTCGCGCGCATCGAGCCGTCGAGCACCTTCACGGCCACGGCGATGCCCTCGGGCGTTCCGATGACGACGAGGCCTTCGGCGCCGAGCTTGGCGATGCCGCCGAGGCGCTCGATCACGACCGTGTTCGCGCGGCCGGGTCCGTCGATCGCCCACGGCTCGGCGCGCACGGCGGTCATGACCCGCGCGGCCTCGGGGGTCTGCCCGGCGGCGACGCGGGCGATGGCGAGGGCGAGCCCCGCGAGCGAGGTGGCGTGCAGCGGGGCGGCGCAGCCGTCGCGCCCCTCGTGGTGCACGGCCTCGCCGGTGAGCCGCTCGATGACCGCCGTAATGTGCGCCTGCACGGGGTGGTCGGGATCGAGGTAGCGGGCAGGGTCGCCGCCGACCGCGTCGCTCGCGCGCAGCATGCCGGCATGCTTGCCCGAGCAGTTCATGGTGAGGCGGCTCGGGCCGAGTCCCTGCGCCTGTCGGGCGGCGCGCTGCGGGCCGCCGAGGGGCCACTGGGCCGGGCACTGCAGGGCGCTCGAATCGCGCCCGTCGTCGCGCAGCATCCGCTCGACGACAGCGACGTGCTCGGGGCTGCCGCAGTGGCTCGCGAGCGCGAGCACGAGCTCGTCGTCGGCGAACTGCGCGCCGAGCTCGAGCAGCGCGATCGCCTGCACGGGCTTGAGGGTCGAGCGCGGGTAGATCGTGGCGCGCACGTCGCCGACCGCGCGCAGCACGCGACCGGTGGCGTCGACGATCGCGGCGGCGCCGAGGTGGCGTGACTCGATGAGCCCCGAGCGCTCGATGCGAGCCAGTTCGACGACGCCGTCGACGTCGAGCGGTCGCGCCCCGCCGGTCACGCGGCGCGTCAGGCCGAGAGGGCCGCGTCGAGCACGCCGACCGCCTCGCGCAGCAGCTCGTCGCTGATGGTGAGGGCGGGCAGGAACCGAATGACGTTGCCGTAGGTGCCCGCGCTCAGCAGCAGCACGCCCTGCTGGGCGGCGGCCGCGACGGCGCGCGAGACGATGGCGGCGTCGGGCTCGTGGGTCTCGGGGTCGACGAACTCGATCGCGAGCATCGCGCCCATGCCGCGCACATCGCCGATGCTCGGGTGCTTCGCCTGCAGCTCGAGCAGCAGGGGCTTCAGCACCGATTCGATGCGCGTCGCCGCACCGAGCAGGTCGCGCTGCTCGATCTGCTCGAACACGGCGATCGCGGCCGCGCACGCGACGGGGTTGCCGCCGTACGTGCCGCCGAGACCGCCCGCGTGCGAGCTGTCCATGATCTCGGCACGGCCCACGACGCCCGCGAGCACCATGCCGCCCGCGATGCCCTTGGCCGTCGTGATCATGTCGGGCACGAGCCCGAAGTGCTCGCTCGCGTAGTAGGCGCCCGTGCGGGCGACGCCCGACTGCACCTCGTCGGCGATGAAGACGACGCCGTTCTCGGTGCACCACTGCTGTAGCGCCACGAGGTATCCATCGGCGGGCACGATGAAGCCGCCCTCGCCCTGGATGGGCTCGGCGACGAGGCAGGCCAGGTCGGCGGCGCCGACGCGCTTCTCGAGGTACGAGATCGTGCGCGTGGCCGCCTCGGCGCCCGAGAGCCCATCGTGGAAGGGGTATGAACTGGGAGCGTGGTAGACGTTGCTCGCGAACGGCCCGAAGCCCAGGTTGTAGGGCATGGCCTTGAAGTTCATGGCCATCGTGAGGTTGGTGCGGCCGTGGTAGCCGTGGTCGAGCACGGCGACGCCCGCGCGACCGGTGTGCTTGCGCGCGATCTTGACGGCGTTCTCGAGCGCCTCGGCCCCCGAGTTGACGAGCACGACCTTCTTGGCGTGGTCGCCCGGCGTGTGCTGCACGAGCAGTTCGGCGACGCGCACGTACTGCTCGTAGGGCGTCACGGTGAAGAGCGTGTGCGTGACCTTGGCGACCTGCTGCTGCACGGACGCGACGACGGCGTCGTTGGTGTGGCCGACGCCCATGACGCCGATGCCGCCGCCGAGGTCGATGAAGTGGTTGCCGTCGACGTCGACGACGATCGCGTCGTGCGCGCGGTCGATGTAGACGGGCAGGGCGGTGCCGACGCCCGCGCTGACGACGGCCAGTCGGCGCTCGTGCAGCGACTGCGAGGCGGGGCCGGGGATGGCCGTGACGATTCGGCGCTCTTGCGCGACGGGCGCGGAGGCGTGGGCTGAGCCCTCGAATGACGGGGCTGCGGGCGCAGAAAGGGTGTCAGTCATGGTGGGATGAGTGTACTCCCGGCCCCTCGCGCGAGGCTGGGCAGACGAGGAGCCCGAGATGCACGATCAGCACGGCTACGCGGTCGAGGTGCGCTGGACGGGCAACCGGGGCGAGGGCACGGCGACGTACCGGTCGTACGGTCGCGACCACCGCATCCTGGCTGACGGCAAGCAGCACGAGATCGCGGGGTCGAGCGATCGGGTGTTCCGCGGCGATTCCGACCGCTGGAACCCCGAAGAGCTCGTGATCGCCGCCCTCGCGCAGTGCCACATGCTCAGCTACCTGCACGTCGCGGCCGTGAACGGCATTGTCGTCGTCGACTACCACGACGCCGCGAGCGGCACGCTGCAGCAAGAGGGTGATGGCGGGCGGCTCATCGAGGCGACGCTGCGACCGGTCGTGACGCTGGCCTCGCACCATGATGCTGAGGATGCGCGCCGGGCCGAGGCGCTGCACCATCGGGCGAGCGAGCTGTGCTTCATCGCGAACTCGGTGAGCTTTGCCGTGCGGCACGAACCCCGCACGCTCCGAGCGGAGTCCTAGGGGAGGCGTGGGAGGATGGGGACTTCGTGCCCGTTCCATCGTGAGGATCCTCCCGTGCGCCGCAGCTCTTCGTTCACCGCCCTCGGCCTCAGCGCCGGCCTGCTCGTCTCGCTCGCAGCGTGCGCCCCCTCGAGCACGACCGCCGACGCCGACTGCCTGCCCTCCGGTGCGGCGGCCGACGCCGTGAGCGTCGACGGCGCCTTCGGCAGCACGCCCGTCACCGAGTTCGAGGCGCCCCTGACCGCCGAGTCGACCGAGCGCCGCGTGCTCGAGGCCGGGGAGGGCGACGCCGCGGCCAACGGCGACACGATCGTCTTCGAGTACACCCTCTACAACGGCGAGACCGGCGCCGAGATCGAGACGACGGGCTTCGGAGGCGCGACCCCCGCGACCTTCACGATCGACACGGCGAGCGAGCAGTTCGTCGGCATCTCGCAGGCGCTCGAGTGCTCGACGCCCGGCAGCCGCCTGGCCATCGTCGTGCCGCCCGCCGACGGTTTCGGCGCCGAGGGCGTGCCGGCCCTCGAGCTCTCGGGCAGCGAGTCGCTGCTCTTCGTCGTCGATGTCATCGAGGTCGAGACGCCGCCTGAGCCCGTGACGCCGGGCGAGTGGACCGAGGGCGTGCCCGAGATCGACCTCGGCGCCACGCCGCCGGTCGTGACGCTTCCCGAGGGCGGTGCGCCCGACGAGCTGCTGCTCGCGGTGCTCGAGCAGGGCGACGGCGATGTCGTCGCCGCTGACTCGACCGTGCTCGTCGACTACCAGGGCACGAGCTGGCAGACCGGCGAGGTCTTCGACCAGAGCTACGGCGCCTCGCCCGCGACCTTCCCGGTGACGGGGGTCATCCAGGGCTTCTCGGCGGCGCTCGTCGGGCAGCAGGTCGGTACGACCCTCGTCGTCACGATCCCCGCCGCGCTGGCCTACGGCGACGACCCCGAGGCGCACCCGCTCGGCGGGCAAGACCTGCTGTTCCTGGTCTCGATCATCGACATCGTCTCGTAGCCCCGATCGGGGCGGGGATGCGCGCTCGCCGTCGGGCATGATGAGAACCATGCGCGACATCATCGTTCTGGGTTCCACGGGCTCGATCGGCGTGCAGGCGCTCGAGGTCATCGCCGCCAACCCCGAGCGGTTCCGCGTGGTGGGGCTCGCGGCGGGGCGCAACCGCGAGCTCGTCGAGGCCCAGGCGCGAGCCCACTTTGTGGAGCACGTCGCCCTCGGCGCCGAGGCTGCGGCCCAACTCGTGCGCGACGTGCACTGCGATGTGGTGCTCAACGGCATCACCGGGTCGGTCGGTCTCGCGCCGACCCTCGCGGCGCTGCAGGCGGGGCGCATCCTGGCTCTCGCGAACAAGGAGAGCCTGATCGTGGGCGGGTCGCTCGTCACGAGCCTCGCGGCGCCCGGGCAGATCGTGCCGGTCGACAGCGAGCACTCGGCGATCGCCCAGGCGCTGCTCGCGGGCGAACGCCACGAGGTGCGCAGGCTCGTGCTGACGGCGAGCGGCGGGCCATTCCGCGGACGCTCGCGGGCCTCGCTCGCCGGCGTGACGCCGGCCGAGGCGCTCGCACACCCGACGTGGGACATGGGCACCGTCATCACGACCAACTCGTCGACGCTCGTGAACAAGGGTCTCGAGGTCATCGAAGCACACTTGCTGTTCGATGTGCCCTACGACCGCATCGAGGTCACCGTGCACCCGCAGTCGATCGTGCACTCCATGGTCGAGTTCGTCGACGGGTCGACGATCGCGCAGTGCTCGCCGCCCGACATGCGCCTGCCGATCTCGCTCGGGCTCGACTGGCCGCACCGCGTCGCGGGCGCGGGGGCTCCGCTCGACTGGAGCACCGCATCCACCTGGACCTTCGCCCCGCTCGATGACGAGGCGTTCCCGGCGGTCGCTCTCGCCAAGCACGTGGGGGAGGCGGGCGAGACCTTCCCCGCCGTGTTCAACGCCGCGAACGAGCAGGCCGTGCACGCCTTCCACGCCGGGTCGATCGGCTATCTCGACATCGTCGACACCGTGCGCGCCGTCGTCGACCGCCACGAGCCGCTCGCGATGACGCTCGAGGGCGTGCTCGAGGCCGAGGCGTGGGCGCGCCGCGAGGCCGACGCGCGCATCGCTGCCGCTTAGGCGACGGCGCTAGAGTGCCGCTCGTGGAGTCCGTGCTGCTGTACATCGTCGGCATCCTCGTGGTGGTCGTCGGGCTCGTCGTCTCGATCGCATTGCACGAGCTCGGGCACTTCGTGCCCGCGAAGCTCTTCGGCGTGCGCGTCGGCCAGTTCATGATCGGCTTCGGGCGAACGATCGTCTCGTGGCGCCGCGGCGAGACCGAATACGGCTTCAAATGGATCCCGCTCGGCGGCTACATCTCGATGGCGGGCATGTACCCGCCCGTCGCGGGGCAGCGCGCGCGCACGGCCTCGACCGGCTTCTTCGATACGCTCGTGCAAGACGCGCGCAGCGCCTCGGCCGACACGATCCCCGAGGGCGAAGAGCACCGCACCTTCTACCGCCTGCCCGTCGGCAAGCGCATCATCATCATGCTCGGCGGGCCGTTCATGAACCTCGTCATCGCGATCGTGCTCTACGCCATCGTGCTCATGGGCTTCGGTGTCGCGCAGCCGTCGACGACGCTCGGCAGCGTCAACGAGTGCGTGCTGCCGGCGACGAGCGAGCGGCAGGAGTGCGCGGCGGGCGACCCGCTGGCTCCCGGCGCCGAGGCAGGCCTGCAGCCGGGCGACCGCATTGTCGCGATCGACGGTCAGCCGATCGAATCGTGGAATGCCGTGCTCGCGGTCGTGCGCGACGCGGCCGGCCGCTCGCTCGCCGTCGAGGTGGAGCGCGACGGGGCCGCGGTGCGCACGAGCGTCACGCCCCTGCTGACCGAGCGCTACGTCGTCGATGAGCGCGGACGCGTCGTCGAGGGTGCAGACGGCGAGGCCCTGACGCAGCAGGTCGGGTTCATCGGGATCGCTCCTGCCTACGAGACCGTGCAGCAGCCCGTCACCGCGGTGCTGCCCGCCGTGGGCGACAACATCTCGGCCGTGGTCGGCATCATCGTCAACCTGCCGCAGCGCATGATCGATGTCGCGGCGGCGGCCTTCGGCCCCGAGGAGCGCGACCCCAACGGCCCCATCAGCGTCGTGGGCGTCGGCCGTATCGCCGGCGAGATCGCGAGCATCGACACGATCCCCGTGGTCGAGCGCGTCTCGTTCCTGACCGGCCTCATCGCCTCGCTCAACGTGGCGCTCTTCGTGTTCAACCTCATCCCGCTGCTGCCGCTCGACGGCGGCCACGTCGCCGGGGCGCTGTGGGAGGGCTTGCGGCGCTGGTTCGCGAAGCTGCGCGGCAAGCCCGATCCGGGCCCGATCGACACCGCCAAGCTCGTGCCCGTGACGCTCGCGGTCGTGCTCGTGCTGGGCGTCATGAGCGCGCTGCTCATCTACGCCGACATCGTCAAGCCCATCAGCCTGTTCTAGAGAGCAGCGCTGCTGTCGAGACGAGTTCAGGCGCGGGTCGTACACTGGGCACCGTGCCCGCTGTGAATCTCGGAATGCCCAAGGTCGCTGAGACCCTCGCCCCCCGCCGCAAGACCCGCCAGATCAAGGTCGGCAAGGTCATGGTGGGCAGCGACCACCAGGTCAGCGTGCAGTCGATGACGACGACGCCGACGACCGACATCAACGCGACGCTGCAGCAGATCGCCGAGCTCACCGCGACGGGTTGCGACATCGTGCGCGTCGCCGTGCCGAGTCAAGACGATGCCGATGTGCTGCACATCATCGCGAAGAAGAGCCAGATCCCGGTCATCGCCGACATCCACTTCCAGCCCAAGTACGTCTACCAGGCGATCGACGCGGGGTGCGCCGCGGTGCGGGTCAACCCCGGCAACATTCGCAAGTTCGACGACCAGGTGGCCGAGATCGCCAAGCGGGCGAAAGACGCCGGTGTGAGCATCCGCATCGGCGTGAACGCCGGCTCGCTCGACCCGCGCCTGCTGCAGAAGTACGGCAAGCCGACCGCCGAGGCCCTCGTCGAGAGCGCGGTGTGGGAGGCGAGCCTGTTCGAAGAGCACGACTTCCACGACTTCAAGATCTCGGTCAAGCACAACGACCCGATCGTCATGGTCAAGGCCTACCGTCAGCTCGCCGAGCGGGGCGACTGGCCGCTGCACCTCGGTGTGACCGAGGCCGGCCCCGCCTTCCAGGGCACGATCAAGAGCGCCACGGCCTTCGGCATCCTGCTGAGCGAGGGCATCGGCGACACCATCCGCGTCTCGCTCTCGGCCCCGCCGGCCGAAGAGGTCAAGGTCGGGCTCAAGATCCTCGAGAGCCTCAACCTGCGCGAGCGCAAGCTCGAGATCGTGTCGTGCCCCTCGTGCGGCCGCGCCCAGGTCGACGTCTACACCCTCGCGGAGGACGTCACGAAGGGCCTCGAGGGCATGACCGTGCCGCTGCGCGTGGCCGTCATGGGCTGCGTCGTCAACGGCCCCGGCGAGGCCCGTGAGGCCGACCTCGGCGTCGCCTCGGGCAACGGCAAGGGCCAGATCTTCGTCAAGGGCGAGGTCATCAAGACCGTGCCCGAGAACGAGATCGTCGCGACCCTCATCGAAGAGGCGAACCGCCTCGCGGCGTCGATGCCGGATGCTCCCGTCGGGTCGCCCGAGGTCGTCACGGCCTGACCTGCGCGGTTCGTGAGCGGCGGTGTCCCCCTATCGGGGGACTGACCCCCGCGACAGGCCCGTCAGTACGCTGGCACCATCAGCCGGGGGAGCCGACTGAGAGCGCCGGGGGGCGGTGCGTGCGAGCCGCGAGGGTCGTTCAGGGGGGCTCTTTCGACGTGCGGGTTTCCCGTCGTGCGAGTCTTCGCGAGACGGGAAGGGCCTGCGAGCGATCCAAGCCCCCCTTGCCATCGCTCGCAGGCCTGTTTCCATTCTGGCCCCCGAACGGGGGTGGCCGCGACCGCAACGCTGACGGCATGTCGGGGCCAAGTAGTCTTGGCCGGTGACCACGCGCCTCTCCCAGCTCTTCCTCCGCACCCTCCGCGACGACCCCGCCGACGCCGAGGTCGCCAGCCACCGGCTGCTCGTGCGCGCCGGCTACATCCGTCGCCAGGCGCCTGGCGTCTTCGCGTGGCTGCCGCTCGGCCTCAAGGTGCGCCGCCGCATCGAGGCGGTCATCCGCGAGGAGATGGCGAACGCGGGTGCGCAAGAAGTGCACTTCCCGGCCCTGCTGCCGCGCGAGCCCTACGAGGCCACCGGTCGGTGGGAGGAGTACGGCGACGGCATCTTCCGGCTGAAAGACCGCCGCGGGGCCGACTACCTGCTCGCGCCGACGCACGAAGAAGTCTTCACGCTGCTCGTGAAAGACCTCTACAGCAGCTACAAAGACCTGCCGCTCGCGATCTACCAGATCCAAGACAAGTACCGCGATGAGGCCCGCCCGCGGGCTGGCCTGCTGCGGGGTCGCGAGTTCTCGATGAAAGACGCCTACTCGTTCGACTACACGGATGCCGGGCTCGACGCCGCCTACCAGGCCCAGCGCGATGCCTACGAGCGCATCTTCACGCGGCTCGGGCTCGAATACGTGATCGTGCAGGCCGACGCGGGCGCCATGGGCGGCTCGCGCAGCGAGGAGTTTTTGCACCCCATCGCGATCGGCGAAGACACCTTCGTGCGCTCGGCCGGCGGATACGCCGCCAACGTCGAGGCCTACCGGGTGCCGGTGGTCGAGCCGGTCGATGCGTCGGGGGAGCCCGCGGCGGTCATCCACGACTCGCCCGAGACGCCCACGATCGCGACGCTCGTCGCGCTCTCGAACGAGCGCTACCCGCGCGCCGACCGCCCCTGGGCGGCCAGCGACACGCTCAAGAACGTCGTGCTGCGGCTGACCCACCTCGACGGCGCGAGCGAGCTCGTCATCGTCGGCGTGCCCGGCGACCGCGAGGTCGACATGAAGCGCGCCGAGGTGGCCTTCGCTCCCGCGGCCGTCGAGGCCGCGACCGATGAGGACTTCGCCGCGGCGCCGGGCCTCGTGAAGGGCTACATCGGGCCCTGGAGCCCGAGCGGGCCCGTGCTCGGCGAGATCTCTGCCACGGGCATCCGGTACCTGCTCGACCCCCGCGTCGGCGACGGCACCGCCTGGATCACGGGCGCCAACGAACCCGAGAAGCACGTGTACCACCTCGTCGCCGGGCGCGACTTCGTGGGCGACGGACGCGTCGACATCGCCGAGGTGCGCGCGGGCGACCCCGCCCCCGATGGCAGCGGCCCGGTCGAGCTGGCGCGCGGCATGGAGATCGGGCACGTCTTCCAGCTCGGCCGCAAGTACGCCGAGGCGCTCGGGCTGCAGGTGCTCGACGAGAACGGCAAGCTCGTCACGGTCACGATGGGCTCGTACGGCATCGGCGTCACGCGCATCCTCGCCGTCATCGCCGAGAACGCGCACGACGAGAAGGGCCTGATCTGGCCGCGCGAGGTCGCGCCGTTCGACGTGCACGTCGTCGCCGCGGGGCGCGACGAGCTCGCGTACGCGGTTGCCGAGTCGCTCGTGAGCGAGCTCGACGGCCTCGGCTTCGACACCCTCTACGACGACCGGCCGAAGGTCTCTCCCGGTGTGAAGTTCGGCGACGCCGAGCTCATCGGCGTGCCGCTCGTCGTCGTGGTCGGCCGCGGGGCTGCCGACGGCATCGTCGAGTTCTGGAACCGGGCGACGGGGGAGCGCAGCGAGCTCGCGCTCGCCGACGTGGTGCCGCGTCTGCGCTCCTAGCAACCGGTCGGCACGCGGCCCCCATCGGCCGTCGAAAACATGAGCAAAGCTGCGCCCGTGAATCGTGGTCGTTGTGGCCGAGTGTGCACTAGCGTGAGCCTGAATATTTTTCGCCCCTGCTCAAGGAGCCCTCATGCGTGCTGCCCGCCCCACCCGACTGGCGGTTGCGACCGCGGCCGTCGCACTGTTCGCGATCGTCGCGACGCCCCTACCGGCGTCCGCCGCCCCTGGTGACGACGTGCTCGTCTTCTCGAACCCGAGCGTGGTCGACACCAGCCCGGGGGTCGACGGGGGCGAGTACGAGTGGATCTCGGCAGCGCTCACGGCGGGCGGCTACGACGTGGTGCCGTTCGACGGCGGCGACGGCTCTGACACCGCGTGGACGACGGCGCTGACCGACATCGAGGTCTTCGTGCTTCCCGAGCAGGAGGCGGGCGACTTCTACGACCCGACCGCTCCTCCCGCGTGGCTCTCTGAGGCGGCGAAGGATGCGCTGGTCGCCTGGGTTCGCGCGGGAGGCGTGATGCTGCAGAGCAGTGCGTGCGATCCCGTGCATGTCTCGGTGATGAGCGAGGCCGTCGGCGTCGACTACGCCGACGCCGTGGACTGTTCCGCCACCGATCCCGCGCCTCGGTGGATCGACGACGCCACGCTTCCGGCGCAGCTCGATGACGCGAACGGTACGTACGGCTTCTCCCTGACCACCATGAGTGCAGAGCAGCTCGCGCCGCTGACGGTCTGGTACGCCGGCTCCGAGCTCG
Organism: Microcella sp.; assembly: GCF_046296455.1. GTDB lineage: Bacteria > Actinomycetota > Actinomycetes > Actinomycetales > Microbacteriaceae > Microcella. Next base: position 21,624 of record NZ_JBKBLF010000030.1, read on the forward strand.
ATGACTGCTCGGGTGCGCTCACCGAGTCGCTCGCGGTCGGCGTGTTCACGGCCGGAAGCGGTCGCGTCGCCTTCGAAGGCTGGGACTACTTCAACGACACCGACAACGATCAGGTGTCGTGGAACCAGGTGCTGGCGTCGCTCATCGACGGCAACCCCGCTGCCTCGACGTGGGAGGCCGCGACACCGCCGGCACCCGGCGAGCCCAAGACGCCGGTGACCGCGACGGCGCCCTCGGGCGAGTGGCTGTTCACGATCAGCCCGGAGAACACCTGCGACACCGAGCACCGCGTGTTCCGGGTCGACCCGTCGACCGCTGCGGCCGCGCCCATCGCCACTGCCGAGATCGACGGCGACGCACGACAGGGCGCCTGGAACTCCGCGAACAGCCGCGGGTACTTCCCGTTCGAAGACGACGACAGCGGCGACGACCTGCTCATGATCGTCAACCCCGCGACCGGCGGGTTCGCTGAGGTCGGCGAGTTCACGACCCCCGACCTCGACTACATCGACGAGGTGTTCGGGCTCGCGATCGCCCCGGACGGCGACGCGTACATGATGGCGCAGCTCGAGATCGGCGACACGTTCTACGAACTGGCGCTCTTCTCACTGAACCTGTCGACCGGCGGATTCTCGCTCATCTCGGCGATCGACGACTCGCAGCTCGACGAGCCGAACGGCTTCGCGATCGACCCGAGCACGGGCCTCGCCTACGCGTTCGAGGAGGACTCGCACGAGTTCTTCCGCGTCGACCTCGCGACCGGAGCATTGACCGCGCTCGGTGATCTCGACGCACCGTCGCTGCAGGGCAGCTCGGACGTCACGGCGCTGCAGATCGGCACCGACGGCACCTTCTGGGCAGTCTTCGACGACTCGACCGATTCGCTGTTCGAAGACGCGGGCATGCTCGTGAGCTTCACGCTCGCCGACATCTCCGGCGGCACCATCGACGCCACCGAGCAGGGGGTCATCACCGACGACGAGATGCCCTCGTGGTCGCTGCTGCTGACGCCCTCGCTCGAGCTGCCGGCCACCGGCACCGACCCGCGCGGTCTCGTCGGTGGGGCCCTGTTGCTCATGCTGCTCGGCGGTGCTGTGCTCGGCGCGCGCGCGTTGCGCAGCCGCACCCGCTCCGTCTAGCCGTCGGGTATCGTGGGGGCTCGCACTGCGCGAGCCCCCGTTCGGCGCGCAGTCTCAACCGAATAGCGGAGGTACCCCACGTGGACATCGACCTGAGCATCCTGAGGATGATGGAGCGCGAGCGGGAGATCCCGTTCGACGAGCTCGTGCAGATCATCGAGCAGGCCATCCTCACGGCCTACCTCAAGCACACCGACCACGACGAGCCGCGCGATGCCGACCAGCCGCAGCCGCGCGTCGAGCTCGATCGCAAGACCGGTCACGTCACGGTGTACGTTCCCGAGTTCGATGACGAGGGCATGCTCATCGGCGAGGCCCCCGACAGCCCCGACGACTTCGGCCGCATCGCCGCCTTTGCGGCGAAGCAGGTCATCAACCAGCGCTTGCGCGACATCGGCGACGACCGCGTGCTCGGCGAGTTCAAGGGGCGCGAGGGAGACATCGTCGCCGGCGTCATCCAGCAGGGGCCGAACCCGCGCATGATCCACATCGACCTCGGCGCGGTCGAGGCGATCCTGCCGCCGGAAGAGCAGGTTCCGGGCGAGGAGTACACGCACGGCAGCCGCATCCGCGTCTACGTCACGAGCGTCTCGAAGGGGCTCAAGGGCCCGCAGATCACGGTGAGCCGCACGCATCCTTCGCTCGTGCGCAAGCTCTTCGCGCTCGAGGTGCCTGAGATCGCCAACGGCATCGTCGAGATCACGGCGCTCGCGCGCGAGGCGGGGCACCGCACCAAGATCGCGGTGCGCTCGCTCGAGCCCGGGGTCAACGCCAAGGGCGCCTGCATCGGCGAGCTGGGGCAGCGCGTGCGCGCGGTCACGGCCGAGCTCGGCGCCGAGAAGATCGACATCGTCGACCACAGCGACGACTTGGCGACCTTCGTGGCGAGCGCGCTCTCGCCCGCCAAGGTCTCGAGCGCGTTCGTGATCGACCCCGCCACGAAGGCCGTGCGGGCCCTCGTTCCCGACTACCAGCTCTCGCTCGCGATCGGCAAGGAGGGCCAGAACGCCCGCCTCGCCGCCAAGTTGACGGGCGCGAAGATCGACATCCAGCCCGACTCCGTCATGGAGGAGTAGGGCAGGGGGTAACATGGAACCCGTCAGAACCTGCCTCGGCTGTCGCCAGCGCGCACCGCGATCCTCCCTTGTGAGGGTAGTGGCGCGCGACGGAGCGGTCGTGGTGGATGCCCTGGCCCGGTTTCCGGGGCGGGGCGCGTGGGTGCACGGCACCCGCGACTGCGTCGAGACCGCCACCGTGCGGCGGGCCTGGGCCCGCGCGCTGCGGGTGGCGGGCCCTCTCGATGCGGCATCCGTCCTGATGACCATTTCATCGTCCGAAGAAAAGGCTGATCGGCACATGGACAACTAATGAGCGGCTCGAAATGAGTTCCGTCCAGCACTAATGGTCTGCCCCTGTCCGGGTGCAGGCCCAGACAGGAGAATTGTGGCTGCGAAACCACGCGTGCACGAGATCGCGAGCGAGCTCGGCATCGAAAGCAAGGTCGCCCTCGAGAAGCTCAAAGAGCTCGGCGAATTCGTCAAGGGACCGTCCTCGACGATCGAACCCCCCGTTGCGCGCAAGCTGCGCGCGGCACTGGAGGCCGAGGGCATCACCGCGCCCAAGGCCCCCGCGGCTCCGGCCGCCAAGGCCCCCGCGAAGCCGGCCCCGGCTCCGGCCCCCGCTCCGGCTCCCGCCGCACCCGAGCCCGAGGCCGTCGCTCCCGCGCCGCAGCCCGAGGCCCCGGCGGCGCCCACCGCGACCGACGCCGATGGCGACGGCGCCGCGCGACCGGCCGCAGCATCCGGCCAGCCCCGCCCCGGCAACAACCCCTTCGCCTCGCAGCAGGGCATGGCCCGACCGGGCACGCCCCGCCCCGGCAACAACCCCTTCTCGTCGACGCAGGGCATGCCCCGCCCCGGAGGCGGCGCGATCCCGCGCCCGAGCGCTCCGCGTCCCGGCGCC
>NZ_JBKBLF010000031.1:0-21758 GCF_046296455.1 Microcella sp.
CCGCGACCCTGGCCGCGTGCGCCGCGCGAGGGCGCAGCATCCCCGTCGCGGTTGGCGCGCTTGCGCTGGGCGTTGGCGCCCTGCGAGCGTCCGCCGCCCTCGGGCTGGCGCTGCAGCACCGCGGGCAGCTCGTGCGCGGCCACGCGGGGCGCGACCTCGCCGATCAGGCGCGTGACCGCCGCCGACTCGGTCGTGACCTGCTGGGGCTGCACGCGAATGCTCGCCTTGCGCAGCAGGTCGGCCGTGTCACGGCGCTGCTCGGGCAGCACGAGGGTGACGACGTCGCCCGCGGCGCCGGCACGGGCCGTGCGGCCCGAGCGGTGCAGGTACGCCTTGTGCTCCATGGGCGGGTCGACGTGGATGACGAGCTCGATGTCGTCGACGTGCACGCCGCGCGCCGCGACATCCGTCGCCACGAGCACGCGCACGCTGCCGTCGCCGAACGCGGCGAGGTTGCGGTCGCGGGCCGGCTGCGAGAGGTTGCCGTGCAGGTCGACCGCGGGGATGCCCTGCTCGGTGAGCGACTTCGCGAGCTTCTTGGCGGTGTGCTTGGTGCGCATGAACAGGATGCGGCGGCCGCTGCCCGAGGCGAGCGCGGTGATCATGCGCTTCTTCTCGTCGGCGCCCGAGAGCTCGAACACGTGGTGCGTCATGTCGGCGACGGGCGAGTTGGCCTCGTCGACCGAGTGCATGACGGGGTTGTGCAAGAACTGCTTGACGAGCTTGTCGACCCCGTTGTCGAGGGTCGCGCTGAACAGCAGGCGCTGGCCGTCGTTCGGCGTCGCCTTCATGATGCGCGTGACGCCGGGCAAGAAGCCGAGGTCGGCCATGTGGTCGGCCTCGTCGAGCACGGTGATCTCGACGGCGTCGAGGGTGACGAAGCGCTGCTGCATGAGGTCTTCGAGGCGGCCGGGGCACGCGACGATGATGTCGACGCCCGCGTTGAGCGCCTGCACCTGGCGGTGCTGCGAGACGCCGCCGAAGATCGTCGTGGTCGTGAGGCCGTAGGCCTTCGCGAGCGGCTCGAGCACGGCGTTGATCTGCGTGGCGAGCTCGCGCGTCGGCGCGAGCACCATGCCGAGGGGCGCGCCCTTGCGGCGCGATCCGCCGGCGAGGCGCGTGCCGAGGCGCGCGATCATCGGGATGGAGAAGGCGAGGGTCTTGCCCGAGCCGGTCTTGCCGCGGCCGAGCACGTCGCGCCCGGCGAGCGTGTCGGGCAGGGTGTCGACCTGGATCGGGAAGGCCTCGGTCTTGCCCTGCGCGGTCAGCACCTCGACGAGCGGGTACGGAACGCCGAGGGCGCTGAAGGTCTGGTTCTGGGTGGTCATGGTGGTGCCTTTCGAGCAAGCGCGATCCCCGGCATCCGCGACCGCGTGGTCAGGATGCGGTGCGCGCGATGGATACGCGCAGCAGCAGGAATCGAAGTGGCGACGGCGGCAATGGCCGACATCGTTCGCCGTGAGAAAGTATCGAACCGTTCCGGTGCGCGAGTCAGTGCGCGGGGGACGGGATGAGGAAGCGTTCTACGACGCAGGAGAACTGAGATCAGTTCTGCCTATGTCTCAACCGTAGCAGGTCGCCCCGACGACCGGCCTCAGAGCACCAGGCGCCCGTCGCCGTAGCGCTCCCCGACCGGGATCTCGACGTCGACGACGTTGCCCGCCGGCGCGAGCGGGCACGCCCAGGCCTCGTCGTAGGCGCACGAGGGGTTGTAGGCGAAGTTGAGATCGAGCACGAGCGACCACGGCGCGCGACCCCCGCCGAGGTCGGCGCCCTTGACGGTGTCGAGCAGGTAGCGCCCGCCGCCGTAGGTGCCGCCGGGCACGCGCGAGAGGGCGTCGCGCACGGGCACGAAGAGCCCGCCTCCGTACGAGGCGAGCCGCCACACGTCGAGCGAGCCGACGCCCGGCACCTCGACGAGCCCGAGCCGCTCGAACGGCACGACCCCGTCGGTGCCGGTCTGCACGTCGATGCGCGCAGGATCCGCATCCTGAATCACGCACTCGAACCGCCACCCCGGGTCGTAGGGCTTCACGCGCAGTCCCGTGAAGGCCTCGCGATCGGCGGGCAGCAGGGGCGAGGCGGGGTGGTGGGCGAAGAGCTCGTCGCGCGTGCGCCGCCAGTGATCGTGCGCGGCGGGCAGGTCGGTCGCGGCGCGCAGCTCGGCGTAGAGCGCGGCGATGCGGCGCCGCCAGTCGGCAACAGCGAGGGCGCTCACCGCGCGGTCGGGGGTGGCGCCGGTCGGGGCTCCGGATGCGGTGCTCACGCCCCGCCGCCCCGCACGCTCGCGGGGCCGAACTGGGCGGCCCACCCGGTCGCGAGCCGCGCGATCGCGCGCCCGCGCAGCCGCCAAAACACGGCGAAGCCGAGCCACGCGAACGGCGTCAGCAGCCCCGCGCGCACCTCGAGCGTGTCGTGAAAGCGCGTGCGCGCCTCGGGGCTCAGCGGGTTGGGGCTCACAGCCATGCGGTGGTGCCAGTACGTGACGACCGTCATGGCGCCGCTGATCGGCCCGCCCTCGTCGTGCACGACGCGCGTGCCGTCGAGCAGGGTCTCGTCGCGCAGACGGATGACCTGCGCGCCCATCGGCAGCACCCCGAGCATGCGCAGCCGCACGCGGTGCTCGCCGCCCGGCCACCGGTCGGGGAATCCTCCGGGCTCGAGCGACTCGGCCGTCGTGATGGGCCCCGACACCTGTCGGAACACCGCGGGGGAGTGCAGGGCCTCCCACGCCGCATCAGCCGGGCAGTCGAGCAGCAGATCGAGTCGCACGCGCATGCGCCCAGTCTGCGGCACGTCGATACGATCGACCTGTGACCGGCCCACTCGATGCCTCCGCCCCCGACGAGCAGCAGCGCTACCAGGTGCGCTTCGACGTCGGGCTCGACGGCGCTCGCCGCATCGGCGGCTCGGCCCACCTGCTGGTGTGGTGCGACGGCCTCGCGACCGAGCCCGTGCCGGTGGATGCCCTGCCGCCGCACCTCGAGGTCATCGACGCGCGCTGCGGCGCGGCATCCGCCATCGCGCGGCGGCTGCTCGACCTGCAGGCCGCGCGCGGCGAGCGCACGATGGTCGCGGTCGTCGCGGCGGGGGCGCCGGTGCAGGCGCCGGAGGGCATCCCGGTCGAGGACCACCTGCTCGCCGGCGCCGTGATCGACGCGCTCGGCGCGGTCGGCATCGACGCCACGAGCCCCGAGGCGGCCGTCGCGGCGGCCGGCTTCCAGGGGCTGCGCGGCGCCGTCGCCCACATGCTCAGTGCCTCGGTCGGGGGCAGGATGCTCGCCGCGAGCGAGGGCTCGGACGCCGTGAGCGCGGCGCGGGCGCGCTGGGAATCGCCCGAACTCGTGGTGCTGCGGGAATTCGACCTGCCAGCCTGAGGTTGTGCCGAAGAACCGGCACCACTCGACCGCAGGAGGACCCATGAAGGCTCACGTCAACGGCACCGTCATCGCCGAGGCTCCCGAGAGCGAGCTCATCAAGATCGAGGGCAACTGGTACTTTCCGCCGTCGAGCATCGTCGACGGCTTTCTTTCGCAGAGCCCGACCCCCTACACCTGCCCCTGGAAGGGCGAGTGCCAGTACTTCACCGTGACGGTCGACGGCCAGGCGCTGCCCGACCGCGCGTGGAGCTACCCGACCCCGTACCCGAGCGGCATCGAGCGCGTCGGCAAAGACTTCAGCAACTACGTGGCCTTCTGGAAAGAGGTCAGCGTCTCGGAGTAGGCAGCGAGGAGCGACGGGCGCGCGGCCGGCTCAGCCGGCCGCGGCCTGCCGCTCGTGCCACGTGATGAGCGCGGCACGGCTGAACGCGCGCGAGCAGCGGCCGCACGAGACCTCGCGCCCGGGCCGGCGGAACCGAACGAACTCGTGCCCCCGCGGGCACGACCCGCGCCAGCGCGCGCGGTCGTCGGCGATCGGGCCGTCGTGCGTGACGCCGCCGACGTAGCCGAGCTCGCGCGCGATGCGCCGCCACTCGGCCCCATGGCCCGTTCCCGGGCCGGCGAGCGCGTGGGCGACCTCGTGCAGCAGCGTCTGGTGGATGGCGTCGTCGTCGAAGCGCTCGGCGAGGTGGCGCGAGACCGTGATGCGCTTGCGCCGAAAGTCGCACAGGCCGGCGCGGCGGGTGGCGCGGTCGAAGTCGAAGCTCCAGCTCGCGTCGAGGTGCAGCGCCAGCAGGGCGTTCGCCCAGTGCCGCACCCGCTCGAGATCGCTCACGCCCTCGATGGTAGGCGGCACCCCCGACGCGGCCGCGACGCTCAGCCGCGCGGCGCGAGCTGCACGACCAGCAGGCGGTCGTCGTCGGGGCCGGGCTCGCCGCGACCATCGGTGTTGTTGGTCACGATGAGCAGGCGGCCGTCCGCGGTCGCCACCGCATCCCGGATGCGCCCGAGCCGGTCGACGAAGTGCGCGCGGCTGCCGCTCGGGTCGGCGAGATCGACGCCCCACAGCCGCTGCCCCCGTAGCCCGGTCATGAAGAGCGTGCCCTCGACGATCGCGATGCCGCTCGGGCTCGCCGCGCTCGTCGCCCACTGCTGGACGGGGTCGCGGAAGCCTCCCGCACCGTCGGCACCCTCGACGATCGGCCAGCCGTAGTTGCCGCCGGGCACGATGCGGTTGAGCTCATCCCACGTGTTCTGGCCGAACTCGGCGGCCCACAACTGGCCGTCGGCGTCGAAGGCGATGCCCTGGGGGTTGCGGTGCCCGAGCGAGTAGACGTACGAGCCGGCGGTCGGGTTGTCGGCCGGTACGGCGCCGTCCGGCGTCATGCGCAGAATCTTGCCGGCGAGCGACCCGGGGTCTTGCGCCCGCGCGGTCTGCTGCGCATCGCCGGTGGTCGCGTAGAGCATCCCGTCGGGGCCGAACGCGAGGCGGCCGCCGTTGTGCGTGCGGGCCTTCGGGATGCCCGAGAGCAACACCTCGGGGGCACCCAACCGGTACTGCCCGGGTGTGCCCGTGACCGGCATGCGCACGATGCGGTTGTCTGTTGCGGCCGTGTAGTACGCGTAGAGGTAGGCAGTGCCCTCGTCGCGCGCGGCGAGACCGAGCAGCCCGCCCTCGCCCCCGGGAACGACGCCGGGCACGGTGCCGACGACAGCGACCTGGCCCGACGGCGAGAGTTCGAGAATCCGCGCGGTGTCGCGCTCGCTGACGAACACCGAGCCGGTCGCGACCGGCACGATCGACCAGGGCGCGCGCAGGCCCGAGGCCAGCACCGTCAGGTCGCCGGTCGGGGCGAGAACGGCGAGCGGCTCCGGCGTCGCGGGCGGCTCGGCGGCGGGCTCGCTCGGGGTGGGTGAGCCGAGCGGAGCGAGCCCGCTCGGCGCGGGCGCCGGCCCGGCCGCGGCGCACGCGGTGAGCGCGAGGGTCGTGATGAGGGCGGCGGCGACGGTGGTCGCGCGCGCGGCACGAGGCGATGATCGGCGCATCGACCCTCCTCCCCACGATGATCTGCTCTCGAGGATGCCGCGTGCTCCTGGGCGCACGGTGTGCATCGCCGCGCAGGGTGTACTGTCGGCGAGACACGTGAGGAAAGGTCGTCGATGTCGTTGTTCGAGGCGCTGGGCGGTGAGCCGGGCATCAGCCGGTTCGTCGATGAGCTCGACCGCCGGCTGCTGGCCGACCCCGAGCTCGGGCCGATGTTCGTCGGGGTCGACGGGGCAGGGCTGCAGCGGCACCGCGAGCACTACTTCGCCGCCGTGCTCGGCGGCCCCGAGCAGTACGCCGGGCGCGGACTGCGCGACGCACACCGTCACGTCGGCATCGACGATGCGCAGTTTGACCGGTTCCTCGCGATCGCCGACGAATCGCTCGCGGCGGTCTCGGCGGGGGCCGCGGCGGCCGACGATGTGCGCGACCTTCTCGCGCGGCTGCGGCCCGTTATCGTCGCGGGCGCGTCGGGCTCCATCAGTCGACCGGGCGATCCCGACCGGATCGCGTGAACAGGCTCGTCGAGGGGGCGGGCGAAGGCACCGCCGTCTGATCGCTCACGATGGCCGCGCCCGCGATCCAGTTGACGAGCTCGCGCCCCGCCACGACCGCGGCGGGGTGGGGACCCCGCGCCATGAGCGGCGGCATCCAGTCGAGCGGCAGTCCGCGTGCCGAGGCGATGAGCACGACGTTGCCGAACCGGCGCCCCTTGAGCACGCTCGTCTCGGCGAGTGCCGCCACGTCGTCGAGCACGAGCCGCAGCGTCGCCGCCTGGCCGCGCGCGAACGCGAGGCCCGGTCCATCGGCCACGTTGACGGCGACGATGCCTCCGGGGGCGAGAAAGGCGGCGACCTCGCGGTAGAACTCGACGCTCGTGACGTGGGCGGGAATGCGTGCTCCGCTGAACACGTCGACGACGACGAGGTCGACGGCGCCGTGCAGGGCGGCCGGCAGCCGCGCGAGCATGGCGCGAGCATCCCCGTAGCGAACCCGGATGCCGGAGCGTGCCGGCAGCGGCAAGTGCTCGCGCACGAAGCCGACGAGCGCCTCGTCGAGCTCGATGACCTGCTGGCGTGATCCGGGCCGCGTGGCGTGGATGTAGCGCGGCAGGGTGAGCGCCCCCGCCCCGAGGTGCAGGGCCGTCATCGGCTGCCCGGGGTCGCCCCACTCGTCGATCACGTGGCCGATGCGCTGCACGTACTCGAAGAACAGCCGGCTCGGGTCGTCGAGATCGACGTGCGACTGGGGCGTGCCGTCGACGACGAGGGTGTAGCTGCCGTCGGCCCAGCGGTCGGGCTCGATGACGGCGCGCAGCCCGCTCGGCAGGCGCAGTTCGGCGGCGGCGGTCATGCTCGACAGCGTGCCACACCGCACAGGCGGCCGGCACCGTGAGCGATGCTCGGCGAAAATGAGTAATGCGCGACCTGTGCCCCGTGCCCGGCCCGCGGCAGACTGGAGGGGTTCGGGAGCGGCCCGGCGAGAAGGGAGCACCGGTGAGCCTGTACGACGACATCGGCGGTGCCCCCGCGATCCGCACGGCCGTCACCGTCTTCTACCACCGCGTCACCGCTGACGAGGCGCTCGCGCCCTGGTTCGCGGCCGTCGACCTCGATCGGCTGATGGCCCACCAGCGGGCGTTCCTCACGGTCGCTCTCGGCGGGCCCGACCTGTTCTCGGGGCGGTCGATGAGCGGCGCCCATGCGGGCCTGGCCATCACCGACGACGCCTTCGACGCCGTCACCGAGCACCTCGCCTACGCCCTGCTCGACGTCGGCCTCGCGCACACGCAGGTCGCCGAGATCGTCGCCGGCCTGCAGCCGCTGCGCGCTCAGGTCGTCGAGTCGGCCAACGCGAACGCCTGATCGCCCGCGCTCAGTCCGAGCGCCCCGGCGAGCTCGCCCCGGCGCCGAACGCCGAGCTTGGTGTATGCCGACTGCAGGTGGTTGTTGACGGTGCGCGGCGAGAGAAACAGGCGCCCGGCGATGTCGTTGCTCGCCATGCCGCGGGCCGCGAGCGTCGCGATCTCGCGCTCGCGCGCCGTCAGCGGTTCGAGCTCGGTGCCGAAGTGCAGAGGAGCGGTGGATGCGCCCTCGGTGCGCTCGGCGATCGCCCGTGCGCGCCCGACGAACTGAGCCGCGTCGCGCGCGCGACCGTCACGCCGGGCGGCGTCGGCGGCGAGCGCGAGCGACTCGGCCGCGTGCAGCAGGTAGCCGTGCCGCTCCCACTCTGCGCCGACCTCGGCGAGGCCCTCGAGATCGGCGCTCGCCATGGCCCGGGCCGTGCGGGCCCGCAGCCGCACGACCGGCGAGTCGGCTTCGGCGAGCATGCTCTCGAGCAGGGTCGCGGCCGTCGCCGCGTCGCCGAGGCGCGCGAGATCGAGGGCGAGAATGCTCGCGAAGTCGAGGTCGCCCGATTCCATCCGCTGCCGGGTGCGCAGCTCGAGGCGCTCGCGGGCCGCTGCGGCGTTGCCGCCGACCGCCTCGACCCAGGCCCAGCCCAGCAGCAGCAGCGAGTCGTCCTCGATCATGGCCTCGGGAACCCCCGCGAGCACCTGGCGCGCTTCAGCGATGAGCCCCTGCTGTGCGCGCACGCGCGCGAGCACTCCTCGGCCGAGCGGCTCGTAGCCCGCGGGTCCGCGCGCTCGAGCGCCCGCGATCACGTCTTTCAGCCAGCGCGCCGAGGTCTCGAGGCGCCCCATGGCGAGCATGACGGCGGCGAGCGTGAACTCGGCCTGCCGACCGCGCAGCTCGTCGTCGAGCTCGATCGCCTCTCTCAGCGCATCGGTCGCGAAGTCTTTGGCCTCGTCGAGGCGGCAGGCCTGCGCGAGCGTGACGGCGCGCATGAGGTACGCGACGCGCAGAGGGATCGACGAGTCGTGCAGGCGGGCCGCGGCGAGCGCGCGCTCGGTCGTGCGCAGCGCGTCGTCCGTGCGGCCGAGGGCGACGAAAGGCACGGCGCTGTTGAGGTCGAGCTCGGCCTGCTCGGCGGCGCTCGATCCCCCGGTGATCAGCTCGAGCTCGGCGAGTGCCTCGCGCGGCCGTTCGAGACCGACGAGGATGCGCGCGCGAGCCTGCCGAAGGCGCCGGGCTGCGTCGGGCAAGCGCTCGGGGGCTCCTTCGAGCAGGGCGAGCGCCTCGTCGAACCGGCCGCTCACCGTGATGAGGGCGGTCGTCGTCATGGTGAGGATGCGGGCGGTGCGGTGCTGGTCGAGGGGCGCGGCGTCGTCGAGGTCGCGAGCCCGGGCGAGCGCGAGCAGGGCGTCGTCGACGCGTCCGAGCTTCGTGAGGGCATCCGCGTGGATCAGCAGCAGCTCGGTGTCGACGGTTCCCGACTGCTCGGCCGCCGTCGCGAGTCGCGAGACGAGCTCGAAGTCTTCGGTGAGCAGTGCGAGCCGTGCGGCGTCGCCGAGGAACGCGGCGTCGCCGGGGGCCCCCGCGTCGAGCCGCCAGGTCGCGATGCGCACGGCATCGAGCTCGCGCTCGGGCGATGCCTCGGCCCGGGCCGCGTGATCCAGAAGCAGGTCGATGCGTCGCAACGTGGCAACCCGCGCCTGCATCGCCGCCGCATACTGCGGGTGGGCGATCGTGGCGATGAACCGCCCCGCTTCTGAGCGCAGCTGCACGAGCTGCTGCTGCTCGAGCTCGCCGAGTGCCGCGCGCAGCTCGGGTTCGACGATGTGCGTCAGCGGCACCGACTGGCACACGGCGAGGCGTTGCATGACCTCGAGGTGCGCTGGGGCGAGGCCGCTCAGGCGGCTCGCGATGAGCTCGCCGAGCGCGGTCGAACCGCCCGGGGTTCCCTGCAGCACCCATGACCCGTGGTGCTCGGTGAGCGAGCAGGTCGCTTGGGCGTGCGCGACGAGTTCGCGCAAGAAGAGGGGGTTGCCGCCCGAGGCGCCGTGCAGGGCGACGACAGTCTGGTGCGCGACCGTGTTGCCGAGCACGACGGGCAGCAGCTGATCGACGTCGGCGACCGAGAGCGGTGCGATCGGGATGCGGAGCGCGCGGTCGGCCGTCCACAGCGTCACCATCGGCTCGGGCAGCGGCTCGCCGTCGCGCGCGGTCGCGAGCAGCGTGACCGCCCCGCCGAGCGCGAGCTGGGCGAGCACGGCGACCGAGAGCGCGTCGAGCTGCGGAAGGTCGTCGACCACGACGAGCAGGGGGCCGTCGACGCTGCGCTGCGCGGCGAGCTCTTCTGCGAACGCCATGAGCGTCGCCGTGTCGGTGCCGATGCGCGCGATGTCGTGCCGCGTCGCCCCCATGAGAGGGATGAGGGCGGCGAGCGGCACCGCCGAGAGGCTCGCGCTCGCGACGATGCGGTTGCCGCGCCAGCCCTCGCGCTCGAGCTGCTCGGTGACCTCGCTGGCCAGGCGGGTCTTGCCGACGCCTGCTTCGCCCGAGAGCACAACGAGCGCGATGCGCCCCGACTCGAGCGCCGCCCGAGCCTGCGCCACGAGGGCAGCTCGGCCGACGAGCGGCCAGAGGCCGTCGGCGCGCGCGACGAGCGACTCGGCAGGGGGAGAGCTCATCAGCGGATGCGGTCCTTCGCGACAACCGACAGCGCCAGATCGGCGCTGATCCGAAGTGTACTCAGCGTTCGTCGCACCGGGGGAGGGGCGCATGAGTAATCGATCGCCACGAGTTGAGCAACCGTTGCCCATCTGCCCGAGGCGGGCTTTCGCGACTCTGGAACCACGCCGAACCTCGGCGAGACCGACCTCCCGCTCCACCCCCCTCCTTCCCCCGAACGAAAGCGATCATCATGTCCCTCACCGCCCCGGCGCTCCCCGCCGAGATCCCCCCGCACCACCGTCCTGTTCCGCGCATCCTCGCCGCCTTCGCTGCGGTTGTGCTCGCGCCGGCGACGGCGTTCGCCGGCTCGACCTCGAGTGCTCACGCCGCCGAGAACACCGCCCCGATCGCTGTGCCCGAGTCGTTCACCGTCGAGACCGGCGTGACGCTGACGGTGCCGGCACCCGGACTGCTCGCGAACGACATCGACGCCGAGTCGGCCGTGACGATCGGTCAGTTCACCTCGCCCAACTGGGGCACTGGCTCGGTCAACTGGACGACGGGCGCCTTCACCTACACCTCGCCCCCCGGATTCGTCGGCGACGACTTCGTGCACTACATGGTGATCGACGCCGAGGGCGTGCTCAGCTCGCAGGTCTCGGCCAAGATCACCGTGACCCCCGCCGGAGGTGCCGAGCCGCAGCCGGAGCCCGAGCCGGAGCCGGGGCCCGCCCCCAACACCCCGCCGGTCGGCGTCGACGACTGGTACTACGTGACCCCGGGTCAGCAGTACTCGCTGCCCGGTTCGGTCGTGCTCGCCAACGCCACCGACGCCGACGGCGACCCGATCACGGTGCAGTGGCTGTACGGGCTTCCCGGTGACTTCACCCTGGCCACCGACGGCTCGATCGAATGGAGCGTACCGGCCGACTTCTGCGGCACGTTCGACCTGCAGTACCGGCCCTTCGACGGCATCGATGCGGGCAACCTGACGACGGTGCAGCTGCGGGCCTCGGCCGATGCCAGCGGCGCCTACCTGCCGTGCGCCGACCCGGTGGCGACGATCACCGCGACCGACGACCTGTTCTTCGTCGAGCCCGGGCAGTCGTACAGCCGCAGCGCGATGCAGGGCCTGCTCGCGAACGACCAGCACTCGGCCGGCACCGGCTTCGAGGTCGTCTCGTACTCCGAGCCCGCATCCGGCGCATTCGCCCTGCTCGCCGACGGATCGTTCACCTGGACGGCACCGGCCGACTTCTGCGACGTGCTGACGTTCACGTACGTCGCCGGCGACGGCGCGGTGACGAGCGAGCCCGCAACGGTCACGCTCTTCGCGAGCATCAGCGGAAACACGGTCGAGTGCGACGAGCCCGCCGACGAGCCCGGTGACGAGCCGGTCGACCAGCCCGGTTCGCCGACGATCCCGACCCTGCCGCTGCCGAGCGACCCGGGTGCGCCGGTCGACGAGCCCGGTCAGCCGGAGTACGCGGCCACGCCCGGCCGCGACGGTCTCGCCCAGACGGGCGCCGACGAGCTCGCTCAGGGCATCGGCTGGGGCGCGCTCCTGGCGATTCTGCTGGGGCTCGGGCTCATGGCTCCGCGCCTGCGCCGCGGCCCGGCCGCCTAGCGCCGACGACCCTGAAGGGGCGGGATGCTCATCGCGAGCATCCCGCCCCTCACGCGTCTGCGCATGCCCCTGCCGGCGCACAGGCGCACGGTTATAGCGCAGCGACCGCAATAGGTCAAGAATCGGACTGGACACGGCGGGGCGAGCACGCCTAGTATTGAGGTTTGCGCTCCCATGTCTGATCAGCCGCCATATGGCGGGCGGCGATCGTGCCCCGAGTATAGCGGCGGGGTGGATTCCGATTGCACGGAATCCCCGCGGGTCCGGCGCGTCCATTCGACCGCACTCACCTGTCGACGACCGACAGAATCCGGGCCTTTGTGCCCACGGAGGTTAGATCCTTGGCTGCTGCGCGCACCGCTAAGAACCAGTCCCCCAAGAACGGCCGCACCGCATCGCGGCTCTCTTTCGCCAAGATCAGCGACACGCTGACCGTTCCCGATCTGCTCGCCCTGCAGACCGAGAGCTTCGACTGGCTCGTCGGCAACGACGCCTGGAAGGCTCGGCTCGCCGAGGCGCAGGCCGCTGGCCGCACCGACGTGCCGACGCACAGCGGGCTCGAAGAGATCTTCGAAGAGATCTCGCCCATCGAAGACCTCGGCGAGACGATGCAGCTCTCGTTCACGAACCCCTACCTCGAAGAGCAGAAGTACTCGATCGACGAGTGCAAAGAGCGCGGCAAGACCTACGCCGCCCCGCTCTACGTCGAGGCCGAGTTCATGAACCACATGACGGGCGAGATCAAGACCCAGACGGTCTTCATGGGCGACTTCCCGCTCATGACCGAGAAGGGCACCTTCATCATCAACGGCACCGAGCGCGTCGTCGTGTCGCAGCTCGTGCGCTCGCCCGGTGTCTACTTCGAGCGCCAGCTCGACAAGACGACTGATAAAGACGTCTACACCGCGCGCATCATCCCCAGCCGCGGCGCCTGGCTCGAGTTCGAGGTCGACAAGCGCGACCAGGTCGGCGTGCGCATCGACCGCAAGCGCAAGCAGTCGGTCACGGTGTTCCTCAAGGCTCTCGGCCTGACGACCGAAGAGATCCGCGAGAAGTTCGCCGGCTTCGAGTCGATCGAGCAGACGCTCGAGAAAGACGCCATCCTCACCAAAGAAGAGGCGCTCAAAGACATCTATCGCAAGCTGCGCCCGGGCGAGCAGGTCGCTGCCGAGGCCGCGCGTGCGCTGCTCGACAACTTCTACTTCAACCCGAAGCGCTACGACCTCGCGAAGGTGGGCCGGTACAAGCTTAACCGCAAGCTCGGTCTCGACGCGCCGCTCGCCGAGTCGGTGCTGAGCGTCGACGACATCGTCGCGACGATCCGTTACATGGTCTCGCTGCACGAGTCGCGCACGACCCTGCCCGGTCAGCGCGACGGCAAGCCCGTCGAGCTGCGTCTCGATGTCGACGACATCGACCACTTCGGCAACCGCCGCATCCGCGCCGTGGGCGAGCTCATCCAGAACCAGGTGCGCACGGGCCTCAGCCGCATGGAGCGCGTGGTGCGCGAGCGCATGACGACGCAAGACATCGAGGCGATCACGCCGCAGACCCTGATCAACGTGCGCCCCGTCGTTGCCGCGATCAAAGAGTTCTTCGGCACCTCGCAGCTGAGCCAGTTCATGGACCAGAACAACCCGCTCGCGGGCCTCACCCACAAGCGCCGCCTGTCGGCGCTCGGCCCGGGTGGTCTGAGCCGCGAGCGCGCCGGTGTCGAGGTGCGCGACGTGCACCCCTCGCACTACGGCCGCATGTGCCCGATCGAGACCCCCGAAGGCCCGAACATCGGCCTCATCGGCTCGCTCGCCTCGTTCGCGCGCATCAACGCGTTCGGCTTCATCGAGACCCCGTACCGCCGCGTCACCAAGGGCAAGGTCACGGCCACGATCGACTACCTGACCGCGAGCGAAGAAGACGACCACGTCGTCGCTCAGGCCGGCGCGCCGCTCAACAAAGACGGCTCGTTCGCCGAAGAGCGTGTGCTCGTGCGCCGCAAGGGCGGCGAGGTCGAGCTCGTTCCGTCGGAGCAGGTCGACTACATGGACGTCTCGCCGCGCCAGATGGTATCGGTCGCGACCTCGCTGATCCCGTTCCTCGAGCACGACGACGCGAACCGCGCCCTCATGGGTGCCAACATGCAGCGTCAGGCCGTTCCGCTGCTGCGCTCGGAGTCGCCGCTCGTCGGCACCGGCATGGAGAGCTACGCGGCTGTCGACGCCGGCGATGTCATCACCGCCACGGCGGCCGGTGTCGTCGCCTCGGTCTCGGCCGACTCGGTGACGGTGCAGCTCGACGAGGGCGGCACGCAGGACTACTTCTTGCGCAAGTTCGACCGCTCGAACCAGGGCACGAACTACAACCACCGCGTCGTCGTGAGCGCGGGCGACCGGGTCGAGGTCGGCGAGGTCATCGCCGATGGCCCGGCCACCGAGAACGGCGAGCTCGCGCTCGGCAAGAACCTGCTCGTCGCGTTCATGTCGTGGGAGGGCCACAACTTCGAAGACGCGATCATCCTCAGCCAGAACCTCGTGAAGGACGACACGCTGTCGTCGATCCACATCGAGGAGTACGAGGTGGATGCTCGCGACACGAAGCTCGGAAAAGAAGAGATCACCCGTGATCTGCCGAACGTGAGCCCCGAGCTGCTGGCCGACCTCGATGAGCGCGGCATCATCCGCATCGGCGCCGAGGTGCGCCCCGGCGACATCCTCGTCGGCAAGGTCACGCCCAAGGGCGAGACCGAGCTCTCGGCCGAGGAGCGCCTGCTGCGCGCGATCTTCAACGAGAAGTCGCGCGAGGTGCGCGACACCTCGCTCAAGGTTCCTCACGGCGAGCAGGGCACGATCATCGGCGTCAAGGTGTTCGACGCGCAGGACGGCGACGACGAGCTCGGCTCGGGCGTCAACCAGCGCGTGGTCGTCTACATCGCCCAGAAGCGCAAGATCTCCGAGGGCGACAAGCTCGCCGGCCGCCACGGCAACAAGGGCGTCATCTCGAAGATCCTGCCGGTGGAGGACATGCCGTTCCTCGAAGACGGCACCCCCGTCGACATCGTGCTCAACCCGCTCGGCGTCCCCGGCCGCATGAACTTCGGCCAGGTGCTCGAGATCCACATGGGCTGGGCCGCATCGCGCGGCTGGAAGATCGATGGCGCACCCGAGTGGGCCGAGGGCATTCCCGCGAACGCTCGCGAGGCTGCTCCCGGTACGAAGATCGCGACGCCCGTGTTCGACGGCGCGCGCGAGGACGAGATCGCCGGTCTGCTCGACTCGACTCTGCCGAACCGCGACGGTGTGCGCATGATCGACTCGACCGGAAAAGCGCGTCTCTTCGACGGCCGCTCGGGCGAGCCCTTCCCCGACCCGATCTCGGTCGGCTACATGTACATCCTCAAGCTCCACCACCTCGTCGACGACAAGATCCACGCGCGCTCGACAGGCCCCTACTCGATGATCACGCAGCAGCCCCTGGGCGGTAAGGCCCAGTTCGGCGGCCAGCGGTTCGGCGAGATGGAGGTGTGGGCCCTCGAGGCGTACGGCGCGGCCTACGCGCTGCAAGAGCTGCTCACGATCAAGTCCGACGACATCCTCGGCCGCGTCAAGGTGTACGAGGCGATCGTCAAGGCCGAGAACATCCAGGAGCCCGGTATCCCCGAGAGCTTCAAGGTGCTGATCAAAGAGATGCAGTCGCTGTGCCTGAACGTCGAGGTCCTCTCGGCCGACGGCTCCGTGCTCAGCCTGAAAGACACGGACGACGAGGTCTTCCGTGCCGCTGAAGAGCTGGGCATCAACATCTCCACCCGCTTCGAGTCCTCGTCGATCGACGAGATCTGATCCGGGCCCCGTACTCGCACAACGCTGACGACTGCAAGTAAGAGAAGAGAAATCTGTGCTCGACGCAAAAACTTTCGATGAGCTCCGCATCGGCCTCGCGACCGCCGACGACATCCGTCGCTGGTCGCACGGTGAGGTGAAGAAGCCGGAGACGATCAACTACCGCACGCTCAAGCCCGAGAAGGACGGCCTGTTCGGCGAGCAGATCTTCGGGCCCTCCCGCGACTGGGAGTGCTCGTGCGGCAAGTACAAGCGGGTGCGCTTCAAGGGCATCGTGTGCGAGCGCTGCGGCGTGGAGGTCACCAAGTCCTCCGTGCGCCGCGAGCGCATGGGCCACATCGAGCTCGCCGCTCCGGTCACGCACATCTGGTACTTCAAGGGTGTGCCGAGCCGCCTCGGCTACCTGCTCGACATGGCGCCGAAAGACCTCGAGAAGGTCATCTACTTCGCCGCCTACATGGTCATCTCGATCGATGAAGACGGCCGCCACGCCGATCTGCCCGGGCTCGAGAACGAGCTGCGCCTCGAGATCAAGACCCTCGAGGGCCAGCGCGACGCCGGCATCGCGACGCGCATGCAGCGTCTCGAGACCGAGCTCGCCGAGCTCGAGGCCGAGGGCGCCAAGGCCGACCAGAAGCGCAAGGTGAAAGACGCTGGGGAGAAAGAGATGGGGCAGATCCGCAAGTCGTTCGACGAGCAGATCGCTCAGCTCGAGCGTGTGTGGGAGGACTTCCGCACCCTCAAGGTCGGCGACCTCAAGCCGGAGGACTCGGTATTCCAAGAGCTGCAGGACCGCTTCGGCCTGTACTTCGAGGCCCACATGGGCGCCGAGGCCATCAAGAAGCGCCTCGAGGCCTTCGACCTGGCCGCCGAGAGCGAGCTGCTGCACGAGCAGATCGCCACGGGCAAGGGTCAGAAGAAGATCCGCGCCATCAAGCGCCTGAAGGTCGTCAACTCCTTCCTGCAGACCGGCAACTCGCCGGCCGCGATGGTGCTCGATGTCGTGCCGGTGATCCCGCCCGAGCTGCGCCCGATGGTGCAGCTCGACGGCGGCCGCTTCGCGACCTCCGACCTCAACGACCTGTACCGCCGCGTGATCAACCGCAACAACCGTCTTCGTCGTCTGCTCGACCTCGGTGCACCCGAGATCATCGTCAACAACGAGAAGCGCATGCTGCAGGAGGCCGTCGACGCGCTGTTCGACAACGGCCGCCGCGGTCGTCCGGTCACGGGCACCGGCAACCGCGCGCTCAAGTCGCTCAGCGACATGCTCAAGGGCAAGCAGGGCCGGTTCCGCCAGAACCTGCTCGGCAAGCGCGTCGACTACTCGGGCCGTTCGGTCATCGTCGTCGGCCCGCAGCTCAAGCTGCACCAGTGCGGCCTGCCGAAGCTCATGGCGCTCGAGCTGTTCAAGCCGTTCGTCATCAAGCGCCTCATCGACCTGGGCCACGCGCAGAACATCAAGAGCGCGAAGCGCATGGTCGAGCGGTCGCGCCCGCAGGTGTGGGACGTGCTCGAAGAGATCATCCGCGAGCGCCCTGTGCTGCTGAACCGCGCGCCCACGCTGCACCGACTCGGCATCCAGGCCTTCGAGCCGCAGCTCGTCGAGGGCAAGGCCATCCAGCTGCACCCGCTCGTCTGCGCGGCGTTCAACGCCGACTTCGACGGCGACCAGATGGCCGTGCACCTTCCGCTGTCGGTCGAGGCGCAGGCCGAGGCCCGCATCCTCATGCTCGCGTCGAACAACATCCTGAAGCCGTCCGACGGCCGCCCGGTGACGGTTCCGACGCAGGACATGATCATCGGTCTGCACCACCTCACGACCGTGCGCGAGGGCGCTGCTGGCGAGGGCCGCGCGTTCTCGTCGGTCGCCGAGGCGATCATGGCCATGGATCAGGGCTCGCTTCACCTCAACGCCCCGGTGCGCATCCGCCTCTACGGCGAGAAGTTCGCCGACGGCCGCGAGCTGCGCGAGACGACCCTCGGTCGCGCGCTCTTCAACGAGCAGCTGCCCGCCGACTACCCGTTCGTGGATGCTGTGGCCGACAAGGGAGCGATCTCGCAGATCGTGAACGACCTCGCCGAGCGCTACCCGAAGACGGTCGTCGCCGCGACGCTCGACAAGGTGAAAGACGCCGGCTTCTACTGGGCGACCCGCTCGGGCGTGACGGTGGCGCTCAGCGACGTTCTGACCCCGCCGAAGAAGAAGCAGATCGTCGCGGAGTACGAGAAGAAGGCCGCGAAGATCCAGGGGCAGTTCGACAAGGGTCTGACGACCGATGACGAACGGCGCCGCGAGCTCGTCGAGCTGTGGACGGAGGGCACGAAGGCCGTCAACGACGAGATGCGCGCCAACTTCCCGGCCGACAACACGATCAACCGCATGGTCACCTCGGGTGCCCGAGGCAACTGGCTGCAGGTCGGCAACATCGCCGGTATGCGCGGTCTGGTGTCGAACCCGCGCGGTGAGATCATCGCCCGCCCGATCATCAACTCGTACCGCGAGGGCCTGTCGGTGGCGGAGTACTTCATCGCCACGCACGGTGCCCGCAAGGGTCTGGCCGACACCGCTCTGCGCACGGCCGACTCGGGCTACCTGACCCGTCGACTCGTCGACGTGGCGCAGGACGTCATCATCCGCGAAGAGGACTGCGGCACGGGCAAGGGCCTCGACTTCACCATCGCGCACGCGGTCGACGGGGGCTGGGTGCGCGACGACAACGTCGAGAACCTGGTGTTCGCGCGCACGCTCGCGACCGACGCCGTCAGCGCCTCGGGCGAGATCGTCGCGCAGGCCGGCGCCGATGTCGGCGACGTGCTGATCGACGAGCTCGTCGCTGCGGGCGTCGCCGAGATCAAGGTGCGCTCGGTGCTCACGTGCGAGTCGGCGGTCGGCGTCTGCGCCGCCTGCTACGGCCGCTCGCTGGCCACCGGTACGCGCGTCGACCTCGGTGAGGCCGTCGGCATCATCGCGGCGCAGTCGATCGGCGAGCCCGGCACGCAGCTCACGATGCGCACCTTCCACACCGGTGGTTCGGCCTCTGCGGCCGACATCACGCAGGGTCTGCCCCGCGTCACCGAGCTGTTCGAGGCGCGCACGCCGAAGGGCGCGAGCCCGATCGCCGAGAGCGCCGGTCGCATCAGCATCGACGACAGCGGTGCGCAGTTGAAGATCGTGCTCACGCCCGACAACGGCGAAGACGAGGTCGCGTACGTCGTCTCGAAGCGCGCGCGCCTGCTCGTGGAGGACGGCCAGCACGTCGAGCTGGGTCACCAGATCTTCGTCGGCACCGTCGACCCGAAGGAGGTGCTGCGCGTCAAGGGCGTGCGCGCCGTTCAGCAGCACCTCGTCGAGGGCGTGCAGGGGGTCTACCGCTCGCAGGGCGTGCCGATCCACGACAAGCACCTCGAGGTCATCGTGCGCCAGATGCTGCGCAAGGTCACGGTCGTCGATCACGGCGAGACCGAGCTGCTGCCGGGTGAGCTCGTCGACCGTTCGAAGTACAACCAGATCAACCGCGCCGCGCTGGCCGAGGGCAAGAAGACCGCCTCGGCCCGCCAGGAGGTCATGGGTATCACCAAGGCCTCGCTCGCCACCGAGTCGTGGCTGTCGGCCGCGTCCTTCCAAGAGACCACCCGCGTGCTCACGCAGGCGGCCATGGAGGGCAAGCGCGACCCGCTGCTGGGCCTCAAGGAGAACGTGATCATCGGCAAGCTGATCCCGGCCGGTACCGGTCTGCCCGCGTACCGCAACGTCACGGTCGAGGCGACAGAGGAGGCGAAGGCCGAGCGGTACCCCAACCGCATCTTCGCCGACGACACCGCCTTGACCGAGGCCGACCTGTCGTTCGTCGACTTCGACACGTTCTCGAGCGACGACTACACGCCGGGCACGTACAACTAGGCACGAACCCGCACCGAGTGCGCCCGCGAAGCCGCCAGGCTCCGCGGGCGCACTCGTTATGGGGGCAGACCCGCGCCGCCTTGTGCGCTTGACTATCGCTCATGAGATCGATTCGGGATGCGGGGTTCACGCTCGTCGAACTCGTGGTCGTCATGGTCATCATCGGCATCCTCGCGGCGATCGCCGTGCCGATCTTCCTCGCCACTCTGGATCAGGCCCGTGCTGCAGCCCTCCAGGCGGCTCTCGCGACCGCACGCCTCGAGGTGGCGCTCGTCATCGTTGAGGAGGAGGCCCTCCCGGCCGGATCCGAGCTCGACGAGATCCTCGAGGCGCACGGCGACGGCGAGATGACGCTGGCGTTGACCGGTTCGGGAACCGACTTCTGCATCCAGGGCGTGCACGCCCTCGTCGACGAGCCGTGGGCCGTCACCCAGCGGAACGCTCCCGTTTCAGGCGCCAGTTGCGCGCCCGACGGCTCGCTCGTTGTCCCGTGACCCAACCGGGCCGCCCTCCGGTTCGAATACACGGTGAGTCCCGCCGACCGGCTGTGGCTCATGTGATCAATGTGACTGGTGTGGACTACCCCCGAACGCGGGACTATTGTCGGCAGTACGGCGTGTCGTACCGTGACGGTCAGGCAGTCCGTGCAAGCCCCCCATCGTCGGGTGGCGAGCGTCCAGGGGGGAGGGTTCTGCTGTGGTATCCGTGAGCGAAGTACTCATCATCCGTGGGCTGCTGCCCATCGAGACGCTCGACAAGGTGCGCGACGAGGGCGATGACGCCGTCGTCGGAGATCTCATCGAGCGCGGCCTCGTCAGCTCCTCGCAGGTCGCATCGGCCAAGGCCGAGGTCGCCGGGCTCTCGTTCGTCGAGCTCGCCGAGTACCCCGTCGACCGTGCCGCCGTGGCGCTCGTGCCGGCCCAGCTCTGCCGCCGGCACAACATCCTGCCCATCCATGCCACCGCCACGACCATCACGCTCGCGATGGTCGAGCCCGGCGACGTGCTCGCGATGGACGACGTGCGCGCCCTCACCCGTATGCACGTCGTCGCGGTCGTCGCGGAGAAGAACGACCTCGTCGCGGCCATCAACCGGCTGCACCGCGCCGACAGCGAGCTGAGCGACCTCTCGACCGCGATTCAAGAGGAGTCGACGCCGAGCCAGACCGACGAGGTCGCGCTGCGCGAGGCCGACGCCGACGACGCCCCGATCGTGCGCTTCGTGAACCTCATCATCGGCCAGGCGATCCAAGACCTCGCGTCTGACATCCACATCGAGCCCGGCGAGTTCGAGATGCGGGTTCGCTACCGCATCGACGGAGTGCTGCACGATGTGCAGCAGGCGCCCAAGAACATTCAGAACGGCGTCATCTCGCGCCTCAAGATCATGAGCGACATCAACATCGCCGAGCGCCGGCGGCCGCAGGACGGCCGCATGTCGGTGCAGCACGGCGGCCAGGTGATCGACCTGCGTGTCGCGACCCTGCCGACCGTGTGGGGCGAGAAGGTCGTCATGCGCATCCTCGACAACAACGCCACGCGTCGCGACATCGGCGACCTCGGCATGCTCGACCGCAACCTCACGGTCTACCGCAACTCGTACACGAAGCCCTACGGCATGATCCTCGTGACGGGGCCGACCGGTTCGGGCAAGTCGACGACGCTCTACACGACCTTGCACGCGGTCGCCCGGCCCGAGATCAACGTGATCACGGTCGAAGACCCGGTCGAATACCGCATGGCGGGCATCAACCAGGTGCAGGTCAACCCGAAGGCCGGGCTCACCTTCGCGAGCGCGTTGCGCAGCATCCTCCGGTCCGACCCCGACGTCGTGCTCATCGGTGAGATCCGCGACCAAGAGACCGCCCAGATCGCGATCGAGGCCTCGCTCACGGGTCACCTCGTGCTCTCGACGCTGCACACCAACGATGCGCCGAGCGCCATCACGCGACTCATCGAGATGGACATCGAGCCCTTCCTGGTCGGCTCGGCCCTCGACTGCGTCGTCGCCCAGCGCCTGGCCCGCAAGCTCTGCGACCGGTGCAAGCAGCTGCAGGAGTACGAGCTCGGCCATCTCGACAACCTCGGGTTCGGTCGGCGAGACGACGAGATCAACCCGCGGTTCTACCACGCGGTCGGCTGCTCGGCCTGCTCGGGAACCGGGTACCGCGGACGCCTCGCGCTGCACGAGGTCATGTACGTGACCGAAGAGATCGAGCGGCTCGCCGTCGCTCGTGCCTCGAGCGCCGAGATCATGCACACCGCGACGCAGCAGGGAATGCTGACGCTGCGGCAAGACGGCTGGGCGAAGGTTCGCGCCGGCATGACCTCGATCGAAGAGGTCCTGCGCGTGGTCGCTTGACGACACGCGCTCGTTGCGCGGCCGCGTCGGGGGGCGCGGCGGCCCCCCCAAAGAGGAAGGGGGTGGCGACGCGGTCCCCCCCCAAGGGGGACACA
>NZ_JBKBLF010000032.1:0-21397 GCF_046296455.1 Microcella sp.
GAGCCTGCCGTCGCCGAGGCGCCCGCTGCGGCGCCGACCGAGGCCCCTGTCGAGGCGCCCGCTGCGGCCGAGAAGCCCGCGGCCGCCAAGAAGCCCGCTGCAGCCAAGACGGCAGCAGCGAAGCCCGCTGCCGGTGCCAAGCCTGCTGCCGCTGCCAAGCCCGCGGCGACCGCTGCCAAGCCTGCCGCTGCCAAGCCTGCGGCCGCGGCAAAGCCCGCTGCTGCCAAGCCCGCTGCTGCCAAGCCCGCCGCTGCCAAGCCGGCTGCGTCGCCCAAGCCCTCCGCGTCCGCGTAACCCGCGCCGCGCATCCAACCTGAACAGAAACGAGGAAGCAATGCCCAAGCAGAAGACGCACTCCGGTGCGAAGAAGCGCTTCAAGCTGACCGGCACCGGCAAGGTCATGAAGCAGGGTGCAGGCATGCGCCACAACCTGGAGAAGAAGTCCAGCGAGACCACCCGTCGCCTCAACCGCGAGGTCGTCCTGGCGCCGCAGGACGCCAAGGTGATCAAGAAGCTCATCGGCAAGAAGTAAGACCCGAGAAACGATCTGAAGGACTAACGAAATGGCAAGAGTCAAGCGGGCCGTCAACGCCCACAAGAAGCGTCGGGTCATCCTCGAGCGGGCCGAGGGCTACCGCGGCCAGCGGTCGCGTCTCTACCGCAAGGCCAAGGAGCAGGTCACCCACTCCCTCGTCTACGCGTACCGCGACCGCCGGGCGAAGAAGGGCGAGTTCCGCCGCCTCTGGATCCAGCGCATCAACGCCGCCGCGCGTGCCAACGGCATGACCTACAACCGCCTCATCCAGGGCCTCGGACTGGCCGGCGTCGAGGTCGACCGCCGCATGCTCGCCGAGCTGGCCGTCAACGAGCCCGCCGCGTTCACGGCGCTCGTGAAGGTCGCCAAGGAGGCCCTTCCGGCCGACACCTCGGCGCCCAAGGCCGACGCGGCCTGATCCGCGCCCCTCGCAGCACCGCACGACGGCGCGTCCCTCCGGGGGCGCGCCGTCGTCATTCGTTCGTGCGGTGCCGCGCGTCACGGGGCGCGCCGTGGTGCCGCGTTCACCAGGCGTTAAGCCGCATCTCGATACCATGGCGGCTGTGATCGACAACCCGCGCTCGCCCCGCGTGCGCGCGGCGGCGAAGCTCGCGAAGAAGAATCAGCGGGCCGAGACGGGCTTGTTCCTCATCGAGGGCCCGCAGGCCGTCGCCGAGGCCTTGCAGTACCGCCCCGACCTCGTCACCGAGGTCTTCGCGACACCCGCGGCCCTGGATCGGCACCCCGCGATCGCCCGCGCGGCGAGCGGCGCGGGCCTGCGCATCGAGCCCGTGACGGATGCCGTGCTCGAGACCATCGCCGACACCGTCACCCCGCAGGGGGTCGTCGCGGTCTGCCGGCAGTTCCCGATGGCGCTCGACGAGCTGCTCGCCACGCGGCCGCGCCTCGTGGCCGTGCTCGAAGAGGTTCGGGATCCGGGCAACGCGGGCACGATCATCCGTGTCGCCGATGCCGCGGGGGCCGACGCCGTCATCCTGACCGGATCGAGCGTCGACGTCTTCAACCCCAAGGTCGTGCGCGCCACGACGGGGTCGCTCTTCCACCTTCCCGTCGTCGTCGGCGTGCCGCTCGCCGCGACGCTCGAGCGGCTGCGCGGCCTCGGGGCGCGCATCCTGGCCGCCGACGTCTCGGGCGACGACCTGCTGGCAGTGCGCTCCGACGGCCACCTCGACGGCCCCACGGCCTGGCTGTTCGGCAACGAGGCGCGCGGCCTCACCGACGAGCAGCTCGCGCTCGCCGACCGCGCCGTCATCGTGCCGATCTACGGGCGCGCCGAGTCGCTCAACCTCGCGACCGCGGCGGCCGTGTGCCTGTACGAGAGCGCCTTCGCGCAGCGGGCGGGCGACGCGGCCGGGCCGCACTAAACTCGTGTCTCGTGCCGCCCAGCCCTGAACGCCCCGAGAACGCCGCCCCCGCCGCGATCACCGAGCCCGTCGTCGACTCCGCCGTCGAGGCAGCGCTGACCGCCATCGCCGCCGCGGTCGACACCGCCGCGCTCAAGGCCGCGAAGTCGGCCCATGCGGGCGAGGCCTCGCCACTCGCGGCGCTCAACGCCCAGCTGCGCGACGTGCCGGCCGACCAGAAGGCCGCGCTCGGCAAGCTCGTGGGCCAGGCGCGGGCTCGCGTCGGTCAGGCCGTCGCCGCGCGCGAATCCGAGCTCGAGGCGGCCGAAGAGCAGGCGCGGCTCGCCGCCGAGGCGATCGATGTCACGGGCATCCCGCCGCTGCGCCTCGAGGGCGCGCGCCACCCGCTCACGACGCTCATGGAGCAGATGAGCGACATCTTCATCGCCATGGGGTGGGAGGTCGCCGAGGGGCCCGAGCTCGAGAACGAGTGGTTCAACTTCGACGCCCTCAACATGGATGCCGATCACCCGGCACGCGGTACGCAAGACACGTTCTTCGTCGAGCCCGAAGAGCGTCACCTGCTGCTGCGCACGCAGACGAGCCCCGTGCAGGTGCGCTCGCTGCTCGACCGCGGCGTGCCGCTCTACGTCGTCTCGCCCGGCCGGGTGTTCCGCAAAGACGAGCTCGATGCGACCCACACGCCGGTGTTCCACCAGCTCGAGGGCATCGCGATCGACAAGGGCCTCACGATGGCGCACTTGCGCGGCACGCTCGAGCACCTCGCGCGCGCCGTCATCGGCGAGGGCGCGCGCATCCGCCTGCGTCCCAACTACTTTCCGTTCACCGAGCCGAGCGCCGAGCTCGACGTGTGGCACCCCACCTTCAAAGAGGGGCCGCGCTGGATCGAATGGGGCGGATGCGGCATGGTCAACCCCAACGTGCTGCGCGCCGCCGGCATCGATCCCGAGGCGTACCAGGGCTTCGCCTTCGGCATGGGCATCGAGCGCACGCTCATGTTCCGCAACGGCGTGAGCGACATGCGCGACATGGTCGAGGGCGACGTGCGCTTCTCGCAGCAGTTCGGAATGGTGGTCTGATGCGCATCCCGCTCTCGTGGCTCCGCGAGCACGTCGACCTGCCCGCCACGGGCGACGCGATGGCCGACGCCGAGGCGCTGCACGTCGCCCTCGTGAAGGTCGGCCTCGAGGAGGAGACGATTCACGGGGTCGCCCTCACGGGCCCGATCGTCGTCGGCCAGGTGCTCGAGTTCGTCGACGAGCCGCAGGCCAACGGCAAGACCATCCGCTGGTGCCAGGTGCTCACGGGCCCGGGGGAGACCAGGGGCATCGTGTGCGGCGCGCACAACTTCCAGGTCGGCGACAAGGTCGTCGTGACCCTGCCCGGCGCCGTGCTGCCGGGGCCGTTCCCGATCGCCGCGCGCACGACCTACGGGCATGTCTCCGACGGCATGATCGCGAGCGCGCGCGAGCTTGGGCTCGGCGACGAGCACGACGGCATCCTGCGCCTCGCGACGCTGGGCCTCGACCCCGAGGTCGGCACCGATGCGATCGCGCTGCTCGGGCTCGACGACCTCGCCGTCGAGGTCAACGTCACGCCCGACCGCGGCTATGCGCTCTCGATCCGCGGAATCGCCCGTGAGTACTCGCACTCGACGGGCTCGGCCTTCCGTGATCCGGCCACGGCGCTCGCGCCGACGCCCGCCGAGGGCTTCCGCGTCGCCGTCGACGACCGCGCCCCGATCCGCGGCCGCCGCGGCTGCGATGTGTTCATCACGCGCGTCGTGCGCGGCATCGATCAGGCACGGCCGACGCCCGCCTGGATGGTCTCGCGCCTCGAGCTCGCCGGCATCCGCTCGATCTCGCTCGTCGTCGACATCACCAACTACGTCATGCTCGAGCTCGGCCAGCCGATCCACGCGTACGACCTCGCCGCGCTGCGCGGCGGCATCGTCGTGCGGCGCGCGGTCGCGGGCGAGTCGCTCGAGACGCTCGACGGGCAGACCCGCACGCTGCACACCGAAGACCTGCTCATCACCGACGACTCGGGCCCCATCGGCCTCGCCGGCGTGATGGGCGGCGCGAGCACTGAGATCGGCGACGCGACGGTCGACGTGCTCATCGAGGCCGCCCACTTCGAGGCCGTCTCGATCGCGCGCACCGCTCGTCGACACAAGCTGCCGAGCGAGGCCTCGCGCCGCTTCGCGCGCGGGGTCGACCCGCTCGTCGCCGAGCCGGCCGCGCAGCGCGTCGTCGATCTGCTCGTCGAGCTCGCGGGCGGCACGGCCGACGCGCTGGGCTCGCGCTGGATCGATGCCGCCGCCCCGTCGCCCATCCACCTCGCCGAGGGTTTCGTCGACCGCCTGATCGGCGTCGACTTCTCGCTCGACGAGATCACCGACTCGCTGACGGCCATCGGATGCTCGCTCGAGGTGCAGACCGACGGCTGGCAGGCGACCCCGCCGAGCTGGCGCCCCGACCTCGTCGACGCGCCGTCGCTCGCGGAGGAGGTGGCGCGCATCGTCGGCTACGACCGCATCCCGGCGGTGCTGCCCGTCGCGCCGCCCGGCCGCGGCCTTACGCGGTCGCAGCGCGTGCGCCGGGCCACGGCCAATGCGCTCGCCGCCGCCGGGCTCACCGAGGTGCTCGCCTACCCCTTCGTCTCGGCCTCCGATGTCGCGCTGACCGACGGCGACGCCCCGAGCGTGCAGCTCGCAAACCCCTTCGACAGCGACTCGGGCCGACTGCGCCGCAGCCTCATCCCGGGCCTCGCGCGCATCGCGCACCGCAACATCGCTCGCGGGCTGACCGACCTCGCGCTCTTCGAGATCGGGGCGGTCTACCTGCCCGAGGCGGGCGCCGACTACGGCATCGCCGCGGTGCCGGGCATCGAGCGGCGGCCGGAGGGCGCGGTGCTCGACGAGCTCGAGCACAGCATCCCGGCGCAGCCCTGGTACCTCGCGGCGCTCTTCGTGGGCGATCGCCGCGCGCGGGGCATCGGCCAAGCGGCTGAGGCCGCGGGCATCGCCGACGCGCTGGATGCGGCGCACGCCGTCGCCGCCGTCGCGGGCGCCGCGCTGCGCATCGAGACCGGATCGCACCCCGCCCTGCACCCCGGCCGCACGGCCGCGCTGTGGGTGGGCGACACGCCCGTGGGCGTCGCGGGCGAGCTGCTGCCGGCCGTCGCCGTCGAGCGCGACCTGCCGCGCCGCGTCGGCGTGCTCGAGCTCGACCTCGAGTCGCTCATCGCCCTGGGGTCGAGCCAGGTCGAGGCGGGCACGATCGCCGCGTATCCGGCCGCGACGCAAGACCTGTCGCTCGTCGTCGCCGAATCGGTGGCCGCGGGCGCCGTGCGCGACGCCGTCGTCGAGGGGGCAGGCCCGTTGCTCGAGTCGGCCACCCTCGTCGACGACTACCGCGGCACGGGCCTCGAACCGGGCACGAAGTCGGTGACGCTCGCGCTGCGCTTCCGAGCCGCCGATCGCACCCTCACGGCCGCCGAGGCGACCGAGGTGAAACTCGCGGGCCTCGCACTCGCGAGCGAGCGGCTCGGCGCGACCCTGCGCGCCTGAGGCTCGGCGGTCGGCGCGGCTCCTCCCGCGCATCCCTCGTCATCTCGCACCGGTGGCGACACCTCGCACGTATGCACACGTGCGAGGTGTCGCGATCAGTGCGACGCGCGGCCTACTTGCGGCCGCCTCCGAGCAGGCCGCCGAGCGCGCCCGCGATGAGATCCTGACCCTGGGGACTCGAGATGAGGCCGCCGAGCAGGTCGCCGAGGGGGTTGGCGGGTGCCTCGGGCTCCGCCTTCGCGGCCGGCTGCTCCTGCTTGCCGGCGAACTGGTTGGCCACGAACGCCAAAACGATGGGCGCCACGATCGGCAGCACCTGGGCCACGACGGCGCCGATGTCGACGCCCTCGGCCTTCGCGGGGGCCTTCTTCGCGGCGGCGGCAGCGACGTCGGCCTTCTTCTCACCGAAGACGTTCGCGACGATCTTCTCGCCATCGGCCTCGTCGACATCGGCGAGCGAGCGCGGGGCCTTGCCCTTGTGCTTGCCGAGCGCCTTCTCGATCGACTTCGCGCCGCCCTCGTCTTTCGCGTTCGCGGCGAGGCCGCCGACGATCGCGGGCACGGCGACGGCGACGGCCGCTTCGGCGATGCTGCGATCGACGCCGAGCTTCTCGGCGATGTCGCCGACGGGGATCATGCTGATGAGGCCGCTGAGGTCGTCCATGGGTGCTCCTTTGATGCCGGATTCGGGCGGCGCGATCCTTCGCGTCGAACGCTCATCGTATTGTCTGGAAGAGTTAAGGGCATGACCTATTCCGTGGCGGTCGCCGGAGCCAGCGGGTACGCGGGCGGCGAGGTGCTGCGCCTTCTGGCCCAGCACCCCGAGCTCGAGGTGCGCACGGTCACGGCGCACAGCAACGCGGGCCAGCCGCTCATCGACGTGCACCCGCACCTGCGCTCGCTCGCGCACCTCGAGTTCGTCGAGACGACGGCCGCGCGCCTCGCCGGTCACGACGTCGTCGTGCTGGCCCTGCCGCACGGGGCCTCGGGCGCGATCGCCGCCGAGCTGCCCCCCGAGTCGCTCGTGCTCGACTGCGGCGCCGACCACCGCCTGACGAGCGCGGCCGACTGGGCGCGCTACTACGGCGGCGAGCACCACGGGGCCTGGGCCTACGGGCTGCCCGAGCTGATCCATGCCGACGGCGCGCGGCAGCGCGAGCTGCTCGCGGGCGCGCGGCGCATCGCGGTACCCGGGTGCAATGTCACCGCGGTCACGCTCGGGCTCGCTCCGGGCATCCACGGCGGTGTCATCGAGGCCCACGACGTCACTGCGGTGCTCGCGGTCGGCCCGAGCGGGGCGGGCCGCGCGCTGCGCACCGACCTGCTCGCGAGCGAGCTGCTCGGCTCGGCCTCCGCCTACGGCGTCGGGGGCGTGCATCGGCACATCCCCGAGATCCTGCAGAACCTGCGCGTCGCGGGTGCCGCCGACCCGACCATCTCGTTCACCCCAGTGCTCGTTCCCATGGCCCGCGGTATCCTCGCCACGGTCACGGCGCGCCTGGCCCCGGGGGCGGATGCCGCGAGCGTGCGCGATGCCTGGCAGTCGGCGTACGCCGCCGAGCCCTTCGTGCACGTGCTGCCCACGGGGCGCTTCCCGGCCACCGCCTCGACGGTCGGGGCGAACACGGCCCTCATGGGGCTCGCGGTCGACGACGACGCGCAGCGCGTCGTGGTCGTCGTCGCGCTCGACAACCTCGTCAAAGGCACGGCGGGCGCCGCCGTGCAGTCGCTCAACCTCGCGCTCGGTCTGCCCGAGGCGCTCGGCCTGCCCGTGAACGGAGTCGCCCCGTGACCGTCACCGCTCCCGCCGGTTTCGACGCCGCCGGAGTCGCCGCCGGCCTCAAGGCGAGCGGCGCCGCCGACCTCGCCCTCGTCGTGAACCGGGGCCCGCGCCGCACGGCCGCGGCGGTGTTCACGAGCAACCGCGCCAAGGCCAACCCCATCCTGTGGTCGCAGCAGGTGATCGCCGACGGCGAGGTCGCCGCGATCGTGCTCAACTCGGGCGGCGCCAACTGCTTCACGGGCGCCGAGGGCTTCCAGACCACGCACGCGACCGCCGAAGCCGTCGCCGAGGCGCTGCAGGTGGGCGCGGGCGACGTGCTCGTCTGCTCGACGGGCCTCATCGGCGTGCAGCTCGACCGCGACGCCCTGCTCACAGGGGTGGCCACCGCCGCTGACGGCCTCGGCCCGCATGGCGAGGCCGCTGCCCGCGCGATCATGACCACCGACTCCGTGCCGAAGACGGTCGTGATCGAGGGCCCAGGGTACTCGATCGGCGGCATGGCGAAGGGCGCTGGGATGCTCGCCCCGGGCCTCGCGACGATGCTCGTCGTGCTCACCACCGACGCCGACCTGCCCGCCGCCGAGCTCGACCGGGCGCTCCGCGCCGCCACGCGCGTGAGCTTCGACCGCCTCGACTCCGACGGCTGCATGTCGACCAACGACCAGGTGACGCTCATGGCGAGCGGGGCATCCGGCATCACCCCCGAGACCGACGCGTTCACGCTGCTGCTCGTCGACGCGTGCATGTCGCTCGCCCTGCAGCTGCAGGCCGACGCCGAGGGCGCGAGCCACGACATCCAGATCCACGTGCGCGGCGCCGCGACGGAGGACGACGCGGTCGAGGTCGGCCGCTCGATCGCCCGCAACAACCTGTTCAAGGCCGCCGTGTTCGGCAACGACCCCAACTGGGGCCGCGTGCTCGCCGCGATCGGCACGACGAGCGCGCCGTTCGACCCCTACGCGGTCGACGTGACGATGAACGGCGTGCGGGTGTGCCACGCCGGCGCACCCGACCGGCCGCGCGACGAGGTCGACTTGAGCCACCGCATCCTGACGCTCGAGGTCGAGCTGCACGCGGGCGACGCCGCCGCCATGATCCTCACCAACGACCTCACGCACGACTACGTGCACGAGAACAGCGCCTACGCGAGCTAGCACGATGAGCGAACTGAGAGACCCCGCGACCGTCGCCGACGACCACGCCCAGGCGGCGGTCAAGGCCGCGACCCTCATCGAGTCGCTGCCGTGGCTGCAGCGGTTCCGCGACCGCATCGTCGTCATCAAGTTCGGCGGCAACGCGATGGTGAGCGACGAGCTGCAGCGCGCCTTCGCGCAAGACATGGTCTACCTGCGCACCGTGGGGCTGCGGCCGGTCGTCGTGCACGGCGGTGGCCCGCAGATCTCGGCGATGCTCGAGAAGTTCGGCATCGCGAGCGAGTTCCGCGGCGGCTACCGCGTCACGAGCCCCGAGGCGATGGAGGTCGTGCGCATGGTGCTCACGGGCCAGATCAGCCGCTCGCTCGTGAGCCTCATCAACGAGCACGGGCCCTTCGCCGCCGCGATCTCGGGAGAGGACGCGGGGCTGTTCCGCGGCCGCCGCGGCGTCGTGGTCGACGGGGTCGAGGTCGACCTCGGGCTCGTGGGCGATGTCGTGGGGGTCGACCCCGCCGCGGTGCTCGCGCAGCTCGATGCGGGGCGCATCCCCGTCGTCTCGTCGATCGCGCCCGACAGCGACACGCCCGGCCAGAGCCTCAATGTCAACGCTGACTCGGCCGCCGCGGCGCTCGCCGTGGCGCTGCGGGCCGAGAAGCTTGTGATCCTCACCGACGTCGCGGGGCTCTACCGCGACTGGCCCGACACGTCGTCGCTCGTCTCGAGCATCGACGCCGACGAGCTGCGTGCTCTGCTGCCAAGCCTCGAGTCGGGCATGATCCCGAAGATGGCGGCGTGCCTCGAGGCGGTCGACGGCGGCGTCGGCAAGGCGGCGATCATCGACGGCCGTGTGCCGCACTCGATCCTGCTCGAGATCTTCACGCAAGAGGGCATCGGCACCGAGGTCACGAGCGCATGATCACGGGCCCTCACACCGATGCGGTGCGCGCGCGGTTCGCACACGTCGCCATGCGCTCCGCCCCGGCCCCGATGGCCGTGCTCGACCACGGGCGCGGGGCGCTCGTGTGGGATGTCGACGGGCGGGAGTACCTCGACTTCCTCGCCGGTATCGCCGTCAACTCGCTCGGCCACGCGCACCCCGTCATCGTCGAGGCGCTCGCCGCGCAGGCGGGTCGGCTCGTGCACGTCAGCAACTACTTCACGACGCCGCAGGCCGTCGCCTTCGCCGAGCGCCTCGTGCGCCTCACGGGGTTCGGCGAGACCGGGCGCGTCTACCCGGCCAACTCGGGCGCCGAGGCGATCGAGGCGGCGCTCAAGCTCGCGCGCCGCACGGGCCGGCCGCGCATCCTCGCCTTCGAGCAGGGCTTCCACGGCCGCACGATGGGCGCCCTCGCCCTCACCGGCAAGCCCGCGCTGCGCACGCCCTTCGAGCCCATGGTGCCGGGCGTCGAGCACCTGCCGACCGACCTCGTCGCCCTCGAGGCCGCGATGGGGCCGGATGTCGCGGCCCTCGTGCTCGAACCCGTCAAGGGCGAGGCCGGGGTCGTGCCGTTGCCGCCCGGGTTCCTCGCCGAGGCGCGCCGGCTGACGCGCGAGCACGGGGCCCTCCTGATCGTCGACGAGATCCAGACCGGCGCCGGCCGCACGGGCGACTGGTTCGCCTTCCAGCACGAACTGTCGGGCGACGATCTTCCCGACGCCGTCGTCGTCGCGAAGGGAATCGGCGGGGGAGTGCCCGTCGGGGCGCTCGTCACGCGCGGTGCCGCGAGCGAGCTGTTCACGCTCGGCCAGCACGGCTCGACCTTCGGTGGCAATCCCCTCGCGACGCGGGTCGCCGACGCCGTGCTCGCCGAGATCGAGCGGGCCGACCTCGTGAGCAATGCGGCGCGACGCGGCGAGCAGCTGCGGCAGGGCATCCTGGCTCTCGGCTCGCCGCTCGTCGCCGAGGTGCGCGGCCGCGGGCTGCTGCTCGGCGTCGGGCTCACCGCCCCCGCCGCCCCGCGCATCGTCGCCGAGGCGCTCGACCGCGGGCTCATCATCAACGCGGCGAACGACGAAAGCATCCGTCTCGCGCCGCCGCTCATCATCGGCGATGCTGAGATCGACCGGTTCCTGACCCTGTTCGCCGCGAGCCTCACGGCCGCCCAGCTGGAAGTCGTCTCCCCATGACCGCACACGCCCCCGCCGCCCGGCATTTTCTGCGCGACGACGACATCACGCCCGCCGAGCAGGCCGAGATCCTCGACCTCGCGGTGCGCATCAAGGCCGACCGCTGGGCGCGCACGCCGCTCGCGGGCCCGCAGACCGTCGCCGTCATCTTCGACAAGTCGTCGACCCGCACGCGCGTGAGCTTCGCGGTCGGCATCGCCGACCTCGGCGGGGTGCCGCTCATCATCTCGACGGCGAGCAGCCAGCTCGGCGGCAAAGAGACGCCGAGCGACACCGCGCGTGTGCTCGAACGCATGGTCGCCGCGATCGTCTGGCGCACCTACGCGCAGTCGGGGCTCGAAGAGATGGCGGCCGGCACGACCGTGCCCGTCGTCAACGCGCTGAGCGACGACTTCCACCCCTGCCAGCTGCTCGCCGATTTGCTGACGATCCGTGAGCACCGCGGCGATCTCGCGGAGCTCACGGTCGCCTTCCTCGGCGACGGCGCGAGCAACATGGCGCAGTCGTACCTGCTCGCCGGGGCGACCGCGGGCATGCACGTGCGCGTCGCCGCCCCCGCATCTTTCGCCCCGACCCCGGCCGTCGTCGCCGATGCCGAGCGCCGCGCGGCCGAGACGGGCGGCTCGATCACGGTCACGACCGACCCGGTCGCCGCCGTGACGGGCGCCGACGTCGTCGTCACCGACACCTGGGTGTCGATGGGCAAAGAGGATGAGAAGGCCCATCGCGTCGCGACCTTCGGCGCCTACCGCGTCGACCCGGCGATGATGGCCCACGCGAAGGCCGACGCGCTCTTCCTGCACTGCCTGCCCGCCGATCGCGGCTACGAGGTGACGGCTGACGTCATCGACGGCCCGCAATCGGTCATCTGGGACGAGGCCGAGAACCGCCTGCACGCGCAGAAGGCTCTGTTGGTCTGGCTCTTGACGCAATCGGGCGGCGCGCAGTGAGCGGCGCGACGAACGAGGGCTCGCTGTGGGGCGGGCGCTTCAGCGACGGCCCCTCGCCCGAGCTGCAGCGGTTGAGCCGCTCGACCCACTTCGACTGGCAGCTCGGCGGGTACGACCTGCGGGGCTCGCGGGCCCACGCCCGCGCCCTCGCCGCGGCGGGCTACCTCACCGACGACGAGCTGGTGCGGATGCTCGAGGGCCTCGACGAGGTCGAGGCGCGCTGGGCAGACGGCCGCCTGCAGCCCCGGCCGGAGGACGAAGACGTGCACGGCGCCCTCGAGGCGGCCCTCGTGGATGCGGTGGGCGCCGAGCTCGGCGGCCGCTTGCGCGCGGGCCGCAGCCGCAACGACCAGATCGCCACGCTCGTGCGGCTGTACCTGCGCGACCACGGTGCCGTGATCGCGCGCGAGGTGCGCTCGCTCATCGAGGCGCTCGCCGCGCAGGCGGACGCGCATCCCGACGCCGTCATGCCCGGCCGCACCCACCTGCAGCACGCGCAGCCCGTGCTGCTCGCCCACCACCTGCTCGCCCACGCGTGGCCGCTCGTGCGCGACCTCGAGCGCCTGCGCGACTGGGCGGCGCGCGCCGACCGCTCGCCCTATGGCGCGGGGGCCCTCGCGGGCTCGAGCCTGGGTCTCGACCCCGTGCTCGTCGCGAGCGAGCTGGGCTTCGCGGGGCCTACCGAGAACTCGATCGATGCGACCGCGAGCCGCGACCTCGTCGCCGAGTTCGCCTACATCGCCGCGCAGCTCGGCGTCGACCTCTCGCGCCTGGCGGAGGAGATCATCCTCTGGAACACGCGCGAGTTCGGCTACGTGACCCTGCACGACGGCTACTCGACGGGCTCGTCGATCATGCCGCAGAAGAAGAACCCCGACATCGCCGAGCTCGCGCGTGGCAAGGCCGGTCGGCTCATCGGCGACCTGGCCGGGCTGCTGAGCACCCTCAAGGGCCTGCCGCTCGCCTACAACCGCGATCTGCAGGAGGACAAAGAGCCCGTCTTCGACGCGGTCGAGACGCTCGAGGTGCTGCTGCCGGCGTTCACGGGCATGGTCGCCACGCTGACCTTCGACACCGAACGCATGGCGGCGCTCGCGCCGCAGGGCTTCTCGCTCGCGACCGATGTGGCCGACCACCTCGTGCGACAGGGCGTGCCCTTCCGCGAGGCCCACGAGATCTCGGGTGCTCTCGTCGCGCACTGCGAGCGCCACGGCCTCGAGCTGCACGAGCCGAGCGACGACGAGTACGCGGCGATCGACGCCCGACTCACGGGCGACGTGCGCGCCGTGCTCACGGTCGAGGGCTCGATCGCCTCGCGCTCGGGCGCGGGCGGCACGGCGCCCTCCGCGGTGGCCGCCCAGCGCGCGCACCTCGCCGAGCGGCTCGCCGCCCTGGCGTAGCGGCGTGCACCTGCTCGACGACGATCCGGTCGCGGTCGCCCCGCGCCTGCTCGGGGCGGTGCTCCACGGGCGCGGCGTGAGCGTGCGCCTCACCGAGGTCGAGGCCTACCGCGGCGTCGGCGCCGACCCCGGCTCCCATGCCTTCCGGGGGCCGACCCCGCGCACCATGCCTATGTTCGGCCCCGCCGGCACGGTCTACGTGTACCTCAGCTATGGGCTGCACCGCTGCCTCAACCTCGTGTGCGGCCCCGAGGGCGAGGCCGGCGCCGTGCTGCTGCGCGCGGGCGAGGTCGTCGCGGGAGCCGAGCTCGCGCAGCGGCGCCGCGCGGCCGCGGCACCCCGCCGCACGGGGGAGTGCGCATCCCGCCTCATCGCCCTGCGCGATCTCGCCCGGGGCCCGGCGCGCCTGGCGACGGCCCTCGGAATCGAGCTGGCCGACAGCGGCGGGATGCTCGCCGTGGGCATGCCGCCCGTCGAGGGCATCGCCCTCGAGCCCGCCCCGCCGGCCTCGCCCGACCTCATCGCCGCGGGCCCGCGCGTGGGCGTCAGCGGCCCCGGCGGCAGCCCCGAGTACCCCTGGCGCTTCTGGCTCGCGGGGGATCCGACGGTCTCGACCTACCGCCCGTCGCCGCGCGGGGCAGGCGCTACGCGAGCACGATGAGCGCGGCGCACAGCCCCGCCCAGAGCATGCTCACGAGCGTGCCGATGATGAAGCGCTCGGTCGCGGCGCCCGCATCGAGATCGCGGAACCGCCCGAGCCCCTTGACGGCGATGAGCGCTGCGACGAGCTCCCACCGCCCGATGAGCACGGCCGCCACGACGACGGCGCGCTCGAGGTAGCCGATCGTCGTGCCCCCGCGCAGCACCTCGCGCGTGGGCTGCTTCGCGCGGGCGCTCGCGGGAGCGGCTCCCGAGATCGGCACGATGATGCCGCCGTTCTCACCGGTGGGCGCGGCACCGCGCGTCGCGGCCGCAAGCACGAGCGTCACGACCGGTCCGCCGGCGATCACCGCGACCGCGACGAGGCACAGGGGAATGATCCCGGCGGCGAGCCCGGCGGGCCGTCCCTCGAACCCGAGCGAGAGGGCGAGGGCCCCGGTCCCGATGACGACGATCGCCGGCACGACGAGCGCGGGCCGTCGCGTCGCCGTCGCGAGCAGTGAGAGCGCGGTGACGAGAACGAGCAGCATCGCCACCCCGACCCAACCGGGCGCGGTGACGACGGGAACGAGCGAGGGGACGAACGGGATCACGCGAGCGCTCCTTCGGGGGTCGAGGCTTCCACGGTAGCCCCGAGGTCGGCGAGCAGAGCGGCGAGCGCGCGGCGGGCCTCGGCATCGATGCGCAATCCCGCGGCCCGCGCGCGCTTGCTCATGGCCTGCGGCGTCACGCCCAGGCGCTCGGCCGCCTCGGCCTGGCTGCTGCCCGACTCGAGCAGGTCGTGCAGCTGCCACCCCGCGGGGCTCCAGCGAGCGCGGTGCGCGAGCAGCAGATCGATGAGGGCGCCAAGCTGCTCGGTTCGCACGCCGGCACCGCCCGCGCCGACGGCCGCGAACCGGCTCGGGCGGCGGGCGGCCTGCTCGATCCCCGCGCGCGCCGAGGCGAAGGCGGGGCCGCTCGCCTCCCGCACACTCGCGGGCAGGGGAGTGCGCACCGCGCCGATGCCGAGCCCCACCCGCCAGTGCGGTGATCGCAGCAGGTGCAGGGCGGTCTCGAGGGCGACGGATGCGTCGGCGCTGATCGCCTGAAGCTCGTCCCCGGCCGTGCGCTCGGGGGCCAGCGGGTACCCGTCGGTGAAGCGCTCGGTCAGGTCGACGAGCGCGCCGGCGACCCGATCCGCATCCTCGCTGCTGCCGATCTGGTCGGCGATGATGACGAACACGACGGCTCCTCTCAACCCTCCAGGGGTGATCACCCTCGCATCAAGCCTACAGGGGTGATTCCACCGGAATCCACCCCGCACCGCTGATACGCTGACGCGGTGACCGCCGCCCTCGAGTCTTCCGTGACCCTCACTGCACCGCACAACGATGCGAGTTTCGAGACGGTGTGGGACGAGATCGTCTGGCGCGGCCTCGTGCACGTGTCGACCGACGCCGAGGCCTTGCGCGCCGCGCTCGGCGGTGCTCCGATCACCTACTACTGCGGGTTCGACCCGACCGCCCCCAGCCTGCACCTCGGCAACCTCGTGCAGCTGCTGCTCATGCGGCGGCTGCAGCTCGCCGGTCACCGCCCCCTCGCGCTCGTCGGGGGGTCGACGGGGCTCATCGGCGACCCGCGGCCGACGGCCGAGCGCACGCTCAACGACCGCGAAACGGTCGCGGCCTGGGTCGGGCGCCTGCAGGGCCAGGTCAGCCGCTTCCTGAGCGCCGAAGGGCCGAACGGGGTCACTCTCGTCAACAACCTCGACTGGACGGCGGGGCTGAGCGCCATCGACTTCCTGCGCGAGATCGGCAAGCACTACCGCGTCGGCACGATGCTCAAGAAAGACGCGGTCGCCTCACGCCTCAACTCCGAGGCGGGCATCTCGTACACCGAGTTCAGCTACCAGATCCTGCAGGGCTACGACTTCCTCGAGCTGCACCGTCAGCACGGCTGCGTGCTGCAGACCGGCGGCAGCGACCAGTGGGGCAACCTCACGAGCGGCACCGACCTCATCCACCGCGTCGAGGGGCGCAGCGTGCACGCGATCGGCACACCGCTCATCACGAACAGCGACGGCACGAAGTTCGGCAAGAGCGAGGGCAACGCGATCTGGCTCGACCCCGAGATGTGCAGCCCGTACGCGATGTACCAGTTCTGGCTCAACACCGACGATGCCGATGTCATCGACCGGTTGAAGGTCTTCACCTTCCTCGACCGCGCCGAGATCGAGCGCTACGCCGAGCTCGTGCGCGACGAGCCCTTCCGACGAGCGGCGCAAAAGCGCCTGGCTCTCGAGGTCACGGGCACCGTGCACGGCGCTGACGCGGTCGGCGCTGCGATAGCGGCGTCCGACGCGCTCTTCGGCCAGGGTGACCTGACGGCACTGGATGCTCCGACTCTCGCCGCGGTCATCGCCGAGCTGCCCTCGGCCGAGGTCGCCGAGTCCGACACGGTCGTGCATGCCCTCGTGGCGACGGGGCTGTGCTCGAGTGCGAGCGATGCCCGACGCGCGATCGCGCAGGGCGGCGTGGTTCTGAACAACGTGAAGGTGTCGAGCGACGAGGCGACCCTCGCCGGCGCAGCGCTCGCCGGCCGCGCGGCCGTGCTGCGCCGCGGGAAGAAGACCCTCGCGGGGCTCATCCTGCGCTGAAAACCAGGGTGATGGATGCCCGTGATCAGGCGCGACACGCCCGGGATTCACCCAAATTTGCCCCGCACCCGAACGAACCGTAATCTTCTAACTCGTCACCCCAAAGGTGCGGCAAGCCGAAGAGCGAGCCGGCCTCAAGTGGGACCAGATCCTCCAAGACAGAGCAGCCACTTGCTGGTGCGCTCATCGCCAAGTAGGATTGCGAATCCGCCCGGCACGATCCTTCGGATCAGGCCACGGGCAGTCGGACTCGGTTCGCCGAGATCGCCGATTTGCGCCGGGAAGCCGGGGCGGATACATTAGGGAAGTTGCCCAGTTGCGACAGCCGAGAGGCTGGAGGTCTGGAGCGTCCGATCCTTGAGAACTCAACAGCGTGCACTAAGTCAATGCCAAATAACCTCGTCGGCTGACCTCGGTCAGTCGTCAGAGATTCCTTTGGATTGAAACAAGAATGTCAGTAGATATTCGAACTTCAGTCAGACAAACTCGTCTCCGCTCAGACCTCGGTCCGGCGGTGACACTAGATGTGCCGGCAGCCCTCGGGCGGCCGTGCAATCAAACATTTACGGAG
Source organism: Microcella sp. (assembly GCF_046296455.1). Classification (GTDB taxonomy): domain Bacteria; phylum Actinomycetota; class Actinomycetes; order Actinomycetales; family Microbacteriaceae; genus Microcella. The sequence continues at coordinate 16,772 of NZ_JBKBLF010000032.1, forward strand.
AGTTTGATCCTGGCTCAGGACGAACGCTGGCGGCGTGCTTAACACATGCAAGTCGAACGATGAAGCCGGAGCTTGCTCTGGTGGATTAGTGGCGAACGGGTGAGTAACACGTGAGTAACCTGCCCTTGACTCTGGGATAAGCGTTGGAAACGACGTCTAATACCGGATACGAGCTGGGACCGCATGGTCACCAGCTGGAAAGAACTTCGGTCAAGGATGGACTCGCGGCCTATCAGTTAGTTGGTGAGGTAACGGCTCACCAAGACGACGACGGGTAGCCGGCCTGAGAGGGTGACCGGCCACACTGGGACTGAGACACGGCCCAGACTCCTACGGGAGGCAGCAGTGGGGAATATTGCACAATGGGCGCAAGCCTGATGCAGCGACGCCGCGTGGGGGATGAAGGCCTTCGGGTTGTAAACCTCTTTTAGCAGGGAAGAAGCGAAAGTGACGGTACCTGCAGAAAAAGCACCGGCTAACTACGTGCCAGCAGCCGCGGTAATACGTAGGGTGCAAGCGTTGTCCGGAATTATTGGGCGTAAAGAGCTCGTAGGCGGTTTGTCGCGTCTGCTGTGAAAACCCGAGGCTCAACCTCGGGCCTGCAGTGGGTACGGGCAGACTAGAGTGCGGTAGGGGAGATTGGAATTCCTGGTGTAGCGGTGGAATGCGCAGATATCAGGAGGAACACCGATGGCGAAGGCAGATCTCTGGGCCGTAACTGACGCTGAGGAGCGAAAGCGTGGGGAGCGAACAGGATTAGATACCCTGGTAGTCCACGCCGTAAACGTTGGGAACTAGATGTAGGGACCATTCCACGGTTTCTGTGTCGCAGCTAACGCATTAAGTTCCCCGCCTGGGGAGTACGGTCGCAAGACTAAAACTCAAAGGAATTGACGGGGGCCCGCACAAGCGGCGGAGCATGCGGATTAATTCGATGCAACGCGAAGAACCTTACCAAGGCTTGACATATAGAGGAAACGGCTGGAAACAGTCGCCCCGCAAGGTCTCTATACAGGTGGTGCATGGTTGTCGTCAGCTCGTGTCGTGAGATGTTGGGTTAAGTCCCGCAACGAGCGCAACCCTCGTCCTATGTTGCCAGCACGTAATGGTGGGAACTCATGGGAGACTGCCGGGGTCAACTCGGAGGAAGGTGGGGATGACGTCAAATCATCATGCCCCTTATGTCTTGGGCTTCACGCATGCTACAATGGCCGGTACAAAGGGCTGCAATACCGTAAGGTGGAGCGAATCCCAAAAAGCCGGTCTCAGTTCGGATTGAGGTCTGCAACTCGACCTCATGAAGTTGGAGTCGCTAGTAATCGTGGATCAGCAACGCCACGGTGAATACGTTCCCGGGCCTTGTACACACCGCCCGTCAAGTCATGAAAGTCGGTAACACCCGAAGCCAGTGGCCCAACCGCAAGGAGGGAGCTGTCGAAGGTGGGATCGGTGATTAGGACTAAGTCGTAACAAGGTAGCCGTACCGGAAGGTGCGGCTGGATCACCTCCTTTCTAAGGAGCATCTGCTGCCTCGCTCCGGCGAGTGCAGCCAGAAGCCAGATCTGAGGCGCCTGTTCTCAGCTGGTAGCTCATGGGTGGAACATTGACTTTGGTGGTCGGCGAAAGCCGGCAGCTCAGTACTCCCTTCGGGGATGGAAGCGCTGCCGACAGGAGCTGGCCACATGCACGCTGTTGGGTCCTGAGGGACCGGGCCTTGAGTCGCAAGACTCGGGAAACGATTCCTCGGACCGCGGTCTGACCGACTAGAAAGCGCCTCCGCTCTGGAAACAGTGCGGGAGCCGTCGGCAGGAGCGGTACCGACCGTATGTTGAGAACTACACAGTGGACGCGAGCATCTTAGAACTGAGGTCGCAAGATCTCGGATCTACGATCAAAAGTCTCGAAAGAGACATAGATCATTGGTCGCAGCGAGGGGCTTTCGAGCTCAGCGCTGCCGATCGATTCAAACTCATGTAGTCAAGTTTCTAAGAGCAAACGGTGGATGCCTTGGCATCTGGAGCCGAAGAAGGACGTAGCAATCTGCGATAAGCCTCGGGGAGCTGATAAGCGAGCTTTGAGCCGAGGATTTCCGAATGGGGAAACCCCGCTGGGCGTACTTGTGCGACCTAGTGACTCCCGCCTGAATATATAGGGCGGGTAGAGGGAACGTGGGGAAGTGAAACATCTCAGTACCCACAGGAAGAGAAAACAACCGTGATTCCGTTAGTAGTGGCGAGCGAAACCGGAAGAGGCTAAACCGAGCATGTGTGATAGCCGGCAGGCGTTGCATGTTCGGGGTTGCGGGACTCACCAGCAGATCTGCCGATCTGCAAGGGTTACAGCGCGATATAGACGAATGGTCTTGAAAGGCCAGTCACAGAGGGTGCCAACCCCGTAGTCGAAATGTCGTAATGGCCCGGAGAGTATCCCAAGTAGCACGGGGCCCGAGAAATCCCGTGTGAATCTGTCAGGACCACCTGATAAGCCTAAATACTCCCAGATGACCGATAGCGGACAAGTACCGTGAGGGAAAGGTGAAAAGTACCCCGGGAGGGGAGTGAAATAGTACCTGAAACCGTTTGCTTACAAACCGTTGGAGCAGCCCTGGTAGGTGTGACAGCGTGCCTTTTGAAGAATGAGCCTGCGAGTTAGCGATACGTGGCGAGGTTAACCCGTGTGGGGTAGCCGTAGCGAAAGCGAGTCTGAATAGGGCGATTGAGTCGCGTGTCCTAGACCCGAAGCGAAGTGATCTATCCATGGCCAGGTTGAAGCGACGGTAAGACGTCGTGGAGGACCGAACCCACTTAGGTTGAAAACTGAGGGGATGAGCTGTGGATAGGGGTGAAAGGCCAATCAAACTTCGTGATAGCTGGTTCTCTCCGAAATGCATTTAGGTGCAGCGTTGCGTGTTTCTTGCCGGAGGTAGAGCTACTGGATGGCCGATGGGCCCCAAAAGGTTACTGACGTCAGCCAAACTCCGAATGCCGGTAAGTGAGAGCGCAGCAGTGAGACGGTGGGGGATAAGCTTCATCGTCGAGAGGGAAACAACCCAGACTACCGACTAAGGTCCCTAAGCGTGTGCTAAGTGGGAAAGGATGTGGAGTTGCACAGACAACCAGGAGGTTGGCTTAGAAGCAGCCACCCTTGAAAGAGTGCGTAATAGCTCACTGGTCAAGTGATTCCGCGCCGACAATGTAACGGGGCTCAAGCACACCACCGAAGTCGTAGGATTCGCATATTTGGTAGGCCTTCGTGGTCCAGCCGTGCGGATCGGTAGGAGAGCGTCGTGTGGCCAGCGAAGCGGCGGTGTGAACCAGCCGTGGAGGCCACACGAGTGAGAATGCAGGCATGAGTAGCGAAAGACGGGTGAGAAACCCGTCCTCCGAAAGACCAAGGGTTCCAGGGCCAGGTTAATCCGCCCTGGGTAAGTCGGGACCTAAGGCGAGGCCGACAGGCGTAGTCGATGGACAACGGGTTGATATTCCCGTACTGACGAAAAACCGCCCAAGTCAATCCAGTAATGCTAAGAGTCCGAATACCGGTGACCGATCCCTTCGGGGAGGAGCTCCGGGGCTAGCACTCGACCCTATGCTGGTGCGGCTAGCGTATTAACAGGTGTGACGCAGGAAGGTAGCTGAGCCGGGCGATGGTAGTCCCGGTGTAAGGACGTAGGGCGAGAGATAGGCAAATCCGTCTCTCACATAGCCTGAGATCCGATGCGTACCCCTCACGGGGGAAATCAGTGATCCTATGCTGCCGAGAAAAGCATCGACGCGAGGTTTTAGTCACCCGTACCCCAAACCGACTCAGGTGGTCAGGTAGAGAATACCAAGGAGATCGAGAGAATCGTGGTTAAGGAACTCGGCAAAATGCCCCCGTAACTTCGGGAGAAGGGGGGCCGGATGTGTGAAGGGACTTGCTCCCGGAGCATTGAAGGCCGCAGAGACCAGTGGGAAGCGACTGTTTACTAAAAACACAGGTCCGTGCTAAGTCGCAAGACGATGTATACGGACTGACGCCTGCCCGGTGCTGGAAGGTTAAGAGGAGCGGTTAGCGTAAGCGAAGCTGCGAATTTAAGCCCCAGTAAACGGCGGTGGTAACTATAACCATCCTAAGGTAGCGAAATTCCTTGTCGGGTAAGTTCCGACCTGCACGAATGGCGTAACGACTTCCCAGCTGTCTCAACCGCGAACTCGGCGAAATTGCACTACGAGTAAAGATGCTCGTTACGCGCAGCAGGACGGAAAGACCCCGTGACCTTTACTACAGCTTGGTATTGGTGTTCGGTGTGGCTTGTGTAGGATAGGTGGGAGACTGTGAAGCTGGCACGCTAGTGTCGGTGGAGTCGTTGTTGAAATACCACTCTGGTCACTCTGGATATCTAACTTCGGACCGTAATCCGGTTCAGGGACAGTGCCTGGTGGGTAGTTTAACTGGGGCGGTTGCCTCCCAAAAAGTAACGGAGGCGCCCAAAGGTTCCCTCAACCTGGTTGGCAATCAGGTGTCGAGTGTAAGTGCACAAGGGAGCTTGACTGTGAGACTGACAGGTCGAGCAGGGACGAAAGTCGGGACTAGTGATCCGGCAGTGGCTTGTGGAAGCGCTGTCGCTCAACGGATAAAAGGTAC
>NZ_JBKBLF010000033.1:0-20881 GCF_046296455.1 Microcella sp.
GCGCGGCGCTCGGGGCGGGCGCCGTCGCGGTCGTCGCGCCCGCCGCGGGGCGCGCGGTCATCCCGAGCCGGTCGGTCGGTGCGCGCGTCGTTCGCGAAGCGCTGCGCGCGCTCTTCTTCGGCCGAGAGCAGCAACGGGGTGTCGCCCTGCGCGACGAGGGCGAGCGCCGCGGCCACGTCGAGCTCGGCCACGTCGTGGTGCTCGACGTAGTGGCTCACGATGTCGCGGAACTCGGCGATGCGGTCGCTCTGCCCGAGTGCCGCCGTGATGGCGTCGTCGAACCGGGCGAGGCGCGTGACGTTGACGTCGTCGACGCTCGGCAGGCGCATCTCGGTGAGGGGCTGGCGGGTGGCCTTCTCGATCGCCGTGAGCAGGCGGCGCTCGCGCGGCGTGACGAAGCTGATGGCCGATCCCGAGCGGCCGGCGCGACCCGTGCGGCCGATGCGGTGCACGTACGACTCGGTGTCGACGGGGATATCGAAGTTGACGACGTGGCTGATGCGGTCAACGTCGAGGCCGCGCGCGGCGACGTCGGTCGCGACGAGGATGTCGAGCTTGCCCGACTTCAGCTGGTTGACCGTGCGCTCGCGCTGCACCTGGGCCACGTCGCCGCTGATGGCGGCGGCCGAGTAGCCGCGGGCCCGCAGCTTCTCGGCGAGCGTCTCGGTCTCGTTCTTGGTGCGGACGAAGACGATCATGCCCTCGAAGTTCTCAACCTCGAGAATGCGCGTGAGGGCGTCGACCTTCTGCGGGTAGCCGACGATGAGGTAGCGCTGCGTCGTGTTCGCCGAGGTCGTCGTCGTCGACTTCACGGTGATCTCGTCGGGGTCGGTCAGGTACTGCTGCGAGAGCCGGCGGATCGTCGCGGGCATCGTCGCCGAGAACAGCGCGACCTGCTTGCTCTTCGGCGTCTCGGCCAGGATCGTCTCGACGTCTTCGGCGAAGCCCATCTTGAGCATCTCGTCGGCCTCGTCGAGCACGAGGTACTTGAGCTCGCTCAGGTCGAGCGTGCCCTTCGCGAGGTGGTCCATGATGCGGCCGGGCGTGCCGACGACGACGTGCACGCCCCGGCGCAGGGCCGAGAGCTGCACGCCGTAGGCCTGGCCGCCGTAGACCGGCAGCACGTGCACGCCGCGCAGGTGGGCGGCGTACTTCTCGAAGGCCTCGCACACCTGCAGGGCGAGCTCGCGCGTGGGCGCGAGCACGAGCGCCTGCGGGCTCTTCTGCGAGACGTCGAGCCGCGAGAGGATCGGCAGCGCGAAGGCGGCCGTCTTGCCCGTGCCCGTCTGGGCGAGCCCGACGACGTCGCGGCCGGCGAGCAGGGTCGGAATCGTGGCGGCCTGGATGGCCGAGGGGGTCTCGTAGCCCACGTCGCGCAGCGCCTTGAGCACCGCGTCGCTGAGGCCCAGGTCGGAGAAGGTCGTGGTGGGGGCGGAGTCAGCGGCCGCCGACGTGTCTGCTTCAGCGGTCGTCATGCATCGACGGTACCGCGTCGACCGACACGCCGACCGTGAGGAGTTCACCAGCGTTCCCCCATGCGGTGTGGGGCTGGCCTCCAGACTGCGCGCTTAGCGTCGCCCTCGTCGCGTCGATCCGCGCGATCTCACCCCCCTTCCGCCGTGGAGTCGCTGATGCCCGCGCTGCCGCCCGAGAGCGAGTCCGACCTCGTCGATCTCGTCATTCTGGGCGCCGGATGCGCGGGGCTCTCGCTCGCAGCCCGCCTCGCGAGCGGCGACGGCGACCTCCGGGTCGTTCTCGTCGACCCGCGCACCGAGTTCGCCGACGACCGCAGCTGGAGCTTCTGGCAGCACGACCACCATTCGCTGCGCGGCATCGTGGCCCACGAGTGGAACGGCTGGACCTACGCCGACCTGGCCGGCCGCTCGGCCACGCACCGCGTGCCCGGTATGAGCTACCAGTACATCCGCGGCGTCGACTTCTACCGCTGGGCTCTCGCCGAGATCGCGGGCGACGACCGGATCGACCTGCGCCTCGGCGTCGCCGCGGAGGGACTGTCGTCGGTCACCCTCGCCGACGGGTCGTCCGGCGTGCGCGTCACGACCGACCAGGGCGCGCTGCTCGCCCGCCGCGTCGTCGACACGCGCCCGCGCCGCACGGCCGCGCTGCTCTACCAGTGCTTCAGCGGGGTCGAGGTGGAGCACGGCGGCGCCCTGCCCACCGAGCCCGACGCCGTCGGGCTCATGACCCGCATGCGCAGCGGCACCGACGGCCTCGGCTTCGTGTACGTGCTGCCGCTGTCGCCGACGCGCGCGCTCGTCGAGTGGACGCGCTTCAGCCCCGTGCCGCTCGCCGAGAGCGTCGTCGTGGCCGAGCGCGATGCCGAGCTCGCCGCGATGGGGCTCGCGGGCGCGACGGTCGTGCGCGAAGAAGGCGGCATCCTGCCGATGGGTCGCATGCCCGTCGACGAGCAGCCGATGCCGGGCGTCGTGCTCGCGGGCAACGCCGGCGGCGCGCTGCGGGATGCCTCGGGGTACGCGTTCCTGCGCATCCAGCAGTGGGCGCGGCGGTGCGCCGACGCGCTCGCGCGCGGGGAGGACCCGGCGCCGCATCCGGCCGAGCCGTGGGTACGGCGGCACATGGACCGCATCTTCTTGCAGGCGCTGCGCGCGCATCCGGAGCGCACGGCCGACTACTTCATGGCCATGGCACGCGGCGTCGCGCCTCGTCGCCTGCTGCGGTTCCTCACCGATCGCGCCACGGCGGGCGACCTCGCGAACATCATCGTGAGCCTGCCGCTGCTGCCGTTCCTCGCACAGCTGCCCGACCGCCGCACTCGGCTCGTCGCCGCGGCGAGCGCCGCCCGGGCCGACCGGGTCGCGCGGTGACGGCGACCGAACCCCCCTCGGTCACGACCGCGCCCGGCCGGCCGACCACTGCTGCAACGCGCAGGCACGCGACGCCGTTCGAGACCCGCCTCTTCCTCTCTCTCGCCCTGCTCACGGCGCTGGCCTTCCTCCTCGCGAACCCCGAGCCACCGCTCGTCGTGCAGATCGCCGCGATCGCGATCCTCGCCGCCGTGCTCGGCATGCCGCACGGCGCGCTCGACCCGCTCATCGCCCGGCGCCTCGGCTACTGGCGCACGCCGCTGACCTTCGCGGTCTTCAACCTCGCCTACACGGGCGTGGCGGCGGCCGTCGTCGCCCTCTGGCTCCTCGCTCCCGTTCCCAGCCTCGTCGCCTTCCTGCTCATCTCCGCCGCCCACTTCGGCAGCGACTGGAACCGCGAGCGCCCGCTCGCCCTGCGCTTCACCACGGGCGCGGCCCTGCTCAGCCTCCCCTCGCTGCGCGATGTGGATGCGGTGGCCGACCTCTACGCGACCCTCGCCGGAGAGGGCGCTCGCATCGTCGCCCAGACCCAGGCCGCGATCGGCCCCGTGCTGCTCGTCGCTCTGGCGGCGGCCGCCGTCGTGGCCGCGCGCCGAGCACCCCACGAGGGGATCGAACTGCTCGCCGCGGCCGCACTCGCCCTGCTCGCCCCGCCGCTCATGTTCTTCATCGTCTACTTCTGCGCGCTGCACAGCGCTCGGCACCTGCGCGAGGGCTTCCGCGAAGAGCACGGGCACGGCCGCCGCCTGACGGTGCTCATCGTCGCGACCTACACGCTGGCGCCGCTGCTCATGGCGGGGGCGTTCCTGTGGGCGACGGCCGGCACGGCATCCCTCGACGACCAGCTGCTGCGCGTCGTCTTTATCGGACTCGCAGCCCTGACCGTGCCGCACATGGCGCTCGTCACCCTCGGCGATCGCGCTCTGCGGTCGAATCAGCCCGCGGGCTAATCGACCTGACTTTCCGGCCGCCCCAGCGCCCGCTCGTACTGGTCTCGATCGAAGACGAACGGCCCAAGAGCGCTGAGGTCCCAATCCCGAAAACCCATTCGGAAGCCGCTCCATCGCACCGAGTGCTCGTCGACGCTGACGATCGCGCTCAACGGCCAACACCCCGCAACGCTGCACGTGCATCCAAGCAAGGTGGTGTCGCCGTCGCCAAAGCAATACTCGCGTGGCTCATCCAGATAGTGACGCGAGGGCCAAAGGAACGATCCCCAGAGGCCGGCATACTTGCCGGCAAACCTGGGTTCGCCCGCCGCGATCGCGATCGGCAGCTCTACAGCACGGGCCAACTCGGCAAGACGCACGCCGTTGACGATCGGCTCAGTACCCCACCATCCAGAGGCCAGTTCGTCTCTGCGCGCGAACACTTGCTCGAAGGCGATCACGTCCATGGGAGCATCCTGCAGCATGCGGCGAGGGCTGAAAAGAAAGCTCAGCCCAGCGGGTGGTCGTGCACGACTGAGCTCAGGGTCGAGCCGTTGAGGTCGAGGTAGAGCTGCCCCTCGGTGAGCGAGACGGTGATCGCATTGCGGCGCTCGAGCACGGCAACCGCGGCGTCGATGAAGCCGGGGTCGAAGCTGTGCAGCACGATGCGATCCGCCTCGTGGATCTTCTTGCCCGCCCAGAGGGCGAGCACCTTCGTCGGGTCCCGATGCGTATAGACGACGGTGCGGTCGGCCTTCTTGCTGCCGAAGTGCAGGCGCTCGGCATCCGGAGCCCCCACCTCGATCCAGGCCGTCAGCCGTCCGGTGCGGTCGCGCACGATCACGGCGGGCTCGTCGGTGGACGAGACGCCCTCGCTGAACGCGATGCCCTCCTCGAACTCGAGGCAGTGGGCGAGCACGCGCGTCATCATGTACGCGTCGGTCTCGCTCGGGTGGCGGGCGACCCGCAGGTTCAGCTCGTCGTAGACGCCGCGGTCGACATCGGCGAGCGAGCCCGTGAAGGTGTAGACCACTGCGCCGGCTGCCATGAGGCCCGAGCCTAGCCCGACGGCGAGACGGGGCGCGCCGAAGCGATTCGCACCAAGAAGTCATCCCTGGTGCGCGAGGGGGGACTTGAACCCCCACGCCCTTACGGGCACTGGCACCTGAAGCCAGCGCGTCTGCCATTCCGCCACTCGCGCGCGACGGGGCAGGCCCCGTCAACTCAGCGAGATTATCACAGCGGGCCTCTGCCGCTGTGCGGTGCCGGCAAGCCCGGCCGACTACCATCAGAGGGTCATCGGCCGAGGGAGGACGCAGGTGGGGCTTCTCGACAGCTTCGAGCGCGGACTCGAGCGCGCCGTGGGCGGCGCCTTCGCCAAGACCTTCAAGAGCGGCGTGCAGCCCCTCGAGATCTCGGCGGCTCTGCGCCGCGAGCTCGACACGAAGGCCGCCGTCGTCTCGCGCGACCGCATCCTCGTGCCGAACGAGCTGCGGGTGCGACTGGCCCCCGCCGATTTCGCCCGCATGGATGCCCTGGGCGAGTCGCTCATCGACGAACTCACCCAGCTGCTGCAGCAGCACGCCACCGCCCAGCGCTACACGTTCCCGGGCGGCATCCGGCTCACGCTGCGCAGCGACGCGGCCCTCGCCGAGGGCGTGCTCGCGGTTGAATCCGAGACGGTCAAGGGATCGGTCGTGTGGAGCCCCGTGCTCGACATCGACGGCGTGCGCCACCCGCTCACGCGCTCGCGCACGATCATCGGTCGCGGCAGCGAGGCCGACATCACGCTCGACGACACGGGCACGAGCCGCAAGCACATCGAGATCCTCTGGGACGGCGAGCGCGCGCAGCTGACCGACCTCGGCAGCACCAACGGCTCGCTGCTCAACGGTGAGCCGGTGACGCGCGCCGTGCTGCCGCCCGATAGCGTGATCGAGATCGGGCGCACGCGCATCCTGTTCCGCGTGCTCGCCCAGCGCGGCGAGGTGGCCGACCCCCGAACCCCCAGAAACCCGACTCGAGGAGGCGGCCGATGAGCGAACTCACGCTGCTGCTGCTGCGCATCGGGTTCCTCATCCTCATGTGGGCCTTCGTCTTCTCGATCGTCTACGCCCTGCGCTCCGACCTGTTCGGCACGAAGGTGCGGCGCATGCCGGCCCCGGCCGCAGCATCCGGTACCGCAGCATCCGCCGCCGCGTTCGCGACGCCCTCGGCGGCACCCGCCGCAACGCCCGCGAGCCCCGCCGCGCCAACGAGCTCGGGCGACCCCGCTCGTCGCCTCGTCATCACCTCGGGGGCGAAAGAGGGGCTCGAGCTGCCGCTCGAGGGCGACCAGCTCACGATCGGCCGATCGGCCGACTCGGGGCTCGTGATTCGCGACGACTACACCTCGACCCACCACGCACGGCTCATGCTGTGGGATTCGACGTGGATGATCCAAGACCTCGACTCGACCAACGGCACGTTCCTCAAAGGCAAGAAGGTCGGCGCGCCGACGGCGGTGCCGCTCAACACCCCCGTCAGCATCGGCACGACGACGTTCGAGCTGCGACGGTAGCCGCATGACCCTGCTCTCGGCCGCCGGCTCGCACGTCGGCAAGGTGCGCTCGAACAACCAGGATTCGGGGTACGCCGGCGAGCACCTCTTCGTCGTGGCCGACGGCATGGGAGGGCACGCGGGCGGCGACGTCGCGAGCGCCCTCGCGATCCAGTCGATCGCCCACATCGACCGCGCCTTCGACACCGCCTCCGACGCCGCGCAAGCGCTGCGCAGCGCGCTGCTCGAGGCGAACCACGAGCTGGCCGAGACCGTGTTCGAGCATCCCGAGCTCGCCGGAATGGGCACGACCGTGAGCGGCCTCGTGCGCGTGGGCGACCGCCTGGCCCTCGCCCACATCGGCGACAGCCGCGTCTACCGCTGGCGCGACGGCGAGCTCACGCAGGTGACGAAAGACCACACCTTCGTGCAGCGCCTCGTCGACAGCGGTCGCATCACGGCCGAAGAGGCCGCGGTGCACCCCCGGCGCTCGGTGCTCATGCGCGTGCTCGGCGACGTCGACCTCACGCCCGAGATCGACATCGAGTTGCTCGACACCCGCCCGGGCGATCGCTGGGTGCTGTGCAGCGACGGCCTCAGCGGCTACGTCACCGAGCAGCGCGTCGGCGAGCTGCTCGACGAGCACCCCGACGCGGCGGCCGCCGTCGATGCCCTCATCGACGAGAGCCTCGATCACGGCGCCCCCGACAACGTCACGGTCGTCATCGTCGGCATCGACGACTCGGGCTCGAGCTCGATCGGCGCCCCGGTCATGGTCGGTTCGGCAGCGAAGCCGCTCACCTACGCGGCTCCCGTCAGCAAGCGAAGCGTTCGGCTGCCCTCGCTGCTGCTCCATCCGCTCACGGCCACGACCGCACCGGCCGACGAGCACTTCGAGCCCGAGTCCGAAGAGTTCTTGCGCGAGCTCATCGCTGAAGACGAGCGTCGCAAGGTGCGCCGCCGCATCACGTGGTCGGTCGGGATCCTGCTGGTCGCCGGCCTCGTCATCGCGGCGCTCACCGCGGGCTACCAGTGGACCCAGTCGCGCTATTTCGTGGGGGTCTCGAACGGCCAGGTCGCCGTCTTCCAGGGCGTGCAGCAGGGCATCGGCCCGTTCCCGCTCTCGAGCGTCTACCTCGAGAGCGACATCGCCGTCGACGACCTCTCGCCCTTCAGCCGCCAGCGCGTCGAGTCGACCATCAACGCCGACGACCTGTCTGAGGCGCTCTCGATCATCGACCGCCTCATGGCCGAGGTCGACCGATGAGCGCGACGACCCCGGGCACGCAGGCCGTCGGCGCGGTCGTCGACCTAGGTGCCCCCCGGCCGAGCTTCACCGAGGCCATCACGATCACGCTGCGCACGCCGGCGAAGCTGCGCAACCTCGAGCTCGTCCTGCTGCTCGTGGCCATCGGCATCACGGGGGCGGCCGTCGCACTCGTGCAGCTCGGAGCCCTGGGCGAGCTCGACACCACGATCCTCGCCTACGGCGCGGGGCTCGGGATGCTCGCGCTGGGCATGCACGTCGTGTTGCGCATCACGGCTCCCGACGCCGACCCGTTCATCCTGCCGATCGTCGTCACCCTCAACGGTCTCGGCGTCGCCATGATCTACCGGCTCGACCTCGCCGAGGGCTACACCGGCTGGGACATGTTCGGCGTGCGCCAGATGGTGTGGACGGCGATCGCGATGGTCATCGCCCTGCTCGTGCTGATCGTGGTGCGCAACCACCGCATCCTGGCCCGGTACCGCTACGTCGCGATGCTCGTCGGCATCGGGTTGCTGCTGCTGCCGATGCTGCCCGGCATCGGTCAGACGATCAACGGCGCCCGGCTCTGGATCCAGCTCGGCCCCTTCTCGTTCCAGCCGGGCGAGATCGGCAAGATCGCGCTCGCGGTGTTCTTCGCCGGCTACCTCGTGACGGCGCGCGAGTCGCTCTCGATCGTCGGCAAGACATTCCTCGGCATGCGGTTCCCGCGCGGCAAAGACCTCGGGCCGATCCTGATCGTGTGGCTCGCCGCGATGGCCGTGCTCGTCTTCCAGCGCGACCTCGGCACCTCGTTGCTGTACTTCGGGCTGTTCCTCGTCATGATCTACGTCGCGACGGGGCGGCTCAGCTGGGTCGTGCTCGGGCTCTCGCTCTTTTTCGGCGGCGCCCTCATCGCGAGCCAGGCGCTCTCGTACGTCAACGGGCGCTTCGCCGCGTGGCTCGGCGCTTTCGACCCGGCCAACTACGAGGCGACCGGCGGCAGCTACCAGCTCGTGCAGGGCATGTTCGGCCTCGCGAACGGCGGGCTGATCGGCACGGGACTCGGGCAGGGGCGGCCCGACATCGTGCCGCTCGCCGAGAGCGACTTCATCGTCGCGAGCCTCGGAGAGGAGCTCGGGCTCGTGGGCCTCTTCGCCATCCTGGGCCTCTACCTGCTGTTCGTCGCCCGCGGCTTCCGCATCGGCTTCAACGGCACCGACGACTTCGGCCGCCTGCTCGCCGTCGGCCTCGCCTTCGTCATCGCGCTGCAGGTCTTCGTCGTCATCGGCGGCGTCACGCGCGTCATTCCGCTCACGGGCCTCACGACCCCCTTCCTCGCCGCTGGCGGCTCGTCGCTCGTGGCCAACTGGATCATCGCCGCGCTGCTGCTGCGCCTCAGCGACACCGTGCGCCACCAGCCCCGATTGGTGGTGACCGACGATGAATAAAGAGCTGCGGCGCATCAGCGTCGCGACCCTCGCGATGTTCCTCGCGCTCTTCGTCTCGTCGAGCGTGATCCAGGTGTTCGCGGTCGACGACCTGCGGGCCGACCCCCGCAACGTGCGCACGCTCTACGCGAGCTACTCGGCCGAGCGCGGGCCCATCCTGCTCGACGGCCGACCGATCGCCGAGTCGACCGCGGTCGACTCGCCCTTCGCGTTCCTGCGCGTCTACCCCGAGCCCTCGCGCTACGCGGCGATCACCGGGTACTTCACGCTCAACCAGGGCAACACCGGGATCGAGGGCGCGTACAACGACTTCCTCACCGGAACCGCCAACGAGCAGTTCCTCGACCAGCTCGGCGCGCTCGTCACGGGGCAGCGTCCGCGCGGCGCCGCCGTGCAGCTCACCGTCGATCCGGTCGTGCAGCAGGCCGCCGTGGAGGCCATGGGAGACCTGAAGGGCGCGATCGTCGCGGTCGAGCCCGCGACGGGCCGAATCCTCGCCCTCGTCTCGACGCCGAGCTTCGACCCCAACCGCCTCGCCTCGCACGACACCGCGAGCGTGCTCGAGGCCTACGACCAGCTCACGGCCGACCCCGACGACCCGCTCGTCAACCGCGCCATCAGCGGCGACCTCTATTTTCCGGGCTCGACGTTCAAGCTGCTCGTCGCGGCCGCGGCGCTCGACTCGGGTCGCTTCACCCCTGAGGATGCGTTCCCGAACCCCGCGCGCCTGCCCCTGCCGCTCAGCACCGACTCGATCACCAACTCGGGCGGCGGCACGTGCGGCGGCGGGCCGACCGTCAGCCTCGCGACGGCGCTGCGGCTCAGCTGCAACATCCCCTTCGCTGAGATCGGGCTCGCCCTCGGAGAAGACACCATGGCTCGCTACACCGAGGCCTTCGGGTTCGGCACCGCCTACGAGATCCCGATGACGGCGACGCCGTCGAGTTTTCCGACGGGCATGGACGACGCGCAGCTCATGCTGTCGTCGTTCGGGCAGTACGACGTGCGGGTCACACCGCTGCAGATGGCGCTCGTGAGCGCCGCGATCGCGAACGGGGGCAACCTCATGCAACCCACCCTGCTCGACCGCATCATCGCGCCCGATCTGTCGATCGTGCAGCAGTCGCAGCCGACGCTCGTGAGCCAGCCGATCACCCGCATCACGGCCGAGACGATGACGCGGCTCATGGTCGACGGGGTGTCGAACGGCGTGGCCAGCAATGCCAGAATAGAAGGCGTCGCCGTGGCCGGAAAGACGGGTACGGCCGAGAACGGCGACACAGCGCCGTACACCCTGTGGTTCACCGGTTTCGCGCCGGCGGACAACCCCCAGGTCGCAATCGCGGTCGTCGTCGAAGACGGCGGCGGGCGGGGCCAGTCAGGGTCGGGCAACCAAATCGCGGCCCCGATCGCGAAGCAAGTACTTGAGGCGGTGCTGAGCAGATGAGACCCATGAGCGGGCTGACCTTCGGTGGCCGGTACCAGCTGCTGTCGCGCGTCGCGATCGGCGGCATGGGCGAGGTCTGGCAGGCGACCGATCTCGTCATCGGCCGCACCGTCGCGATCAAGATCCTCAAGGACGAGTACCTCGGCGACCCCGGGTTCCTCGAGCGGTTCCGCGCTGAAGCGCGGCACGCGGCGCTCGTCAATCACGAGGGCATCGCCAACGTCTACGACTACGGCGAAGAAGAGGGCAGCGCCTACCTCGTCATGGAGCTCGTCCCCGGCGAGGCGCTCTCGACGATCCTCGAACGCGAGCGCGTGCTTCCTGCCGACCAGGTGCTCGACTTCGTCGCGCAGACCGCCTCGGCGCTGCACGCAGCCCACCAGGCCGGCCTCGTGCATCGCGACATCAAGCCGGGCAACCTGCTCATCACTCCCGACGGCCGCGTCAAGATCACCGACTTCGGCATCGCCCGCATCGCCGACCAGGTGCCGCTCACGGCGACCGGCCAGGTCATGGGTACGGTGCAGTACCTGTCTCCCGAGCAGGCGAGCGGGCATCCCGCGTCGCCGTCGACCGACGTGTACTCGCTCGGCATCGTCGCGTACGAGGCGCTCGCGGGGCGCCGCCCGTTCACGGGCGAGTCGCAAGTGGCGATCGCAATGGCGCAGATCAACGAGGCCCCGCCCGAGCTGCCCGTCACGGTGGCCGAGCCCGTGCGCAACCTCGTGTTCGCGGCCATCGCCAAGAAGCCGGCCGACCGGCCCGCGAGCGCCCAGCTCTTCGCGCGCGCGGCGCAGGCGCTGCGGCGCGGCGACGTCGGGGGTGCAGCGGCCATCGTGCCCGCGATCGCGTCGGGGGCGGCCGCCACGGCCGCCACGCGCGTCATGCCCGCGGGCGACGAGTCGACGCGTGTGTTGCCGAGCATGGGCGCCGTGCCGACACCCGCCCTGCCGACCGAGGCGCGGCGCAGCCCGTGGACCTGGCCGCTCGTGGCCCTCATCGGAATCCTCATCGTGCTGCTGGTCGGTGCGCTCATCGCCGTCTTCGCTCAGCCGAACCCGCCCGAGCCCGAGCCGAGCGACACCCCCTCGAGCGAGGTCACGCCGAGCGACACCCCGAGCCCCACGCCGACGATCGAGACCGTCACGATCGTCGAAAGCGAGTGGCTGGGTCGCACACGCGCGGCGATCGACGCCAAGGTCGCCGAGCTGGGCCTGCGGCTCGACCCCGTCGAGGGCAACATCGCGCCGAGCCAGGCCGAGGTGGGCCTGTCGTACCAGATCAACCCGCGCAGCGGGGTCGTGCAGCGCGACGCCGTGATCACGGTGTTCTTCTACGCAGCGATCCCCACGCCGCCGCAGCCCGCCAACCTCGCGATCGACCCCGGGGCCGGGCCGTACCCGGGCTCGAGCCAGGTGGTGCTGAGCTGGCCCGCCTACACCGACTGCCCCGCCGGGTTCCCGCTCTCGGGCTACAACTTCACGATCGTCGGCGGTGCTCCCGGTGAGTCGCTGCCGCGACCGGCCGACGACAATGACCTGCCCGTCACGCTCTCGGCCAGCGGGCAACTGCGCGTCACGTACGTCGCGCTCTGCGGAACCCTGCAGTCGCAGCGCTCCAACGAGCTCGCCGTGCCCATCGGCTAGACCACAAGTCGAGCACCGCTCGACGGCCTAGACTGACGAGCACCAGCACAGCATCATCGAGGAGACCGAGGCACCGATGGACGAGGTGGCAGAGGGCACGCGGTTCATCGCCGCACGCTATGAGCTCGGGCCGCTCATCGGCCGCGGCGGCATGTCTGACGTGCACCTCGCGACCGACGCCAAGCTCGGCCGTCGCGTGGCGGTCAAGCTGCTCAAGTCGAGCCTCGCCTCCGACCCGGTGTTCCGCAGCCGGTTTCGGCAAGAGGCGCAGGCCGCCGCCCGCATGGCGCACCCGACGATCGTGCGCATCTTCGACGCGGGCGAAGAGATCGTGCGCGGCCCCGGCGGCGACGAGACGATCGTGCCGTACATCGTCATGGAGCACGTCGAGGGCCGGCTGCTGAAAGACATCATCGCCGACGGCCCGCTGCCGGTCGCCGAGGCGGCGCGCATCGCGCAGGGAATCCTGACCGCCCTCGAGTACTCGCACCGCGCGGGCGTCGTGCACCGCGACATCAAGCCCGGCAACGTCATGGTCACCTCGGCCGGCCAGGTCAAGGTCATGGACTTCGGCATCGCGCGCGCCATCTCCGACTCGGCCGCGACGGTCGCCCAGACGAGCTCGATCCTGGGCACCGCGCAGTACTTCTCTCCCGAGCAGGCGCGCGGCGAGACGGTGGATGCCCGTACCGACCTCTACGCCAGTGGCGTGGTGCTCTTCGAGATGCTCACGGGCCGCCCGCCGTTCCAGGGCGAGTCGGCTGTCGAGGTCGCCTACCAGCACGTGAGCGAGCCCCCAGTCGCGCCGAGCACGCTCAATCCGCAGGTCTCGGCGGCCATGAACGCGGTCGTGCTGCACGCGCTCGTGAAAGACCGCTTCGAGCGGTTCCAGACGGCGAGCGAGTTCCGCGACGATGTCACCGCGGCCGCCGCGGGTCAGGTTCCGCCCCAGCGCGTCGACGCCCCCTCCGACTTCACCTCGACGCTGTTCGGGGTCAACCCGCAGGCGACCGCCGACACCGAGGCGGCCATGCGGCAGCTGAGCGTCGACGACGACGAGCGCCGCAGCCGCACGCAGTCGCGCCCGCCCGTCGCGTGGATCTGGGCCGGCATCGCGGTCATGGCCGTCGTCATCGCGGCCGTGCTGTTCTGGGCCTTCAACCTCGAGCGCACCCCGCTCACCAACGCCGTGGCCATCGAGGTTCCCGACGTGATCGGGCTGCAGTACGACGAGGGCGGGCAGATTCTGCTCGACGCCGAGCTGCGCCCCGAGCCCAGCACCGAGATCAGTGCGACCGTGCCCGAGGGCCAGATCATCAGCACCGACCCGCCCGCGGGCATCACGGTCTCGCCGGGGCAGGTCATCGACGTCGTGGTCTCGGCAGGAGCCCAGCGCATCGTCGTGCCCAGCCTCAATCTGCTGACGCTCGCCGAGGCCGAGGCGGCCCTCGCCGAGCGGGGGCTCGTCATCGGCACGGTCACGGCCGAGAACTCCTCGTCGGTGGCGAAAGACGTCGTGATCCGCTCCGACCCCGAGCAGGGCACCGAGCTGCGGGCCGGCGACGCCGTCAACGTCATCGTGTCGACGGGCCGCGTGCGGGTTCCCGATGTGCGCAACCTGCCCATCGGCGAGGCCTCGTCGCAGCTCACCGCGCTCGGGCTCACCGTCTCGGTGCAGGGCGATGCCAGCTGCACGGGCCAGCTCGTCACCGCGCAATCGCTGCCCCCGGGCGATCAGCCCCAGCGCTCTGAGGTCACCCTGCGCTACTGCAGCGGCGAGTCGGGGGCCTCGGGTGCCGACGACTCGTCGTCGAGCACGCTGCGCGGCCCCGGCAACAACCGGGGCGGCGGCCGCAACGACTGATCGGCCGAGGCGCTGATCCGGCGGGCGCCCGACCGGCTCAGGCGCGCGGCGCGATGCTCACGAGCGGGCTGAGCCCGACGGCGGTCTCGCGCGCGCTCGGCAGCCCCGCCTCGGCGAGCCAGTTGCCGAGCATCCGGTAGCCGCCCTCGGTCAGCACCGACTCGGGGTGAAACTGCACGCCGTGCACGGGGGCCGTGCGATGCCGCACGCCCATGATGATGCCGCCGTCGGTGCGCGCGGTCACCTCGAGCGCGTCGGGCACGGTGCCCTCGACGATCGCGAGGCTGTGGTACCGCGTGGCGCGGAAGGGCTGGGGCACCCCGTCGAAGAAGTCGCTGCCGTCGTGCTCGATCTGCGAGGTCTTGCCGTGCATGAGCTCGTCGGCGTGGGTCACGACACCGCCGA
This sequence comes from Microcella sp., assembly GCF_046296455.1. GTDB lineage: Bacteria > Actinomycetota > Actinomycetes > Actinomycetales > Microbacteriaceae > Microcella. The sequence continues at coordinate 14,374 of NZ_JBKBLF010000033.1, forward strand.
GCGCCTCGGCGATCGCCTGGTGCCCGAGGCACACGCCGAGCAGCGGCTGACCGGTGGCGAGCGCCGCGTGCACCACGGGGATCGAGATGCCCGCCGACGCGGGGTTGCCGGGGCCGGGCGAGATGAGCACGGCGTCGTAGTCGGCGATGAGGGCCGCCGCCCCGTCGGCGCCGACCACGTCGTTGCGCACGACCGTCGTCTCGGCCCCCAGCTGCTGCAGGTAGCCGTCGAGTGTGTAGACGAAGCTGTCGTAGTTGTCGATCACGAGCACGCGCATGCCGCTACTCGCCCACGGTCGACTCTTGCGGCAGCAGCGTGTCGGCCGCCCACGGAAAGACCCATTCGACGAGTGCGGCGAGCGCGAGCGCCGTGAGCACGATGAGCATGAGGATGCGCACCCACGTCGGGCCCGGAAGAATGCGCCACAGCGCTGCGTACATGTCGTCTGCCCTCGCGATCAGTCGGCCGAGGCCTCGACGACGCCGCTCAGGGCGGCGGGCGGCCCGTCGGCGCGCGGATACCAGGTCTCGAAGGCGGCGTAGGCGATGATGCGCTCGGCCGACGAGAACTTCGGGTTGCAGCTCGTCATCGTGAGCAGGCGATCGGTCGCCTCGATCTGCGGCGCCTGGGGCACGGGGGCGAGCACCTCGACGGCGCTCGGCCACACGTACTCGAGCCCGCGGAAGGTGTACTCGTACCAGCCGTCGGCCGTCTCAACGAAGATGCTGTCGCCCAGGCGCAAGCTCGCGATGTCGGCGAAGGGCGCGCCGTAGGTGGTGCGGTGCGCGGCGATCGCGAAGTTGCCAATCTCACCCGGCATCTGCGTCTCGAGGTAGTGCCCGATGCCGATCTGGCGGTTGTTGAGCACGGTGCGCAGGTCGACGCCGCCCGCGATCGGGCGCACGTAGTCGGCGCCGAACCGCGGCACGATGAGGGTCGCGAAGACCTCACCCGCCGCCGCGGGATCGGCCACGACAGGAGTGCCGGGTTCGACCGGTCGCTCGGCGATGCCCTCGCCGCGCTCCCACCGGTCTTGCAGTTCCTCCTGCACCTGCTCCGCGGCCTGCTGCTGCTCGCCGCCCGCGATGATGTCGTTGAACCACACGTACCAGCCGAGAAAGAGCATGACGACGACGCCCGCGGTGATGAGCAGCTCGCCGAGCACGCCCACGACCGTCAGGCGCGCTGGCGGGCGGGCCACCGCCGCGGCCTTTCGCGCATCGCGCGCCGCGCGACGCGTGGGCGCCTCGTCGACCGGCGTCGACTGCGGTGCCGCCTCGTCGGGCGCCGCGGCACTCTCGGGCTGGGTCACGGCACGATTGTACGCGCAGGCGACGAGCGGTCACTGCGGCTAGACTTCAGAACATGGCCCGGTCTACTGCGCGCAACGCCGAGAACCCCGAGACCCCCCGTGGCGCCGACGCCCCGAACCCGGTCTGGTTCAAGCCCGTGATGTTCGGCTTCATGCTCGTCGGGCTCATCTGGATCCTCGTGTACTACGTCAGCCAGGCCTCGTGGCCCGTGCCGAGCCTCGGCCCGTGGAACATCATGGTGGGCTTCGGCATCATGTTCATCGGGTTCCTCATGACCACCCGCTGGCGCTGACCGGGAGTTCTGCAGAACTACATCGATGTGATTATCCCCACTGTGGAATCGCCTGGGGATAACTTCTCGTCATGTTTCTGACGCGCGTTCATCATGCCGATCGCGGTGCGGGCATCCCGCTCGATCGGGGCTTCTAGAACAGCGCGACGCGCACGATCGAGACCGCGACGAGAGCGGCCGCGACGAGCCCGATGAGCAGAGCCTGGCGCCGCTGCTGATCGGCTCGCCGCGTGCGCAGCATGATCCACGCGAGCAGAGCGCCCACGAGCAGGCCGCCAACGTGCGACTGCCACGAGACGCCCGGGATGAGGAAGCCGAGCGCCAGGTTGATGGCGATGATGACGACGAGTTGCACGTTGCGGCCGCCGAGCCGGCGCTGGATCACGAAGAACGCGCCGAGCAGCCCGAAGATGGCGCCCGAGGCGCCGACCACGACCGAGAGCGGCGCGAGCCAGAGCACCGCGACCGAGCCGCCGAGCGCCGACAGCACGTAGACGGCGGCGAACCGCGCGCGCCCGATGAGGCTCTCGAGCAGCGGGCCGAGCACCCAGAGCGAGTACATGTTGAAGACGATGTGGAAGATCGAGCTGTCGCTGTGCACGAGCGCCACGGTGAGCATGCGCCACGGCTCGAAGGCGGTCAGGGGCGGGAAGTAGGCGAGCGCGCTCGTGACGGCGCCCTGCGTGATCCACTGCAGGGCGAAGACCACGAGCGTGAGCGCCAGGATGCTGTAGCTCACGACGGGCACGCGGCTGCCGGGACGGAAGGCCCGCACGAGCGCCGACGGCCGCTTCGGCAGGGCCGCGCGTGCCGCGGCGATGCACTCGGGGCACTGCACGCCCACGGCGGCGGGCGTCTGGCACGCGGGGCAGACCGCGCGATCGCAGCGCTGGCAGCGCACCGCGCTGGGGCGATCAGGATGCCGGTAGCACACCCGCGCATCCGCCCCGGGGCGGGGTGCGCCCGCCTGCGGATCGGTCACGCGACCTCGACGACCTCGATGCTCGAGATGACGACGTCGTCGAGCGGCTTGTCGTTGGCGTTCGTCGGCACGGCCTCGATGGCCTTCACGACGGCCTTCGAGTCGTCATCGGCGACGACGCCGAAGATCGTGTGATTGCCGTTGAGCCACGGCGTCGCGACGGTCGTGATGAAGAACTGCGAGCCGTTGGTGCCGCGGCCGCCGCGCTTGCCGGCGTTGGCCATCGCGAGCAAGAAGGGCTCGCTGAACTGCAGCTCGGGGTGGATCTCGTCGTCGAACTCGTAGCCCGGGCCGCCGATGCCCTGGCCGAGCGGGTCGCCGCCCTGCAGCATGAAGTCGGTGATGATGCGGTGGAATATGACGCCGTTGTAGAGCGGCTCGGTCGTCGACTGGCCCGTGGCCGGGTGCGTCCACTCCTGCGTGCCGGTCGCGAGACCGACGAAGTTGCGCACGGTCTTCGGCGCGTGGTTGCCGAACAGGTTGACGACGATGTCGCCCTTGTTCGTGTGGATGGTGGCGACGGCGGTGTGGATCGACATGCGCCCATTCTGGCATGGAGCGGCCTGGCCTCTTCCTGAGCATTCGGGGCGCATCGGTTGGGCGCTGGCCGCGTTGGTGCCAGGATGGGAATTCGCCGACCGCCGATGCAGGAGGACCTCATGGAACTGTCACGCAAGCGCCAGCGCGAACTGAAGAAGCTGCGCCGCCAAGCCGGAGACGTGTGGGACGAGCAGCGCGAGGTGCTCGAGCGCGCCGCGAGCATCCTGCGCGATGCCAGCCGGCAGGCCGCCTCGGTCGCTCGCGAGGACGTCGCCCCGCGGGTGCGCGACACCTACGAGAAGCGCATCGTTCCGGGCGTCGAAGCCGGCGTCGGCTCGGTTCGGCACGCCGCCTCGGCCACGCGCGACCGCTTCGTCGACGACGTCATGCCCGCCGTGACGGGCGCGATCGGCTCGGCCATCGCCGTGCTCGACGTCGCGCGCGACAAGCGCATCCGCGACGCGATCCGTCAGGTGTCGGCCTCGGGGCGCGACCTCGCGACGCGCGCCGGTCAGAAGGTCGGCCTCATCGAGGTCAAGCCCTCCCCCGGCCCCGGCCGCTACATCCTCATCGGCCTCGGCGTCGTCGCGACCGCCGCGATCGCCTATGCCGCTTGGCAGACCCTGCGCGCCGACGACGACCTCTGGGTCGAAGAGGTCGACCCCGACGCCGAGGCGCCCGCGGTCTAGAGGTCGAGCACGAGCTCGGGGGTCGTCGCGCGCGACACGCACGGGTAGAACACCCCGATCTCGTCTTTGTCGGCGTCGGCCATGACCGAGTCGAGGTGCTGCGGAGTTCCGGCGAGCACGCGCGTCTCGCACGTGCCGCACACGCCGGTGCCGCACGAGGTGGCCACGGGTACGCCCGCCTGCTGCAGCGCGGTCAGGATGCTCTGCTCAGCCGGCACGTCGACCCGCACCCCCGTGCGCCGGGTGATGACCGTCACGGGCTCACGCTCGGTGCCCGCGGCGCGGTCGATCGCGACGAAGCGCTCGACATGGCACCGCTCGACGGGAGTCGCGGCGACGACGTCGTCGAGCAGGCCGCCGCTGCCGCACGCGTACACCTCGGCCTCGGTTGCCGCGATCTCGGCGGCGACATCGAGCCGCTGGGCGCGCTCGTCGCCGGCGATCACGCGCACGCGGTCGCCGTACCGCTGCTCGAGCTCGCGCGCGAACGCCATCTCTGATCGCGTGCGGCCCAGGTAGAGCAGTCGCCATGACCGGGTCGGCGGCAGCGCCTCGATCATCGCGCGAATGGGCGTGATGCCGATGCCTCCCGCGATGAACAGGTAGTCGTGCGCGGCCTCGAGGGCGAAGTGGTTGCGCGGGCCGATGACGTCGAGCTCGTCGCCGAGCTGCGCCGCCTCGTGCAGGTAGCCGCTGCCGATGCCCGCCGGCTCGGCACGCAGCACGGCGATGTCGACGTGGCCGCGATCGGCCGGATCGCTGCACAGCGAGTACTGGCGCTCGACCCCCACGGGCAGCCGCAGCGTGATGTGCGCCCCGGCGTACCAGGGCTCGATCGTCCCGCCGTGGAGTCGCGCCAGCCTGATGCGCACGACGCCATCCGCGACGGGATGCTTGCCGACGATGCGCATGCGGGTGACCGCGAGCGGGTTGCCCGGGTTCGCCTCGAGCAGCGAGGGGACGACGCCCGCCGCGGCGCCGGACTCGACCGGCGCGGGGCGGCGGCGCGCCATGACGAGGCGCACGATGAGCGCGAGCACGGTTGCCGTGACGACGACCGTCGCGACCGCCTGGTACCACGCCGCCCCCGCGTCGGTGCCCGCATAGGCACCGTGCACCGCGACCGCGAGCACCGCGACGTAGCTGAGGTAGTGCACGGCCTTCCACAGCCGGCGGGGAAGCCGGTTCTTGACGAGCGAGGTGAGCTGAACGGCCGCGAGCACGTAGAAGGCGACGATGCCGAGGGCCACGGGCAGTGGGCGGTACTCGGCCGTCAGCGGGATCAGCAGCTGATCGATCGGCATCGCCAGCCATGGGTCGAGCACGAGCGAGACCATGTGGATGAGCGTGAGCACGAGCGCGGTTCCGCCGAGGTACCGGTGCAGATCCTGCAGCCAGGCAGGATTGTCGGCGCCGCGGAACACGCGCGTCGAGAGCAGGATGCCCCAGAGCACGGCGACCGTCATGATGACCCAGGCGAGCACCGCGCTCGCGCGTGTCACGTACCACCAGAGATGCGGATCGTTCATGCGTAGTCGCTCCAGTTCGGGGTCGAGTGCTCGACGCCGTCGGCGTCGATGAGCAGGGCGGCGGCCCCCCGGGTGGGGAGCCAGGCCAGGTAGTCGTCGAGCGGACGCAGGAATCCGGGCTTCGTGAGCACCTCGGCGCGCGCGGCGGTGGCGGCGATGACCGTGACGGTCTGGATGCTCGTGGCGGCCGGGCGCCCCGAGGCGGGGTCGATGAGGTGGTGGGCGGCGTGGCCCGACTCGGTCATCCAGCGCCGTTTTCGCTGACTCGAGGTGGCGATGCCGCCGTCGACGAGCCGCACCACGCCGCGATTCGCGCCGGGGACGAAGGGGTCGTCGACCGCGATGCGCCACGCGGTGTCGTCGGGCGCCTGGCCCGCGACCCGCACGTCGCCGCCGATCTCGACGAGGCAACCGAGGGCGCCCGCGGCGATCAGTCGGCGCGCGACGAGATCGGCGGCGAGCCCCTTGCCGATGCCGCCGGCGTCGAGGGTCATGCCGATCGGCAGGCGCACCTCATCGCCGTCGAGGCGCATGGCCTCGAGATCGCCGCGCCCGACCGCGAGCGCAGGCAGCGTCGTCGACCGTGAGGGGTCGACCGTCGACCGGCGGTATCCGGCCGTCACGAGGTGGGGCAGCAGGGTGGGGTCGAAGTCGTGGTCGGTCTCGCGCCACCCCTCGCGCATCGCGTGCAGCAGCACGATGGTCTCGGGTGCCACGGTGACCGGCACCCCGTCAGCGTTCGCGAGCGCGGTGAGGTCGCTGTCGTCGACGAAGCGGCTCCAGCGCTGCTCGAGGGTGAGCGCGAACCCGTGCGCCTCGTCGAGCGCCGCCGACGATCCGCCGACGATCCGCACATGGGCGCTGCCCCCCATGAGCGCCCAGGTACGGTCGGTCGTCAGCGGGGCGTCGGTGACCACGGTCACCCGCCCGATCCGCCCGTGGCGCCATCAGCCGGAGCGGGCGCGGGTGCCGGAGCGGCGGGCGCGGGAGCCGCCGGGGCCTGCGGAGCCGCGGGGGCCGGACGCGGGGCGACGGGTTCGGGCGTCGGCAGCAGCGAGGCGTCGAGCACGCGCACCGCGAACGCGCGCGTGTGCGAGCCGGTGGCGGGCGCCGCGGCGGCGGGCGGCGCCGGCGCCGCGCCCAGCGCCGGGGGCGCGGCCCCG
>NZ_JBKBLF010000034.1:0-18363 GCF_046296455.1 Microcella sp.
GGCCGCCGCGCGCGCCGGCCCGCGGCGAGCATCCCGGGGCCCGATCTCGAGGCCGCCCACGCGTCGCCGCTGGTCGAGGCCGCGGTGATCGGAGAAGAGAACAAGCTGCGGCAGGTGATCACGAACCTCATCGGCAACGCCCTGCGGTTCTCGCCCGCGGGCTCGCCCATCGAGCTCGTCGTGGGGGTCGACCCGGCGGCCGGCCGCGCCTCGATCGCGGTCGTCGACCACGGCGACGGCATACCGGCGCAGCTCAAAGAGAAGATCTTCGAGCGCTTCTTTCGCGCCGACTCGTCGCGCGCGCGCGACACGGGCGGTTCGGGGCTCGGGCTCGCGATCGTCGCCTCGATCGTGGCGCTGCACCAGGGCCGCGTCGAGGTGCTCGACACCCCGGGCGGGGGCGCGACCTTTCGCGTGTGGTTGCCGCTCGAGAGCGTCTCACCCCTCCTCCCCACCGCGAACGAGGCGGCGGATGCTGCTCTCGAGCAGCACGCCGACCCCCGCTCCCCCGCCGAGGCCTAGCCTTCCCGCGACGCCGGGCGACCGCCCCGGCGCGGAGGGAGAGCACCATGACGCGCTACCAGGTCGACAGCGAGGCGGTTCTCGCCGCCACCACCGCGACGCGGGCCTCGATCGGTCGGCTACAGGCCGAGGCCGCGGGCCTGCAGAGCAACCTCACCGGGCTGCAGAGCACGTGGAGCGGAACTGCCGCGACGGCCTTCCAGGGCCTGCTCGGCGACTGGACGAGCGCCTACCAGCGCCTCGAGCAGGCGCTCGGGGCCATGACCGAGGCGCTCGCGCACGCCGGGCAGGGCTACGCCGAGGTCGAGCAGCAGGCCGCGCGCATGTTCCTGCGCTGACCCGCGACGACGAGGGGCGGCACCCGGCGGGCCTCGCTGGCGGTCGTACGCTGGAGTCGTGATGACCGAGCCCTTCGCCTTCGACCCCGCGATCGTCGCCGGGGTGCTGCACCACATGAACCACGACCACGCCGACGACAGCCTGCTGTTCGCCCGCGCCTTCGGCGACCCGGCGGCGAGCAGCGCCCGCATGGTCGGGGTCGACGGCACGGCCGGGCACTGGGTGTACGCGGTCGACGGCGGCCCCGAGGTGCCCCTGCGTCTGGCGTGGAGCACGACGATCAGCGAGCGGCCTGAGATCCGCCGCGAGATCGTCGCCCTCTACGACCGGGCCTGCGCTGAGCTCGGCGTCGAACCGCGGCCGCACGGCTGAGGGGTCTGGTGCGGGCCGGCGGCGACGCACTAAGGTAAGGCTTACCTAGCCCCCGAGGAGCACCATGCCCGCCCCCGCGCCCACCACCGACGGCACCGCCGAACTCATCCCGTTCTCGCGACTCGTGCGCGAGCGCAGCAGCGGCAGCCACCGCGACAGCGAGGGTGCCGGGTTCATGCACGGCCTGCTGCGCGGCGAGGCGACGCGCGACGACTACATCGCTCTCGTCTCGCAGCACTGGGCGGTCTACGAGGCGCTCGAGGGCGCTGAGCCCGCCATGCGCGAGGTGCCCCTCGTCGCGCCGTTCCTCTCCCCCGCGCTCACCCGACTGCCCGCGCTCGAGGCCGACCTCGCCTTCCTCCTCGGCGACGACTGGCGCACGCGCCTGCAGCTGGTGCCCGCCACGGTCGAGTACGCGGCCCGCATCCGCGAGGTCGCCGCGACCTGGCCGGCCGGCTACATCGCTCACCACTACACGCGCTACCTCGGCGACCTCTCGGGCGGGCTGCACATCGGGCGCGTCATCGGGCGCCAGTTCGGCTTCGAGACGAACGGCATCGGCTTCTACCTCTTCGACCAGATCGCCGACCCCGCCGCGTTCAAGGATGCGTACCGGGCTCAGCTCGACGCCGCACCGTGGTCGGCCGACGAGCAGCAGCGGGTCGTCGACGAGGTTCTGCGCGCCTACGCGTTCAACACGCGCATCTTCGAGCAGCTCGGCGCCCGCGCCGCGGCCGCGTAGCCCGCGGCTCCGCGCGGCGTCGGCCGCGCATCCACCACCCGGTCGATTCGCGACACGACGACGAAGGGCGGCTCCCCCGGAGGGGAGCCGCCCTGAATCGTTGCGCAGACTAGAAGTCCATGCCGCCGCTCGGGTCGCCCATGGGCGCCGCGTGCTTCTCGGGCTTGTCGGCGACGACGGCCTCGGTGGTGAGGAAGAGGCCGGCGATCGAGGCCGCGTTGAGCAGCGCCGAGCGCGTCACCTTGACCGGGTCGGCGATGCCGGCACCGAGCATGTCGACGTACTCGCCGGTGGCCGCGTTGAGGCCGAAGCCCACCTCGAGGTGGCGCACCTTGTCGGCGACGACACCGGGCTCGAGGCCCGCGTTGAGGGCGATCTGCTTGAGCGGAGCGTCGATGGCGACCTTGACGATGTTGGCACCGGTGGCCTCGTCGCCGACGAGGTCGGTCATCTCTTTCGACTCGAACGCCGTCTTGCCGGCCTGGATGAGCGCGACGCCACCACCGGCGACGATGCCCTCTTCGACAGCGGCCTTCGCGTTGCGCACGGCGTCTTCGATGCGGTGCTTGCGCTCCTTCAGCTCGACCTCGGTGGCCGCGCCCGCCTTGATGACGGCGACGCCGCCCGCGAGCTTGGCGAGGCGCTCCTGCAGCTTCTCGCGGTCGTAGTCCGAGTCGGTGTTCTCGATCTCGGCGCGGATCTGCTTGACGCGACCGGCGATGGCGTCGGCCTCGCCGGCGCCCTCGACGATCGTGGTCTCGTCCTTGGTGATGACGACCTTGCGCGCGCGGCCGAGCAGGTCGAGGGTGGCGTTCTCGAGCTTGAGACCGACCTCCTCGCTGATGACCTGGCCGCCGGTGAGGATCGCGATGTCCTGCAGCATGGCCTTGCGGCGGTCTCCGAAGCCGGGGGCCTTGACGGCGACCGACTTGAAGATGCCGCGGATCTTGTTGACGACGAGCGTGGCCAGGGCCTCGCCCTCGACGTCTTCAGCGATGATGAGCAGCTGCTTGCCGCTCTGGATCACCTTGTCGACGACGGGCAGCAGGTCTTTGATGGCCGAGATCTTGCCGTTGACGATCAGGATGTACGGGTCTTCGAAGACCGCCTCCTGGCGCTCGGGGTCAGTCACGAAGTACGCCGACAGGTAGCCCTTGTCGAAGCGCATGCCCTCGGTGAGCTCGAGCTCGGTGCCGAAGGTGTTCGACTCTTCAACCGTGACGACGCCCTCCTTGCCCACCTTGTCGATGGCCTCGGCGATCAGGGCGCCGATCTCGGGGTCGGCGGCCGAGATGCTCGCGGTAGCGGCGATCTCTTCCTTGGTCTCGACCTCTTTGGCGTTCTTCAGCAGCTGGGCCGAGACGGCCTGCGTGGCCTTCTCGATGCCGCGCTTGAGGCTGATCGGGTCAGCACCGGCCGCGACGTTGCGCAGGCCCTCGCGCACGAGCGCCTGGGCCAGCACGACCGAGGTCGTGGTGCCGTCACCGGCGACGTCGTCGGTCTTCTTGGCGACCTCTTTGACGAGCTCCGCGCCGATCTTCTCGAACGGGTCGTCGAGCTCGATCTCTTTGGCGATGGAGACGCCGTCGTTGGTGATGGTGGGGGCGCCCCACTTCTTCTCGAGGACGACGTTGCGCCCGCGCGGGCCCAGCGTGACCTTGACTGCGTCAGCCAGGATGTTGAGGCCGCGCTCGAGGCCGCGACGGGCCTCCTCGTCGAAAGCGATGATCTTAGCCATGTGTCTCTCGTCCCTCCCGGACGCTTCACGTACGGTAGCTCTTGGCACTCACAGAGCGTGAGTGCTAAACGATTCTGGCACTCGCCGGGGTCGAGTGCAAGCCGCGTCGCCGCTACTGGGCCGGTCGAGAGAACGTGACAGAACCCGCGAGGGGAACGAGCTCGACCCAGGTGTTGCCCGGCGCGAGGCGCACGGCCACGCCGTTGGCGTCGAGCAGGCGGATGGGCGCGGCGAGCGAGCGCTTCGACCACGTCGCCTTGATGGTCGCGCCACCGCTCGAGACCCAGGCCTCACCCGAACCGATGAGCTTGGTCGTGGGGATGCTGCTGATGACCTGCACGGGAACCCGCAGCACGACGACGTTGTCGGCACTGAGCTGCTCGCCCGAGGCCGCCATGTCGCGCTCGCCGCCCGTCATGAAGCGCACCCAGCGCTGCGTCTTCTCGCCCCACTTCCACACCGGCGCCGACGAGCTGCCGAACACGAGCGAGATCGCGCTCGTCGGGCGCCCCTCCTTCGTGGCGCTCGCGGCGGCGAGGCTCTCGGCGAAGGCAAACTGCTGGCGGGGCGCCGCGAGGTCGAGGTGCTGACTGATGAGCTGGGGCGCCTTGACGAGCACGTTGTGCGGCGCGGGCGCGTTGTCGCCGCGGTAGAAGGTCGAGGCCGTGTCGCTCTGCCCGTGGATTGCGTTGTAGACGGGGGCGGCGAGCATGAGCTGCACGAACCGCTGCTGGCCTCCCGAGTAGGCGACGATGCCGCCGAGGGGCGAGATGATCTCCGGATCCATCGGTCGGATCGAGCGCACCGGCCCGATGACCGAGGGCACATCCGAGTGCCACACCGCGACGTAGCGCGTGAGCCCGCCCTCGACCAGCTCTTCGAACACGATGTCGGTGCGGTCGAGGCCCACTTGCGGCCGAGCCGAGGGGTGGTTGTCGACCTTGGCGGCGAGCGAGGGCGCCGTGAGCGCACCCACCTCGATCTGCTCGCCCGTGAGCGGCGCGATGCCGTACTCGGGCGGCGGCACGTACGTCGAGACGTACGAGGGGCTCGGGGTCGGGGTGGGCATCGGCGCCTCGGGCGCCGTGCAGCCTGCCGCGCCCAGCACGGCCGCGACGCCCAGCACCGCGACGAGCCCGCGCGCGCATCCCCTGCTCATGGGGGTCACCCTAACCCACGCAGTGAGGGTTGGTCAGGCGACGCGCACGCCCTCGGCCTGCGGCCCCTTCGTGCCCGTGCCGATCTCGAAGGTGACCGCCTGGCCCTCTTCGAGCACCTTGTAGCCCGGCATGTCGATGGCTGTGTAGTGCACGAAGACATCGCTGTCGCCGCTCTCGAGCGTGATGAAGCCGAAACCCTTCTCGGCGTTGAACCACTTCACGGTTCCGTTGGGCATTGCGGGTGCTCCTTGCATTGCGGGGAATGCGGCGAGACTACCCGCGCAACAGCGCGTCGCGATGGCCGGGAAGGACCTTTTTACCGAGCGGAAACGTGCGTGAAACGCGCCGCTTCTACGGGGCGGCGATCGCCGCGAAGTCCGCACCGACCGCGATCGTGATGGGGGCGCCGGGGAAGGCGTCCGAGAGCTCCCACACGCCCGTGCCGAGCAGCTCAACCATGCCGGCGGCGACACCCTCGAGGGCAGGATCGCTGTAGAAGACGACGGTCTCGACGAGGTCGGTCTGCGCCGCCGACGTGACGGTGCCGACGCGCCAACCGGGCGGGGTCAGCAGATCGCGCGCCGCCCGACCCAGGCCGTCGACCTCGGTGCCGTTGAGCACGGTGATCGTGAACCCCGCGGGCAGCTCGGCGAGCGCCGGGTCGGTGATCGGCACGACCGTCGGCGTCGGCGAGGGCGTCTCGGTCGGGGTGGGCATGGGCTCGGCCGTGCCCAGACCCGGCAGCTCGAACGTCACGCGGTCGCTGATGAGCGAGAGCCCGTAGAGTCCGGCCACGACGAGCGCTCCACTCGCGAGGGCGGCCCAGGCCACGGCGATCCAGGTGCGGCCCCGCGCGGGCGCCGCCCGGTGGGCGCCGACGCGGCTCAGCGAGTCGGCGACCTCGTCGAAGCGATCCGGGGTGTACTCGGCCATCGGGGCACGCCTTCCGCAGGGGGTGGTGGGAGCAGTCTCACGCGGCGCCGGTGGCGCCCGCACGACGGGTGCGGCGCCGCTGCGCGCGGTCATCGCGCACCTCGCGCAGTCGACCCACGAGAACGGGGTCGTACCGCACGGCGACATCAGTGTCGATCACGGCGTTCAGCACCTGATAGTAGCGGGCCGGGGTCCACCCGAACTCGCGCCGGATGCCGAGCTCTTTCGCGCCGCTGTGGCCCCACCACGCGCGCTCGAACTCGAGCACGCGCTGCGCGCGCTCGTCGAGCGGCTCGGAACGGGCATCCATCACCCGTTCAGGCTACGGGCCGAGGACCTTCGGCCCTGGACGGCTCGCGGATGCTGCGGCAGGCTCGCTCGAGCGCCCTCACGGGCAACTCATCGGGCGCACAGCCGGGCGGGTTAGGCTTGCCTAACTGCCTGCGTTCGCGCCGCCCGGCCCCGCAGCCCTCTGACCGACCGGACCCATGACGCCTCGACCCGCCTCCCGCCCCGCTCGCGCGGTCGGCCTCGTCGCGGCACTGTGCGCGCTGACCCTGCTCGCCGGCTGCGCTGTCGCCGCGCCGCAGGCGACCGCCGAGCCGACGGCGCCGAGCGGCCCGCGGGTTGCGCTCAGCGAGCTCGCGGTGGCCGAGAACCCGCGCGCGCTCACCGGGGCGTCGACGGCCCTGATCGAATCCGCCCGCATCGAACCCGTCGCCTCCGACCCCGCGCAGTCGCTGCCCGCCACGATCGTCTCGCGCGACCTCGACGGCGATCGCGAGGTCGTGGTGACCGACGCGAGCCGCGTGCTGCCGCTCGATATCGCCGGGTCGATCGCCGCGACCGTCTTCGCCCTCGGGTTCGGCGACAACGTCGTCGGCCGCGACATCTCGACGACCTTCCCCGAGGCCGACGGCCTTCCCATCGTCACGAGCAGCGGCCACGCCATCAGCAGCGAGGCCGTGCTCGCCCTGCGGCCCACCCTCGTCATCACCGACGGCACGGTGGGGCCGACCGACGTCGTGTTGCAGCTGCGCGATGCGGGCGTGACGGTCGTCTACGTGGATGCCGAGCCCGGCCTCGGCGCCCCCGCCGAGCTCGCCCGGCAGGTGTCGGCCGCGCTGGGATCCCCCGAGACCGGCGAGCTGCTCGCCGAGCGCCTCGAGCAGGAGCTGGCCGACGTGCTCGCCGCGATCGAGCAGATCCGTCCCGACGACCCCGCCGACCGCGTTCGCATCCTGTTCCTGTACCTGCGCGGGGCCTCGGGCATCTACTACCTGTTCGGCGAGGAGTCGGGCGCCGACGAGCTCATCGAGGGGCTCGGCGGCATCGACGTCGCGGGCGAGATCGGCTGGACGGGGTTGCGGCCCATGACCGACGAGGCGCTCATCGCCGCCGATCCCGACCTCATCCTCGTCATGACGGGCGGGCTCGAGAGCGTCGGCGGCGTCGAGGGGCTGCTCGCCGAGAAGCCCGCGGTCGCGCTCACGCGAGCCGGAGAAGCGCGCCGCTTCGTCGACATGGCCGACGGCGAGGTGCTGAGCTTCGGGCCGCGCACGCCGGCCGTGCTCGACGCGCTCGCCCGCGCGATCTACGCGCCCTGACCCTGCCCCGCGGCGAGCGCCCGCTGACGGGCGTGCGCGATCTCGGCCACGGCATCCCACTCGCCCTCGAGCCAGGCGCGAATGTCGCCGTGCGCTCCGAGGCCCGAGGCCTGCGCGGCCCACAGCACGATCGCCGGCTCGCGGTCGGGCTCGGCGAGGGTCTCGATGAGGGCCAGGCAGTCTGCGTCATCGGCCACGGCCTGCGCCCAGACGGCGAAGCGCGAGCGGTCCGCCTGCTCGCGGGCGAACCGCCGGTACCGCTCAGCGGTCGAGGTCACCCTTGCATCATGGCACTGCTGACGCGGCCTCGGTGGGAGGACGCGACCGGCGTCGCGCGCGCAGCACGAGGTGCACGACGATCGACCCCACCACTGCCAGCAGCACGGCGCCGACGATGAGCAGCACCGGTGCCGAGCCGGCCGAGGTGCGCGCGGCGATCGCCGCTTCGGCGCACGCGGCCGTCGTGTCGAGCTCGAGCGTGATCGCATCGAAGGCCTCGCCCGCCGGATAGGTTCCGAAGGCCTCGGCCCCCTCAGCGGTGAGCGTCAGCGGGATGCCGTCGATGCGCAGCGTCGAGCCCTCGACGCTCCACTGCGCGAGGCCGGGGTCGCCCGTCACGAAGGGCACGGCGGTCGAGTCGATGGGGACGAAGTCCTGGGTCGTTCCGCGGATGTCGACGATGATCACAACGCGATCGGGGCTCTCGATCACGAGGCGCGGGTTCGCGATCGTCGTGTCGAGGATTCCGTCGTGCCCCGTGAACCGCATCGCGCCCTCGACCGCGAGCTCGCCCGCGAAGGGCGCGAGCATGACCTCACCGCCCAGCTGTTCGCTGAAGAAGGCCGGGGTCGCGTAGTCGATCGCGCCCTCAGTGGTCCACTCGCCGTTGGCGATCGACCCGCTGATGTAGGCGCGGAACGACTCTTTGAACCCCCACGTGAAGGCTCCGGTCTCGACGGTGCAGTCGGCGGCGGCCGCTGGTGCGACCGCGAGCGCGGCGGCGAGGGCGAGCGCAGCGATCATGGTGCGCTCAGCGTACGGGGTCGACCGTCGGCGCCGGCTGGGCGGGGCGGTACATGCCGATGTGCGGGATGCCCGCCTCGAGGTACTCATCGCCGTAGGCCGCGAAGCCCACGGCGGCGTAGAGCGGCTGCACGTAGCTCTGGGAGTGCAGGGCCATCGGCTCGTGCCCGTGCAGCGCGATCACGTGCTCGAGCAGCCGGCGCGAGAGGCCCTCGCCGCGCCGGTCGGCGCGGGTGACGACGCGGCCGATGAGGCGGCGAGCATCCCGATTGACCGGTTGCGGGGTGTCGTCGACGATCACCCGCAGGTACGAGGCGGGGCCCCGCTCGTCGGTGATCCACACGTGCTCGGTGGTCGCGTCGCGGTCGCGTTCGTCGAGCTCGGGCTCGTCGATGCGCTGCTCGAGGAAGAACACCTCGGTGCGCAGCCGGGCGAGCTCGAAGAACTCGTCGCGCGACAGCTGGCTCCAGGTTTTCGCGATCGGGGAAGAGTCGGGCACGAGAGCGAGTTTAATGGGGGGAGATCAACCGCCTGCGGGCGAGGAGCGAGGAGTCATGGGCGAGAACCCGGCAACCAGCGGCAAGGCGTACGCGGTCGAGAAGACCGAAGAGCAATGGCGCGCCGAGCTCGGCGACGAGCGCTACCAGGTGCTGCGCGAGGCGGGCACCGAGCGCGCCTGGACGGGCGAGCTGCTCGACGAGAGCCGCGCCGGCATCTACACGTGCGGCGCGTGCAACGCCGAGCTCTTCGTGGCGGGCACGAAGTTCGACTCGGGCTGCGGCTGGCCGAGCTTCTACGAGTCGGTGCGCCCCGAGGCCGTCGAGCTCATCGAAGACACGTCGCTCGGCATGGTGCGCACCGAGGTGCGCTGCGCGAACTGCGGCTCGCACCTCGGCCACGTCTTTCCCGACGGCTTCGGCACGCCCACGGGCGACCGCTACTGCATGAACTCGCTCGCGCTCGACTTCACGCCGACCGCCGAGTAGCGCCGCGGCCATCGCGCCGCCACCGGATGCTCGCCACGAGCACGCCGGCGAGCGCGAGCACGACCGCCGCGGCCGTCGCGCTCGTCGAGCCCGGGCCGAGCGGCGCGACGACGTCGAACACGAGCGAGGCGGCGAGCTGCCCTGTGACGAGGCACAGCCCGAGCACGAGCACCCCGATGCGGCCGACGGCCACGGTCTGGATGGCGATGAAGATCGCCCCGACCGCGCCGCCGAGGTAGAGCAGCGGGTTGCTCGGCAGCCCCTCGGGCAGCCCCGCGACCAGCAGGTGCACGAGCGTCGCGCCGGCGAGCGCCGCGGTGCCGACCGTGAAGTTGATGGTGGTCGCCGCGAGCGCCGACCGAGCCTCGGTGCGTACCCGGCCGTTGAGCCCCTGCTGAAAGGCGACCGCGACGCCTGCGAGTAGCGGCAGCACGATCGCGGCGATCGGAAAACCGTCGCCGGCGAGCCGCGGCACGACGGCGACGGCGACCGCCGCGACCGTCAGGGCAGCGCCGATCACGCGAGCGGGAGCGATCGCCGTGCGGCGGGCCCCCGCGAAGCCCGCGGCATCGAGCGTCAGGCCGGTCACGGTCTGGCCCGTAACGATGGCGATCGTGAAAATCGCGACGCCGAGCATCCCGGCGACGAGGCCCTGGGCGAGCACGAAGTAGCCGCCGGCCAGGCCGCCGAGCAGCATCCACCAGGCGAGCCGGCCATGGCGCACCTCGGTGATGACGCGCACGAGCCCCGCCCGGCCGCGCGGCGAGAACGCGAGGATCGTGAGCAGGATCAGCCAGCCGCTGCCGAACGAGATGAGCGCGGCGGTATAGCCGTCGTCGAGCCGCTGCCCGAGCTCGCCGTTGATGCGGCTCTGCGTCGCGACTCCGACGCCGGCGGCGAGTGTCGCGACGATGGCGAGCGCCGTCGCGGCGCGCGAACCGTGCTCGGGGTGCGGGGTGTTCTCGTCGCTCGCGTCGTCGTCGCGATGCGGCGGAGGCGGTGTGCTCATCATCCCCAGCATCCCACGCCCCCGCGCCTGCCCCTGTGTCGACCGGTGGACCACGAGAACCCCGAGCAGAAAGACTTGGTTACGGAGCCGCCTGTGGGAATCGAACCCACGACCTTCTCATTACGAGTGAGACGCTCTGCCGACTGAGCTAAGGCGGCGGACACGGCCGAGGCCGTGACACGAGGTGAAAGCTTAGCCGATTCCGCCTGGCCGCGCAGACGCCACGATCAGCTCTCGCAGACGAGCCCGTCGACGGGAACCGCACCGGTGATGAAGTACTCGTCGACGATGTCGTTGATACACGGATCACCCTCGTCGTAGGCGATGTGGCCCTCGCCCACCCACGTGAGCAGCACCCCGCTCTCGAGCTGCTCGGCGAGCGCCTCGGCCCACTGGTACGGCGTGGCGGGGTCGCCCGTCGTGCCGATGACGAGGATCGGCGCCGCCCCCGCGCCGCTCACCGGTCCGAGCTCTCCGTCGAACTGGTGCGGCCACTTGGCGCAGAGCACGTCGCCGAGCGGCGAGGGGTCGCCCGTCGTCGGAGCGACGGCCCGGATCTGCTCGTTCTGCTCGGCAATGACGGCGCGATCGGTCTCGACCGGGTAGTCGAGGCAGTTGATGGCGATGAAGGCCTCGAGCGAGTTGTCGACGTACTCGCCGTTCTCGCGCCCGTAGTAGAAGTCGGCGAGCAGGAAGCCCGTCTCGACCACCCCCGTGCGCAGCTCGGTGAACATCTGGCTCAAGAACGACCACGAACCCTCGTCGTAGAGCGCCGTCGCGATCGCGATATCGAGCACGGCGCCGTCGAAGAACCGGCCGTCCTCCGCCTCGATGGGTGTGGTGTTGAGGCGGTCGTAGAGCTCGCGGATGAGGGACAGGCTGTCGTCGAGCGACCCCGGGAACGGGCACGATCCGAGCTCGGGGCACGCCTCGAGGTAGGCCCGCAGCGCCTGCTCGAAGCCCTCGGACTGCGCGAGCACGACCTCGAAGGTCGACGTCGTCGGATCGGTCGCGCCGTCGAGCACGAGGCGCCCGACCTTCTCGGGGAACCGATCGGCGTAGCGCGCACCGATGTCGGTGCCGTAGGAGTATCCGAAGAAGTTCAGTTGGGCATCCCCCACGATCGCCCGCATCATGTCGAGATCGCGCACGGTGCTGGTGGTGTCGACGAACTCGAGCAGCGGGCCCGTGTTCTCGGCGCACGCCTCGGCGAACGCGATCGAGCTGTCGATGACCTCGGCCTCCCACTCGGGCGTGCCGAACGTCGATTCGGGGATGCCGAAGATGAACTGGTCGAGATCGGCCGCGTCGGTGTAGCAGGTGACGGCGCTCGAGCGACCGACCCCGCGCGGATCCCACCCGACGATGTCGAACTCGCGCTGCAGATCGGCGCTCACGGCGAAGTCGACACTGTCGCGCACGAAGTCGAAGCCCGAGGCGCCCGGCCCGCCCGGGTTGATGAAGAGCGAGCCCTGCGCCTGACCGCTCGCGGGGTGACGCACGAGCGCGAGCTCGATGTCGTCGCCCTCGCCCGGGTTGTCCCAGTCGAGCGGTGCGATCGCCGTGGCGCACTGGGCTCCGCCGCCGCACCCCGTCCAGGTCAGCACCTGGGTGTAATACGGACGCAGCTCGTCGGCGACCTCCTCGCCGGTCGGCGTCGAGACGGTTCCCCCGCCCACGAGGCCCTGCAGCCAGCTCGGCACGCAGCCGCTCAGCAGCAGTGCGGGCACGAGGATGAGCGAGACGAGGGCGGCCGTTCGAGGCGCGGTGCGGCGGGTCACGAGGGCGAGCCTAGCGCCGGCACCCTTCCGCTCGCCGTGATGAGCATGGCCTCGAGCGCGAGGGCGGGGGGCGTGTTGCCCTCGATGCGCCGGCGGGCCAGGGCGATCGCGTCGAGAGCAACGAGCGACTGCTGCGCGCTGCCCGCGCGAGCCGCGACCTCGAGCTCGGGCCGCACCGCTTCATTGACCAGCTCGACGCCGGCGCCGAGCTGCAGCATGGCGAGGTCGCGGTAGAGCGACAGGAGGTCGACGAGTACGCGATCGATGCCGTCGCGCACCGAGCGGGTGGCCCGGCGCTTCTGGTCCTCTTCGAGCGCCTTGAGGCTTGCGCGCAGTCCCGCGGGCACCGCGGCCCCCGGTTCGATGCCGAGCGAGCGCAGAGCCGCAGCGCGCTCCTCCTGCTCGCGCTCGACCGTCAGCGCCTTCGCATCATCGGTCGCGACAGCCACGAGCTGCTCGGCGGCGAGCACGGCCCCGCTCACGCTCTGCACCCCGAGAGCCAGGGCGATCGTGCGGGCGCGCCGTTCGCGTGCCTCGACGTCGGTCGCGAGGCGCAAGGCCATGCCGATGTGCGACTGCGACTCGCGCGCGGCGCGCTCGGCCAGCGCCGGCTCGACGCTGTCGCGGCGCACGAGCAGGGCGGCGACCTCGCTGACGCTCGGCACGCGCAGTCGCACCGAGCGCACGCGCGAGCGGATGGTCGGGATCAGATCAGCCGCGCTCGGCGCGCACAAGATCCACACCGTGCGCGGCGGCGGCTCTTCGAGGGCCTTGAGCAGCACGTTCGAGGTGCGCTCGGTCATGCGATCGGCGTCTTCGATGACGATCACGCGGTAGCGCGCCGTGCTGGGCGAGAACTGGCTCTGCGCCACGAGCTGCCGCACCTCGTCGATCGAGATGATGACGCGATCGGTGGCGAGCACCGCCAGGTCGGGATGGGTGCGCGCTGCGACCTGGGCAGCGGTGCGGCGAGCATCGTCGTCGGGCTGCCCGCCCTGCAGCAGCGCCGTCGCGAAGGCGAAGGCGAGGTTCGAGCGCCCCGAGCCGGGAGGGCCCGTGATGAGCCAGGAGTGGGTCATCGCCTGCGGGTCGGCAGCGGCATCTTGCAATGCCGCGATCGCCGCCTCTTGACCGGTCAGCTCGTCCCAGGCGGTCATGGCGACACCCTAGTCGAGTAGGGCCGACACCCGGTCGCGGATGCTCTGCTGCAGCTCGTCGACCGGCCGGGTCGCATCGAGCACGAGAAACCGCTCGGGCTCGGCGGCGGCGAGCACGAGGTAGGCGGCTCGAACGCGCTCGTGGAAGGCGGCCTCTTCTGCTTCGAGGCGGTCGTAGCGGGTGCGGCTCGCGTCGAGGCGCTCGCGGCCCACGGCCGGGTCGAGATCGAGCAGCACCGTGAGGTTCGGCAGCAGGCCCTCGGTCGCCCACAGCGAGACATCACGCACCTCGACCGGGTCGAGCACGCGACCGGCGCCCTGGTAGGCCACTGACGAGTCGAGGTAGCGGTCTTGGATGACGACGTCGCCGCGCTCGAGCGCGGGCCGCACGACCGTGGCGACGTGGTGCGCCCGATCGGCCGCGTACAGCAGCGCTTCGGCGCGCGGGGCGATGTGGCCGCGACGGTGCAGCACGATCTCGCGCAGCTCGAGGCCGAGGTCGGTGCCGCCGGGCTCGCGCGCCTGCAGCACCGTGCGGCCGCGCGACTGCAGCCACTCGGTGAGCGCACCCATCTGGGTGCTCTTGCCCGAACCGTCACCGCCCTCGAGGGTGATGAACAGCCCGGTCACGACGCCTTCTTGGGCGCGGGCTTCGCGGGCGCCTTCTTCGCCGGGGCCTTCTTCGCGGCCGTCTTCGCACCGGCCGCGGGCGCGCGCTTGACGGGCTTCTTGGCGGGGCCCTTCGCGCGCTTGTCGGCGATGAGCTGCACGGCCCGGTCGAAGTCGATCTCCATCGGGTCTTCACCGCGCGGCACGGTGGCGTTGGTCTCGCCATCGGTCACGTACGGCCCGAAGCGTCCGTCTTTCAGCTTGATCGGCTTGCCGCTGACCGGGTCGGCGTCGAACTCTTTGAGCGCGCTCGAGGCCTTGCGGGCCCCGTACTTGGGCTCGGCGAACTTCGCGAGCGCGCCAGCCAGGTCGATCTCGAAGATCTGCGCCTCCGCGTCGAGCGATCGCGTGTCGGTGCCCTTCTTCAGGTAGGGCCCGTACCGACCGTTCTGCGCCGTGATGGGCTCGCCGCTCTCGGGGTCGTCGCCGACCGTGCGCGGCAGGCTCAGCAGCTTGAGCGCCGTCTCGAAGTCGACCGTCGCCGGGTCCATATCTTTGAACAGGGATGCCGTGCGCGGCTTCTCGAGGGGTGCCTTCTTCTTCGCGGGGGCGCGCTTCTTCGGAGCGGGCAACACCTCGCCGGTGGCGGGGTCGACGACGGGCTCGGCCGCGAGAGCGGCGGCGGGCGCGGCCGCAGCGGCCTCTTCCGCCGTTACTTCAGGCTCGGGGTCGAGTTCAGTGACGTAGGGGCCGAACCGGCCGTCTTTCGCCACGACCTGCTTGCCGTTCTCGGGGTTGATGCCCAGCACGCGGTCGCCGACCACAGGAGCATCCACGAGTTCTTGGGCCTTCGTCGGCGTCAGCTCGTCGGGCGCGAGGTCTTGCGGCAGGTTGACACGGCGCGGGGTCGCGGGGGTGCCATCGGCCGCCGCCTCGGCCGCCGGGTCGACGACCTCGAGGTAGGGGCCGTACTTGCCGATGCGCAGGGTGATGGTGTCGGTCAGCGGCATCGAGTTGAGCGTCTTGGCGTCGATGTCGCCGAGGTTGTCGACGACGGGCCGCAGGCCGGGCTGGTGGTCGTCTCCGAAGTAGAAGCCGGTCAACCACTCGGTGCGGTCGGCCTCACCATTGGCGATGCGGTCGAGATCGGCCTCCATCTCGGCCGTGAAGTCGTACTCGACCAGGTCGGCGAAGTTCTCTTCGAGCAGGCGCACGACCGAGAAAGCGATCCAGTTCGGAACGAGGGCCGAGCCGCGCGGGGTCACGTACCCGCGGTCGACGATCGTCGAGATGATCGCCGCATAGGTGCTCGGGCGGCCGATGCCCCGCTCTTCGAGCGCCTTCACGAGGCTCGCCTCGGTGTAGCGCGCGGGCGGGCTGGTCTCGTGACCCTTGGCCTCGACGTCGACCACGCTCAGCGACTGGCCGACGGTGAGCGGCGGCAGCTTAGCCTCGGCGGGCTCGGCCTTCTCGTCGGTGTCGCGCGCCTCATCCTGGCCTTCTTCGTATGCGGCGAGGAACCCGCGGAAGGTGATGACGGTGCCGCTCGCCGCGAACTCGGCGATCGCGCCGGCCGGGGTGGCGGATGCCGCGGTCGGCCCGGCCTGGATGCTCACCGAGGCGGTCTGGCCCCGGGCATCGGCCATCTGGCTCGCGACGGTGCGCTTCCAGATCAGGTCGTAGAGCTTCCAGTCGTTGCCGCGCAGCGTGCCCTCAAGCTCGCTCGGCGTGCGGAACACGTCGCCGGCGGGCCGCACGGCCTCGTGCGCCTCTTGCGCGTTCTTCGACTTGCTCGCGTAGACGCGGGGGGTCTCGGGGATGCTGTCGGTGCCGTAGAGGGCGGCCGCCTGCGAGCGCGCCGCATCCACCGCCTGCTGCGAGAGCGTCGTGGAGTCGGTGCGCATGTAGGTGATGTAACCGTTCTCGTAGAGCGACTGCGCCACCGACATGGTCTGGCGGGCCGTGAAGCGCAGCTTGCGGCCGGCCTCTTGTTGCAGCGTCGAGGTCGTGAACGGCGCGGCGGGCCGGCGCGTGTACGGCTTCGACTCGACGTTGGTGACGGTCACAGCGATCGACGGATCGCGCAGCGCCTCGGCGAGCGAGGTCGTCAGCGCTTCGTCGAGCGCGACGGTCTCGGTGCCCTTGAGCTCGCCGCGGTCGGTGAAGTCGCGGCCCGAGGCCACCTTCTTGCCGTCGAGGCGCGCCAGGCGGGCCGTGAAGGGCGTGTCGCCCGAGGTCGGGGTGAGGGTCGTGTCGAGATCCCAGTAGCTCGCTGTGACGAAGGCGAGCCGCTCGCGCTCGCGATCGACGACGAGCCGGGTCGCCGCCGACTGCACGCGGCCGGCGCTCAGGCCGGGCCCGACCTTGCGCCACAGCACGGGGCTGACCTCGTAGCCGTAGAGGCGGTCGAGAATACGGCGGGTCTCTTGCGCGTCGACGAGCGCCGTGTCGAGCGCGCGCGTGTTGTCGACGGCGCGCTGGATCGCCTCGGCGGTGATCTCGTGGAACACCATGCGCTTGACGGGAACCTTGGGCTTGAGCACCTCGAGCAGGTGCCACGCGATGGCCTCGCCTTCGCGGTCTTCATCGGTGGCGAGCCAGAGCTCGTCGGCCTCTTTGAGCGCGCGCTTGAGCTCGGCGACGGTCTTCTTCTTCGAATCAGAGACCACGTAGTACGGCTCGAAGCCATTGTCGACGTCGATCGAGAACTTGCCGAGCGGGCCCTTCTTGAGCTCGGGCGGCAGGTTCTTCGGCTCGACGAGGTCGCGAATGTGCCCGACCGAGGCCTGCACCTCGTAGTCGTCGCCGAGGTACTTGCCGATCGTCTTCGCCTTGGCGGGCGACTCGACGATGACCAGCTTCTTGCCCTGTGGCACGGTGCTCCTTACTCATGAACGTCTGCGCGGCGGGGGGATCGCATCCGCACCCCGGCCGGTGCCGCGGCACGGTGGCTGAGCCGTGTGCCGCAATCAGGCACACCATACACAGGAATCGGGAGCGGTCTACTGCAGAGAGTACGGAGCGCCCGCGCGAGCCGACCGCGCGACGACCATGCCCAGGATGCTCGTCTCGACCCGCACGACGACCGAGAGCCCCTCGTCGCGGCAGTCGGCGAGCCGCGCGTCGTGCGCCTCGGCGAGGCGCTGCGCGACAGCGCACGGCTCGCCCGGCACCCAGCCGAGCAGCACGTCGGCGGCCGCGAGCGCCGCCGCATCCGCCGCCGCCGCGAGCTGCTGGCCGCGCACGACCCCGTGCGCGGCGCCGAGCACGGTGAGCCCGGCGACAAGCACGACCGCGATGAGGCCGACGATGAGCACCGAGCCCGCTCCACGATCGAGCGACACCGCCGTCACCTCCCCCCGTCGAGCGCGCACGCCGACCCGACCACCCGCACCGGCACGAGCAGCAGCCGTTGCTCGACGACCACTCGCACGCAGACCAGCTCGGCGGGTCGAGAGACCGTGAGCGCGGCGCCGGCGATCGACCGAGCCACGTGCTGCTGGGCCGCCGCCGCGGGCTCGCCACGACCCAGCAGCCGCGCGGCGTCGGCCGCCGCGTCGTGCGCCCGCAACTGCGTCGTCGCGAGACCGAGGCCGCCCAAGCACGCGGCGAGCACGAGCACGACGGCGGGCAGCCCGACCGCGATCTCGGCCGTCACCGAGCCGCGATCGGCGTCGGCGCGAAACCCGGCCGGTCGACGCGACGAGATCACCCGCCGACGGTCAGGGCCGTGCGCACGAGGTCGGTGAGGATGCCCCGCACCTCGTCGCTCTGCATGATGACGACGAGCAGGCTCGCGAATCCGACCGCGGCCATGGTCGCGATGGCGTACTCGGCGGTCGCGGCGCCACGGTCGTCGGATCGTCGAGCGGGACGGTGCTCGGTCGAGTGGTGCTCGGTCGGGCGGTGCTCGGTCATGCGGTGCTTGGTCATGCGCAGCTCGGTCATGGATGCTCCGTTCGGTCGCGCCCGCCGTGCGGGCGATCGGTCGGCACGAACCCGCACAGTGTCGCGCACGCGCGAGCGGAGCATCGGCGACGAACGGCGAACGGCCAGGCCGACTCAGAACCCGCTCGCTGTGGAGGACAGCAGCCCGATGAGCATCGGCACGACCCCGAGCAGCAAGAAGGAAGGGAGGATGCAGGCCCCGAGCGGCAGCATGAGCCGAACCGCGAGACGCTCGGCCGATTCGCGGGCCGCCGCGCGAGCGCGAGCGCGGTCATCGGCCGCCTCGACGCGGGCGAGCTCGCCGAGCGGAGCACCCGCGGCGCGCGAGAGCCGCACGAGGTCGTCGAGGCGCTCGGGCTCGACGTCGGGCAGCGTCGCACGGTCGAGTTCGGTGCGGACGAGCGCGGCGGCCGCCTCCGGCGCGCCGCCGCCCCCGG
>NZ_JBKBLF010000035.1:0-16330 GCF_046296455.1 Microcella sp.
CCAGCCCCGCGGCCGTGAGGGCCGCGAGCAGCAGCGCGCCGAGCGCACCCTCGGGCCACGGCAGCAGGGCGCCGGGCAGCGTCGAGCACACGCGCGCGACGCCCGCGATCCAGGCCGCGGGCAGCCACGCGATGCCCGCGACGAGCATCGCGAGCGGCGGGATGACCGGCGCGAGCAGGCACGCGATCATGCCCACGATCGTCGCCACCGGGGCGGCGGGCGCCGCGAGCACGTTCGCGATGACCCCGGTGAGCGGCACCTCGGGCGCGAGCAGGATCAGCACGGGCTGGCACGCCAGTTGCGCGCTGAGCGGCACCGCGATCGCGAGCGCCAGCCACGCGGGCAGCACGCGCTCGAGCACCGCCGCAAGCGGGCCCGCGAGCACGAGCAGCGCCGCCGTCGCAAGCACCGAGAGCACGAAGCCGTACTCGCGCGCGATCCACGGGTCGAGCACCACGATGCCGAGCACCGCGAGGCCCAGCACGGGCAGCCCGCGCGCGGGGCGGCCGCTCGCGAGCGCGAGCAGCACGACGGCGGCCATGACGGCGGCGCGCACAACGCTCGGCTCGGGGGTGACGAGCACGACGAAGCCGCCGAGCGCCGCGAGCGCGACCCCGACCCGCACGGGCCGCGGCCACCGCGCGAGGGCTCCGATGCCGAGCACGAGTCCGACGACGATGGCGCAGTTGGCGCCCGACACCGCTGTGAGGTGGCTGAGGGCGCTGGCCTTCATGGCCGCGTCGAGGTCGTCGCTCACGGCGGTCGTGTCGCCGATCGCGAGCCCCGGCAGCAGTGCGGCGCCGTCGCCCGAGAACGGGGCCATGAGGGCGAGGAACCCGGCGCGGAGGGCGTCGGCGCCGCCGAGCATCGGGGCGGGCGCCGCGAGCGGCGTCAGCTCGGAGACCGGCCGCACGAGGGCGACGCGCTCGTCGCCGGCCTCGAGCGGGATGAGCCGCACGATGCCCTCGACCCGGGTGCCGAGCGGGAGGCGGCCGTCGAGCTCGAGACCGAGCACGCGCACCGGCACGCGCACGGCGACCGCCGCGCCCGACCCGTCCGACGCATCCGTGACCGCGACGATGCGCGCGTCGGCGCTCACGCCGCCCCAGCCGATCATCGCGCCGGCGTCGGCGGGGCGCGGCACGACCGACTGCTCGAGCTCGAGCACGACGAGCACCGCGCGGCCCTCGTCGAGTGCGCCCGTGAGCACGGGCGGCGTGCGCGCGGGGGCGGCCACGGCGACGGCGATCGCGAGCACCGCCACCGCGAGCACGCTCGGGATGCTCGCCGCGAGCAGCTCCCCCGCGCGACCCGCGCCCCCGCGGCGCCGCAGCACCCCGACCGCGAGCCCCGCGAGGGCGAGAGCCGTGATCGCCACGGGCGCGGCAGCCCCCTCAGCGCCGACCAGCACGATGGCCGTGAGCCACCCGGCGAGAGCGGGGATCGCGAGGCGGGCATCCGCCACCCGCGTCGGAGCACCGCGCATTCCGGGCGCGCGCGTACCCGCGACCGCCGTCACACCGTGGCCTGGTCGCGTAGGCCCTCGAGCGTCTTCTCGCCGATGCCGCTCACGGCGGTGAGCTCGTCGACGCTGCGGAACGGCCCGTTCTCGTCGCGCCAGGCGATGATGCGCGCCGCGATCGCGGGCCCCACCCCGGGCAGCGTCTCGAGCGCGGCGGCATCGGCGGTGTTGAGATTCACGCGCCCGTCTGCCGAGGCCCCCGGCACCGCCGCGGCACCCGCGGACGCGGGCGCCTCGCCGATGCGGGGCACCCGCAGCTGCTCGCCATCGACGACGACGCGCGCCAGGTTGACGCCGCCGAGGTCGGCGTCGTCGCTTGGCCCGCCGGCCGCGGCGATCGCGTCGACGACGCGCGCCCCGAGCGGCAGTTCGACGATGCCGGGCTGCGAGACGGCGCCGAGCACGTGCAGCACGACGACCTCGACGACGGGGGCGGAGTCGAGCGCCGCGTTCTCGTCGGCCGGGGGTGCCTCGACCGTCACGGTCTGCCCGCCCGGGGTCACCACGGCGCCCACGACGGCCGCGCCGACGCCGAGCAGCGCGAGCACGATGACGCCCCCGAGGGCCGCGCGCACCCGCGTCGACCGCCGGGGCGGCCCGTCGAGCGCAGCGGGGTGGGTCACCGCGGCAGGCTAGGCCCGCGCGGCGCTGCCCGGTCGTCGGTGCAGCGCCGCGCGGGAGCGCCTACTTCGCGGTTGCGATGTTGACGACGCGCGGAGCGCGCACGATGACCTGCGCGATCGGTCGGTCGCCGATGGCGCGCTGCACGGCCTCGGAGGCACGCGCGAGCGCTTCGAGCTCGTCGCCGCCGATGAGCGGGCTCACTTCGAGCTTGTCGCGCACCTTGCCGTCGACCTGCACGATCGCCGTCACCGACTCCTCGACGAGCAGCAGCGGGTCAGCCTTGCGCCAGCCCGCGAAGGCGACGAGGTCGTCGCTCGACTGGCCCCCGTGTCCCAGGCGCACCCACATGTCTTCGGCCGTGTACGGCGCGAAGATCGAGAGGGCGACGGCGACGACCTCGACGGCCTCGCGCACGGCGGGGTCGGCCGCGCCCGGCCCCGAATCGATCGCCTTGCGGATCACGTTGACGAGCTCCATCGTGCGCGCGACGGCCACATTGAACTTGAAGGACTCCATGAGGCCCGGCACCTCAGCCAAGAACCGGTGCGTGACGCGCCGCAGAGCGACGTCGCCCGTCGACGGGTCGGCCCCGACGGGGGCAGCGACCTCGCCCGACAGCCTCCAGGCGCGGGCCAAGAACTTCTGCGAGCCCGTGGGCGAGACATCCGCCCAGTCGATGTCGTCCTCCGGCGGACCGGCGAAGGCCATCGTCAGGCGCACGGCGTCGACGCCGTAGCTGTCGACGCCCTCGGTGAAGGTGACGATGTTGCCCTTCGACTTCGACATCTTGGCGCCATTGAGCACGACCATGCCCTGGTTGAGCAGCGCGCTGAAGGGCTCGGTGAAGCTCACGTAGCCGAGGTCGAAGAGCACCTTCGTGATGAAGCGCGCGTAGAGCAGGTGCAGAATCGCGTGCTCGACGCCCCCCACGTACTGGTCGACGGGCGCCCACTTCTCGGCCATCTCGGGGTCGAAGGCCTTGGTGTCGTCGGTCGGGTTCAAGAACCGCAAGAAGTACCACGACGAGTCGACGAAGGTGTCCATCGTGTCGGTGTCGCGGCGCGCCGGGCGGCCGTCGGGCGTGGTCGTCGACACCCAGTCGTCGAGCGCACCGAGGGGCGAGGTGCCCTTCGGCTTGAGGTCCATGCCCTCGTCGTACGGCAGCACGAGCGGCAGAGCATCCATCGGCATCGGCACCTCGGTGCCGTCGTCGGTGTACATGATCGGAATCGGCGTGCCCCAGTACCGCTGACGGCTGATGAGCCAGTCGCGCAGGCGGTAGGTCTTGGATGCCCGGCCGGTGCCGCGCTCGTCGAGCAGCTCGATCGCGCGCGTGATGGCGTTCTGCTTGCTGAGGCCGTCGAGCGGGCCCGAGTTGATCATGCGCCCGTCACCCGTGAGCGCCTCACCGGTCGCGACGGGGTCGAGCGGCGCGGCGCCCGCCGAGCCGGGATCGCCCGACTCGAGCATCGCGGGCGTAATGACCGGAATCGCCCCCGTGACGGGCGCGTTCGTGTCGACGACGACGCGCACCGGCAGGTCGTAGGCGATCGCGAAGTCGAGGTCGCGCTGGTCGTGCGCGGGCACGGCCATGATGGCGCCGTGGCCGTAGTCGGCGAGCACGTAGTCGGCGGCCCAGACGGGGATTCGCTCGCCCGTGACGGGGTTGATCGCCCAGCGGTCGAGGAACACGCCGGTCTTCTCGCGCGAGGCGTCTTGCCGGTCGATCTCGCTCTTCTTCTGCGCCTCTTCCAGGTAGGCCTGGAACGCCATGCGCACCTCGGGCGTCGAGCCCGCGGCGAGCTCGGCGGCGAGGTCGCTGTCGGGCGCGACGACCATGAAGGTGGCGCCGAACAGGGTGTCGGGGCGCGTCGTGAACACCGTGACGGGGCTGTGGTGGCCCTCGATGATGAAGTCGACGTCGGCGCCCGTCGAGCGGCCGATCCAATTGCGCTGCATCGTGAGCACCTTGGCCGGCCACGAGCCCTCGAGCTGGTTGAGGTCGTCGAGCAGGCGGTCGGCGTAGTCGGTGATCTTGAAGTACCACTGCGTGAGCTTCTTCTTCACGACGACGGCGCCCGAGCGCTCGCTCGTGCCGTCGGGCAGCACCTGCTCGTTGGCGAGCACGGTCTGGTCGACCGGATCCCAGTTGACCCAGCTGTCTTTGCGGTAGGCCAGGCCCTTCTCGTACATCTTCAAGAACAGCCACTGGTTCCAGCGGTAGTACTCGGGGTCGCTCGTGTGCAGCACGCGGGTCCAGTCGAAGCTCGCCGCGTAGCGCTTCATCGACGCCTTCTGCTGGGCGATGTTGTCGTAGGTCCACTGCCGCGGGTCGGCGCCGCGCTTGATCGCCGCGTTCTCGGCGGGAAGGCCGAACGAGTCCCAGCCGATCGGGTGCAGCACCGTGAAGCCCTGCTGGCGCCAGTAGCGGGCGACGATGTCGCCGAGCGCGTACTGCTCGGCGTGGCCCATGTGCAGGTCGCCGCTGGGGTACGGAAACATGTCGAGCACGTACTTGCGCGGCTTCGTGTCGGCGATGTCGTCGACGGTGAAGGGCTGCAGCGCATCCCAGATCGGCGCCCAGTGGGCCTCGATGCGGGCGTGGTCGTACGCGTTCTCGTCGGGGTGCAGCTCGTCGGTCACGGAGAGGTCTCGATTCACGTCTGTGCAGGGGCCGCCCGGTGGTGGCGGGGCAGAACTGCCAGATTACCGGGTGCTCGACGGCTCGGCCTGCGCGAGCGCCCGCAGCAGGGCCTCGGCCTTGAGCCGCATCTCGGCCACCTCGGCCGCCGGGTCGCTGAGCGCCGTCACCCCGCCGCCCGCGCCGACGCTCGCGCGGGCGCCGCGCACGACGATGCTGCGAATGACCATGGCGAGGTCGGCGGTGCCATCGGCGCCGAGGTAGCCGAAGGCTCCCGAGTACACACCGCGGGGGCCGGCCTCGAGCCCGGCGAGAAGCTCGATGGCGCGGCGCTTCGGGGCGCCCGTCATCGAGCCGGCGGGAAGACACGCGGCCACGGCATCCAGCGCATCGAGGCCCGCCCGCAACCGCCCCTCGACCGTGCTGACGAGCTGGTGCACGTGGGCGTAGCTCTCGACCTCGAGCAAGCCGGTGACGACGACCGAGCCGACCTCGCTGATGCGCGCGAGGTCGTTGCGCATAAGGTCGACGATCATCAGGTTCTCGGCCTGCTCTTTCTCGCTCGCGGCGAGCTCGACCGCGAGCGCCGCATCCCGTTCGGGGTCGGTGTCGCGCGGCCGCGTGCCCTTGATGGGCCGCGTCTGCACCGTGCCGTCGGCGACGTGCAAGAAGGTCTCGGGGCTCGCGCTCAGCAGGGTGGTGCCGCCGATGCGCAGCAGCGCGCCGTGGTGCGCGGGGCTCGAGAGCCGCAAGCGGCGGTAAACCGCCACGGGGTCGAGGTCGGCGCCGTCGGCCGTCGCCACTTCGGCCTGCGTCGTGAGGCACAACTGGTAGGCATCGCCCTCGCGGATCGCGTGCTGGCACTGCCGCACGAGGTCGGCGTAGTGCGCGTCGGTGTCGCGCCACGTGACGGGCCCGAGCGGGGCCGGGGTGGCGATCTCGGTACCGGATGCCCCTGCCGCTCGCTCGGCGAGCGCGAGCATGCCCTGCCGCCAGGCGTCGAGCTCGCCGCGCCACTGCCCCGCCCCTGCTGCGTCGAGCGCCACGAGCCGAGCGGTGCCCGTGGCGTGGTCGAACGTCACGCCGCGGTCGACGCGCAGCCAGGCCGCGCGCTCGTCGCCCGACACGGGCGCAACAGGCATGCCCATGGTCTCGCCCCGCAGCTCGTAGCCGAACTAGCCGACGAGGCCGAGCGGCAGCGCGTCACCGCTCTCGACGCGGGGCATCGCGGCGAGCGCGGCGCGCAGCTGCGGCAGCACCGCGGCGGTGTCGTCGAGCGACACCCGCTCGCCGAGCGCGATGAGGCTGCGACCCGTGCGCGCTCCGAGCCCCGAGTCGAGCCACACGAGTCCCGGCGCGGCGGGGTTCTCGGCCGCGAGCGCCAGGAAGAGCGCCTCGGCGCTCGGGGGCGCCGCGATCGGATGCTCAAGAACGCCGCGCCGCATACCCTCAATGCTATGAGCGCGCTCGGCGAGGGGCTTCACCCGTGGCGGCCGGTCGGCGCCTCGGGCGGCTCGCCCTGGGTCGCGCTCGACTGGTGCGACCCGCACGAGGGGCGCCTGCTCACGGCCGACTCGTGGCGCCTGGTCGACGGTCGCGCTCGCGGGCTCGATGCCCACCGCGCGCGGTTCATCGCCACGGCGGGCTCGTGGCGCGACGATGCCGAGGTCTTCTGGCGCGATGTCGAGGCGGCCCTCCCCCGCTCGGGCGACTGGTTTCCGCGCGTCGAGCTGCGCGAGCGCGCCGACGGCACGCAGCTGAGCCTGCGGCTGCGGCCGACACCCGCCACCAGCACCGAGGTCGACGTGGCGACGGCGCCCCACGACCCGCGCACGCAGCCGCTCGTCAAGGGGCCCGACCTCGAGGCCCTGCAGGGGCTGCGCACGGCCGTGCAGGCGCTCGGAGCGGGCGAGGCGATCATCGTGGATGCTCGCGGCATCATCGTCGAGGGCGCCTACAGCGGGCTGCTCTGGTGGCGGGGCGAGACGCTCGTGCGCCCCGCCGACACGCTGGCGCGCATCCCGAGCGTCACGGTCGGCCTCGTGCTGCGGGCCGCGCGCGAGGCCGGGGTCGAGCTGGCCGAGGCCGAGGCCCGGCCGGAGGATCTGGCGGGCTGCGAGCTCTGGGTTCTCAGCGCGCTGCACGGCCTGCGCTCGGCGCAGCACTGGATCGCGGGGCCTGCGCTGGGGCCCGCGCGGCACGCCCCGCTCGGGCGCGAGTGGCTCGACAGCGCGGCCCGAGAGTTGTACCCCGACCGGGGGACACCCGCACTGGGGGGGTGACGATTCCTCCCGATACGCCGGGGCATCCCCGTAGACTGACCCCGCCGGATTCGGGTTCGGCATCAGAGGGGGATCTGACGTGTCTGACGACGACTACGGCCGCGTGCCGGCGGGGTGGTATCCCGACCCGCTGGGCCTGCCCCAGTTGCGCTGGTGGGACAACCACGCGTGGACGGAGCACGTCTCAGACGCGCGCCAGCCCATGATGCCCACGCAGCCCGCTGCGCCCACGATGTTCGCTGATGACGACGAGCTGCCCTCGCGCCGCTCGCGCCGCAGCGCCGACTCGGCCGCGATCGACGAGCCGCCCGCCGAGCAGCCCACCGCGGCCGTGCTGCGGCAGCTCGCTCCTCCCGCGTCTGACGATGCGCCCGCGCTCGTCGAGCCGAGCGCCGCCTCGGCGCCCGTTGCCTCCGCTCCGGTGGCTCCCGCCGCGACCGAGACCGCGGCGCAGGCCGCCGCTGCTCAGGCGGCCGCGAGCGCCGCCAGTGCCGCGAGCGCGGCGAGCGCCGCCGAGGCCTTCGCGGCCGCGGCCTTCGCCGACCTGCAGGCGCAGTCGGCCGCGACGGCCGACAGCACCCCGTGGGTGCCGCTGCAGGGCTCGACCGGGGCTCCCGTCTCGGCCGCCGGCTCGGCGGGCTACGGGTCAGCGACGCAGACCTCGGCCCCGGGATACGGCTCGGCGCCCGGATACGGTTCGGCCCCCGGCTACGGGTCGGCGCCCGGTGCACCCGCCTACGTTCCCGCGTGGAACGAGTCGCCGGTCTCGGCGAGCGACCCCGGTCGACGCGGCACGCACCAGTCGCTCGGCACAACCGCTCCGCACCTGCAGAGCGTCGAGGTGTGGGCCATCGCCCTGCTGCCGATGCTGCAGCTGCTCATGAGCCTGCTCGTGCTCGCTGCGTTCTCGACGGGCCCGAGCGCAATGCTCATGGCCATCATCTGGCTCGCGCCCTACCCGGTGTCGCTCGTGCTCGCCATCTTCGACCACCGCTCGCTGCGGCGTCGGGGCGTCGACCGCCCCGCCTCGTGGCTCTGGGCACTCGGTTCAGCCCCGCTCTACCTCATCGCCCGCGCGGTGCGGCTCAGCCGCATCTCGGGCGTCGGCTACGGCCCCGTCGCCGTCTTCCTGCTGCTGAGCGGGCTCGTGGGCGCCTCGGTGCTCGCCGTGCCCGGCCTCATCATCGCCTCGCTACCCGGCGTGTTCGCGGCCGAGGCGTCGAACAGCATCGAGCTCGCGGCCCGCAGCATCGGCGGCTCGATGGAGGTCACCTGCCCGCCGAGTCCGCCGCTGTTCATCGGCCAGCAGCTGCGCTGCCCCGCGATCGACGCGAGCGGCAACCCGATCGTCGTCACGGCGAGCCTGCAGCGTTCGAACGGCTGGATCGCCTGGCAGGTCGACGACTGGGGCGTCTTCAGCATCATTCGCTAACCGAATACTCCGGAAGCGGCCCGAACCGCTTCCGGTCACAATTGAAAAAGCACCAAGGGTGAGCAATCGCCCGTCGCGTGGAACCCGAATACACCGCGGCACAACCGATCGACCAGGGGGGTCGATCGGAGAAACACGATCCGGTCGGGGGACCGGGGACACTGGGGGACCACGATGAGCACCACCGCGATCCGCGTGCCAGCAGGGTGGTACGCCGACCCGGTTGAGGCGGCCGCGCACGGCATGGCGACGCAGCGCCGCTGGTGGGACGGCACGGCGTGGACGCACCACACCGCCGCGCTCGACACGCCCGTGAGCCCCGTCGTCTCGGCAGAGAGCTTGGCCGCCGCCACCGCCTCGGCCCAGCCCGCGGCCGCGTTCTCGGTCGTCGGCACGGCACCGGCCACGGTCTCGCCGCGCGAGTCCGCGCGTGCAGCCGAGAGCATGCCCCTGCACCCCGTCGACCCGGGCGCCGGTGTGCGCTCGGTGGGCTCGGCGCCGCGCGCGAGCGCGATGTCGCCCGTGAGCCCCGCCAACGCCGAGACCTCCGGCTACGAGCCCTTCGCCGCGCGCAATCGTCTCGAGGCCAGCGCCGCGGTCATCGACGCCTCGACCGCCCGCAACCCCCTGCGGCTGCGCGTGCACACCGTCTCGGTCTGGCTCATGGCCTCGATGCCGCTCACGCAGGCTCTGCTCGTCTTCTGGGTCTTCTCGACCCTGCCCGCCGAGAGCTCGGCGTGGACCCGCGCGCTCGCCGTCGTGTTCCCGCTCGTGCTCATGGGCGCGCTCGCGGGGCAAGACACGCGGCTCATGGAGCTCTCGGGCCACCTGCGCACGGCGCCGTGGATCACCGCGGTGCTCGCTCCCCCGCTGTACCTCGCGGTGCGGGGCGTGCGGGTGCAGCGCACGACGGGTGCAGCCGCGTGGCCGCTCGCGGTGTGGGTCGGCGCGCAGCTCGCGGTCATCGCGACCTGGTTCGCGATCGACCCCGAGGGTGTGCTCGCGGTTATTCGCGCGGTCTCCTGACCCGGGGCGAGCATCCACCCGCCCCTCAGCGACCGCCCCGGCGGGCCGCGTAGGGTCGAGGTATGGACGAGACGCGCAGCCGACGGGGCGCGAGCCTCGAGGTGCTGCGTGCCGAGGCGCACGACGAGCTGCAGACGGTGATCCACGCGCGGGCGCGCGGCGGAGAAGATCCGTGGGACTTCATGACCGAGCTGCCCACCGTCGATGAACTGGTGGTGTGGATGCTGCGGGCCGAACGCATTCGCGACGACGACGGGCGGCTGCCCTCTGCCGCCCGCGACTACCGGCTGCTGCGGCAGATCGCGCTCGACCACCCCGCCCTCACGACGACGGTGTGGACGATGCTCGGGCGGCTGAGCGCCGAAAGATGAGCGATCGTGTCCCCATAAATGGGGACCGCGCGCCTCTGCCCGTGTACCCCGCGGCGAACTACCATGGGCTGACCGAGAGTGCGTCACCCCGACCCGCAGCGCGCTCGTCGACACACCCGAGGACGCCCGATGTCTGACTCGCACGCTCCCGTCGCCGGCTGGTACGACGACCCAGACATGGCGCTGCGCCTGCGCTGGTGGGACGGCCTGCGCTGGACGACGCACACGCGGCCCAAGCCCGTCGTAGCGCACGCCCCGACCGAGCAGGCGATCGCCCAGGCCGCGGGGCTCGCCGCGCCCGCCACCACGGGGTCGACCGTCATCGCCGAACCGGCCGCCGCCGAGCCCTACGGCTACTCGGCCCCCTACTCGTGGTCGCCGGGCTCGGCCGTCGGGGGCACTCCCGCCTCGCCCGCGCTCGGGTCGCCCGGGTCGGTTCCCGTGTCGTCGGTTCCCGTATCGTCAGTGCCCGTGTCGTCAGTGCCGATCGCCCCCGAGGGCGGCGCCCTACCCCCGCACGAGCTCTGGAACACCCGCTCGTCATCGATCGACTACGCGCCCGAGCGCACGACGACCCCCGCGGCCTGGGCCCTCGCGTTCACCCCGCTTGTGACCGTTCTCGCCCAGTCGGCCGGCATCGTGCTCTCGGGCTTCGAGTCGACTCCCGTCATCTGGCTCGTTGGCGCGTCGATCATCCCCGTGCTGTGGATCATCATGTGGGTGCGCCGCGACCGCATCACGCTGCACGAGTGGGGTCACCTGCGGCGCGCGCACTGGGGCTGGGCGTTCCTCGGGGCGCTCGGCTACCTCACCGCCCGCACGATCGTCGTGCGCCGGCAGGCCGCGGGGCGCGGCTGGTGGCCGCTGCTGACAAACCTCGCCATCACGGCCGTGCTCGTCAACGTGGGGCTCTTCACGCCCGTGTACGACCTCGTGCGCGACGCAATTCTTTAGTGCCGGGCCTGCGCGCGCCGGGCAGCGTCAGTAGGGCTACATCCGGCGCAGGCCGAGCACCCTGACCACGGCGAATCCGGCCTCGACGCTCGCCGCCAGATCGACGACCGCGTCGATGCCCCAGTCGTGGTCGCCCGCCGGGTCGTCGATGACCTGGCGCACGCTCCACGTGCCGTGAGCATCCGGATCATCGCGTTCGGGGCTCTCATCGATCTGCACGAGGGATGCACTGCGCGCGTTGCCGCCCGTCAGAATCTGCTCGTGGTCAGCGTAGTAGGCGTCGAGCGCCTCGGGCCAGCCTGCGTCGGGGTCGAGCGCCTCGAGGTCGTCGTCGCGCTGCAGCGCCGCGAGCTGCACGCGGCGGAACAGCTCGTTGCGCACGAGCACGAGGAATGCGCGGCGGTTGGTCGTCACGTCCGGCGGCCGGGGCGGCAGGGTCGGCGCGCCTTCCACAACTTCGGAGTGGAAGCCAGAGCTCAGCTGCTCCCACTCGTCTTGCAGGCTCGAGTCGACCTGGCGCACGAGCTCGCGCAGCCACTCGATGATGTCGCGTAGCTCGTCGGTCTTCGCCTCGTCGGGCACCGTCTGGCGGATGGCGCGGTCGGCGTCGCTCAGGTAGCGCAGCAGCAGGCCCTCGCTGCGCGTGAGCTTGTAGTGACTGACGTACTCGGTGAAGGTCATGGCCTTCTCGTAGAGGTCGCGCACGACGCTCTTGGGGCGCAGCTCGACGTCGCGGATCCAGGGCTGGGTGCTCGCGAAGGTCTCGAACATGGCGGTCAGCAGCTCGTCGAGCGGTTTCGGGTACTCGACGTCGTCGAGGGCCTCCATGCGCTCGTCGTAGTCGAGCCCTTCGGCCTTCATGGCGCCGATCGCCTCGCCACGCGCCGCGAACTGCTGCTGGGCGAGCACGGGCCGCGGGTTGTCGAGCGTCGCCTCGATGACGCTGATGACCTCGAGCGGGTAGTTGGGGTCGGCATGGTCGAGCACGCCGATGACCGCGAGCGCGAAGGGGCTCAGCGGCTGGTTGAGCGCGAAGTTGGGCTGCAGGTCGACCGTGAGGGTGATCGTCGCGGGCGCGCCGTTCGTCACCGGCGCGCGATCGATCACGACGACGCCCGCGCGCACAAGGGTCTTCGCGATGCCGAGCGCCCGCACGACGAGCTCGCGCTGCCGGTGTGGCGGCTCATGGTTCTCGGTGAGCAGCGCGCGCGCGTTCGCGAACACGTCTCCCCCGCGGGCGATGAGGTTGATGAGCATGGCCGCCGAGACCTGCATGCGGCTCTCGAGCGGTTCGGGCATCCCGCCCACCAGCCGCTCGAAACTCGTCTCGCTCCAGGTGACGAAACCCGCCGGCGCGGCCTTGCGCACGATCTTCTTCTTCTTCTTGGGGTCGTCGCCGGCCTTGGTCGTCGCGAGGTGGTTCTCGACCTCGTGGTCGGGCGCCTGCACGACGACGAGCCCGGCCGTGTCGTATCCGGCGCGGCCGGCTCGGCCCGCGATCTGGTGGAACTCGCGCGCGCTCAGCTGCCGCATCTTCACGCCGTCGTACTTGCTGAGCGCCGTGAGCAGCACCGTGCGAATGGGAACGTTGATGCCGACGCCGAGCGTGTCGGTGCCGCAGATGACGCGCAGCAGCCCGCGCTGGGCGAGCACCTCGACGAGCCGGCGGTACTTCGGAAGCATGCCGGCGTGGTGCACACCGATGCCCGCGCGCACGAGCCGGCTGAGCGTCGTGCCGAAGCCGGTCGCGAAGCGAAAGTCGCCGATCGCCTCGGCGATCTCGTCCCGCTGCTCGCGCGACACGATCCGGATGCTCGACAGGGCCTGCGCTCGCTCCATCGCGGCCGCCTGACTGAAGTGCACGATGTAGATCGGCGCCTGCCCCTTCTCGAGCAGGGTCTCGACGGTCTCGTGCACGGGGGTCTTCACGTACTCGAACGTCAGCGGGATCGGCCGCTCGGTGTGCGTCACCTCGCTCACCGGATGCCCCGTGCGGCGCTCGAGGTCGGCGGCGATCGGCGTCACGTCGCCGAGCGTCGCGCTCATGAGCAGAAAGCGCGCGTTCGTGAGGGTCAGCAGCGGCACCTGCCACGCCCACCCGCGGTCGACGTCGGCGTAGTAGTGAAACTCGTCCATGACGACGA
Source organism: Microcella sp. (assembly GCF_046296455.1). Taxonomy (GTDB): domain Bacteria; phylum Actinomycetota; class Actinomycetes; order Actinomycetales; family Microbacteriaceae; genus Microcella. Next base: position 12,997 of record NZ_JBKBLF010000035.1, read on the forward strand.
CGCCCGCCGCGAGGTCGGCGCCCTCGCGCAACGCCTGGTTGGCGAGAATCTCGGCCGTGCAGCAGATGATCGGCGCATCGCCGTTGACGCTCGAGTCGCCCGTCACCATGCCGACGTTCTCGGCGCCGAAGATCTCGACGAGCTGAAAGAACTTCTCGCTCACGAGCGCCTTGATCGGCGCCGTGTAGTACGTGCGCTGGCCCTGCGCGAGGGCGATCGCGTGGGCCGCAACAGCGACGAGGCTCTTGCCCGAGCCCGTCGGCGTGGCGAGCACGACGTGCGCGCCCGCGACGAGCTCGAAGATCGCCTCCTCCTGCGCCGGATACAGCGTGAGCCCGCGCCCGACGGCCCAGTTCTCGATCGCGTCGAACGCCGCGCCGGCCTCGTAGGGGCGGGGCATCGACTCGAGCAGGCTCACCCCCCGAGTCTGCCCCACCCCGCCGTCTTCACAACTCAGGAGTCGCGCGGTGCGCAGCATCTCCACAATTCAGGAACTGCGGCCCAAAAACAGCGGTTCGGGATGCGCGCACGGCGTGTCGAGCGGGCGCGAGCATCCCGAACTCCTGAATTGTGGAGATGCGCCGGGGCTGCGGGCAGCGCGGGGCCGCGCGGCGCTCGGGGGTGCGCCGCGCGGCTCGGGGGCTCAGCCCTCGATCTCGGCGGTGCAGTCGGCCTCGGCGTCGCCGACGGCGATGAGCACGCGGATGCCCTCGCCGCTGAGCGCACCGTAGGCGATCTGGCAGTTGCCGAGCGCGTCGCCCTCGGTGAGCGAGCCGGCCGGCCAGGCGAAGCGCACGGTCGTGGCGTCGACAAACTCGACGGTGGGGATCGGGTCGCGCCCCTCGGCGTAGACCTCGGCGAGCATCACGGCCGTGCCGGAGGCGAGGTCGGCGCCGATCACGGTCACTTCGCCGTCGTTGGACCCTCCGGCGTCACCACCCGTGTCGCCCTGGTCGGCGACGTCGGGCACGATGTCGTCGGTGCTGACGGGGGCCGCGGTGGAGCATCCGGTGAGGGCGAGGGTGAGCGCGCCGGCGACAGCCAGCAGGCGCAGGTTCAGTGTGGTCATGCCCCCAGCCTGCGGGCAGTCGCGCCCGCCCGCCATGAGCAGTCGTTACCTACGACCGGCGCTTAAGATCCCGGGCTCGGCACCAGGAAGAACGGGAAGACCCCCGGGTTGTGCGCGTGCACGATGGCGAGGAACACCACGAGGTCGAACAGCAGGTGCACGATGATGACGTAGGTGAGCGACTTGGTGCGGTGGAAGATCCAGCCCTGCAGCAGCGCGAAGGGGATCGTCATGAGCGGACCCCAGGCCTGGTAGCCGAGCTCCCACAAGAAGCTGACGAAGACGATGGCCTGCAAGATGTTGGCGGTGAGCACCGGGAAGTGCCGCAGCAGCAGCACGTAGCAGGTGCAGATGAAGAAGAGCTCGTCCCAGATGCCGACGGCGTTGACGCCGACGAAGAGCCGCAGCACCTCGCTCGCCTCGCTGACGGCCGGCCAGTTCTGGTACGCGCCCGAGGTGATGAAGTAGAACGGCAGAATCAACCAGCCGAGAAAGGGCACGGCGAACAGGTACGACTTCTCCCACGGTTGCCATTTCTGCCCGCTGCGCCACGGAAAGCGGATCACCCTACGCTTGAACACGAACCGGTCGATCACGAACGGCACGGCGACGGCGAGGCTCAGCACGAAGCCGAGCAAGAAGAAGTTGGGCCACGAGATGTCGGCCTTGACGCTCACGGTGCTCACGACGATGAGACCGGCGGCGATGATGCCGAGATCTTTCATGAGCTCGCGGTCGACGAAGAACGCGACGACGAGGCCGATCACGAGCCACGGGTAGCCGACGAACCGGTTCTCGAAGCCGAACAACGGGATCGCGCTCGTGACGACGATCGCGGCCGGCAGCAGCTTCAGGCTGATCGCGGGAAGGGCGTGCGTCGTGGGGGCGGCGTCAGCGGCGGGCATGGCGCGATTCTTGCAGATAGATGCACGATGCTTCCTGCATCAGGGCCCGACCCGCGGCACCCGCGCCACGACCTCATCGATGACGGGCGCGAGGCCGAGCACGCGAAAGTGCCCGTCGAAGGGCAGCACGACGTTCTCGGCCCCCTCGAGCACCGAATTGCCGGCCGGCACGTACTGGTCGAAGGTCGAGTGCAGCGAGGTGATGCGCGCGTTGACCCTCGCGGCCGCCGCGAGCTCGGTGATGACGGGGCGCGTCGGCACGAACTCGCGCCACGGCCCCATCGCGAAGCGCGCGAGCGGGCTGCCCGCGTAGGGCGTGTTGATCGAGATCATGCGCGTGAGCCGGCTCACCGGCGCGCGCTCGTCGGCCACGAGCATGGTCTTGCCGATGAGCCCGCCCTTGCTGTGCGCGACGATCGTCACGCCCGTGAGTTCGCGATGCTCGAGGTAGGCCGTGAGCAGCGCGGCCATCTCCGGGATCGGGTGACGGTTGAAGCCGAGCTCGGGCACGCTGTGCACGGGATGCCCGAGGGCGGCCAGGCGGTCGCGAATGGGCTTGAGGTAATGCCAGGTCTCGAACACGCCGGGGATCAGCAGTACGGGAGGCGGGGCATCCGGTGCCGCATCGATGGGCGCAGGGGGCCGCGCGCCGTAGCGCCAGTACCGCAGTCGCGACCGGCCCACATAGGCGTAATCGGCCACGATCGAGGCGGCACGTCTCATGTCGGCGAACCCTAGCCTTGCCCCGCGGGCGCTGGCAACCCCGTTGTCAGATGCGGGGATGCGGGCTTGGGTTGATCACGTCGCCTCGAGCACTCGGGGCGGTACTGCACCACCGAGCAAGGGGGAATCATGAGCGACACCAACGAGCAGTCGAACGACCTGACCGAGCAGGATCTGACCCAGCACGACCTGACCCAGGGCGAGCACCCGGGCGCGCAGGGCGATATCGGCGCTGGTCAGGCCACGCCGGGCGACGACCCCGTCATCACGGGCGCCGAGCCGGTCATCGAGGGCGACGAGCAGCCGCGTCGCGAAGAGCACCTCGACGAGCAGCGCGAGCCGGGGCTCGACGAGCAGCTCTGAAGCAGGTCACGGCCGACCGGATGAGGTCGGACGTGATCGAGGGTGCCCGCCCCGGGGGAGGGTCGCGGGCACCCGACCAACATTTGCTCATCGTTGTCGGGCGAGACACCGTACGCTGTCCATGAGTTCACGTCATGGAAGGGGGCGGGGTGAGCACTCCTGCTGCTGGCTGGTACGCCGATGCCACCGATCCTGCTCTCGTGCGCTGGTGGGATGGCAGCGCGTCGAGCGACCACACCCAACCGAACCCCGAGGCCCCGGCCGATGCCGCGCC
>NZ_JBKBLF010000036.1:0-14879 GCF_046296455.1 Microcella sp.
CGCCCCTGCGACCGACCACCGCCGACGCCCGCCGACCACCGCCGACCACTGCCGACCGCGAAGAATTCCGCGGCCGCCCTGGCCCCACTCTCCAAACGTTCCCGAATCTAAGGAGTTTCGGGAGACCCGTCCCCGGAAACTCCTTAGATTCGGGAGTCGACGAGAGGGAAATGCTCCGTGCCGCAGTGGGACACCGCGGCTGGCCCCGCCGACGGTGGTGTGTCGGCGCGAAACCGAGCGCACGGCCAGCACGGGGAGCGGCCGGCAGGGGAACGGCCGGCAAGGGGAACGGCTCGGAAGGGAGACAGCTGGGAAGGGGGACAGCCGGGAAGGGGATCGGACCCGGACAGGACCCGACCTGGACGGGACCGGACCTGGACGGGATCCACGGCTCGTTCCGAATCGACGGAGCCATGCCGCTCTCCTCAGCTCGTGCCGCGCCGATACGAGAGAGGCGCCTCGACGGCAGTATCGGCCGGATGATTCGGCCCACGAACTCCTACTCCGGCATGCCGCGTGGCACCGGCCATCTCTCGAAGCCCGTGCAGCAGCTTCTCGCTCGCGCTGGCGGAATCGTGTCGACACGAGAGCTCACCGAGATCGGGGTCGACCCGACGACGCTCGAGCTCTATCGCGACCGGGGCTCGCTGCAGGCAGTGCGGCAGGGCTGGCACTGCCATCCATCGGTGCCCGACGTCGTTCGCCTCGCGTGGCGGTTCGGAGGGCCGCTCGCGTGTGAGCGCCCTCGCCTACTACGCGGCGCTCGATCAGGGCGACCCGATCGACGAGCGGACAGTCGGAACCGCCCTGCACGTGTGCTTGACCGAGAACGCCATCGGCCCGCCGACCGCTGCCCTCCTCGCCCGCCGCTGGGGCATCGCCGAGCCGCGCGAGCCCATCATCCACTGGAGCACGGGCGCGCACCGCAGCGGCGACCGTCGCGCCGTCGCACGCGCGGTCGCCCTGCGACAGGCCGATCGGTGCGATCGACGAGCCGCAGGGCGACGCGTGCTCAGCTAGGCGGCGGCGCGCTGCTCGAGCGCGTCGGTGAGCAGGGCGATGAGCGCCTGCACCTGCACAGTGCCCTCGGCCGCGACCTGCTCGTCGCTGCCGTCGAGCGCTCGCGCTGCGAGGCCCGCCTTCGAGTCGATGAGGTCGGCGATGCGCGCGTCGATTGTCTGCGCCGCGAGGATTCGCCAGGCGGTCACCGGGAGTTCCTGACCGATGCGGTGCACGCGGTCGATCGCCTGCGTCTGCTCGGCCGAGGTCCACGACAGCTCGGCGAGCACGACATTCGACGCCGCCTGCAGATTGATGCCCACGCCCGCCGCCGACAGCGAGCACACGATGACGCTCACCTCGGGGTCGTTCGTGAAGCCATCGATCGCCTCTTGGCGCGCCTTCGGGCTCTGCTCGCCGCGGATGCTCACGGCCCGCAGGCCGACCGATGCGAAGTGCGCCTCGGCGGCATCCATGACGTCGATGTGCTTCGCGAAGAACACGACCTTGCCGACGTTGCGCGCCAGCTGCGCCGTGTAGTCGGCCGCGAGCACTGCCTTCGCGGTACCGATCTTGCGCACCATCGTGAAGACGTTGTCGCCGCCGCTCGCCTGCTTCGACTCCTCCAGCTCGGCCGAGGCGACGAGCCGCACCAGGTCACGGTCGATGCCGACCGGCGGCACCTCGCGCGCCGCCACGACGCGGCGATAGCGCTCGACGAGGCGACCGATGAGCGCCTCCTCCGAGGCGCGGATCGAGCGGGCCACGTCGTCGTCGAGCTCGACCGGGATGTCGGCGATGCGGCGGGCAGGAATATCGGCCGCGACATCCACCTTTTTGCGGCGAACGATGCCCATCTCGATGACGCACTGGCGCGCCGCGGCGAAGAAGCCAGGATCAGCCGGCGTCAAGCCCGTCTCTTCGAGCGAGCCCATGAGGCGACCCAAGGGCTTCTTGTCGTCGATCCAGCCCAAGAACTTCCAGATCATGCGGAAGTCTTCGATCTGGTTGATGAGGGGTGTGCCCGTGAGCGCCATCATGAGTGCCTTCGGGTGCAGCACGCGGATGTTCTGCGCGAGCGCCTGCACGTGGCGTGACCGCTGCGAGGTGGCGTTCTTGATGAAGTGCGCCTCGTCGACGACCATGCCCTTGAAGCCGAAGCGACCGAGCCACCCGACGTGGCGGTCGAGGATCTCGTAGTTGACGATCACGACATCGCTGAACGCGTCGAGGTCGTCGCCGTCGCCGTGCACGACCGTCGCCGAGCGCTGCGGAATCCAGCGCTGCACCTCGCGGGCCCAGTTGGTCTTCACGACGTTCGGCACCACAACCAGCAGCGGGAAGGCGCCGGCCACGTTCGCGGCCATGAGCGCCTGCGCCGTCTTGCCGAGGCCCGGCTCGTCGGCCAGAAGGAACGTGCGGTGGCCGCGGCGCACCGACTCGATGAGGCGCGCCTGGTGGCGCATGAGCTCCATGCCGCCGGGCGTGACGAGCGAGCCCGTCTCGGGCAGCGGCATCGACGCGGCCTGACCGCCCGCGCCGTACTCGAACGAGCGGAAGAGGGGCTCGATGAGCTCCCAGTTGCCGAGCCGCCCCGATGTCGGCGCGGGCACCGGGGTGAGGGCCGAGAGATCGGGCGCGAGGAACGGGTTGGCGAGCTGCGCCTGCTTGACCGACTTGGGAACAACCTGCTTGGCGACCTCGGGCGCCACGGCGACCGGTTCGGTCACGATGAGCAGGTCATCCGGCTCGAGCTCGGCGCCCGACGCGAGCAGCATGTCGCGGCGCAGCGCCTTCGCGGCGTCGCTCACCTTCGCCTCGGGGGCGAGCAGCGCGATGAGCGAGGTGTCGCGCGCGGCCGTCTTCGCCATGATGCCGGCGAGGCCGTCCAGTCGCTTGAGCACCTCGGCGCGCTCGCTCTCGGGCACCTCGCGGTCGTCTTTGACGCGAGCGCGCTCTTCGCGCACCAGCAGCGCGGCCACCTGGAACTTCGTGCGGTTCGAGGGGCTCACCTTGGCACCGCGCTCGGCGGCGCTCTCGACCTCGCGCACGGCGCGCGCGAGGATCGGGATGATCCCCTGCTCGTCGAGCGGACGACGGCGGCGCGTCGTCGCCTGACGCGACGACGAGTTCTTCCTCTGACGCTGGCCGGTCTGGGCCATGCCCCTCCTCGAGAGTGCGGAACACGCGTGCTCCGAACGGATTGCCACCCGGAGACGGACTCACCGGATCGCGACGGTTCCGCCGTGCGAAGCGCGGAGCCGGAGAAACCACGTACCACGCCTGCGTCGCCCAGACCCGGTCGGAGAACGGCCGGTGAGCGGAGGCGCTGACGGAAAGTCTACACTCCCCCGCCGCCCCCGCCGCCGCCACCACCGCCGGAGGATCCGCCGCCCGACGAGCCGCCCGACGAGCTCGAGCCCGAGTAGCTCGACGACAGCGTCGAACTGACCGACCCGACGCCAGCAGAGAACGCCGCCACCGAGAACGGCCGCGAGCTCGCGAACCAGCGCGGGCTCTCGCCCTCGGCGTAGAACTCACCGAGCTCTTTCGCCCACTCGCGCTCGTGCTTCGTCAGCACGGCCCACGGCAGCAGCCGCTCGACCAGTTTCAGGCGCACGTCGCGGCTCGTCGCGTCGACGGGATCGCGCTCGGCGCCCTCGGGCGACTGCAGCACGCGCATGCGGTCGGCCTCGGCGAGCTCGATGTAGACATCGAGGCCCTTCACGTGATCGACGAGCTCGGCGCCCTCCGCCGTGAGCGGGTGCCGGTACAGGCACAGCGCGACGACGAAGAAACAGAGGATGCCCACGGGGATGAGGAAGCCCGGCAGGTCGCCGCCGCGCCCCTCGTCGGTGACGAAGATGCCCGCGACGAACGCCATGACCTGGCCGAGCACGACGAGGGCCGACAGGCCGACCGCGTGCCGCGCGGCGACGCTCGACCGCCACCCGCGAGCGACGATGTTCGAGGCGATGCGCGCGAGCTGCGCCTGGATGCGCTGGCTCAAGCTCGTGTTCTGCGCGGTCAGCTGGTGCTCAGAGCGGCCGATGAGCCCGGGGAAGAAGTACTGCAGAAGGTTGCGTTCTTCGCCCTCGACGCCCTGGGCAGACTCGAGCCGCAGCATCCACGTATCGCGCCAGCGAAACCACGTGGCGGGCGTCTCGATGATCGTGATGACGCCCCGCACCGCGAAGTCGACGAGCTGGCTCGCGACAGCCCGGGGCCGGCGGCGGGTCAGCACCGCCGCCTCGAGCAGGCTGAGCCCCCGCGGCGGACCGTACTCGGCCACGATCACCGGGCGGCCCTCGGCATCGCGGTATCGCGTCAGCCGCAGCACGACGGCGGCGATCGCCGCGCCGACCGCGATGACGATGCCGAGCAGTTGCAGCCACGCCCACGGCGAGGCGAGATACGCGGTGTCGAAGAGCGTGAAGGTGCCGGGCGCGAAGCCGATCGCGATCGTGACCGTCTGGAACGGCCCAATCGCCAGCTCATCGATCGCGAAGGTGTCGCCGGTGCGCGTGATCGCGCAGCGCTCGGTCGAGCCCGCGTAGCCGCGGTAGCACGCCTCTTGGCCGAGCAGCGCGCCGCCCAAACCGTCAGTCAGCGCGACCGTGCCCGAGACGCGCGCGAAGGGCTGCGCCCAGTCGGTGCCCGTGAGGTTCCAGTAGAACTCTTCAGCGTTCGAGCTGGCGAAGAAGTCGACCACATCGCGCTGCTCGTAGGTGATGACGTAGGTCTGCTCGCCGCGCACGAACTGCCCCTCGGGCACCGCGGCGATGATGTCGACGATGCCCGAGCCGTACTCGACGTCGAAGCGCCGCGGCTGGCCGTCGCCGTCGGTCACCGACAGCACCGTCAGCTGCGTCGTGTGGCCCTGGTAGGTGGCGGGCAGTGACCGGCGGATGCCGCGGTTCTGGTCGTAGTCGGGAAAGCGTGCGACGAGGGTCTCGGTCGTCAGCAGCGTCGCGTGGCCGTCGGCGTCGCGGCCCAGGCGGTACTCGACGTCGAACGAGTCGAAGGTGAAGGCGTTGACATCGGTGCGCAGCAGCGATCCCGTGACGGCCGCGGGCGCACCGTCGACGGGGGCGACCGCGACCGGGGCGGCACCGCTCTGCGGCTGCGCGGCGGTGCGAGCCCCGAGGCCGAGCACGAGAGCGACCACGACGAGCGCGAGCGCCAGAACGCCCGCGAGCACGGGGATCAGCAGTCGGCGCATGCCGGAAGGCTACCGGCTGTGACGGCGCATGACGAGGGTGCTGGCGGGCGGTCGCGCGGCTCGGCACGATGGGGGCATGGTGTTCGACTCCGCCCCCGACCCGATCGTGATCGACGGGGGTCTCGGCACGCACCTCGAGGCGCGAGGGCACGACCTGTCGAGCAGCATGTGGAGCGCGCGGCTGCTGCTCGAGCATCCTGATGAGATCGCCGCCGTGCACGACGACTTCTTCGCCGCCGGAGCCCGCGTCGCGATCAGCGCCTCGTACCAGGCCTCGGTCGAGGGCTTCGCCCGGCTCGGCATCGACGCCGCCGAGACCGAGCGCCTGCTGCGGTCGAGCGTGCAGCTCGCGGTGCAGTCGCGCGACCGCGTCGACCCGACGGGCTGGGTCGCCGCCTCGGTGGGGCCCTACGGGGCGACGCTCGCCGACGGCTCGGAGTACCGCGGCGACTACGCCCTCGACGAGGCGCAGTTGCGGCACTGGCACGCACCGCGACTGGCGGTGCTCGCCGACGCGGGCGCCGACTTGCTCGCCTTCGAGACCATTCCGAGCCGGGCCGAGTCGCGCGCGCTCATCGACCTCGTGCGCGGCACGGGCGTGCCCGCGTGGCTGTCGTTCACCGTGCACCTGGGCGCGCTGCGCACGGGCGAGCCGCTCGAGCCGGCCTTCGCCGACGCCGAGGGGGTCGACGAGATCGTCGCCGTCGGCATCAACTGCTCGCACCCCAGCGAAGTGCTGCCCGCGATCGCGGCCGCCCGACGCGTGACGGAGAAGCCCGTCGTCGTGTATCCGAACAGCGGCGAGGAGTGGGATGCGAAGAACCGCGTCTGGGTGGGCGAACCCGGTTTTCCGCGGTCGCTCGTCGAGCAGTGGGTCGAGGCCGGCGCCGCGATCGTCGGGGGATGCTGCCGCGTCGGCCCCGCCGACATCGCGCAGCTCGCCACGCACCTCTCGCGCTGAGGTCGCGCGACCCGCCTCGCCGCGCGGCACGCGCCCTAGGCTGGAGCCGTGAGCGCAGCGTCGGCGGGCGAGACCAGCATCGAGAACCCCGACGAGCGGGCGATCGCCCGGCTGCAGGCGCTCGTGCGCATCCCCACCGTGTCGCGCCCCGCCAGCGGCCCGGGGCCGCGCACCGACCCCGAACCTTTCGCCCGCTTCGCCGCCGAGCTCGAGCGCCTGTACCCGCGCGTGCACGCGCACCTCAAGCGCGAGCACGTGGGCGCCCGCGGACTGCTCTACCGCTGGGCCGGTCGTGCCTCAGACGCAGCATCCCGCCCCACCGTGCTCATGGCGCACGCCGACGTCGTGCCCGCGACCGACGAGGGCTGGCGGCACCCGCCCTTCGCGGCCGAGCGCACCGGTTCGGGCGACGATGAGACCGTCTGGGGCCGCGGCACGATCGACGACAAGGGCGCTCTCGTGGCCCTGCTCGAGGCGGTCGACCGCCTGCTCGCCGCCGGGTTCACGCCGGAGCACGACGTGTTGCTGTCGTTCGGCGGCGATGAAGAGGTCGCGGGCGACGACGCGCGCGCGACGGCCGCCCTGCTGGCCGAACGCGGCGTGCGGCCAGCGCTCGTGCTCGACGAGGGCGGGGCGATCGTGCAGGATGCTTTCCCAGGCGTCACCGAACCCTTCGCGCTCATCGGCCTCACCGAGAAGGGCATCACGACCCTGCGCCTGCGCGTCGAGCAGCAGGGTGGCCACGCCTCGAGCCCGCCGCCCTTCGCCGCCACGGAGAGGCTCGCGCGCGCCATCCTGCGCCTGAACGCCGCGCCGTCGCGCGCTCGCCTCGACCCGACCATGCGGCGCATGATCCGCACGCTCGGCGCACGCGCCCGTCAGCCGCTGCGTTTCGTGTTCACGCGCGTCGACCTGTTCGCGCCGCTGCTCGTGCGCGTGCTGCTGCGGCGCGGATCCGAGATCACGGCGCTGCTGCGCACGACGCGCGCCGTCACCGAGCTGCGTGCCGGGCACGCGGCCAACGCCCTGCCCGAGCACGCCGAGGCCACCGTCAACATGCGCATCGCCCCGTGGTCGAGCGTCGACGAGGCGGTGGGCGAGGTGCGCCGCGCGATCGACTACGAGCTCGTCGAGATCGAGGTGCTGCAGCCGAGCGAGCCCTCCCCCGTCTCGCCCGCCGAGGGGCCCGCGTGGGACGACCTCGTGGCGGCGATCCGCGAGACCCACCCGGGGCTGCTCGTGAGCCCCTACGTCATGATGCAGGCGAGCGACTCACGGTTCTTCACCGGCATCAGCGAGCACGTGTACCGCTTCGCGCCCTTCCGGCTGAGCGCCGAGGAGCGCGCCTGCCTGCACGCGAAGAACGAGCGCATCCGCGTGCGCGCCTTTCTCGAGGGCGTGCAGACCTACGAGGCGCTGCTGCGGCGGCGCTGAGCCGCCCGGCGGCGCTGTTTCGTCAGCCGGTGCGCATGCTGTCGAAGTATTCGGGCGGGCAGTCCCACACGATCATGTCGGCGGTCTCGCGCACGATGACGCAGCCCTCCGCGAGCATGCGGGCCCGTTCCGCCGCGTCCATGAGCGACGGACGCCGCGATCCGCCGCCGCCGCCGCTGCCGGCCCGAGCCGCGGCCTCCTCGGCCGCGCGCTTCTCCGCCGCGCGGCGTTCCCGTTCGGCCTTCTCCTCAGCGTGACTGGTGCGCGCCGTCTGCGCGGCGTCGAGGGCGCCGTCGAGCAGCGCGGCCCGGCCCGTGTAGCTCGACGGCAGGCCCTGGGGCACGACGGCGATGCGATCGAGGGCCGACCGCAGCGCCGCGCGATCGCTCTCGGGAGCCAACGGGCTCGCCTCGAGCGCATCGCGCCCGGCCGCGAGCACCGCCCTCGTAGCGTCGTCGAGCGCGACGACGAGATCGCCGATTGCTGCGGCGAGCAAAGCCTGCTGCGACTCGACGAACGTCGTCGCCGTCGACCGCTCGAGCGGCCGCTGCAGTTCTGCGGCGGCGCGCGCGTGGGCCTCGGCCACGAGCGCCGCCGCGACCCGTGAACCCTCCGCCTCGATGGGAGCCTCATCGAGCACAGTCATGACCGCCGAGGTCGAGGCGAGCAGCTCGCTGGCGGCCGACCGGTCGTCGAGCAGCGCGCCGAGCGCGAGCACGCGCTGCTGCTCGGCCTGCTGCTCGGCGAGCACCGCGGCACGCGCGACCACGCCGCCCCCGATCATCGATGCGACGACGAGCGAACAGGCCGAGACAACGGCGATCATGCGCAGCACGCGACCGCGCGGCGCAGCGGCGTCGGTCGATGCGGGACGGGGGATGCCGTCGGTCGGCTGGGGGTCAGACATGACGGCTCCTCGGGTCGTTCGACGCCAGTATGCCACCCTGCGGCGACGCTGAGCCGACTCAGCCCTGCTGCGCGGAGTGCACGGCGGCGAGCCGGCGCGGAGCATCCGTCACCACACCGTCGACCCCGAGGTCGAGCGCCTGCTGCCACAGGTCGCCGCGGTTGAGCGTGTAGACGATGACCGTGAGGCCCGAGCGCTGCAGCATCTGCGCGGCGTCGGGGTCGACGCGGAACGAGCGCATGCTCGTGACGACCGTCGAGGCGCCCACTGAGGCCGCGAAGTCGACGGGATCGTCGGGCAGGCGCCGCACGATGACCGCGCGGTGCAGCGACGGGGCCTCGCGCCACAGTTCGAGCAGCGTCGGCACCTCGAAGCTCGCGAGCACCACGCGGTCTTGCACCCCGTGCCGGTAGATGCCCGCGATGATCGGGCGCAGCGCATCCACCGTCCACAGTCCTTTGAGCTCGATGAGCGCGCGGGCCTCGGAGCGTTGCAATAGGGGCAAGAACTCGTCGAAGGTCGGGATGCTCGTGCCCGCCCACGCGCTGCCGTACCAGCTGCCCGCGTCGAGGGCGCGCAGCTCAGCGAGCGTTCGGTCGGCGAGCGGGCCCGAGGCGTTCGTGGTGCGGTCGAGCAGGTCGTCGTGAAAGACGACCACCTGCTCGTCGGCCGTCATGCGCAGGTCGAGCTCGAGCACCTCAGCCCCGCTGCGCAGCGCCGCCTCGAAGGCGGGCAGGGTGTTCTCGGGCGCGGCGGCCGGGTCGCCGCGGTGCGCGATCGTGAGGGGAACGCCGTCGTTGAGGCCGAGCGAGCCGAGCGGCTGCGCGGCGTAGACGGTGGCCGCGGTGTGGTCGATCGCGAGCACGGCGACGAGGGCGAGGCTCGCGGTGAAGGAGGCGGCGGTGCGGCGCACGGAGTACGGGCGCTCGACACCGGGGCGAGCGTTTGCACGCGGTCGCGGCATGGGCATCGCCTCCGGGAACGGGTACCGCGTCGTTGCGGTGCCGTTACTCTAGCGCAGCCGTTACCGTTTCGTGACCTGAATGCGTGTCGCTGCCGTCTTCGCGATCGTCGTCGCCATGCCGCTGAAGATGATGCCGTGAAACGGGAACACCGCGGCCCAGTACAGGCGGCCGCCGAGACCGGTCGGAAAGAACACCGCGCGCTGGATGAGGCGCGACCCGCCCCCCGGCCGCGGCTCGACCGTGAACTCGAGCCAGGCACGGCCCGGCACCTTCATCTCGGCCCGCAGGCGCAGGAAGCGCCCGCGCTCGAGGGTCTCGACGCGCCAGAAGTCGACAGCCTCGCCCGGAGCGAGCCGGTCGGGGTCGCGGCGGCCTCGGCGCAGTCCGACACCGCCTACGAGCTTGTCGAGCCAGCCGCGCGCGGCCCACGCCACGGGCAGCGAGTACCAGCCGTTGTCGCCGCCGATGCCCTCGACCACGCGCCAGAGCGCCTCGGGCGGCGCGGAGGAGTCGGCCTCTTGCCGGTCGGTGTAGACGGTGTGGCCGCTCCAGTCGGGGTCACTCGGCAGCAGGTCGCTCGGCGCGCCGCGCACGGTCGCGTTCTGCCACGTCGTCTCGACCTCGCCCTCGCGCATCTTCGCGAGCGCGTACCGCACGGCACGGCGGTAGCCCGTGAGTCCCGCGGACGGCGGATCGATGTACTCGTCGATGTCGTGCTCGCTGCACACCGCGTCGTACTGCAGGCTCGAGATGATCGGCACGGCGAGCGCGCGCGGGATAGGCGTGACGAGGTTGACCCACTGACTCGCGAGGTACGGGGTCAGCACGGGCAGGCTCGCGATGGGCCGCTGCTTGAGGCCGGCCTCGACGGCGTAGCCGTTCATCATCTGGCCGTAGCGCAGCACATCGGGGCCGCCGATGTCGAAGGCCCGGTTGACGTCGGCCGGCAGGGTTGATGCTCCGACGAGGTAGTGCAGAACATCCCGCACCGCGATCGGCTGGATGAAATTGCGCACCCACTTCGGGGCCGGCATGTAGGGCAGCACCTCGGTGAGGTGCCGGATCATCTCGAAGCTCGCCGAGCCCGAGCCAATCACGACGCCCGCCTTCAGTGCCGCCGTCGGCACCCCGCTTGCCATGAGGATGTCGCCGACCTCTTTGCGACTGCGCAGGTGCGGCGAGAGCTTGCCTTCGGGGTGCAGTCCGCCGAGGTAGACGATGCGGCCGACCCCCGCGGCCGCGGCCGCTGCGGCGACGGTGGATGCCACGTGCCGCTCGGTGCGCTCGAAATCACCCGCACTGCTCATCGAGTGCACGAGGTAGTAGAGCACCTCGATGCCGACCATCGCGCGCGCAACGTCACCGGCGTTCGCGAGGTCGCCCGTCGCGACCTCGACCTGGCCGGCCCACGGCACATCGCGCAGGCGCACGGGATCGCGCACGAAGACCCGCACCTCGTGGCCCGCCTCGAGCAGGCGCGGCACGAGCCTGCCGCCGATGTAGCCGGTCGCCCCGGTGACGAGCATCTTCATGCGGCCACGCTAGGGGCGCGCGCTGAGAGTTGCCCCGCACGGGCGCCGCTGCCCAGATTTGCCTCAAACCCGCGGACCCGAGTCGGGCAAGCGCCCTTTTCCCCCAGATCTGGCAGGAGTCGGCTCATAGAGTGAGGGGCGTGCAGAGCGCAGGCGACGACGAACGGCGGGCGGGCATCCCGCCCCGCGTTATCGCGTGGTTCGCCGAGCACGCGCGCGACCTGCCGTGGCGGCGCCCCGGCTTCAGCGCCTGGGGCACGCTCGTGAGCGAGATCATGCTGCAGCAGACGCCCGTCGCGCGCGTGATCCCGCGGCTCGAGCAGTGGCTCGCGCGCTGGCCGAGCCCCGACGCGCTCGCCGGCGACTCCCCCGCCGAGGCCGTGCGCGCCTGGGACCGCCTCGGCTACCCGCGCCGCGCTCTCGCCCTGCACGCGGCGGCCGTCGCGATCAGCGAGCGGCATGGCGGCATCGTGCCCGATGACGTGGATGCCCTGCTCGCCCTGCCCGGAATCGGCGACTACACCGCCCGCGCCGTCGCCGCGTTCGCCTACGGGAAGCCGGTGCCGGTGGTCGACGTCAACACGCGCCGGGTGCTGGCCCGCGCGGTCGCCGGTCAGGGCGAGGCGGGGCCCGCCCGCACGCGCGCCGACCTCGCCGCGATGCAGCATCTGCTGCCGAGCGACCCGGCCGACGCGCGGGCGTTCAACGCAGGCGCCATGGAGCTCGGCCAGACCGTGTGCGTCGCCCGGTCTCCACGGTGCGAGGCCTGCCCGATCGCCGACCTGTGCGCCTGGCGCGCGGCCGGCTACCCCGAGTACGAGGGCCCCTCGGCGCCGCGTCAGGCGCGCTTCGAGGGCAGCGATCGCCAGGTTCGCGGGCTCATCATGCGCGAGCTGCGGCACAGCGACACCCCCGTGCCCGCCGAGGTCGTCGAGTCGCTCTGGCCCGACGCCGTGCAGCGCGAGCGCGCCCTCGCCGGCCTGCTCGCCGACGGCCTCGCGATCGGATCGCCCGACACGGGATTCACCCTGCCGGGCTCGGTACTATGAGCCCACACCGCAGGCCCGACCCGGAGGACGACATGACGAGCGACGCCGTGACCCGCGAGCCCCTCTCGCGCACCGAGAAGTTCACTGTCGGGCTGTTCTCGGTGTTCGCCGCGCTCATCGTGCTGCCGGGCATCGTCTTCTCGGCGATCTCGCTCTTCTCGACGGGGTCGATCGACCTCGGGCCGAAGCCCTAGCGAATCCCGGCCGTGATCCGCTCAGCGGGTCGCGTCGTCGTCGCCCTCGTCGTCGTCTGACTCTTCCGCATCGAGCTCGGCGTCGACGTCGCGCGGCTTGACGTAGGGGTCGGGGTCGCCCGCGTACTCGGCGGTCGCCGCGAGCGACTCGGTCGCCGCGTCGCGCTCGCGCGCCTCGCGCAGCAGGGCCTCGATCGAGGCCGCGTTCTCGGGGATGCCGTCGAGGATGAACTCGATCGTCGGAGTGAGGCGCGTGTTGAGGTTGCGCCCGACCTCGGTGCGCAGCATCCCCGTGGCCGCGGTCAGTGCCGCCGCACTGTCGTCGCGCTCCTGCTCGGTGCCGAGCACCGTGTAGAAGATCGAGGCGTGCTGCAGATCGCCCGTCACCTGCACGTCGGTGATGGTCACGAAGCCCAAGCGCGGGTCGCGCAGGCCCTTGTCGAGCCGTTGCGCGACGACCTCTTTGATGCGGTCGGCCACCTTGCGGGCGCGGGGGTTGCCTGCCATGAGCTGCTCCTGACTGGTGCTGATGATGCCGGTGGATGCGGCCCGCCGCTCCCAAGGGAACGGCGGGCCGCGTGACGATGGCGCCTACGCGCGCACCTTCTCCTTCATCTCGATGGTCTCGATCTCGTCGCCGATCTGGATGTCGTTGAACTTGCCGAGGCCGATACCGCACTCGAAGTCGGTGCGCACCTCGGTCACGTCATCCTTGAATCGACGCAGCGACTCGATGGCGAGGTTGTCGCCCACCACGACGCCGTCGCGAATGACTCGCGCCTTGGCGTTGCGCGTGATCGTGCCGCTGCGCACGATGACACCGGCGATGTTGCCGAACTTCGACGAGCGGAAGATCTCGCGGATCTCGGCGACACCCGACTGCACCTCTTCGAACTCGGGCTTGAGCATGCCCTTGAGCGCGTTCTCGATCTCCTCCAGCGCGGAGTAGATGACCGAGTAGAAGCGGATGTCGACGCCCTCGCGCTGAGCGCGCTCGCGCGCCTTCGTGTCGGGGCGCACATTGAAGCCCACGATGATCGCGTTGTCGATCGTCGCGAGGTTGACGTCGCTCTCGGTGACGGCACCCACGCCGCGGTGGATGATGCGCAGCTGCACGCTGTCGTCGACCTCGATCTTGAGCACGGCCTCCTCGAGCGCCTCGACGGCACCCGACACGTCGCCCTTGATGATGAGGTTGAGCGACTCGACCTTGCCGTCTTCGAGGGCCTTCGTGAAGTCCTCGAGGCTGATGCGCTTGCGCGCCTTCGCCAGCAGGGCGTTGCGCTCGGCCGCCTCGCGCTTCTCGGCGATCTGGCGAGCGGTGCGGTCGTCGTCGGTGACGATGAAGGTGTCGCCGGCGCGCGGAACGCTCGACAGACCCTGCACCTGAACCGGACGCGAGGGGTAGGCCTCGTCGACCTTGTCGCCGTTCTCGTCCATCATGGCGCGCACGCGGCCGTAGGCCGTTCCCGCCACGATGGCGTCGCCGACGCGCAGCGTTCCCGACTGGATCAGCACGGTCGCGACCGAACCGCGACCCTTGTCGAGGCGCGCTTCGATGGCGACACCGCGGGCGGTGCGGGCCGGGTTGGCGCGCAGATCGAGGCCGGCGTCTGCGGTCAGCAGCACAGCATCCAGAAGCTCGGCGATGCCCTTGTTCTGCAGGGCCGAGACGTCCATGAACATCGTGTCACCGCCGTACTCTTCAGCGACGAGGCCGAACTCGGTGAGCTGCTGGCGCACCTTGGCGGGGTTGGCACCCTCTTTATCGACCTTGTTGACGGCCACGACGATCGGCACTCCCGCGGCCTGGGCGTGATTGAGCGCCTCGACCGTCTGGGGCATGATGCCGTCGTCGGCGGCGACCACGAGAATCGCGACGTCGGTCACCTGCGCACCACGGGCGCGCATGGCGGTGAACGCCTCGTGACCCGGGGTGTCGATGAAGGTGATGGCGCGCTCGATGCCCTCGTGCTCGGTCCAGACCTGGTACGCACCGATGTGCTGCGTGATGCCGCCGGCCTCGCCCGCGCCGACGTTCGCCTTGCGGATCGCGTCGAGCAGTCGGGTCTTTCCGTGGTCGACGTGGCCCATGACGGTGACCACGGGCGGGCGGATGACGAGGTCCTCCTCGTCCTCCTCTTCATCGAGGTCGATGTCGAAGCTCTCGAGCAGTTCTTTGTCTTCGTCTTCGGGCGAGACGATCTCGATGCGCCAGCCCAGCTCGGCGCCGAGCACCTCGAAGGTCGCGCCGTCGAGCGACTCGGTGGCCGTGGCCATCTCGCCGAGGTGGAACAGCACGGTCACGAGGTTGCCGGGAGGGCAGCTCATGCCGCTGATCGTCTCGAGTTTGTCGGCGAAGTCGGTGATCGAGGCACCCTGACGCAGGCGCACGACCGTCTTGCCGTCGCCGCGGGGAACGCTGACGCCGCCGACCGACGGCGCCTCGCGCATCTCGAACTCTTGCCGCTTCGTGCGCTTCGACTTGCGGGCCTTCGACTTGCCGCCGCCGCGCCCGAAGGCACCGGCCGTGCCGCCGCCGGGGCCGCGACCGCGGCCACCGCCGCCGCCCGGACGCGGGCCGCTGAAGCCGCCGCCGGGTGCGCCACCGGGGCC
>NZ_JBKBLF010000037.1:0-14072 GCF_046296455.1 Microcella sp.
GGCGTGCCGCGCCCGTCGGTGACGAGCACGGCCTCGCACCACGCCCCGGTCACCGCGAACCAGGTGCCCGCCGGCAGCGCCAGGCGCAGCCCGCCGAGCAGGCTCTCGATGGCCGCGGCGCCTTCCTCGTTGCCGACGAGCCGGTTCGCGAGCCGGTGCGCGGCGCGATCGACGGCGCCCGAGGCGCTCACGCCGAGGTGCGCCAGGCCGGGGCGTCCCAGATCCTGCACCAGCGCGAGCGGACCGGCGTCGATGACGCGCACGGCCCTCACGACCGCACCGCCGTGAAGCGCACGCGCGTGCCCGGGGTGACGAGCGCCGGCGAAGCCCGGTCGGCATCCCACAGCACCGCGTCGGTGCGGCCGATGAGCTGCCAGCCGCCGGGGGAGGAGCGGGGGTAGATGCCGCAGTACTCGGCCGCGAGGGCGACCGCGCCGGCCGGCACCGAGTGCCGTGACGTCGCGCGGCGCGGTACAGGCGGCAGGGTCGCGCCCGCGGGAACGAGATACGGAAACCCGGGAGCGAAGCCGATGAACGCGCACGCCCACTCGATCGCCGTGTGCCGCGCGACCACGGCGTGCGCTGAGCACCCCCAGGCCTCGGCGGCGACGGCGAGGTCGTCGCCCCCGTAGATCACCGGCAGCGTCACGAGCCCCGCGATCGGCAGCGCGGCCGTCGCGATCGGTGCGTGGGCGGTGAGCCACTGCTCGGCCGCGCCCAGACCCAGCACCGCCGGGTCGAGCCGCACGAGCACGGTGCGCGCGGCCGGCACGAGCTCGATCATTCCCGCGGGCGCCGCGGCGCTCCACAGCGCGTGGGCGGCGCGCGCCGACTCGAGCGCGTCGAACTCGGCGAGCAGCGCCCGGTCGCCGCACGGCAGCAGTCTCATACGGCGGCGACGACCTCGACGCTCGCGGCATCGAGCGCGGCGCGCACGGCGCGCGCGATCGCGACCGCGCCCGGAGTGTCGCCGTGCACGCACAGCGAGGCGGGCTGCACGCTGAGCTCGGTGCCGTCGATGGCCTCGACCACCCCGTCGACGACCATGCGCACCGCACGACGCGCGACCTCGTCGGGGTCGGTCAGCAACGAGCCCGCGAGCCCGCGCGGGGCCAGCGTGCCGTCAGCCAGGTAGCCGCGGTCGACGAACGCCTCAGTGATGAAGCGCACACCGGCCGTGCGACAGGCGGCCTCGATGGCCGAACCCGGCAGCCCGAGCACCGGCAGGCCGAGCCCGCGGGCGACGTCGGCGACCACCTCGGCCACTTCGAGGTCGACCGCGATGCGGTTGTACAGCGCGCCGTGCGGCTTGAGCGAGCGCACCGCCGCGCCGGCGTGCGCGGCGATGCCCGCCAGCGCCGACACCTGGTACAGCACGTCGGCGTGCAGCTGCTCGGCCGGCACCTCCATGTCGCGACGACCGAATCCGGCGAGGTCGCGGTAGGCCGGATGCGCGGTGATCGCGACCCCGTGCGCCGCCGCCGCGCGGCACGAGGCGAGCATGGTCGCCGGGTCACCGGCGTGAAACCCGCAGGCGAGGTTCGCGCTCGTGATGAGCGGGTACATGGCCGCGTCATCGCCCATCGTCCATGCGCCGAACGATTCGCCCAGATCGCTGTTGAGGTCGACGGTCGCCATGCCGAGAGCCTACGACGCGCGCCGCCGGCCGCGCCCCCCGCTCGAGGACTGGTCGGCGCGCGGGTGCTCAGACATAATGCGAGGGAGACTCCATGCGCCCGAATGGAGATCAGGAAGGGGAGCCCGTGCCGCTGGGCCTGCCCCCGCACCTCGCTGCGCGCACGACGAGCACCGCCATCGCCCGAGCGGGGCACGCCGCGGCTGCCGTCTGCCTGACGACCGTGGGCCTCGTCGTCGTCTCGATCCAGGCCTACCTTCCGCGGGTGATCGTGTGGCCGGCGCTCGTCGTGCTCATCCCCATGGTCGTGCTGCTCGTGCTGCTCGAGCGCAGCCCCTCGTCGTTCGTCGCCGTGAGCTATCTGGCGATCGGCGGTCTCTGCGTGGCGTGGTTCTCGCTCATCGCCTCGACCCAGCTCGACACGCCCGTGGCGAACGACGACTTCACGATAGTGCTGCTCAAGCTCGCCCTCATCCTCGTGATCGGCGTCGGCCCGAGCCTCGGGCTCTCGATGGCGTGGACGACCGCGGCCTACCTGGTCGGCGAGCTCGCCTCGGTCGCAGCGCTCATCATGCTCGGCGGGTCATGGCGCTTCGACTCGGTCTCGTTCGCGGTGTGGTTCATCGTCGTCGGGCTGCTCGCCGTGCTGCGCACCGACCTGCTCGCCGGGCGCGATTCGCAGTCGGAGATCTACCGGGCGGCGCGCGACGAGATGCTGGCGGATGTTCGGCGCGTGTTCGAGCAGCGGGCCACCGCCCTGCTGCACGACACGGTGCTCAACCAGCTCGCGGTCATCACCACGACGACGGGTGATCTCTCTGCGACGGTGCGGGCCGCGATCCGCGCCGACCTCGAGACGATCGTCGGGCAGGAGTGGTTCGACGTCGCCCATGCCGACGACGGCCGTGCGGCGGTCGCGACGCTGAGCGGCGGCGCGGCCGAGCGCGCCGAGCGGCTGCGCACGACGATCGACGACGCAGCGGGGGCCGACCTGCGCGTCGAACTGAGCGGCGACACCGCCGTGCTCGCCGGGCTCGACACCGAGGGCTTCGACGAGTTCAGCCGTGCGATCGGGCAGTGCATCGCCAATGTGCGCCGGCACGCCGGAACCGACTCGGCCGATGTCGTACTCGGCGGGGGCGCCGACGAGGTTTCAGCGATGGTGATTGACGGCGGTCGAGGCTTCGCGCTCGACGCGCGCACCGACGGCCGGCTGGGCGTCGGCACGAGCATCGTGGGTCGCCTCGAGACCATCGGCGGCTCGGCGACCGTCTGGTCGCAGCCCGGCAAGGGCACCTCAGTACTGCTGCGCGTGCCCGCCGCGCGACCCGCGGCGCTTCGGGCGGACCCCGCATGAACCTCGACCCGCCGATCCCCAGCTCGCAGGTGACGCTCGATCGCCTCGACCCGCTCTCGGCCGCGGCCGCGCGCCCCGTGACGACGGGGGCATCGCTGCTGGCGCTCGCACTCCCGCTGCTGACGGTCGTCACGCGCGGTGCCGAGATCACGCAGCCCCTGTGGTTCGCCGTGAGCTACACGGCCCTCGTCGCCGCCACCGCCCTGCTGCTCTACCGGTCGCGCGCCTCGAAGCCCGCGTGGCTCAGCCCCTCGGCGCAGTGGTTTCAGGTGCTGCTCATGATCGTGCTCGTCACGAGCGCCGCGTCGACCCTCGGCGCCAACCAGCTCGTGCGCGACGACTGGGCCCCGCTCGTGGTCGGCGTGCTGCTCGTCGCGAGCACGCCGTACCGGCCCGCCCGCGAGATCGTCTTCTGGACCATCGTGCACACCCTGCTGTGCTCGGCGCTCGGGGTCGTTCAGGCGCCCGCCTCGGTCACCGACGTGCCGGTGTTCACGCTCGCCGTGACCGGGTCGTTCAGCGTCGCCGTCATGGGCTTCGCCGCGGCCGCGTATGCGCGCTCGCTCAACAGCTCGACCCAGCTGTGGCACGAGCGCGCCTGGCAGTCGGCCGCCTCGGCCGCGCTCGAGCACCGCAGCGGCGTCGCGCGCTCGGTGCAGCAGCAGCGCATCTCGCTGCTCAACCGCGAGGTCGTGCCCTACCTGCAGCGCGTCGTCGCGGCCGACGGCATCGGCGATGACGACCGCGACGAGGCACGGCGGCTTGCGCGCAGCATCCGCGCCCTGCTCGTCAGCGACGTCGAGAAGACCTGGGCGCAGCTCATGCTCGACGACCTGGTCGCGCGGCACCCCCGGCTCAACATCGCGGCGATCGCCGATGACCCCGACGACCTCGGTCGCCACGCCGTGCTCGAGCGGCGCACGCTTCTGCGGGCGCTCGCGGCGCTCAGCCTCGACCGCCTCTCGGCGACGCGGCTCGAGTTGACCCTGCGGCGCGCCCCCGAGGGCGGGCTCGCTGTGCGCTGGGCCGTCGACACCCCGAAACCGCTGCCGGATGCCCGCCGCGAGCTGCGCGCCATGCTCGAGCTCGTCCGCGGCCTCACGCTGCGCTCGAGCGTTCACGAGCAGCCGGGTCGACTGGTCCTAGAGTTTGACTATGGATACTGACGCGCGCTCCGGATCCCGGGTGCGGTTGGCGATCCTGGACGATCACGAGCTGCTGCTCGACAGCCTCTCGTCGTGGATCGCCACGCGCGCCCCCGACTTCGATCTCGTGCTCACCGCGCCCACGTGGTTCGAGCTCGTGCAGAGCGACCAGTTTCCGACCGATCTCGTGCTGCTCGATTTTCAGCTGCAAGAGCCGGTCTCGATCGAGGCCCGCGTGCGCACGTGCCGAGCGGCCGGCGCGAAGGTCATCGTGCTCACGAGCCTCGACACGGTCGAGGCGCGCGACCGCGCCTTCGACGCGGGGGCCTCGGCCTTCCTCTCGAAGGCCATGCCCCTCGGCGAGGTCATGGAGACGGCGCGCCGGGTCATGGGCATGGAGTCGACGGGCGAGCCCGTGCGCGACTGGCGGCCCCTGCCCAAGGGGGCGCAGCATCCTGCCCGACCGAAGCTGTCGACGAGCGAAAAAGAGGCGCTCGCGCTCTATGCGAGCGGCTACAGCATGGCCGAGGTCGCGAACCAGATGAACGTGCAGTACGAGACCGCGAAGACCTACCTGCGGCGCGTGCGCGAGAAATACTCCCGGGCGGGGCGCCCGGCGAGCACCAAGGCCGACCTCATTCGACGAGCGGCAGAAGACGGACACCTGCAGTAATGGCCAAGCTCTACTTTCGATACGGCGCGATGAACAGCGGCAAGAGCACCTCGCTGCTGCAGGCCGCCTACAACTACGAAGAGCGCGATCAGACGGTCGTGCTCGCGAAGCCCCGCATCGACACGAAGGGCGATCAGACGATCGTCTCGCGGCTCGGCGTGACGCGCCCCGTCGACTTCACGATCGACGCGGCCGACGACGTCTACGCGCGCTTCCAGGCCCAGCGCGCGGCGATCCTGCGGTCGTCGGGCACCGATGTGGCGTGCCTGCTCGTCGACGAGGCGCAGTTTCTCACCATGCAGCAGGTCGACGATCTGCTGCGCATCGCCGTGCGGGAGGACGTGCCCGTCATCGCCTACGGGATCCGCACCGACTTTCAGACCGTTGCCTTTCCCGGCAGCCGCCGCCTGCTCGAGATCGCCCACTCGCTCGAAGAGCTCAAGACCATCTGCCGCTGCGGCCGCAAGGCCGTGTTCAACGGCCGCTCGATCGACGGCGTCTTCGTCTTCGACGGCGATCAGGTGGCCATCGACGGGGTGGATGTGACGTACGAGTCGCTGTGCGCGGCCTGCTATCTCGACGAATCAGGCGACAATCTCGCCTCCGGATGGCGCGCACCGGTGCCGCTCGACGCGGTCGACCCGCTCGGGGCGGGCGCGCTCGGCCCCGACCCCGACTTCAGCTAGAGCCCCCGGCGACCGAAACGGGCCGCCCGATCATGATGATCGAACGGCCCGTGATGAATCGAGTCGGGGTAACAGGATTTGAACCTGCGGCCTCGTCGTCCCGAACGACGCGCGCTACCAAGCTGCGCCATACCCCGGTGCCGCCCGGGCGAACCCGGGCAACCCGTCAAGAATAGCCGATGTCGTCGCCCACGAGTGTCACGAGCACGGCCTCGGGCGGGCACGCGAAGCGCACGGGGGCGTAGATCGAGGTGCCGATGCCCGCCGAGACGTTGAGGTAGGCGGCCTGGTGGGCGTGATGCCAGAGCGAGAGCCCGCGCGCGCGGTCGCGCGGAAGGTCGCAATTGGTGATGAGCGCGCCGACACCGGGCACGCACACCTGGCCCCCGTGAGTGTGGCCGGCGAAGATCACGTCGGCCCGCTGGGTCGTGAACGCGTTGAGCACCCGCTGGTAGGGGGCATGCGTCACGCCGATCATCACCGCCGGGTCGTCGGTGTCGTCGTCGTCGAGCTCGCGCAGGGCATCCACGAGGCCCGGAAGCCGATCGAGGCGGTCCCAGCCGCGATGGGCGTCGTTGGTGCCCATGAACTCGAGGATCGAGCCCTTGATGGTGAGCTGCGCGACGGCGTTGTTGAGCGACGACCAGCCGAGCCGATCGTGCAGCAGGGCCTCGAGGCCCTCGACATCGAGCCGCACGGCCGTCTCGGTCTCGCCCTTCGAGGGGCCGAGCAGGTAGCGCAGCGGGTTCTTGGGCGTGGGGGCGAAGTAGTCGTTCGACCCGTGCACGAAGACTCCCGGCACCCCGTCGAAGGCCATGAGGGCCTCGGCGAGCGCCGGCAGGGCATCCACGTGCCCCAGATTGTCGCCGGTGTCGACGATGAGGTCGGGCTTGAGGGCGGCGAGCGAGCGCACCCAGGCGATCTTGTCGGTTTGCCAGGGCGCCAGGTGCAGGTCGCTCAGGTGCAGTACGCGGATCGGGTCGGCGCCGGGCGCGAGCACGGGCACGACCTCGTGGCGCACGCGGAACGCGCGCCGCTCGACCGCGATGGCGTAGACGGCCGCGGCCGCCGCCACCCCGAGGGTGACGGCGGCCGCGGCGCGAGCGCCCGAGGTCACGAACAGACGACTCTCGAGACGGTCAGCGTGATCGATCGCTCGTACTTCACCTTCGCGCCCCCTGCCGGGTTCTGCGCCGTCACGATGCCGTCTTGCCCCGGATCCCCGTCGAGGGGGATCTCGGCGCACGACTCGCTGATGTTCGTGAAGCCGGCGGCGTTGAGCGCGGTGACGGCATCGTCGTAGAGCTGGCCCACGACGTTCGGCAGCTCGACGAGGTTGCCGCGGCTGATCGTGACCTTGACGGTGGTGCCGCGCGCGAGCAGCGTGCCCGCCGAGAACGACATGCCCGCGACGCGCCCGGCCTCGAGCGCCGAGTCGACCTGGCCGCCGACCTCGAAGCGCAGCCCGAGACCCTCGAGCAGCGCCTTGGCCTGCTCTTGCGTCATGCCGATGACGTCGGCGGGCAGCTTGACGCCCGACCCTGCGAGCAGGCTCGACGGGGGCGCCGGGAACCCGCCGCCGCCGTACTGGCGGTTGGCCTCGGCCATGATGCCGCGGAAGATGATGTGGCGGATGCCCGACCCTCCCGGGTAGTTCAGCATCGAGACCTGGCCCTTGACGTTGCCCACCCAGACAGCCGTCGCGACCTTGCGGGTCGAGCCGACCATCCACGTCTGGTTGAAGCTGTCGGTGGAGCCGGTCTTGCCGATGATCGGCACGCCGTCGCCGATGTTCGAGGAGGTCGCCGTGCCGCCCGTGATGACGGCGGCCATGGGCGCAGCGGCGGCCGCGGCGACCTCCGCCGTCATCGCACGGCGGCAGTCCTGCGTCTGCCCATCCAGCTCGACGCCGTCGCGGTCGACGATGCGGTCGACCGCGATGGGCTCGCAGAACACGCCGCCGTTGGCGATGCCGGCGAAGGCTGCGGCCATCGTCAACGGGGCGATGTTGTTCGTGCCCAGAACGGCCGAGGGGTTGGTCTCGAGCGGGTCGCCGTCGGCGCGGTGCACCCCGAGCGACTCGGCGGCCGCACGGATCTGGCACTGGTCGAGCTGCTCGGCGATCGAGGCGTAGGCCGAGTTGACCGAGTTGACCGTCGCGTTGAAGACGCTCATCGCGGCGCCACCGGCGCCACCCGAGTTCTTGAACTTCCAGGGGCCGCCCCAGGGGCCGCCTCCGTCGTCGCACGTGTCGAGGAACGCGGCCTGGTTGAGCTCGAAGCGCGAGGCGTCGACGACCTCGTTGAGTCCGCGGCCCTGCTTGAGCCACTCGACGAGGGCGAAGATCTTGTAGGTCGAGCCCACCTGGAAGCCGCTCGACCCGCCGTAGTCGCGGTCGGTCGCGTAGTTGACGGCGGTCTGGCCCTGCTTGGGGGTCTGCGAGTCGTTGAAGGGGCGGTTCTGCGCCATCGTGAGGATGCGGCCCGTTCCCACCTCGACCGAGGTCGCCACGCTGCCGATGTTGAGGATCGTGCTGCGGGTCGGCACGTTCTCACGCACCTTCTTCTGCGCGGCGGCCTGCAGCTTGAAGTTCAGGGTCGTGTAGATCTCGTAGCCGCCGAGACGCCAGTTGTCGAGGCGCTCTTCTTCGGTCGCGCCGAGCGACTCGAGGTTCTTGATGTTCTTCACGACGTAGTCGCAGAACTGCTGAGCGTTGCGGTTGGCCGCGATGCAGCCGCTCTGGCGCTCCGACAGGTTCACGAACTCCTCGTCGACCGCGATCGCCAGGGCCTCGTCGCGCTCGGCCTCGGTGATGTAGCCCTCTGAGGCCATCGTGCGGATGATGTAGTCCCGACGCTCCTGGTTGCTGGCGTAATTGTCGGGCGTCTCGAGCGAGCGCTCGTTCGGGTACTGCACGATCGCGATGAGGCTTGCGGCCTGGGCGATCGTGAGGTCGATCGCGTCGACGCCGAAGTACTGCTGCGCGGCGGCCTGGATGCCGTACGTGTTGCCGCCGAAGTTGGCGAGGTTCAGGTAGGCGAGCAGGATCTCGTCTTTCGTGTACTCCTTCTCGAGCCCGATCGCGAGCTTGGCCTCTTTGAGCTTGCGCTCGAGCGACTGCTCCTGCGCCTCGGCGTAGAGCCGGTCACGGTCTTCCTCGGTCTCGGCCTTGAGCGACTCGTTGACGAAGATGTTCTTGACGAGCTGCATGGTGAGCGTCGATGCGCCCGACTGCACGCCACCCGAGGTGACGTTGCCGATCGCGGCGCGCACGATGCCCTGCAGGTCGACGCCGCCGTGGTCGTAGAAGCGGCGGTCCTCGCCGGCGACCGTGGCGTCTTTCACGAACTGCGAGACCTCGTCCCAGGCGACCTCTTCGCGGTCTTCGGCGAAGACGATCGCGATCTGGCGGTAGCCGTCAGCGGGGTCGTCGGTCTCTTGCGCGTAGAGCACGTTGCGCTGCGTCTGCTCGTTGATCTTGATGTATTCGGGCAGACCCTCGAAAATGCCGATGGTGTTGCTGGCGGCCATGCTCGAGACAGCGAGGGCCGGCGTGACCATGACGGTCACGAGAACGCCGGCGAGCGCGCTGAGTCCGAGCATCCCGCCGATGGCGCCGATGACTCCGGAAGCCTTCTGATTCTGGGCAGACATATGCTCAAGGGTACGCCACCTGGCTTATGACGACGCTGAATGGATACCGCAATGACCCAATGGGAGTACCTGACGACTCCGCTCATGATCCACACGACCCAGGCGATCCTCAACAATTGGGGCTCGGAAGGCTGGGAGCTCGTGCAGGTCGTCACGGGTCCCGAGGGCGGGCTCGTGGCCTACTTCAAGCGCCCGATCGCGGGGGTGACGGCATGAGCGCCATCGACGCGCGCCTCGCCGAGCTCGGCATCAGCATCCCGGCCGTGACGAAGCCCGTGGCTGCCTACGTGCCCGCCGTGACCAGCGGCAACCTGGTCTTCACGGCCGGGCAGCTGCCCTTCGTCGATGGCGCACTGCCCGCGACGGGCAAGGTCGGGGCCGCCGTGACGCCCGAGCAGGCCGCGGGGTTCGCCCGCACCGCGGTGCTCAACGCGCTCGCCGCAGCGCAGAGCGTCATCGGCTCGCTCGACCGCGTGACACGCGTCGTCAAGGTCGTCGTGTTCGTGGCCTCGACCCCCGATTTCTCGGGCCAGCCCGCCGTCGCGAACGGTGCGTCGACCGTGCTCGGCGAGATCTTCGGCGAGGCGGGCGCGCACGCGCGCAGCGCCGTCGGCGTGTCGGTGCTGCCCTTGGATGCTCCCGTCGAGGTCGAGCTGATCCTCGAGTTCGCCTAGCGCGCGCCGGGCGCCCGCGCCCCAGGGTCCGCGGCTCGTGCTTCGCACGGAACCAGACACCTCGCACGGTGTGAAGCGTGCGAGGTGTCCGTTCCGGTACGAGGTGCGGGGTTCGTACTAGTCGAGCGTGCCGCGGATCGACTGCACGACGGTGACGTCGGTGAGCGTCGTCGTGTCGCCGATCTCGCGCCCCTCGGCGATGTCTTGCAGCAGGCGGCGCATGATCTTGCCCGAGCGCGTCTTGGGCAGCTCGGCGACGACGAAGATCTCGCGCGGCCGCGCGATCGCGCCGATCTGCTCGGTGACGTGGGCCCGCAGCATGACGCTCGCCTCGGTCGCCGTGACCGAGGCGGCCTTCTTGGCGCGCAGGATGACGAACGCGACGACCGCCTGCCCCGTCGTGTCGTCGCTCGCGCCGACGACCGCGGCCTCGGCCACGATCGGGTGCGAGACGAGCGCCGACTCGATCTCCATGGTCGAGAGGCGGTGCCCCGAGACGTTCATGACGTCGTCGACGCGGCCGAGCAGCTGCACGTCGCCGTCGCCGTCGAGGTGGGCGCCGTCTCCCGCGAAGTAGAGCGGCCCGTTGGGCGCGTCGGCGAACTTCGACCAGTAGGTGTCGCGGAACCGCTCGGGGTCGCCCCAGATGCCGCGCAACATGCTCGGCCACGGCTCGGTCACGACGAGCAAGCCGCCCGCCTCTTTGCCGACGTGCACACCGGCCTCGTCGAGCACGTCGACGCTGATGCCGGGGATCGGAACCTGCGCCGATCCGGGCTTGGCCACCGTGATGCCGGGCAGGGCGCTGATCATGATCGCGCCCGTCTCGGTCTGCCACCAGGTGTCGACGATGGGCGTGCGGCCGCCGCCGATGATCTCGCGGTACCAGACCCAGGCCTCGGGGTTGATGGGCTCGCCCACCGAGCCGAGCACGCGCAGGCTCGACAGGTCGAACGATTGGGGGATCTCCCGGCCGAGCTTCATGAACGACCGGATCGCCGTGGGCGCCGTGTAGAAGATGCTCACCTTGTACTTCTCGATGAGCTCCCACCACCGGCCCGGGTGCGGCGTGTCGGGCGTGCCCTCGTAGAGCACCTGCGTGGCGCCGTTCGCGAGCGGGCCGTAGACGACGTAGCTGTGGCCCGTGATCCAGCCCACGTCGGCCGTGCACCAGTAGACGTCGGTCTCGGGTTTGAGGTCGAAGACGTTCTTGTGCGTGAACGCCGCCTGCGTGAGATAGCCCCCGCTCGTGTGCAGGATTCCCTTGGGCTTTCCGGTGGTGCCGCTGGTGTAGAGGATGAACAGCGGGTTCTCGGCCTCGAAGCCCTCGGCCTCGTGCTCGTCAGAGACGCCCTCGAGCTGCTCGTGCCACCACAGGTCGCGTCCCTCTGTCCACTCGACCTCGTTGTCGCCACGGCGCACGACGAGCACGCGCTCGACGTGCGACTCCGCGGCCGCGAGCGCCGAGTCGACGGCCTGCTTGAGAGGGAACACCCGGCCCTTGCGCCAGCCGCCGTCGGCGGTGATGACGAGCGTGGCATCCGCATCCTCGACCCGTGCCCTGATGCTCTCGGCACTGAACCCGCCGAAGATGACCGAGTGGATCGCCCCCAGGCGCGCCACGGCGAGCATGGCGATGACCGCCTCGGGGATCACCGGCAGGTAGATCACGACGCGGTCGCCCCGCGACACGCCGAGGCCCGCGAGCATGTTCGCCGCGCGCTTGACCTCGCACGTCAGTTCGGCGTAGGTCAGGCTGCGGGTGTCGCCCGGCTCGCCCTCCCAGTGCAGGGCCACGCGGTCGCCGTTGCCCGCGAGCACGTGGCGGTCGAGGCAGTTGTAGGCCACGTTGAGCTCGCCGTCGGCGAACCAGCGCGCGAAGGGCGGGTTCGACCAGTCGAGGGTCTCGGTGAACGGGCGGTGCCAGTGCAGCTCGCGGGCGCGGTCGGCCCAGAATCCGAGGCGGTCGGCGCGCGCCTCGTCGTAGAGCTCGGGTCTCGCCACGGCCGCCGCGGCGAACTCGGGGCTCGGCGCGAACCGGCGGTCTTCGTGCAGGAGGCTGTCGATCGAGGTCTCTGACATCGTCATCCTTGGTCGATGTGAAGCGGACTGGCCTGGTCTGCCGACTTCGGAACGGGGAACAGGGGTCATCCTAGAGCCGCCATCGCGCTCGCGGTCGTCGCGTGTCGCGAGACGACAACCGCCGCTCGCATGCGCGTTCGCGGCGGGTTCGCGGGTGATTCCGTACCCCATTGGGGGACATTTTGCTGAGTCCTCCCTATGGAGGACAAAACGGGGGGCGTTTTTGCTTGACCTGACCATTCCGACGCATACACTTGAACAGTCAGCAGCAAGCCTGACTTCAGTAACGCGAACGATTCCCCCCAATCACGTGTTGCTGCGGCGGCGCTCGATTCCCCCCAAAGCGAGCGCCGCCCCCGACTTTCCTGCATCACCGCGCCACAGCGTGACCGAAGGCCCCTCACCACGAGGGGCCTTCGGCGTTCCGCCCCCAGGATGCCCTCCGTACCCCGCGCCGCCCGCCCACCCGGGGCATCCTCGAGCGATGCAGCCGTTCGTGCCTCGAGATCCTCGGCGGCCCGACGACGCTCCGCACGAGCGGCCGGGCGCGCCGGCATCGGGGGAATCGGCCGCTCCGGCGCCGAGCGGCGCGACCCCGCCCCGCGAGCGCGAGCGGTTCATCCCGGCGGCGGCCCGAGCGGCGCTCGGCCCGCTCGCGGCGATCGTGGCCGACCCCGCGGCCACCGACGTCTTTCTCACCGCCGACGGCCGGGTGCGCATCGACACGGGGTCGGGCGCCGAGCCGGTCGCTGGCCTGCGCTTCGAGCCGGCGGCCGCGCGTGAGCTGGCCATCGGCCTCATCGCCGCGGGCGGCCGGCACGTCGACGAGGCCACACCGTGCGCCGACGTGAGGCTGGGCGACGGCATGCGCGTGCACGTCGCACTGCCGCCGATCGCGTGGGCGGGCACCGCGATCTCGATCCGCCTGCCGCGGGTCGATCGCGTCACCCTCGCGACGGCAGGGCTCGATGCAGCCGTCGAGTCGGTGCTGCGTGAGGCGCTCGAGCAGCGTCGCACCGTGCTCGTGACCGGGGCGACGGGCAGCGGCAAGACGACGCTGCTCGCCGCCTGGCTGAGCGAAGCGCTGCCGACCGACCGAATCGTCATGATCGAAGACGTCGCCGAGGCGCCCGTTGCGCATCCGCACGTGGTGTCGCTCGAATGCCGGCAGTCGAACATGGAGGGGGCGGGAGAGATCGACCTCGCCCGGCTCGTGCGCGAGGCTCTGCGCATGCGGCCCGATCGGCTGGTCGTGGGGGAGTGCCGCGGGGCGGAGATCCGCGAGTTCTTGGCCGCGCTCAACACGGGGCACCGCGGTGGTGCCGGAACCCTGCACGCCAATTCGCTCGCTGATGTTCCGAGTCGGCTCGAGGCGGTCGGGATGATCGCCGGGCTCGCGCCCGAGGCGCTCGCCCGCCAGGTGCTGAGCGGCATCGATCTCGTCGTGCACCTCGAGCGCGACCGCACCGGCGGGCGGCGAGCGAGCCTCGGCCGCTTCGCCCTCGACGAGCGCGAGCGGCTGGTCGTCGAACCGGTGGGCAGCCCACTGTGAGCGATCTCGACGAGGGACGCCTGGCCGGCCACGTGCACCGACTCGCGGTGCTCATCGCGGCCGGTCTGACGCCACGCGCCGCCTGGGGGCATGCGATCGGCGCCTCGACCGACCCGGTGACCGCAGAGGTCGCACTCGCGATCGCCCGCGGCGAGCCCATCGCCGGCGTTCTCGACACGGCCGGGCACGAGGGCGGTGATGCCTGGCGCTCGCTCGCCGCGGCGTGGCGGGTCGCCACAGCGAGCGGCGCGCCGATGGCTCCGGCCCTGCGCGGCTTCGCCGAGGGGCTGCGCGATCGCGAGGCCGCGCGCCGCGACATCCGCATCGCCCTCGCCGGCCCCCGCGCGACGGCGCGCATCGTCATGGTGCTGCCCGCGGTGGCCGTGCTTCTCGGCCTGCTCATGGGGGTCGATCTGGTGGCCACGGTCGCGACGCCGATCGGCGCGGGGGTGATCGTTGCCGGCCTGCTGCTGCTCGTCGCGGCCCGGCGGTGGATGCGGCGCCTGCTGCGCAGCGCCGAGCCGCCCCCGCCGACCGTGGGCCTGGCCCTCGACCTGCTCGCGGTCGCCGCCGGGGGCGGCGGCGCGCCGGAGGCGGCCGCCGCGCTCGTCCG
>NZ_JBKBLF010000038.1:0-13620 GCF_046296455.1 Microcella sp.
GGCACGCTCGCGGCGGCCGCGAGCGGCTACGACCACCCGGCGCTGCGCCTCGAGCTCGACGCCCCCGCCGCCGGCACCGTCACGTGGTCGGGCGCGGTGAGCCCCCGCCACCGCGTCGTGCTCTCGGCGTGGGACGACGCGGCCGCGCGGTGGCGCGTGATCGGCGAGAGCGTCGCCGATGCGCGCGGCTCGGCGACGGTGGGCGGCGAGACCGCCGCGACCGAGGCGCTGCTCGTGCAGGTGCTGCCGGCCCCGCGCGTCGCGGCCGACCTCGAGCCCAATGCGGCGTTCGAGCGGGTCGACGACGTCGACGCGTCGATCGTGCACCTCACCGACACCCAGTACCTGAGCGAGGGGTATCCCGAGGAGTACGAGCGCATGACGCGGTGGATCGTCGAGCTCGGGCAGCAGCGCGAGCTCGCGGCTGTCGTGCACACGGGCGACCTCGTGCAGAGCTGGGTCGACCCCGACCAGTCGGAGGCTCGGGCGCGAATCGAGTTCGCGCGCGCATCCGCCGCCCAGAAGGTGCTCGAGGATGCCGGGCTCGTCACGACCGTGCTGCCCGGCAACCACGACACCAAGCGCGGCATCGACACCGCGCTCTACGCCGAGTACTTCGGGCCCGACCGGTACGCCGACGCGCCCGGTTTCGTCGCGCCCATCGCGCCGGGCGATGCGACCTCGAGCTACACGATCGTGCAGGCGGGCCCCGCGCCCGTGCTCGTGCTCTCGATCGGCTACGGCTACGGCGAGCGCGAGCTCGTGTGGGCCGAGGGCGTGGTGCGGCGGCATCCCGACCACAATGTGGTGATCGCGACGCACGAGCACCTCACGCCGCTCACGCGCTGGGATCCGGCGCGACGGGCGACCGACAATCGGTGGCTGAGCCGTGCCGACGAGCTGTGGCAGCGCGTCGTCG
This sequence comes from Microcella sp., assembly GCF_046296455.1. Lineage (GTDB taxonomy): Bacteria > Actinomycetota > Actinomycetes > Actinomycetales > Microbacteriaceae > Microcella. Next base: position 920 of record NZ_JBKBLF010000038.1, read on the forward strand.
AGCCGAACCGCAACGTCGTCGCCGTGCTCGCGGGGCACTATCACGGCCTCGGCGCGATCGTCACGCCCGATGCGGGCGGCATCGAGGGGCACGATGTCGTCGAACTGCTCGCCGACTACCAGGAGTTCCGCACCGACTCGGGCGAGCGCGCCACGGGCTTCTTGCGTCTGCTGCAGTGGGATCTTGCTGCGGGTCAGCTGCTCGTCGACACCTACTCGCCGCGCCTCGACGCGACCGTCTCGGCCGCCTACGACTACCCGCAGTTCGTGCTCGAGAGCGGGGTCGAGAGCCGCCCGGCGAACGGCCGGCCGTGGAACATCGTCGCCCTCGGCGCCGAGGGCCGCTACGGCGTGGCCGACGACGAGTTCGCGGTGCCCCTGACGCTGCAGTACGACAAGACGCTGCGGATGACCGGTCTCGCGCTCGTCACCCCCGACGCCGACCCGCTCGAGGGCGAGCAGTCCGATGCGCTCGGCCGCGGCGCGCACCACGCAGCGCCGCGCGTCTGAGGCGGCGCCCCGGGGCCGTTCGCAGTCGGCCTGCGGCGACGCCCTCTACAGTGGCCCCCATGACGACGATCGGTCTCGGGATGCCCGTCGCGCGCCGCGCGGCCCCCGACACCACCGGGCGCCCCGACACGCGTGAGCTCGTCGACCGCTTCGGCCGCGTCGCCCGCGACCTGCGCATCTCGCTCACGAGCGCCTGCTCGCTGCGGTGCACCTACTGCATGCCCGCCGAGGGGCTGCCCGTCGTGCCGCGCGACGAGCTGCTGACGGCGCACGAGATCGCGCGGCTCGTGCAGATCGGGGTGCGCGACCTCGGGGTGCACGACATCCGCTTCACGGGGGGCGAGCCGCTGCTGCGCCCCGACCTCGTCGAGATCGTCGAGCGCAGCGCGCGGGTGGCGGCAGGGGCATCCCTGGCCCTTACCACCAACGGCATCGGGCTCGAGAAGCGCATCGAGGCGCTGCTCGCCGCGGGGCTCACGCGCCTCAACATCTCGCTCGACACGGTCGACCGCGACCACTTCGCGCGTCTCACCCGGCGCGACCGCCTGCCGGCCGTGCTGCGCGGCATCGAGGCCGCGCGACGGGCGGGCATCGCCCCGCTCAAGATCAACGCCGTGCTCATGCGCGACACGCTCGACGGCGCGGGCGACCTCGTCGCGTGGGCGATCGAGCACGGGGTCGAGCTGCGGTTCATCGAGCAGATGCCGCTCGACGCCGACGAGGCGTGGGTGCGCGACAACATGGTCGAGGCGGCCGAGCTCGTCGCGGCGCTCGCGCCGCGGTTCGCGCTCAGCCACCCGCACCGCGACGACCCGCACGCTCCCGCCGAGACCTGGCTCGTCGACGGCGGACCGCACGCGATCGGCATCATCGCCTCGGTCACGCGCTCGTTCTGCGAGGCCTGCGACCGCACGCGCCTGACGGCCGAGGGCACCGTGCGCTCGTGCCTGTTCGGCGACGACGAGACCGATCTGCGCGGGATGCTGCGCTCGGGCGCCTCTGACGAGGAGCTCGCCGATCGCTGGCGCGCGGCCATGTGGACCAAGCAGTCGGGCCATGGCATGTCGCTCGACACCTTCCGACGGCCCGCGCGCACGATGGGGGCGATCGGTGGCTGAACTGCGGGTGCGCTACTTCGCGGCGGCGGCCGAGGCCGCCGGGCGGGAGGAGGAGGTGTTCGCCGCGGCGCAGGCCGCATCCCTCGCCACGGTCGGCGCGGTGCGCGCGCGACTCATCGCGCAGTACGGCGAGCCGATGGCGCGCGTGCTCGCGAACGGCTCGTTCCTCGTCGACGGCGTCGTCAGTCGCGACGACGCGATGGCGGTCGACGGCCTCGTCGACGTGCTGCCGCCCTTCGCCGGGGGGTGACCCCAGCGCGCGACCGGGAACGCTACAGGCCGACCCACTCGGTCGTGCCACCCGCGACGTGCTGCCGCTTCCAGATCGGCACCGTGCTCTTGATGTCGTCGACGAGCCTGTCGATCGCGGCGAAGGCCGCCGCGCGATGCGGCGCGGCGACGGCGGCGACGAGCGCGAGGTCGCCGATCTCGAGGGGGCCGGTGCGGTGCGCCGCGGCGACGCGCAGCCCCGTCTCGGCGGCGACGCGCTCGCAGGATGCCCGGAGGAAGTCTTCGGCGTCGGGGTGCGCGAGGTAGTCGAGCCCCGTGACGGCCTGCCCGTGGTCGTGGTCGCGCACGATGCCGCGGAAGGTCACGAGGGCGCCGTCGGCCCGCGTCGCGACCGCGGCCTCGATGGCCGCGGCGTCGAGGGGCGCCGCCGTGACGAGGGCCGTGGGAGCCGTCGCCTCACGCGTCATGATCGCCGCCCGCGAGCTGTTCGAGCAGGTGCGGCAGCAGCTCGTCGAGCACGGCGAGGCCGTCGCGCACCCCGCCGCGCGAGCCCGGCAGGGTCACGATCACGGTGCCGCGCGCGATGCCGGCGACTCCCCGGCTGAGCGCCGCGGTCGGCACCGCCTCGCGCCCGCGTGCGCGGATCGCCTCGGCGATGCCCGGCAGCTCGACGTCGATCTCGGCGGCGACGGCGTCGGGGGTGCGGTCGCTCGGGCTCGGCCCCGTGCCTCCGGTCGTGAGGATGACGGCGGGCGCGCTCGCGAGCGCCGCCTGCAGGGCCTCGGCGACACCGGCATCCGGTGCCACGACGACCTCGTCGACGGCGATGCCGTGCTCGCCGAGCCACGCGGCGATGACGGGGCCCGTCTCATCCGGCCGCTCGCCGCTCGCCGCCCGTGTCGACGCCACGAGCACGATGGCCGTGCGCGGGCGCACGGCCGGGTGCTCGGGGGCGCTCTGCGCCAGCTTGGCCCCAGCATTCGCCCGTGCTGCTGCGGGCCTCGCCGCGACGTCGCGCGACCACGGGCCGCGCACGCCGCCCGTCTTCTCGATCAGCCGGATCTCGCCGAGCACCCCGGCCGGGTCGACCGCCTTGACCATGTCGTGCAGGGTGAGGCCGGCGACGGCGACGGCCGTGAGCGCCTCCATCTCGACGCCCGTGCGACCCGTCGTCGTCGCGGTGGCCGTGATGACGACGCTGTCGATGTCGAGCTCGAGGTCGACGGTCACGGCATCCAGCGGCAGCGGGTGGCACAGCGGGATGAGCTCGCTCGTGCGCTTGGCGCCGCCGATTCCGGCGAGCCGCGCGGTCGTCAGCACGTCGGCCTTCGGCAGGGCGTCGTCGCGCAGCAGTGCGATGACGTCGGCGCGCGTGCGGTAGCGGCCGCTCGCGACGGCACGCCGCACCGAGGGGGACTTGCCGCTCACGTCGACCATGCGGGCGCGCCCATCGGCGTCGAGGTGGCTCAGGGTGCTGTCGTCGCTCACAGCACCCATGCTGTCACCTCGCTGCCCGCGGGCAGATGAGTGGCCTCGGCCGGCACGACGATGACCCGGTCGGCGTGCGCCATGGCGACGACGAGGTGCGAGCCGGGGCCTGCGACGGGCGTGATGCCGCCCCGGTCGTCGGCGCGGGCGCGCACGAGCTGCACGCGGTCGGCGACCGAGTCGAGGTCGACGGTGAGCCGGCGCGACTCGGTGGTGCGCGCGGGCAGCCCCGCGAGCTCGCGCAGCGCGGGGGCGAGGAAGAGCTCGAACGACAGCTGGGCGCTCACCGGGTTGCCGGGAAAGCACAGCACGGGAACGCCCGCGACGCGGGCCGTCGCCTGCGGGCCGCCGGGCTGCAGCGCGAGCGAGCCCACCCAGGCCCCGTGCGGTTCGAGCACCTCGCGCACGACCTCGAACGCCCCCTGCGAGATGCCGCCCGCCGTCACGACGATGTCGGCCGACGCCGCGGCCTGCGCGAGCACGCGCGCGAACTCGTCCGGGTCGTCGTTCGTGCGCTCCTGCAGCATGACCGCGCAGCCCGCGGCCCGGGCGGCAGCCGCGAGCGCGGGCCCGTTGGCGTCGAAGATCTGCCCGGGCGCGAGCGTCGCACCCGGTGGGGCGAGCTCGGCTCCCGTGCTGATGACGGCGATCCGGATGCGCCGCGCCACCCGCACACGATCGTGCCCGGCAGCGGCGAGCGCGGCGAGGTGCCGCGAGGCCAGCACCGTGCCCGCGGCGAGCACCTCGCCGCCCGCGGGCAGGTCTCCTCCGGCCTCGCGGATGAAGGCGCCCGCCTGCATGGCGGCGGCGACGGCGGCGGTCTCACCGGCATCCGTCGCCGTCATGACGACCCGCTCGATCGGCACGACGGCGTCGGCCCCCTCGGGAACGGGGGCCCCCGTCATGATGCGCACGGCCGTGCCGGGGGCGAGGGGCGCGACGGCGCCGGGAGCAGCAGGGATCGTGCCGACGACCGGCAGCCCCCGGCCCCCGGTGAGGTCGGTCGCGCGCACGGCGATGCCGTCCATCTGCGCGTTGCGGAACGGCGGGAGGGCGACGGCGGAGTGCACGGGATCGCTGAGCCGCCGGCCGAGGGCCGCGTCGAGCGCGACCGTCTCCGTCGCGGTCGACCGCAGGCCGGCGAGCAGTGCGGCTACGCGGGCGTGGTGCTCGTCGACGCTCGCGCGGTGATCGGCGGGTGTCGTGGTCATGCGGCCTCCCTCTCTGTGCGTCGGCCCGTGCGGTGCCACCATCGTCTCCCACGCGTGCTCGCCGCGGTGAGGCATCGGGCGCGGCCGTAAGACTTCTGAAAGGTATCGCCCAGGCCGCCCGGGGGCGCGGCGGCTTACGCTGACGGCATGTCTCTGCGCCGCGCCACGCTCTGGGCCGCGGCCGTGGGCCTCGGGGCGGCCGCCGTCGTCATCGCGGTGACCGAGGTCGTCGCCCTGCTCGTCGCCCCCGCCAGCAGCTCGGTGCTCGCCGTCGGATCGCTCGTCATCGACCTCGCGCCGCCGTGGCTCAAAGACCTCACGATCGCGCTGTTCGGCGAGGCCGACAAGATCGTGCTGCTCGTCATGGTGGGCCTGCTTGTCGCCGTGCTCGCGGTCGTCGCCGGGGTGCTCGAGCACCGGCGCCGGCCGTGGGGCGCCGTGCTGCTCGGCCTCCTCGGCGTCGTCGCGCTCGTCGCCGTGCTGACCCGTGCCGAAGCCACGCCGCTGTGGGCGGTGCCGACCCTGCTCGGGGTCGTGGCGGGCATCGTCGTGCTGCGCCTGCTCATGGGGCGTCTGGCCCGCTGGAGCTCGGCGCGCGGTACCAGCACGGCGGCCGTGCGGTCGGCGGGTGTCGCCCGACGGTCGTTCCTCACCGGTCTCGCCGCGACCGCGGCGGGGGCGGTCGTCGTGGGGATCGCGGCGCGTGCGGCGAACGCCGCGAGCTCGGTGGCCGAGACCGTGCGCGAGGCGCTGCGGCTGCCCGCGGCGACCACCCGGGCCGCCGCTCCGCCGCTCGGTGCCGAGCTCGACGTGCCCGGCATCACCCCGCTCGTCACGCCCAACCGCGACTTCTACCGCATCGATACGGCGCTGCAGGTGCCGCGCATCGACGCCGCGCAGTGGACCCTGCGGGTGACGGGCCTCGTCGAGCAAGAGGTCGAGATCGGCTGGGACGAGCTCGCCGCCCTGCCGCTGCAGGAGTCGTACGTGACGCTCATGTGCGTCTCGAACGAGGTCGGCGGCGACCTCACGGGCAACGCCCTTTGGCTCGGCTACCCGATCCGCGACATCCTGGCGCGCGCCCGCCCGCTGCCCGAGGCCGACATGGTGCTCTCGCGCAGCCAAGACGGCTGGACCGCCGGTACCCCGCTCGACGTGCTGCAGGATCCGGGTCGGGATGCCCTGCTCGCGATCGGCATGAACGGCGAGCTGCTGCCGCTCGAGCACGGGTTTCCCGCCCGCCTTGTCGTGCCGGGCCTCTACGGCTATGTCTCGGCCACGAAGTGGGTCGTCGAGCTGAAGGTCACCCGCTTCGATCGCGACATCGGCTACTGGACGCCGCGCGGCTGGTCGGCCCTCGGCCCGGTCAAGACCCACTCGCGCATCGACGTGCCGCGCGATCGTACGCGACTGGCCGCGGGCACGACGGCGATCGCGGGCATTGCCTGGGCGCAGCACACCGGCATCGAACGTGTCGAGGTGCGCATCGACGGCGGCGCCTGGCAGCAGGCCCGTCTTGCCGAGGCGATCTCGGTCGACACCTGGCGCCAGTGGGTGCTCGAGTGGCCTGCCGAGCCCGGCACGCACGTCATCGAGGTGCGGGCGACCGACCTCGCCGGGCGCACGCAGACCGAGCCCTACGTGCCGGTCGCCCCCGACGGTGCCGAGGGCTATCACGGCATCGTCGTGCAGGTCGACGCCTGAGCGCTCGTCGAGCGAGACGCAGCGACGGTCAGTGCAGCGTCGCGATCACGGCGGCGCAGCGGTCAGTGCACCGTGACGACCGCGGCGCCGAGCCGCAGCACGCCGTCGCTCAGCACCGCGCAGCGCATGCCGCCCCGGCGCAGCAGCGCGCGGTGGGCGCCGGGCGCGAGCTCGGCATCCATCCACCCGCAGGGGTTCGCGGGGCGCATCGCGCGAAACAGCACGGCTCCCTCGCCGCTGTCGATGCTGAAGGTCGCGCCGCGCATCGCGTCGATGTCGAGACCGCGCACCTGGATGTTGCGGCGCGTCGCCGCGAAGTCGGGCACGTCGTCGAGCTGCAGCGCTTCGGCGACGTGCTCGAGCGCCTCGGCGGCCATGATCGTGACGGCCGCGTCGCGGTGCGCGGCGTGCCCGAAGTAGCGGTCGCCGACGATGCCGAGGCCCGCGCGCAGCGCGATGCGATCGTGCAGCTCGACGGCCGTCGCGGGCGCGGCGCCGTCGCTCGGTCGCCCCTCGTAGCGGTGGCTGGGCGAGGCGAGCAAGTGCTCGATCGTGATCGACTGCGGGATGCTCACGGCTCAGTACCGTGCGATGCCCGGGTCGACCTGCACCGACCAGGCGTCGATGCCGCCGATGAGGTGCTGCGCGTCGAGCCCCGCCGCCTGCAGCGCGTCGAGGGCGTGCCGCGACCGGATGCCGTGGTGGCAGTAGGCGACAATGCGGCGATCGCGCGGCAGGGCGCCGATGCCGTCGGCGAGCCGGCCGAGCGGCAGCAGCTGCGAGCCCGCGATGGCGGCGAGCTCGTGCTCCCAGGGCTCGCGCACGTCGAGCAGCAGGGGAGGCGCGGGCACGGCGAGCATCGCAGCGAGCTGCGGCGCGGTCAGCTCGTCGCCGTCGACCGTGCGCTCGGCCACCCCGTGGTCGGGGGCCGCGCCCTCGGCACCGCCGTTCGCCGCCTCGTCGGCCAGCGCGGTGACGGGCACAGCGCTCGGGTCGTGCCGGTACGCGAGTTCGCGGAACCGCCCCGATCGCGCATCGTACGTCGTCACGCGGCCGATGAGGCTCTCGCCGATGCCCGTGAGCAGCGTCACGACCTGCGCGGCCATGATCGAGCCGATGACGCCGCACACCGACGGAAGCACACCCCCGGTTGCGCAGTCGAGCACGCTCGCGGGGTCGGGGGCGACGGGGAAGAGGTCGCGGTAGCCGGGCCCGCCGACCGGGCTCACGCCCACCTGCCCGTCGTACTGCAGCACGGCGCCCCACACGAGCGGCACCCCCGCGAGCACGGCGGCGTCGGCGGCGAGGTAGCGCGTCGCGAAGCCGTCGCTGCCGTCGACGAGCAGGTCGTAGCCGTCGAGCAGGGCGAGCGCGGTCTCGCGCGAGAACCGTTCGGGATGCCGCACGATCGTCGTACCGGCGTTGAGCGCGGCCAGGCGCTCGGCGGCCGAGTCGACCTTCCGACGCCCGAGGTCGCCCTCGCCGTGCAGGGTCTGCCGGTGCAGGTTGCTGCGCTCGACGACGTCGTCGTCGACAATGCCGATGCATCCGCCGGGCCCCGCGCCGACGCCCGAGCCCACGAGCTGGGGCAGCACGACGCTGCCGAGCCCGCCCGCGCCGATCACGAGCACGCGCGCGCTGCCGAGCGCCGCGAGCTCGGCCGGCCCGAAGCCGGGCAGGGCGAGCTGGCGGGCGTAGCGCGCGGGGTCGAGCATGGTGTGATTGTCGCAGGCACGAGCGAGAGGATGCCCCGATGACGCGAGCACCCCATCGCGCGCGCCCGCCGCTCGCCGTCGTGGTGCTCGGCGCGATCGGGCTCGCACTGCTCGTCGGGCCGCTCGTCGCGATCGTCGTGCGGGCGCCGTGGGGCCGGCTGCTCGAGCTGCTCTCGAGCGAGACGGCGCTCACCGCGCTCGGCATCTCGCTCGGCACGGCCGCCGCGGCCACGGGCCTGAGCGTGTTGCTCGGGGTGCCGCTCGCGCTGCTGCTCGCGGGCGCCCCCGACGAGCCGCCCGGCCTCGCACTGCGCGTCGTCCGCTCGCTCGTGACCGTTCCCGTCGTGCTCCCGCCCGTCGTCGGGGGCGTGGCGCTCGTCGCCCTGCTGGGGGAGGGCGGCCTCGTCTCCGCGCCGATCGCCGCGCTGCTCGGCGCGGCGCCGCCGACGAGCGCGGGCGCGGTCGTGCTCGCGCAGACCTTCGTGGCCATGCCCTTCCTCGTCTTCGCGATCGAGGGTGCCCTGCGGGGCGCCGACCGCCGCGTCGACCTCGTCGCCGCGACGCTCGGGCTGACCCCCGGCCGGCGCCTGCTACGGGTCACGCTGCCGCTCATCGCGCCGGGCATCGCGGCGGGCGCCGCCCTGAGCTTCGCGCGCGCGCTGGGCGAGTACGGCGCGACGGTGACCTTCGCCACGAGCATCCCGGGCGTCACCCAGACGTTGCCGATGGCGATCTACGCGCAGCTCGCCGAGGGCGACCGCGACGCCGCGATCGCGCTGTCGCTCGTGCTCATTGCCGTGTCGGTCGTCGTTCTCGTCGCGCTGCGCGACCGCTGGGTGCCGGGGGTCACACGATGAGCGCGCGGCCGATGGCGATCGAGGGCGCCGTGCGCGTGCGGCGCGGGTCGCTCGCGATCGACGTCGACATCGCGGTGCCCGCAGGGCAGACGCTCGCGGTCATCGGTCCGAACGGCGCGGGCAAGTCGAGCCTGCTGCTCGCCATCGCCGGATCCCTCGCGCTCGCCGAGGGCAGCCTCGCGATCGAGGGGCGGGTCGTGGATGCTCCGCCCGCGCCCCCCGTGCCGCCCGAGCAGCGCGGCGTCGGCATGGTGTTCTCCGACCCGCTGCTGTTCCCCCACCTGACCGCGCTCGAGAACGTCGCCGTCGGGCCGCGCGCGCACGGCGCCCCGCGGGCGCAGGCGCAGCACGACGCGCGTGCGTGGCTCGAGCGCTTCGGGGTCGGCGCGGTCGCCGGCCTGCGCCCGGGCGCGCTCTCGAGCGGCGAAGCGCAACGCGTGGCGCTCGCGCGGGCCCTTGCGGCCGGGCCGCGGCTGCTGCTGCTCGACGAGCCCCTCGCGGCGCTCGACGTCGCGGTGCACGACTCGGTGCGGGCAGAGCTCGCGCGCTGCGTGCGCGAACGGGGCATCGGCGTCGTGATCGTGACGCACGCGCGCGCCGATGTCGCGGCGCTCGCCGACGAGGTGCTCGTGATCGAGAGTGGTCGCGCGACCCAGCGCGGCACGCTCGCGGCGCTCGAGGCCGATCCCGCGACGGCGTTCGTGCGACGGTTCACGCTCGAGCAGCCTCCGAGCGTCGATCGCTAGGCTCGCAGCATGCCCCGCACTCCCGCGCCCGACGACGACGCCGCGCTGCGGTGGGACGAGCTCGACGACCCGAGCTATGTCGAATCCGATGCCGCGATCGCGGCGCGCGCACCCGCCGTCGCGGGCGATGACGCAGAGGCGGGCGCCGCATCCCTCACCGACGAGGCCCCGGATGCCGGCACCGAGCCCCCCGCCCCCGGCGGCCCCGCCCTCGGGCTTCGGCTGCTCACGGGGCTCTTCGCCCTCGTCTACCTGGCCTGGTCGGTGGGGTGGATCATCGGCATCGGCCTCGTACCCCTGAGCGGCCCGACCGTGCTGCTCGAGGTGCTGTACCAGTTCAGCGAGTTCCTCGCGATCATCGCGAGCGCGCTGTGGTTCGCCGCGGTCGTGGCGCTCACGCGCGACGGCCGGGCGGCGCATCGCATCGGCTGGCTCGCGCTCGGCACGCTCGTGCTCGTGCCGTGGCCCGTCGTGCTGGGGGTGCTCGCGTGACCCGCGCGCACGTCGGCGTGGCCGCGCTGCTGTCGATCATCGCCGGGTGGTTCGTCTTCGACGGCGTCAGTTCGCTCATCGGCCTGCCGGCCCTCTTCGCGCAGCTCGGGGCCGACGCCTCGGCCGTGCCCTGGGTGCCGCTATGGGCGGGCGTAGTGCTGCCGGTGGTCTTCTTCGGCGCGGCGGTCGTCGTCGCCCGGCGGCAGCCGCTCACGCGCTTCACGCTCGTGCTCATCGTCGCCCTCGCCGCGACGGCGACCGTGCGGCTCTCGCTCATCGCCCTCGCGACGGGTTCGATCCTGCTCTGAGCCCGCCCAGCGGGCTCGATCGTGCTCTGAGCCCGCCGACCGGAGCCGACCTCAGCCCAGCCCCACCCACAGCACGAGGGCGATGAGCAGCACCTGCATCGCCAGGCGCGGCCAGAAGGGCACGGCGACGACCCCGAATCGGTCGCGGTGCCGCGCCGCGTAGGCGTTGGCCGGGAAGACGCCGACGAGGAACACCGCGAGCGCGATGCCCGCCGCGGCGCGCGTCGGCTCCCACAGCAGCCCGAGGCCGCCGGCGATCTCGGCGACGCCCGTCACCCACACCCACACGACGGGCGAGAACGGCCGGCCGTGGAACACCGCGGGCACCATCGCCGCCATGCCCCGCACGACGGGCGGAACGAAGTGGGTGATGCCGATCGCGACAAACACGACGGCCGTGATGACGCGGGCCAGGTCGACGCTGCCGATCACGAGGGCGTCGAGCGCAGCATCCGTCACCATCGTCATGGCCGCCATTCTGCCCGCGTGCCCTGCGATACCCTGGGAGGCACCGGTCGCCCCCACTGGCGTAGGCCACCGCATACCACCGCACCTCTTGTCGGTACCCCTCCGCGTAAGGACCTCACCCCGTGCCCAAGCCGGTCGTGCTCATCGCCGAAGAACTGTCTCCCGCCACCGTCGACGCCCTCGGCCCCGACTTCGAGATCCGCCAGGTCGACGGCACGAACCGGCCGACCCTGCTCGCGGCGCTGGCCGAGGCGAGCGCTGTGCTCATCCGGTCGGCGACGCAGATGGATGCCGAGGCCATCGCCGCGGCGACCTCGCTCAAGGTCATCGCGCGCGCGGGCGTGGGTCTCGACAACGTCGACGTGCCCGCCGCGACGAGCGCGGGCGTCATGGTCGTCAACGCGCCCACGAGCAACGTCATCAGCGCCGCCGAGTTGGCGATCGCGCACCTGCTCTCGCTCGCGCGCCACGTGCCCGACGCGAACGCCTCGATGAAGGCGGGGGAGTGGAAGCGCTCGAAGTACACGGGTGTCGAGCTGTTCGAGAAGACCGTCGGCGTCGTCGGCCTCGGCCGCATCGGCGTGCTCGTCGCGCAGCGCCTCGCCGCGTTCGGTGTCGAGCTCATCGCCTACGACCCCTACGTGCCGCCGGCGCGCGCGCAGCAGCTGGGCGTGACGCTCGTGAGCCTCGACGAGCTCATGCAGCGCAGCGACTTCATCACCATCCACATTCCAAAGACGCCCGAGACGACGAACCTCATCAGCACGGCGCAGTTCGCGCTCGCGAAGCCGAGCTTGCGCATCGTCAACGCGAGCCGCGGCGGCATCATCGACGAGGATGCCCTGCGCGATGCCCTCGCGACCGGCCGCATCGCGGGCGCGGGCCTCGACGTGTTCGTGAACGAGCCGCCCGTCGGCTCGCCCCTGCTCGAGCTGCCCACCATCCAGCTCACGCCGCACCTCGGCGCCTCGACCGATGAGGCGCAAGAGAAGGCAGGCGTCTCGGTCGCGAAGTCGGTGCGCCTCGCGCTCGACGGTGAGCTCGTGCCCGATGCCGTCAACGTGGCGGGCGGCGTGATCGACCCGAGCGTGCGCCCCGGCATCCCGCTCATGGAGAAGCTCGGGCAGGTGTTCGCGGCGCTCGCCGACGCCTCGTTCGCGAGCATCGACGTCGAGGTGCGCGGCGAGATCGTCGCGCACGACGTCAACGTGCTCAAGCTCGCGGCGCTCAAGGGCATCTTCAGCCGCATCTCGAGCGAGCAGGTGAGCTACGTCAACGCGCCGCTGCTCGCCGAGCAGCGCGGCGTCGCGGTGCGGCTGCTCACCGAGGCGACGAGCGAGGAGTACCGCAACCTGCTGACGATCCGCGGTTCGCTGAGCGACGGCACGCAGCTCTCGGTGAGCGGCACGCTCGTCGGCGCGAAGCAGGTCGAGAAGATCGTCGAGATCAACGGCTACGACGTCGAGGTGCCGATGGCGCAGCACTTCATCGTCATGATCTACACCGATCGGCCCGGCATCGTGGCGATCTACGGCAAAGAGTTCGGCGAGGCCTCGATCAACATCGCGGGCATGCAGATCGCCCGGCGCACGGCCGGCGGCCAGGCGCTCAGCGTGCTGACGGTCGACTCGCGCGTGCCCGATGCGCTGCTCGAGCGCGTGCGCACGGCGATCGACGCGACCGTCATGCGCGAGATCACGATCGTCGAGCAGTAGCTCGCCGGGCAGGATCGAGCAATAGCTCGCAGAGCAGGATCGAGCAGGAGCTCGCAGGGCAGGATCGAGCAGCAGCTCGCAGGGCAGGATCGAGCAGCAGCGCCCGTTTCACGCAGAAGAGCGCCCGTCGACGGCGGGC
>NZ_JBKBLF010000039.1:0-13239 GCF_046296455.1 Microcella sp.
CGCGCCGCCCGCGCAGCGGGGTCGATACCGGGAACGCGCCGCGCTGGCAGTAGAGGCACAGGCCCACGATGGGCGCCCCGATCACCCCCGCGCGCGCGGCTGAGGGCGCGCTCGCGGGGTCGGTGCCCAGTTCTTGCAGGCGCAGCACGCCTCCCAGGATCGGGAGGGCGCTGAGCAGCAGCAGGCCGGTCACCGCCGGCCACCCGCTGCGCGGGCGCGCCCGCGCGGGTGCCGGCCTCATCGGCGTCGAGATCGAGGCCATGCGAGCGCTACTTCGTGACCGCGGTGACGCGGGGCCAGGTCGCCGCGGTGCGCAGGATGTACGCCATGATTGCCAGCTCGACGCCGATGGTGAGCACGTAGTAGCCGACGTAGTCGGCCGTCGTGCCTGCCACGTTGACGATGATGATCGGAATGTAGAGCGCCGTGACAACGAGGTTCGTGATGCGGTTCGCTCGCGCGGGCAGTGCCGCCGAGAGCAGCACCATGAGGCCCGGGATCGCGATGATCACGAAGAACACGCTCATGAGCGCGCCGCTGATCGCGAACTCGAAGATGACGCCGTTGCGAATGGAGTCGATCTCGCCCGGCTGGTACAGGTGGAAGTAGTCGATGTAGAGGATGAGGTAGACCAGGCTCATCCAGGCGGCAGCGAGCTTGCCCCGCACCGAGAGTGGTGCGGGGTCGAGGGTCGTCGAGGTGGTCATCGGTTCGTCTTTCTGTCGTGAGCGGATGCCCGGGAGAGGTCGGGCGCGGATCGTACGCCGCATGTCGTACACCGTACGTCGTACGCTGTACTATTGCTCGTACGCTGTACGGTTGTCAAGTCGGTCGGTCGATCGAGCGGAGGGGACGGCGGGATGGCGAGAGACGTGAGCGCAGACGCGGGGCTCAGCACGAGCCGCGTCGTCGCCGAGGCGATCCGGCTCGCCGACCGCGAGGGCGTCGAGGGGCTGAGCATGCGCCGCCTGGCCAGCAAGCTCGGCGCGGGCGCGATGTCGCTCTACCACTACGTCGCGAGCAAAGACGAGCTGCTCGACGCCATGATCGACGTCGTCTTCGACGAGATCGAGCTGCCCGCCGAGCAGCCCGACTGGCAGGCGGCGATGCGGCAGCAGGCGATCTCGGCCCGCGCGGTGCTCGCCCGGCACCCGTGGGCGATCGGCCTCATGGAGTCGCGCACGACGCCCGGGCCGGCCAACCTGCGCCACCGCGAAGCGTTCACCGCGTGCCTGAGAAGGGCCGGGTTCTCGATCGTGATGGCGACGCACGCCAACTGGATGCTCAACAGCTACGTCTACGGTCACGCGCTACAAGAAGCGAGCCTGCCCTTCGAGACCGCCGACGGGCTCGCCGACATGACCGCAAGCGTGTACCTGCCGCAGCTGCCCGCTGACCGGTTTCCGTACTTGCGGGAATCGGCCGAAGGTCTGATGGCCGCGGGGTACGACCCGCGGCAGGAGTTCATGTTCGGTCTCGACCTCATTCTCGCCGCTCTCGAACCGCTGAGAGGGTCCGATTCCCCGGCGTAACTCCCGGCTTCTTGCTGACAGAATGTGGGCATGAGCATCGACATCCCCGCGCGGCCCGCCGCCCTCTCCGTCGACACCCGCAACGGGGTCGCGTACCGCGTCGCCGACCTCGGCCTCGCCGAAGCCGGTCGTCACCAGATCCGCCTGGCCGAGCACGAGATGCCGGGCCTCATGAGCCTGCGCGACGAGTTCGGGCCGCACCAGCCGCTCAAGGGCGCTCGCATCGCGGGCTCGCTGCACATGACCGTGCAGACCGCGGTGCTGATCGAGACCCTGCGCGCCCTCGGCGCCGAGGTGCGCTGGGCCAGCTGCAACATCTTCTCGACGCAAGACGAGGCGGCCGCGGCGGTCGTCGTCGGTGCGACCGGCACGCCCGAGAAGCCCGAGGGCACCCCGGTCTTCGCCTGGAAGGGCGAGACGCTCGAAGAATACTGGTGGGCGACCCAGCAGATCTTCGACTTCGGCACGGATGAGAACGGCGCGGCGCAGGGCCCCACGCTCATCCTCGACGACGGCGGCGACGCCACGATGCTCGTGCACAAGGGCACCGAGTTCGAGGCGGCGGGCGTCGTGCCCGAGGCGGCCGAAGGCGACAGCCACGAGTGGCGAGTCGTGCTCGATGTGCTGCGCGACTCGCTGCAGAGCGACCCGCAGCGCTGGACCCGCATGGGCCAGGGCATCCTGGGCGTCACCGAAGAGACCACGACGGGCGTTCACCGCCTCTACGAGCTGCACCGCGACGGCAAGCTGCTCTTCCCGGCCATCAACGTCAACGACTCGGTCACGAAGTCGAAGTTCGACAACAAGTACGGCATCCGCCACTCGCTGCCCGACGGCCTCAACCGCGCGACCGACGTGCTCATGGGCGGCAAGACCGTCTTCGTGTGCGGCTACGGCGACGTGGGCAAGGGCTCGGCGGATGCGCTGCGCGGGCAGGGCGCCCGCGTCATCGTGAGCGAGATCGACCCGATCAACGCGCTGCAGGCGGCCATGGACGGCTACCAGGTGGCCCGCCTCGACGACGTCATCGGCGACATCGACATCCTCGTCACCGCGACCGGCAACGAGAACGTCGTGACGGTCGAGCAGCTGCAGGCGCTCAAGCACCTCGCGATCGTCGCCAACGTCGGCCACTTCGACAACGAGATCGACATGGCGGGGCTCGAGTCGCTGCCGGGTGCCGAGCGCATCGAGATCAAGCCGCAGGTGCACGAGTGGCGCCTGCCCACCGGCCGCAGCATCCTCGTTCTCAGCGAGGGCCGGCTCATGAACCTCGGCAACGCCACGGGCCACCCGAGCTTCGTCATGAGCGCCTCGTTCACCAACCAGGTGCTCGCCCAGCTCGAGCTGCACACGCGGCTCGACGAGTACCCGATCGGCGTCTACGTGCTGCCCAAGCTGCTCGACGAGAAGGTCGCGCGCCTGCATCTCGACGCCCTCGGCGTCAAGCTCACCGAGCTCACGCCGCGGCAGGCTCAGTACATCGGCGTGGATCCCGCCGGCCCCTTCAAGGTCGATCACTACCGCTACTAGCGGTCGACGATCCGATGACGCAGATGACGAACGGCACGACGGCGCGGCTGCGCCTCGGCTACGCGACGATGATGCTCGCGAGCCGCATCAAGTGGGCAGAGCCCGAGCTGCGCGGCCTGCGCCGCATCATCGCCGGCGGTGACGCCGTGATCGACATCGGCGCCGCGCACGGCATGTACACGATCCCGCTCGCGCGGCTCGTGGGCCCGCGTGGGCGCGTCGACTCGTTCGAGCCCCACCCGCGGCAGCAGAGCACGCTGCGGCGCTGGAAGCGCCTGCTCTCGGCGCCGCAGATCACGGTGAAGGCGAGCGCCGCGGGGCGCGAGCAGGGCCAGCTGACCATGCGGCTGCCTATCGTGCTCGGGCTGCCGATCTACGGTCGTGCTCACCTGACCGACGGGGCCGCTCCCGAGCGCGCCGGCGAGCGCGTGCGCCACTGGCCCACGCCCACGACGGCGATCGATGACTGGGTCGACGAGCAGCAGATCGAGAACGTGACGTTCATCAAGGCCGATGTCGAGGGCTTCGAGCCGCAGGTGCTCGAAGGCGCCGCGCGCACGATCACGCGCGACCTGCCGAGCCTTCTGCTCGAGATCGAAGACCGCCACCTCGCGCGCTACGGCAACGACGCCGCGGGCGTGGTCGCCGAGATCGCGCGGCGGTGGCCCGAGTACGGCATGTACACGTGGGTGCGCGAGTCCTGGGTGCGCACCGAGGCCGTCACGCTCGGCACGCGCAACTACCTCTTCGCGACCGAGGCGGCGCTCGCGCGCATCTGATCCGTTCGGCGCATCCCCTCAGCGCTCGCGCGCGGCGAGCAGCTCGCGCAGCGCCGTGCCCGACGGCGATCGCGGCTGCAGCGCGTCGTCGACGAGCGAGAACGCGGCGTTGGCCTCCGATTCCTCGGCGGGAATGCTCCACCACGCCCAGGCGAGCGCGCCCGAGAGGTGCTCGTCGGCCCACGTGAAGGCCCGGCGCACGTGGTCGTCGCCCCCGTCGCTCTGCCCGAACTCGGCCATCACGACGGGCACGCGCTCGGCGAGGGCGGCCGCTTCGGCCGCCCAGCACGACTCGTCGGCGCAGCGATTGCCCGGGTAGGCGTGCAGGCTCGCGATGAGCTGGTCGTCGTCGGGTGCTGCCTCGCTCCACCCGCGCAGATCGTTGGCATAGTCGATGCCGCTCAGCAGCAGGGGCTGGTTCGCCCCGGTCGCGCGCACGGCGGCGACGAGCTCGGCCATTCCCACGGCCGGGTAGGTGCGACCCGAGAGCGGCGAGCTCACGTCGTTCTCGAGCGGCGGCGCGCATCCCCCCGATGCCCAGCACGACCAGTCGAGCGTGAACGCCCACCGCTCGCGGTCGGCGTCGTAGCGGCTGTGCGGCTCGTTGAAGAGGTCGAACAGCACCCCCTGGTGCTTGCGGTACTCGGTCGCGACGGCCGTCCAGAACCGGGGGCTGTCGGCGTCGGGCATCGGACGCAGGCCGTCGGCCAGGGTCGGGGCGGGCGCGCTCCAGTGCAGGTCGAGAATGACGACGAGCCCCGCGTCGGTGAGCCGCTCGACCCAGGCCCGCACGGCGCCGCGGTACTGCTCGCCCGAGCCGAATGCGACGGCAGGCCGGTCGTCGAACCAGCACTGCTGGTTGAGCGGCACCCGCACGGCCGTGAAGCCCCACTCGACCATCGCGGCGACGGCGGCGTCGGTGGCACCGCCCTCGTTGAGGCCCCAGCCCTGAATGCAGGCGTACTCGAAACCGGGCCAGTTCGCTCCCACGAGCTGCAAGCGCTCGCCCGTGCGCCGATCAACGATCTCCGATGCGGCCACCGCGACGACCGGCGCGTCGGGGGTGAGGGATGCGAGCCCCGCGTTCAGTCCGCGCGCCGGGCTCGGCCACAGGGCCGGCGCCGCGATCGCGGCGGCGACGATACCGGCCGCGGCGAGCCCGGCGACGGCCACCGCGACCACGACAGGCGATCGGCGTCGGCGCACGATCATGCGATCAGCTCGCCAGAACGGGACGCTGCGCGACGGCTCATGGTGCGACCCTAGCCCCGCATCCCGGATCACAGTCCGCTAGCGCACCTGCTTTTTCGCCGAGATGACGCCGGTGTCGAAGCCCATGAGGTGCAGGCCGCCGTGGAAGCGCGCGTGCTCGACCTTGATGCAGCGGTCCATGACGACGGTGAGGCCCTTGCTCTCGCCGTAGCGCGCCGCTTCTTCGTTCCAGATGCCGAGCTGCACCCACACCGTCGGCGCCCCGACCGCGAGGGCGTCGTCGATGACCGAGGGGATGTCGCTGGCCTTGCGGAACACGTCGACGATGTCGGGCACTTCGGGCAGCGAGGCGAGATCGGGGTAAGCGGGCTGGCCCAAGATCTCGGTCGCGTTCGGGTTGACGAAGTACACGCGGTAGTCGCTCGACTGCTGCAGGTAGGTGCCGACGAAGTACGACGATCGGGCCGGGTTCGGCGAGGCGCCGACGATCGCGACGCTCTTCGCGCGGCGCAGGATGCCCAGTCGCTCCTTCGCGGAAGGCCCCACCCACGTGCGCTGCGAGCGCAGCAGCTTGGCGAGCGGCGAGCTCGTCGGGATGTCGCAGGTGAGCCCGTTGGCGAGGGTGACGGTGGCGGTGGCGGCCGTGGTCGCATCCGACATCGTCATGCTCCCTTCAGCGCGGCGTCGAGCGCCTGGTCGAGGTCGAAGATGATGTCGTCGGCGTCTTCGATGCCGACCGACAGGCGCACGAGACCGGGGTGCACGCCGCCGTCGACGAGCTGCTGCTCGGTGAGCTGCGCGTGCGTCGTCGAGGCGGGGTGGATGATGAGCGTCTTCGCGTCGCCGATGTTGGCGAGGTGGCTCGCCAGGTTCACGTTCTCGATGAGGCCCTGGCCGACGGCGCGGCCGCCCGTCACGACGAAGCCGAACACCGAGCTCGGCCCGATCGGCAGGTACTGCTGCGCGCGCGCGTGGTGGCGGTGCGAGGGCAGGCCCGCCCAGTTGACGGTCTCGATGCGCGGGTCGGCCTCGAGCCATTCGGCGACCCGGCGGGCGTTGTCGACGTGCGCCTGCATGCGGTACGGCAGCGTCTCGACGCCCTGCGCGAGCAGGAAGGCCGAGTGCGGGGCGAGGGCCGGGCCGATGTCGCGCAGCTGCTCGGCGCGCAGGCGGGTGAGAAAGGCGTACTCGCCGAAATTGCCGTACCAGGTGAGCCCGCCGTAGTGGGCGACCGTCTCCTCGAACAGCGGAAAGGTGTGGTTCGACCAGTCGAATCGCCCCGACTCGACGACGACGCCGCCGAGCGTGGTGCCGTGCCCGCCCAAGAACTTCGTGGCCGAGTGCACGACGATGTCGGCGCCCCACTCGATCGGGCGGCACAGGTAGGGCGTAGCGATGGTCGAATCGATGACGAGGGGGATGCTCGCCGCATGCGCCACGTCGGCCAGACCCGCGATGTCGGCGATGTCGCCGCTCGGGTTGGCGATCGTCTCGGCGAAGACGAGCTTCGTGCGGCCCGGGATGATCGCCGCGGCGTAGTCGGCCGGGTCGTCGCTCGCGACGAAGGTGGTCTCGACCCCGAAGCGCCGCAGCGTCACATCGAGCTGCGTGACCGAGCCGCCGTAGAGGTTCGACGAGGCGACGATGTGGTCGCCCGCTCCGGCGAGCGAGGCGAAGGTGACGAACTGCGCGCTGAGTCCGCTCGAGGTGGCCACCGCCCCGAGTCCGCCCTCGAGGCTTGCGACGCGCTCCTCGAAGCTCGCGACCGTCGGGTTCGCGAGGCGACTGTAGATGTTGCCGTACTTCTGCAGCGCGAACCGGGCCGCGGCATCCTCGGTCGAATCGAACACGAAGGCGCTCGACTGGTAGATCGGCAGCGCGCGCGCCCCCGTCGCCGAGTCGGGCACGTTGCCGGCGTGCACGGCGCGCGTGCGGAATCCATAGTCGCGGTCGGCCATGGCCTCAGGCTAACCGCGCTTGTCCGGTCGCGCCGGGCCGCGCGTTACGCGACGTAATCTTTCGCCGGCTCGTGTTCTGCCGAGGCCGCCGCCGCGCGCTCTTCGCGCAGCGCCAGAACGCGGAAAGCCGCCCAGATGGCCGCGACGGTCAGGCAGAAGCCGATGAACACACCCAGCCAGAGCACGACGGGGGCGTCGTGGGCGAGCCGGTCGGAGGTCGGCAGCACGAGCAGCGCGAAGGCGATGGCGGTCGGGCCGGCGAGGGCGACCCACGCGAGCTTCGACGAGTCGAAGAGCGTCTTGCCGTCGAGGAACACGAGGGGCAGCAGGGCGACGAGCAGCCCCGTGATGCCCTCGTGCACGGCGGCGACGAGCGTCTCGATGACGAAGATCGACAGGAACGTCTCATCACTGCCCGACAGCGCGCCGGCGAGCACCGAGTAGGCGATCCAGGCCGTGACGGAGACGGCGAGCGTCACGATCATGCGCGTCACGATCGCGCGCCGCTGATCGATCGCGCGCGCGCCGGCCGCGAGCTCGATGCCGAGAACGAGGCCGATCAGCAGCCCGGGACTGAACTCGAGCATGCGCGAGGCCAGAACGCCGAGCACCGCGATGATGATGGCACCGGGCTGGGTGATGATCGCACTCGGAACCGACCAGCGCCGCCCGAGCAGCAGGGCGGTGATCGCACTGGGTACGTGAACGACGAGCAGCAGGCCGATGGCGAGCGAGGCCACGAGGCGCAGCGACGTGAGGTCGAAGCCGAAGTTCGGATCCGCGAAGCCGAACGCGATGCTCGTGAGCACGATGACGACGGGCGCCGACGATCCCCACGATGGCAGCGTCTTGACGAACGCCGAGACGCGCTCGACCGCCGGCAGCGCCCAGGCGTACATCCAGCGCCAGCGATGCGCGTTCGCCTCGAGCGTCGAGTTGAGCACTTCGGCGGGGATCGCGACGAGCAGCAGGAAGAGGGCGCCGAGCCCGACCGCGTAGAGCAGTCGAAGCGGGTCGCGCCAGACATCGGGCAACCCCTCGCTCAAGGCGCTCGGTGCCGCGGGATCGTTGCGGTCGATCGATTCGAACGGCGCGAAGGCCCTCGAGACGTCGTCGGGCGCGGCGAACGACTCGGTCGGCAGTTCGACCTCGGGTTGCACGACCGGCTGCGCCGCGGGGGGCGCCGGTTCGGGCAGCGCGAGGGTCGGCGGGTCGGGCAGCGGGGTGGGGGAGCGCCGCTCGGGGTCGCGCACGACCGGCCGATCGATCGGCACGGGCCGCTGCGGGGGGCTCACGGTGACGCTCGGCGTGGGTGTCGGCGTCGCGGACGTCGTCGGTGTCGGTGTCGGCGTCGTGGTCGTCGTGGGGGTGGGACTCGGCGATGGCGCGGCGGGTGCGGCGAGCGCGGGCGGCGGCACGACGACGAAGTGCGCGGTGACGACGTTCGGTGCTCCGTCGATCACCTGGGTCACGCGCACCTTGTGGTCGCCGAGGGGCCGTTCGCCCGAGGCGACGAGCGTGCACGACCAGGCGGTCTGGCCGACCCCGGTTCCGCTGCACGAGCCCGTGACGTCGCGCCAGCCGTTGCCGGGCGGCCGCAGTTCGACGGTGAGCGAGCCCTCGGCGCTCTTGCCGCCCGAGGCCGTGACGGTCGACTGCTGGCCGACCTGGGTGGCGCCGATGTTCACGGTGAGCCCGCCCGCGGCCGCGGCGGCGTGACCCGTGACGAGCATGAGCGCGACGGCCACCACCACGGTGCCGCTGGCGGCGAGGGCAGTCAGGGTGCGAGAGCGGCGCGCGCCGGAGTGCGGGCGCGCGAGGGTGCGGGAGCGCTGGGGGTTGCGCATGGTCGCTTCCTTCGGGTGAAGCGGGTTTCGGGTGTCGTCAGGCTACCTCCGATGGAGGCTTTCAGGTATGACGAATATGTGACGGTCGTGTGACGCGGCCCGCGGCGGATGGGGGCCTCCCGTCGGCTTGCGCGCCGAATGTAGTAATAATACGATGCCTTCATGACGATGGATGATCAGCCCTCGCCCCGCCCGACCGCCCTCGCTCCGACGCCTCGCGCCGACCGCGCGCTCGCGCCCGATGTGGCGCGCGGCCTCGTGCTGCTCGGCATCGCCGTGGCGAACGTGCCGTTCTTCCTCTACGGTCGCGAGCTCGGCATCCTGTTCAAACCGGTCACGGATGCGGCTGCGGATCCGTGGGTCAACGCTCTCGTCGCGACGCTGGCCGACAACCGCAGCTACCCGCTCTTCGCCCTGCTGTTCGGCTACGGGCTGACCCAGATTCTGCTGCGCGAGAGCGAGCGTGGCACCGAGTGGCCCGACGCGCGCCAGCTGCTGCTGCGGCGCAACCTGTGGCTCATCGCCTTCGGTGCCGCGCACGGTGTGCTGCTGTTCTTCGGCGACATTCTCGGTACCTACGGTCTGCTCGGCCTCGCCTTCGTGCTGCTGATCCGCGCCTCGGGCCGCACGCTCGCGATCGTCGGGTGGGCCTCGTTCGCCTTTCTCGTGCTCGCGGGCATCGCCGAGGGGCTCAGCGGCCTGCTCTCGAGCATTCCCGGCGGCGGCCTCTCGACGGCGGCGCTCTTCGGCTCGGCGGCCGCTGAGAGCTACCCGCTGGCCGTGCTCGCGCGCGCGGGGGAGTGGACGCTCGGCATGCTCTCGGTGCCCTTCGGGGGTCTCGGGCTGCTGGCCCCGATGATCCTCGGACTCTGGGCGGCGCGCCGACGCGTGCTCGAAGAGCCGTGGCGGCATCGCCGCAGCCTCGGGCTCGTGGCCGGCATCGGCATGCCGCTCTCGGTGCTCGGCGCGCTGCCGATCGCCCTCGCCCTGGCGGGGGTCATCGAGCTGTCGCCGATCGCCGAGCCCTTCGCGGCCATGCTGCACGCAGCGACGGGCGCGATCGGCGGCGGCGCCGCCGTGGCTCTCATCGCGCTCATCGTCGGGGGCCGCGCGTCAGCAGTCGGCGTCGACGGCACCAGCGCCCGCCCCGCCGGCCCGATCGCCCGGGTGCTCGCGGCTCTCGGCCAGCGCTCGCTCACGGGCTACCTGCTGCAGTCGCTCGTCTTCGTCATCGTCTTCGCGCCCTACGGGTTCGCCCTCGGGGGCACCGCCAGCGTCGCCGTCGCCACGCAGGTCGCGGTCATCACGTGGCTCGGCACGCTCGTGCTGGCGGGGGCGCTCGCGGCGGCCGACCGCCCCGGTCCCGCCGAATGGCTGCTGCGCCGGGCGGTGTACGGCCGGAGGCGGTAGTCGCCGCCCGCGCCCGTGGACGCCGCGGTTCACGCGGCGCCCCGAACGTTGCCGACGCCGCGGTTCATGCGGCTAGATCCACGTCGGCATCCAGTACCGCAGCCGGATCTGGTCGATCGGCGTCGGCGCTCCCGTCCAGAGCGGCAAGAAGAACGCGCTCACGGCGACGATGACGACGAGCACCCCGATGACCACGATCCGTCCGGCCGTGCGGCGCACCGGGTCGACGGGCTCGCCATCCGGGTGCGAGCTCGGGCCGAGCAGCGCCCCGAGCACGATGGTGAGGGCGAGCACGAGGAACGGCGTGATGACGATCGTGTAGAAGAAGAACATCGTGCGCTCGGGGTAGAGCAGCCACGGCAGCCAGCCGGCGCCGACGCCCGTGAGCACGACGGCGATCGCCCAACCGCTCGCGGGCAGCAGTGCCCGCGAGCCGCCGCGGCGCCGCAGCACGGCCTGCACCACGAGCACGACGATGATCGCGATGACCGCGAGCACCGCCCCCCACCAGATGAGCGGGTTCGGAATGCCCGTGATGGCCTCGGCCGAGCCGTTGCCGAGGTCGCGGTAGTGCATGTATGTGGGCCGCAGCAGCAGCGGCCAGCCGATCGCCGGTGCCTCGTAGTTGTGGCCGCCCGTCACGCCGACGTGGTACCCGTAGATGGCGGTCTGGTACTCCCACCAGTTCTGCAGGGCATCGGGCAGGCCGCCCAGGATGCCCGGCAGCCGATTCTCGTCGGTCACCTCGCGTGTGCGCCCGTACCCCCCGGTCGTGGCGAACCACCCCCACCAGGTCAGCAGGTGCGCGGCCGCGGCCGAGGGGATCATCAGCACGAACGAGATCGGAGCCTGCCGCAGCAGGGTGCCGCTCGCCCACAGGGCCACCCCGGCGCGCCGACGCTCGCCGGCGTCGGCGGCGACCGTCAGCAGGGCAAAGGCCGCGAGCAGGTAGAGGGCGCTCCACTTGACGCCGACGGCGAGTCCGAAGGCGATGCCGGCGGCGACGAGCCAGGGTCGGCCCCAGAGCGCCGGGCCCCAGTCAGTCGAGCGCGGGGGGTCGGCCGAGCGTCGGGCGAGCATCCACTCATCGAGCTCGCCGCGCACCTGCCGCCGGTCGAGAACGATGAGCACCGCGGCCAGCACGACGAGCAGGGCGAGCACGCCGTCGAGCAGGGCCACGCGGCTCATGACGATGGCGTTGCCGTCGACGGCGATGAGCAGCCCGGCGATGCCCGTCAGCACGAGTCGGCCGAGCAGCAGGTGAGCGAGCAGCATGACGAGCCCGACGAGGGCGATGCCCGCGAGGGCTGTGCCGAGGCGCCAGCCGGCCGGGTTCTCGGGGCCGAGCACGGCGAGCCCGAGCGCGATGACCCACTTGCCGAGCGGCGGGTGCGCCACGAACGAGGCGAGCTCGCTGGGGCTGCCGGGCGTGCCAGCCGCCCACAGCGCGTCGGCGCCCTCGGGCCAGCGCCCTTCGTAGCCGAGTTGGCGCAGCGACTCGGCGTCTTTCACGTAGTAGGTCTCGTCGAAGACGAGCTCGCCCGGCTGCTCGAGGCCGATGAGCCGCGTCGCGGCGGCCAGACCGAGCACGGCCGCCGGCACGGCGAGCTGCAGCACGCGTCGCCGAGCATCGTTCACCCGTTCATCGTAGGCCGGGGGCGCTGGGGCGACCGCTCCTCGCGAGGCCCGACTCTCGAGTGCGTCGACCCTCGCGAGCCTCGACCCTCGCGAGCCTCGACCCTCGCGAGCCTCGACCCTCGAATGTTGTGACCCTTGCGACGTTGCCCTCCGCTCTGACCTGTTCCCTCGACCGCCTCCCGACACAGAGCCCGGCCGCAGGCTTCAACGGATGCGGAACTCTGTGAATCGTGTTCATGAAGTTCCGCATCCGTTGAAGCGCCCTGACGGCGATATCTCCCGGCGGGGCAGACGTCAGAGGAAGCGACGGGGGAAACGACGAGAGTCACAACGAAATCGACGGCACGAGGCCGCGGAGGACTGACGGACCGCGGTGGGAGGATGGGCGCATGATCGTTCTCGCCGCGACGCCCATCGGCAATCTCGGCGACGCGAGCCGGCGGCTCATCGAGGCGCTCGAGAACGCCGAGGTCGTCGTGGCGGAGGACACTCGCACGGCCGCACATCTCATGCGCGCGCTCGGTATCGAGAACCGACCGCGCCTCATCGCGCTGCACGAGCACAACGAGCGCGAGAAGTCGGCCGAGCTCGTCGAGCTCGCGCGCGGCACCGACGTGCTGGTGCTGACCGACGCCGGAATGCCGGCCGTGAGTGATCCGGGCTATGTGCTTGTCGAGGCGGCGATCGCGGCCGGAGTCGACGTGACCGCCCTGCCCGGCCCGAGCGCCGTGCTGACCGCCCTCGTGCTGAGCGGGCTGCCCACCGACCGGTTCGCGTTCGAGGGCTTTCTGCCGCGCAAGGGGCGGGCCAGCGCCTTGCGCGCGCTCGCCGCCGAGCCCCGCACGCTCGTGTTCTTCGAGTCGCCCCACCGGCTCGCCGCGGCGCTCGCCGACGCCCGCGACGCCTTCGGGCCCGAGCGCCGCGGTGCCGTGTGCCGCGAGCTCACGAAGAAGTTCGAAGAGGTCGCGCGGGGCACGCTCGCCGAGCTCGCCGAGCGCTTCGCCGAGGGTGCGCGCGGCGAGATCGTGCTCGTCGTCGAGGGCGCTCCGGCGGCGTCGGGCAACCTGCCATCGGCGATCGACGAGGTCGCGGCGCGCGTCGCGGCGGGCGAACGACTCAAGGATGCCGCCGCGGCCGTCGCCGCGGCGACCGGGCTCGGCACGCGCGAGCTCTACGAGGCTGCCCTGGCTGCCCGACGCGGGACCTAGGTGTAGTTCCCAGTGACGTTGTTCATGCCGCCGCGAGGACGGTCATGGGCGCCTTGTGGCCGAGAGAGCCGTGGGGTCGCTGGGTGTTGTAATAGCGCACCCATTCTGGCAGCACCGTCCGA
>NZ_JBKBLF010000040.1:0-12436 GCF_046296455.1 Microcella sp.
CCGCCGCCGCGAACCGGGCGTCATCGCGCGCCTCGCGCGCCGCCGCCGCGAGCTCGGCCCGCAGTGTCGACATCGCCTCGCTCACCGACGACCGCACCTCATCGGCCAGGCGCCGCACCGAATCGCCGATGCCGTTCTCGATGCCCTCGAGCTCGTCGCGCCGGTCGTTCAGCTCGGCACGCCCCGCCTCGGTGATCGCGTAGACCGTCTTGCGGCCATCCGATTGCTTCGTCACCAGCCCCTCGGCCTCGAGCTTCGCCAGCCGCGGATAGATCGTGCCCGCCGAGGGCACATACGTGCCCCCGAAGCGATCGCTCAAGGCCTGGATGATCTCGTAGCCGTGCATCGCACGCTCATCGAGCACGAACAGCAGGTACAGCCGCAAGTGCCCGTGGCCGAAGACCGCGGGGCTCACGCCGACGCCTCGGAGGTCGACGCGTCGGCAGCAGCAGAGTCAGCCGCACCAGCCTGGGCAGCACCGGCCCGATCGGTGTGCACGATCGCCACGTCGCCCGACACCGAGTCGGCGCGCACCTCGGTGAACGAGCCGGCGAGTTGCCCGTAGCGCCCCGTGTACTTGCCCTTGACCCCGGTGATCTGCGCGTCGTCGAGCTGCAGGCGCCCCGTGAGCGTCGTGATCGAGTACTGCGCCGGCGTGCCGGCGTCGAGCCGCACCGTCAGGTCGCCCGACACCGTGCTGTTGCGCACCCGGTCCGGAGCCCCGTGCAGGTCGACGATGACGT
Organism: Microcella sp.; assembly: GCF_046296455.1. GTDB lineage: Bacteria > Actinomycetota > Actinomycetes > Actinomycetales > Microbacteriaceae > Microcella. The sequence goes on from NZ_JBKBLF010000040.1 coordinate 744, forward strand.
CGGCCGAGACCCCGTCGCACGTGAAGCGCGGAATCGACCCCGACGCCGTCACATCGCCGCCGACCGTCTGGATGCTCAGCTCACCCTCGTGCGCCCGCACCGAGACCTCGGCGCTCACCGCGTGAATCGACAGATCGCCCACCATGCGGTCGAGCACGATGTCGCCGTTGACCGTGTTGATCGAGGCGCTGCTGTGCAGGCCGCTGATGAGCCCCTCCGCCGACACGACATTGAAGTTGAGCGCGATGCTGCGCGGCACCAGAATGCTCACCTCGGCCCGCGCCTTGCCGCTGAACAGCCGAAAGTTGTCGAAGAGCGTCTCCCACTTCAGCTGCGGGTGGTCGACCACGAGCGTGTCGCCCTCGAGCGCCACCTTCAGGTCGCGGCCCGCCACGGCGTGCACCTCGACGCGCGCGCCGGGCTCGTCGTGGGCGACGATGTCGATCTGCCCGCCGATCAGTCCGACCTTGAGCCCGCGCACGAGCTCCAGATCGATGACGGTCGGTTCGGTGACGATCCAAGTCTGCTGGGCCATGCGGTGCTCCTCGCTCGTGCCGGACGCGAACCTGCGCCGGGCATCCATGTCGCGATATATCGCGTTCTCGAGTCGTCACGATATATCGCGTCTTGCCCGAGCGCAAGCGCCGAACCGCCCATGCCGCTTGACCTTGACGCTGCGTCAACCTCTACCGTGAACCGCATGCAGTGGTCCATCCAGCAGATCGCCCGGTTGTCGGGCACCACGAGCCGCACCCTGCGGCACTACGACGACCTCGGGCTGCTTCCTCCGACGAGCATCGGCGCCAACGGCTACCGGTACTACGACGAGGCGGCGCTCACGCGGCTGCAGCGAATCCTGCTGCTCCGCGAACTCGGGCTCGGGCTGCCCGCGATCGCCGAGGTGCTCGCCGGGCAGACCGACGACACCGCGGCGCTCGAGGCGCACTTGCGCTGGCTCGAGCAGGAGCGCGATCGGGTCGACCGCCAGATCGCGAGCGTGACCACGACGATTCTCAAACTCGAAGGAGGTGAACAACTGATGGCAGACGAGATGCTCGACGGCTTCGACCACTCCGTCTACAAGGACGAGGTCGAGCAGCGCTGGGGCGCCGAGGCCTACGCCAATAGCGACCGCTGGTGGCGCGGGCTCGGCGCCGAGGGCCAGGCCGCGTTCCGGGCCGAGGCCGCCGCGATCGAGGCGGGGCTTCGGGATGCCCGCGCATCCGGCACGCCCGTCGCAGCCCCGGCGGTGCAGGGCATCATCGCCCGGCACTACGCCTGGGTGCGCGCGGGCTGGGGCGACGCGACGCCGAGCGCGGAGGCGTACCTCGGGCTCGGCGACATGTACGTCGCCGACCCGCGCTTCGCGAAGCACTACGGCGGCGCCGAAGGCGCCGAGTACGTGCGCGACGCGATGCGGGTCTACGCGGCGAGCGAGCTCGCGTAGAACCCGTGGTGCGAGCGGACGGGTACGGGCCCGTACCCGTCTCTCGCCACCACCTCGATCGTGGCGAGTACCGCCCACAGGGCGAGGCCGCCGAGCGCGATCGTGAGCGAGATCATGCGGTCACCTCCATCGGTCGAGTCGGCTCGGGAACCCGCAGTCGCGGCAGCGTGACGCCCACCATGGGGCCGATGAGCAGGGCGAAGGCGACCGTGCCGAAGCCGACCGTGCCGCCGAGCAGCCAGCCGATGGCGAGCACCGTCACCTCGACGCCCGTGCGCACCTTCCAGATCTTCCAGCCGAAGCGCGCGTGCGCGCCCGTCATGAGGCCGTCGCGCGGGCCGGGGCCGAAGCGCGCCCCGATGTAGAGGCCCGTCGCCACGGCGAGCAGGGCGAGGCCGCCGGCGAACATGAGCCACTGCGCCCACAGTCCCTCGGGGGTCTCGATCACGAGCATCGCGAGGTCGAGCACGGGCCCGATGAGCAGCACGTTGAGCACGGTGCCGATGCCCGGCTTCTGGCGGATAGGGATCCAGAGCAGCAGTACGGCCGCCCCGATGAGCACGACGATGAGGCCGATCGACCAGCCCGTCTGCACCTCGAGGCCCTGGGCGAAGACCGTCCACGGGTCGAGGCCGACATCGGCCCGGATGAGCAGCGCGACGGCGATCCCGTAGAAGAAGAGCCCGAGGAGCAGCTGCCCCCAGCGGCGGACGAGGATGCGGCGCGGTGCGGTGCCGGTTGCGGTCATGGGCCCATCCTGCTCGCCTGATTGGACTGCCCACAAGATGCCAATTCGGGTACAGTGGCCGCATGACGACCCTGTCTGCCCGCGCATTGGCCTCCCAACTGGGCGCCTGGCGCCCGAGCGGCACGACGCCCATCTACGAGGCGCTCGCCGATCGCATCCGGCTGCTCATTCTCGACGGCCGCATCACGCTCGGCACACGGCTGCCCGCCGAGCGCCTGCTCGCCGAGCACGAGTCGCTCAGCCGCACCACCGTCGCGAGCGCCTACGCGCGGTTGCGCGAGCTCGGCTACGCGCAGAGCGTGCGCGGCTCGGGCACCGTCGCCCGGCTGCCGCGCGGCTTCGCCGAGGGCGTGCCCGCGCTCGGCGAGACCGCGGGCCCCGGCATGCTCGACCTCTCGAAGGCCACCCTGCCCGCCATCCCCATCGTCGCCGAGGCCGCGCGCGAAGCGGCCGAGCTGCTGCCCGCGCACCTGCACGAGAGCGGATTCGACCCCGTGGGCCTGCGCGTGCTGCGCCAGGCGATCGCCGACCGCTACACCGCGCGCGGCCTGCCGACCGAGGCCGACGAGATCATGATCACGCTCGGCGCCCAGCACGCCATCGCGCTCATCGCCCGTACCGTGCTCTCGCGCGGCGACCGCGCCCTCGTCGAGGCACCGAGCTACCCGCACGCCGTCGAAGCCCTGCAGCTCGCCGGCGCGCGCCTCGTCACCGTGCCCGTCACGACCGACGAGGGCTGGAACGACGAAGTGCTTGAGCAGGTCGTGCCCCGCACGGCGCCCGCGCTCGCGTACCTCATGCCCGACTTCCACAACCCCACGGGCCGCACGATGCCTCCCGAGCAGCGCGCCCGGCTGCACGAGCTCGCCGCCGCGCACGGCACCCTGCTGCTCGTCGACGAGACCATGAGCGAGCTCGGCTTCGACCGCGCCGAGCAGCCCGCGCCCTTCGCCGTGGGCGCGGCCGAGCGCGGCGCGAGCGTCGTCACGGTCGGCTCGGTCGGCAAGAGCATCTGGGGCGGCGTGCGCCTCGGCTGGATCCGCGCCGAGCGCGACCTCATCACGCGCCTCTCGCTCGCGCGCCTCGCCGGCGACCTCGGCTCGCCCGTGCTCGAGCAGCTCGTGCTGCTACGCCTGCTCGAGAGCTACGACCGGGTGCTGGATGCCCGCCGCGAGCAGCTGCGCGCCGGCCACTCGCTCATGCTCACCGAGCTGCAGCAGCGCTTTCCCACCTGGTCGGTGCCACGGGTCGACGGCGGCCTGAGCCTGTGGGTGAACCTCGGGGCGCCGGTCAGCTCGCAGCTCGCGCTCGCCGCGCGCGCCGAAGGACTGCTCGTGGGCGCCGGCCCGCGCTTCGGCCTCGACGGCGCCTTCGAGCGCTTCGTGCGCCTGCCGTTCTGCCACCCGGCCGAGGTCACGATCCCGGCCCTCGACCTGCTGCAGCGCGCGTGGCACGGTGTGGGCACGCGTGAGCCGATCGCGGCCTCAGAGGAGCTGCTCGCGGCGGTCGTGTAGCGTGAGCGGGCATCCTGACCGATCGGTCTGATTCGGGGTGCACATCTATCGTTCGCTGTGTGAATACTCAGCGTGCGCTGGGATGCTGACCCGCGCACCGTCGCGCATCGACCTGCCCCCACACAGCCACCTCGGGCTCTTCTGCCCGCCGTACGACCGGAGTAACCGTGCACCTTCTTTCGGTGTTCAGCCTGCGCAACCGCGCGCTCATCGCTCTGGTCACGATCGTCGTGGGCCTGTTCGGCGGCCTGGCGCTCACGACCCTCAAGCAAGAGCTCATTCCGACGATCTCGGCCTCGCAGATCGTCATCGTCACGCAGTACCCCGGCGCGGCGCCTGAGATCGTCGAGCAAGACGTCTCGACCCCGATCGAGACCGCCATTCAGGGCGTCAGCGGGCTCGACGCCTCGAACGCGACCTCAAGCACGGGCTTCTCGGTCGTCTCGGCCTCGTTCGACTTCGGCGCCGACATCGTGCGTGCCGAGCAGCGCGTACAGCTCGCCGTCAACCGCCTCGACCTGCCCGCCGATGTCGAGCCGCAGGTGATCGTCGGCTCGATCGACGACCTGCCCGTGCTGCAGATCGCCGTCACGAGCGACCTCAGCGCCGCCGACCTCGACGCCGCGCTCGAGAACCAGGCCGTGCCCGACCTCACCGACCTCGTCGGCGTGCGCGAGGTCTCGGTGCAGGGCGCCCTCGGCCAGCGCGTCACGATCACGCCCGACGCCGACGAGCTGCGCAGCCTGGGCCTCTCGAACACCGACATCACCGACGCGCTCGAGGCCTACGGCGTGCTGCTGCCCGCCGGCTCGATCACCGAAGACGACCGCACGCTCGTCGTGCTCTCGGGCGTGCGCATCGCGTCGCTCGACGAGCTCGCCGCACTGCCGCTCATCGGTGCCGAGAGCGCCGAGCTCACAACCATCGCCGATGTCGCCGAGGTCGCGATCGTCGACGACCCCGTCACCAACTACAGCCGCGTCAACGGCGAAGGGGCCCTGACGATCGGCGTCACCAAGACCCCCGCGGGCAACACCGTCGACGTCTCGCGCGCGGTGCAAGAGGCCCTGCCGGCGATCGCCGAGGCGATCGGTTCGAACACCGAGTTCACGATCGTGTTCGACCAGGCGCCGTTCATCGAGAAGTCGATCGAGTCGCTCGCCGTCGAAGGCGTGCTCGGCCTCGTCTTCGCCGTCATCGTGATCCTCGTGTTCCTGCTGTCGATCCGCTCGACGCTCGTCACGGCCATCTCGATCCCCACCTCGGTGCTGCTGACCTTCATCGGCATGCAGGTGTCGGGATACTCGCTCAACATCATCACCCTCGGCGCGCTCACGATCTCGATCGGCCGCGTCGTCGACGACTCGATCGTCGTCGTCGAGAACATCAAGCGCCACCTCGGCCTCGGGGAAGACAAGAAGACCGCGATCCTCACGGGCGTCAAGGAGGTCGCCACGGCGATCACCGCCTCGACCGTCACGACGATCGCCGTGTTCCTGCCGCTCGCCCTCGTGGGCGATGTCACGGGCGAGCTGTTCCGGCCCTTCGCCCTCACGACGACGATTGCGCTCGCCGCTTCGCTCTTCGTCTCGCTCACGATCGTGCCCGTGCTCGCCTACTGGTTCTTGCGCGCCCCCAAGGCGAAAAAGGTCGGCGCGCACGCCGCGCCCGACGAGGCCGTCGAGGCCGCTCCGCTCTCGATCGACGAAGAGTCGGCGCGCCCGACGCTGCTGCAGCGCGGCTACCTGCCGGTCATCCGCTGGACGCTGAAGTTCCCGGCCATCACGCTGCTCATGTCGATCGTCATCCTCGTCGGCACCGGGTTCCTCGCCACGGGCCTCAAGACGACCTTCATCGGCAACTCGGGCCAGAACACCCTCACGGTCACGCAGACGCTCGAGAACGGCGCGAGCCTCGAAGCGCTCGACGAGGCCGCCACGACGGTCGAGTCGACCCTGCTCGACATCGAGGGCATCGAGACCGTGCAGGCCTCGATCGGTTCGGGCCAGGGCTCGCTCGCCGCGATCTTCGGCGGCGGCAGCGACATCACCTTCTCGATCACGACCGACGCCGACGCCGACCAAGACGCCCTCCAGGCGACGGTTCGGGATGCGCTGGCCGACATCAGCGACGCCGGCGAGATCAGCGTGCAGGCCTCGGGCGGTGGCGGCGGCTTCGGCTCGAGCGACATCGAGGTCGACATCACGGCCGCGAACCGCGCCGACCTCGAAGAAGCGGCGCAAGACGTGCTCGACGCCGTGCGCGAGCTCGACGTGACCGCCGAAGCCACGAGCAACCTCGCCGAGACGCAGCCCTACCTGGCGATCCGCGTCGACCGCGAGCGCGCCGCCGAGCTCGGTCTGAGCGAGGTTGCCGTGGGCGGCATCGTGACCGCGGCGATGTTCCCCGCCTCGGTCGGGTCGGTCGTGCTCGACGAGAAGAACCTGTCGATCTTCCTGCCCAACCCCGATGCGCCCACGACGGCCGAAGAGTTGCGTGATTTCAGCATCCCGACCGCCATCGGCCCGCAGCCGCTCTCTGAGCTCGCGACGGTCGACGAGCAAGAGGGGCCCGCGAGCATCACGACCATCCGCGGCACGCGCAGCGCGACCGTCACCATCACGCCCGCCACCGACGACACCGGCACGGCCTCGGCGCTCGTGCAGGCCGCGGTCGACGAGATCGAGCTTCCCGACAGCGCCTCGGCGAGCCTCGGCGGCGTCACCGCGCAGCAGGGCGACGCGTTCAGCCAGCTCGGGCTCGCGCTGCTCGCGGCGATCCTCATCGTCTACGTCGTCATGGTCGCGACCTTCAAGAGCCTGCGTCAGCCGCTGCTGCTGCTCATCTCGGTGCCGTTCGCGGCGACGGGTGCGATCGGCCTGCAGGTCATCTCGGGCATCCCGCTCGGTGTGCCCTCGCTCATCGGCGTGCTCATGCTCATCGGTATCGTCGTGACGAACGCGATCGTGCTCATCGACCTCGTCAACCAGTACCGCGAGCGCGGCATGCGCGCCCGCGAGGCGATCATCGAGGGCTCGTCGCGGCGACTGCGGCCGATCCTCATGACGGCCGCCGCGACGATCTTCGCCCTCCTGCCGCTGGGCCTTGGCCTGACCGGCAGCGGCGGGTTCATCTCGCAGCCGCTCGCCGTCATCGTCATTGGCGGACTCATCTCGTCGACCCTGCTCACGCTCGTCGTGCTGCCGGCCCTGTACTACGTCGTCGAGGGCGCGAAAGAGCGCCGCGAAGACCGTCGGGCGAAGAAGGCGGCAGCGGCCTCCGCGGCCTCTGACTGAGCGCCGGCGGTCGCGCGTACCGCGGGCGGTCGGGGTGTTGCTAGCGTGAGCACACCCCGACCGAAAGCGATTCGCCATGACCGCTCCTGCCCCCACTGATTCCGCCGCCACGATGGTCTCTCCGGGAGTCTTCACGACCGCAACCGTGCAGCTTGCGCCGTACCGCATCCAGTGGCTCGCGCGCCTCATGTACGGCAACGTCTTCGAGATCGTCGTCATCGCGGTCATCATCGCCAACGCGACCGCGCTCGCCATCCTGACCTACGACGACGTCGCGCCCGGCGTCGCCGCCGTGGCCACCGCCATCGACCGCGCGGCCCTCGTGTTCTACACGATCGAGGTCGTGCTGCGCATCGTCTCGTACGGCACGAAGCCGTGGATGTTCTTCCGCAACCCGTGGAACGTCTTCGACTTCCTCATCGTCGTGCTCATCCCGTTCCTCGACGGCGGCACGGTCATCTTCCGGCTCGTGCGCCTGCTGCGCATCCTGCGCATCTTCCGCTTCCTGCCCGAAGCGCGCATCCTCATGCTCTCGATGATCAAGTCGGTTGCGCCGCTCGCGAGCCTCGGCGTGCTCATCGGGTTCCTCATGTTCATCTACGCCATGGCGGGCGTCTACCTCTTCGGTGAGGCCGTGCCCGACCGCTGGGGCGACATCGGCACCGCCATGGTGACGCTCACCGTCATGCTCACGCTCGAGAACTTTCCCGACTCGTTCCTCGGCGGGCTCGAGGTCACGCCGTGGGCCCTGCTCTACTTCTTGAGCTACATGTTCTTCATCGTCTTCACGGTGCTCAACATCCTCATCGGCATCGTCATCACCGCCATGGATCAAGCGCGCGAAGAAGTCACGGCCGACCGGGCGAAGGAGGGTCTGCCGACGGCGACGGGTACCATCCACGTGCCGGCGTCGGCACGGGATGCTGGCGCCTCGCACGCAGAGCTCGACGCCCTGGCGGCCGAGCTCGACGGGGTGGCGAGCGCGGGCACCGCATCCCCCGACCACATCCGCCGCATCCGCGACGAGATCGACCGCCTGAAGGCCGCGGCCCGCTGATGCGCGGGCGGCGGTTCGCGGCGGGCGCCCTGGCGACGCTCGCCCTGCTGCTGCTTCCCGCCGCGATCATGGCCCACTGGGCGACGGTGCAGCTCGCCCAGACCGAGCGTTTCGTCGCCGCGCTCGCACCGCTCGCCGAGAACCCCGCGGTGCAAGACCGCATCATCGTCGAGGTCACGGCGCTCGTCGACGACCAGCTCGACATCTCGACCGTCACGGCCGAGTTGCTGAGCGGGCTCGGTGAGGCGCTCGACCTCGGGCCGCGCGCGCAAGACGCTCTCGGGCTCGTGAGCGAGCCGATCGCCGCGGGCATCCGCGCGCTCGTCGACGACGTCGTCGGCGAGGTCGTGCGCTCGCCGGCCTTCGCCTCGGCGTGGGCAGGCTCGGTCGAGGTGCTGCACGCGCAGAGCATCCGGTTGCTTGCCGGCGACCCCGACTCGCTGCTGGCCCTCGATCGCGACGGCACGCTGAGCCTGCCCCTCGGGCCGATCGTCGCCGAGGTGCGCGCGGCACTCGTTGCGCAGGGCGTGCCGTTCGCGGCCGCCATTCCCGAGGTCGACCGCGCGATCGTCATCGCCGAGGTGCCCAACCTCGCCCTCGCGCGCGTCGTCTACCAGCTGGGCATCTCGATCGGAACCTGGCTGCCCTGGATCTGCGCCGGCCTGCTCGTCGGCGCCCTGGTGCTCAGCCCGCGCCGGCCGCTCATGCTGCGCACGCTCGGTGTGCTCGCCGCCGTGGTCACGGGTCTGCTCGCGATCGGGTTCGCGGTGGGGCGCACCGTGCTGACCGCGCTCGTCGAGCCCACCTCGTCGACGCTCGTCGGGGCCGTCTACGACGCCGTGCTCGGCTACGCCACGTCGATCATCGGCGGGCTGCTCGCGCTCGCCGTGATCGCCGCCCTCGTCGGCTGGTGGCTCGGCGCCTCGCCCTCCGCCACGGCCACACGGCAGATCGTCGGCCGCGGGCTCACCGCGGCGCGCGCGGCGCGGGCGACGGCGGGTGTCTCGCTCGGTCGACTCGGCGAATGGATGCGCGCCGAGCGCGTCATGGTGCGCTTCACGCTGCTCGCCCTCGGTGCGCTGCCCGCGCTGCTCATCGTTCCCCTCTCGGTGACCACTGTGCTCGGCAGCGCGGCCCTCGTGCTCGGGCTGCTCGTCGTCGCCGAGGTGCTCATGAGCGAGGGGGCGGCGGCCGACGCGCTCGGCCCCGTGTAGGGTCTCGCCGTATGGGCCTGTTCCGACGCACTGCCGACGATTGGCGGGCGCGCCTGCGCACGATCGACGAGGCGAGGGCAGACGGTGCCGACTGGCATCGCGCGACAGCGGCTGAGCCGTATCCCCTGCCGGCTCCGCAGCAGTTCGGCGAGCGGGCCGTGCCCGTCGAGCAGTTCTTCGAGACCCGCATGCCCGAACGCGGCGTGCTCGAGGTGTCTGCCGGCACCATCGTCGGCTCGGGCGGCTGGGTGCTCGACGCGGCGGGCCGAGGCCTGCACGAGCTCACCTGGTTCGGTTCGCGCGCCGACCTCATCACCGACCCCGAGGCGCCGCCGCTGCCCGACCGGCGCGCACGCCGACGGCGGGGCACGGCGCTCGTGCTCATGAGCACGTGGGGCGAGCACTACGGCCATTTCGTCCCCGACGCGCTCGGTCGGCTCGCCGTGGTGCGCGCGGCCGGCATCGATTTTGACCAGATCGACACGATCGTGGTTCCCGACCACCGTTCGGCCGAGGGCGACCGCGTGCTGCGCCGCCTCGGACTCGACGACGACCGACTCGTGCGCCTCGCGCGCGGCGAGCAGGTGCGCGCCGACCGGGTGCTCGCGCCGACCTTGCCGGGCCTGCGGCGGCAGTACCTGCCGATGGTTCCCCGGCTGTTCCGCGCGAGCCTCGGCGACCCCGTCCCGGGGTAGCCGCCGGTTGCTCGTCGTGCGGCGCGGCTATGAGCGCGAGCCGGTCGAGCAAGCGGCGATCGAGCAGCTCGCCCTCGCCCGCGGATTCGAGCTGTACGACCCCATGCAGAGCGACGATCAGGCGGCCGACTTCGCCGCCGCGGCCGTCGTGGTGGGCGTCAGCGGGTCGGCCCTCACCGGGCTCGTGCACTGCGCGCCCGGCACTGCCGTGGTCGAGCTGTTCAGCGACGCGCACCTCTACGGCTATTACTGCTCGCTCGCCGCGGCGGGCGACCTGCGCTACGGCGCCGTCATCGGCCGCTCCGACGACGCGCCCCGCGACATGGGGCCGAGCGCCGCACCGTTCTCGCTCGACCTCGACGCGGTCACCGCCGCGCTCGACTGGGCCGTGGCCTGAGCCGCGTTAGGCGAGCGCCTTCTGCATGCACACGCTGAACTCGTCGCCCACATAGGGGCCGAAGTTCTCGATGTGGTGGTACCCGCGCCGCTCGTAAAGCGCGATCGCGGCCAGCTGCTTCGGGCCAGTCTCTAACTGCAGGGTGTGGATGCTCTGCGCGCGCGCGGCCGCCTCGAGAGCATCCATCACCGCCGTCGCAACGCCCTGGCCGCGCCCGCTCTCGGCCACGAACAGCCGCTTGAGCTCACCCGTGCCGTCGCCCCGATCGACGAGCGCCGCCATGCCGGTCGCCGTACCCGCGCCGTCGCGTGCGACGAACACCGTCACCCCCTCGGCGGTCAGCTCGTCGAGGTCGAGCATGTAGCAACTGTCGGCCGGGTAGAGGCTCAGGGCGTAGGCGTCGCCGGCCCGCAGCATCGCCTCGATCTCGGGCTGGCGAGGGTCTTCGACGGTCACGGTGGTCACGATGCGCCCAGAATATGCCCGTCGGCGCGGGAGTCGGGTACCCTGAAGGGTCGGCTAGAGACGAAGCGGGGGTTGCCCCGTGAACGTGTGCGTCTCCGGGCCGGTATTCCCCCGCCGATCGGCGGTGCGGAAATCACCTCGAGTTGTGACGGCCCCCAGCCTACGAATGCCTGGGATCGCGGCGTGCGCGCCGACGAAGCACCTTGCGTTACCCCAGAAAGAACCATGCCTCAGAACAACAAGGGCGGCGCTGCGCGCGCGCCCCAGAATTCCCGTTCCGCTGCCCCCCGATCGGCCGCGCCCCGCGCCGCCGCGCCCGGATCCCGCAGCCCGAAGCACCGCGGCTACCGCCCCGACGAGGCCGCCGCGCCCGAGAAGAAGGCCCGCTGGAGCCGCGACGAGCGCGTCGACCGCGGCCACGCGCCCGAGCGCGCGCGCCCCGAGCGCGACGATCGCCCGGCGCGCGACGACCGGGCTGCCCGCCCGGCGCGCGACGATCGCGCCCCGAAGTCGTTCGATCGCGATGCGCGCCCTGCCCGCTCCTTCGACCGCGATGCGCGGCCGCAGCGTGACGATCGTGCCGGTCGCCCGGCCCGCGACGACCGAGGGGCTCGCCCCGCGCGCGACGACCGGGACCCGCGCTCGTTCGACCGCGACGCGCGTCCCGCGCGCTCCTTCGACCGCGACGCCCGCCCCCAGCGTGACGACCGCGCCGGCCGTCCGGCCCGTGACGACCGTGCCGCGCGTCCGGCCCGCGACGACCGGTACAGCAACGACCGCGGCTTCCGCGCGGCCGCGACTGGCGGTCGCCCGGCTCGACCCGCCCGCGACGGCGACGCGCGCGACGGTGCCGCCCGAAC
>NZ_JBKBLF010000041.1:0-9149 GCF_046296455.1 Microcella sp.
CGCCGCGGCACCGGCACCACCCGCCGGCACACCGCGCTCGCGACCGTCGCACTCGCCCTGTCGGCCACGGCGGTGCTCACCGCATGCTCGGCGTTCGGTCTCGGCCCCGGCGCCGGGCTGCGCGGCGACTGGGGGCTCGTCACCGGCGAGGACGCCGCGGGCGCGTTCGACCTGTCGGTCGGCGGCGTCACGATGATCGTTGACGGGGATGCCATCTCGGGTGTCGCCGCCTGCAACACCTACGGCGGCACCGTCATCGGCAGTGTCGCCGACGTCGAACAACCGCTGCGGGTCGAGCAGATGTTCCAGACCGAGATGGCGTGCGTCGACGACGGTGTCATGCAGCTCGAGCAGAGGTACCTGGATGCTCTCGCCGCTGTCACGAGCGCCCGACGGGTCGATGCCGACACCGTGCGGCTCAGCGGACCGAACGTGGTGCTCGAGTTCGACCTGCTCGTCGAAGGCTGACGCGCGCGGCGAGCGCACGACGTTGACACGACCGGCGCTCAGGGCGGCCGGCGCTCAGAGCGGCCGGCACGCAGACGGGCCTGAACTCAGAGCGGCCTGGACTCAGAGCGGCCGGCACTCGCTCTCGCCGAGCAGAGTGCTCGCGCTCTCACTGACCCGCAGCACGACGACCTCGCCCTCGGCGCTCTCACCCCGCACCTCGACCACATCTCCGATCGCCGTGCGCGTCACCCGCATGCCCGCCTCGGCCCACGCGGCCTCGACCCGATCGGCTGCCGCTCCCACCGACGCCGGCGCCTCGCCGACCCGCAGCGCCGGGTAGCGCTCGCCCGCGACCCAGAGCGGGATGACGCACTCGCGCGGCGTCGGATCATCCATGGTCTGCCACGATCCGCCGACGACACCCTGGGTCTCGTCGAGCACCGCGAGAAAGCGTTCGCGCGCCTCGAGATCGGTGACGGGCGTCGACGACTGCACCGCGCATCCGGCGAGACCGACCGCGACGAGCACCGCCGCGAGGCTCGTCACGGTGCGTCGGCGCATGCGCTCAGGGTAACCGCCGCGCCCCGCTCGCACCGGGACGGCGTTCGCGAACCGCACGCGCGGCGCCTCGACGACCACCGTCGCGACCACCGACGCGACCAAACGGCTGCGACGCATCTAGAGCAGCAGGGCGAGCGTGCGACCCGCATCGCGCTGCGTGCCATCCGTGACGAGCTCGCCCTTGTCGATGCCGATGAGGGCGAGGTTGCGCATCGACTCGGTTCCGACGCCCCAGTAGTAGTTGTGTCCGATCGACGCGCTCAGCACGCGATTGGTGATGACGTCGACCGTTCCGGCGACGCTCATCATGCGCGCCCCGAACTCGCTCGACCCGGGGTCGGAACCGAAGAAGGCGCTGTTCGGAATCGGATCCCACGCCGCCTCGCCGACGAAGATCTCGCCGCGCACATTGAGGTCGTCGGCACTCGCGACCGGCGCACCGGGCGAGCCCATCATGGCGAGCGCGTCGACCGTGGTGCTCTCGTCGAGCGCGAGCATGGCCGCGGTCGACCCGTACGAGTGCGAGAGCAGCGCGATGAAGGGCTGATCGGTGCCACGCAGCGTCTGCAGGCCGTCGATCGCGCTCGCGATCGCATCGCGCCCCTCGTAGGCCAGGTCGAGGCTGCCGACGTTGAGCAGGTGGGGGGTCTGATACCCGATCCACGCCACGGTCGCCACGGTCTCGGCCTCATCGCTCGCGCCGACCTCGGCGAGCAGCGAGAGCCACGACACCTGCTCGTCGTAGAGGCGCGCCGCCGTGTCGGTCCACTCGACGACGTTGCCGCCGACCGTGATGAACATGCCGGGCACGAGGTAGCTGACGTAGTCGGCCGTGTCGAGGTCGCCAAGCACGATCGCGACCTTTCCGGCCTCGTGCGTGTCGAGCTGCAGCAGCGAACGGGGCGGGTTGGCCGTGGCCGGACCGAGCGCATCGGCGATGGCGTAGAGCATCTGCAGGCGCTGCAGATTCTGCGTCGCGATCGCTCGACCCGCATCCGAGCCCTCGAGCTCGAGCTCGCGGATCGTGGCCCGCAGAAAGTCGCGATTGACCTCGTTGCGCACCGCGACGGGGATGCCGTCGAGGTTGCCGATGAGCTCGGGCGCCGCGGTCGCGAGCGCGCGCTGCGCCGTGCGATCGAGACCTGCCCACCAGCCGGCCACCTGCGGAGCGCCGGGGGGCGCTGCGAGCAGGTCGTGGAGACGCCGGGGGTTCGCCTCTACATAGTCGCTCACCGCGGTGGGGGGCATCGCGGTGAGGGCGTGCAGCAGGGGGGCACCGGTGAGGTTCGCGATGCTCGCCGCCGACCGGGGGGTGGCGGGAGCCGAGGCGCTGGCACCCTGCTGCGGACTGGTGGGCAGGTCGATCTCCCGCACTTCTGCGGGGGTCGTAATGCTGATGGTGGGGCGATCAGGAGCAGATTCGAGCGCGACGGGATTCCCCGCCACCGTGGCCACGGTGAGCGAGGCGATCAACACTGCCGTCGCGTCGAACAGCACGCCCGATTCCCCTTTTGCGCATTGGTCCGGGCATCCCCCGAGACGGTCCCATCAGCGCTTTTCCATGCTAGGCGAAGAATGACCCCATTTGGGGGGGTGTACTGAACATTCTTCTCACTCGACATCCAGCCGTTACACGGGCGTCATATGGCGCCCCGCGCACGTCAGGCGGGGTCGGCTGGCTCGAGACGCAACGCTTCGGGGCCTTCGCGCACGAGAATGGCGAACTGCGCTGCATCGATGATGCGCACACCGAGCTCCTCGGCCTTGGCGAGCTTCGAGCCCGCTCCGGGCCCCGCGGCGACGAAATCGGTCTTCTTCGAGACGCTCGACGCGGCCTTGCCGCCCGCCGCGATGATCGCCTCCTGGGCCCCCTCGCGCGTGAAGCCCTCGAGCGATCCGGTGGCGACGACGGTGAGGCCCGCGAGCACTCCCCCGGCCGCAGCCGCCGCACCCGGGCCGGCGTGCCCGGGGGTGGCGAACTGCACGCCCGCGGCGGCCCAGCGCTCGACGATGTCGACGTGCCAGTCAACCGCGAACCACTCGTGCACCGCCTCGGCGATGATCGCCCCGACGCCGTCGACGGCGGCGAGCTCGTCGAGCGACGCCGCGCGAATCGCGTCGAGTGAGCCGAACCAGTCGGCGAGCGCCCGGGCCGCGACGGGCCCGACGTGACGAATGTTGAGCGAGACGAGCAGACGCCACAGCGGCTTGCGTCGAGCCTTCTCGAGCTCGTCGAGCAGCTGCAGGGCGAGCGCGCTCGGCACCGTCACCGGCTGCTTGCGGATGCCGCGCGCGCGCAACTCGGCGGCGTCGAGCCCGGCGGCCTCGGGGCCGTACTGCTGCTCGACCCGCCGGAACGGCGATCGGCGCTTGGCCTCGCCGTCGTCGTCGAGCTTCGGCAGCCCGGTCTCGGCGTCGCGCACGACGACCTCGATGGGCAGCAACTGGTCGACCGTGAGTTCGAACAGTGCCGCCTCGGTGTCGAGAGGCGGAGCATCCGGAACCAGCGGCTGCGTGAGCGCGGCCGCGCTGATCTCGCCGAGGCCTTCGATATCGAGCGCCCCCCGGCTGCCGATGTGCTCGACCCGCCCGCGCACCTGGGCGGGGCAGCTGCGCGCGTTGGGGCAGCGCAAATCGATGTCGCCCTCTTTCGCCGGAGCAAGCGGCGTACCGCACTCGGGGCAGTTCGTGGGCATGACGAACTCGCGCTCGGTGCCGTCGCGTAGCTCGACGACCGGCCCGAGCACTTCGGGGATAACGTCGCCGGCCTTGCGCAGCACGACCGTGTCGCCGATGAGCACGCCCTTGGCCTTGACGACGTCCTGGTTGTGCAGCGTGGCCTGCCGCACTTCGCTGCCGGCGACGCGCACCTTCTCCATGACGGCGAACGGCGTGGCCCGACCCGTGCGGCCGACACTGACGACGATGTCGAGCAGCGTGGTGTTGACCTGCTCGGGCGGGTACTTGTAGGCGATCGCCCAGCGCGGGGCACGGCTCGTGGCGCCGAGCTCGGCGTGCAGCTCGAGCTCGTCGACCTTGACGACGACGCCGTCGATCTCGTGCTCCACGTCGTGGCGGTGCTCACCATGGAAAGCGATGAACTCGGCGGCTGCGGCCGCGGTGTCGTGCACGCGAAAGTGGCTGCTGATCGGCAGCCCCCAGCGCTCGAGCAGCCCGTAGACCTCGCTCTGCGCGGTGACGGGCGGGTTCGGCCAGGCGCCGATACCGTGCACGAGCATGCGCAGCCGGCTGAGGCGGTCGCGCATGCGCGCGAGCTGATCGTCGTTCTTGCCCTCGGCCTTCTGCCGCAGGCTGCCGCTCGCGGCGTTGCGCGGGTTGGCGAACTCGCGCTCGCCCGCGGCGCGCTGCAGCGCGTTGAGCTCGTCGAAGGCCGCTTTCGGAATGAAGACCTCGCCGCGCACCTCGACGAGGTCGGGCAGCTCGGCGGGGTCGCCGGCGAGGCGGGTCGGGATGCCCGAGAGTTGCAGCACGTTGGGCGTGACGTCTTCGCCCACGCGCCCGTCGCCGCGCGTCGCCGCGGTGACGAGCACCCCGCGCTCGTAGCGCAGGTTGAGGGCGAGCCCATCGATCTTGAGCTCGCACAGCCAGCGCACCGGCCGCCCGGCGTCGCGCTCGACCTTGGCCGCCCAGTCGGCGAACTCGTCGGCGCTGAACACGTTGTCGAGGCTCAGCATGCGCTCGGCGTGCTCGACCGGGGCAAACAGCGTGGTCACGGCCGTGCCGCCGACCGTCTGCGTCGGGGAGTCGTGGCTCTGCAGCTCGGGGAACGCGTGCTCGATGAGCTCGAGCCGCCGCACGAGAGCGTCGTAGGTGGCGTCGTCCTCCAGCAGCGCGTCGCGCGCGTAGTACGCATCCCGCAGCTCGAGGATGCGACTCGTGAGCGCCTCGACCTCGGTGCGGGCCTCGTCGCGGCTCAGGTCATCGACACTGCGTTCGGGGGTCTCAGCCACGCGCACAGTCTACGAGCGGCCCCTGACGGCGCACACTCCGCCGTACGACGGAGAATCCGAGGGGCGACGCCCGATTGCTGCCCTGTGCCCGCGCTATCTCCGTCATTCGGCAGGAGAGCCCTTGGTTATGGGCCGAGCACCCGGTCGAGGTAGTCGTTCGTGAACACGCGATCGGGGTCGAGCCGGTCGCGCACGGCGAGGAAGTCGTCGAAGTGCGCATACGCCGGCCGCAGGTCGGCGGCGCTGCGCGTGTGCAGCTTGCCCCAGTGCGGGCGCCCGTCGTGAGCGCGCAGGATCGCTTCGGCGGCGGCGAAGTAGTCGCGAGCATCCTCACGGTGATAACGGTGTACCGCGATGTAGCTGCTCGCGCGGCCGTGCGCGGTCGAGAGCCACACGTCGTCGGCGGCCGTCGCGCGCACCTCGATGGGGAACGAGATGCGCCAGCCGTTGCGCTCGATCACGCGGTCGAGTTCGCGCATGACCGGTGCGACGGCCTCGAGCGGCACCGAGTACTCCATCTCGCGGAACCGCACCGTGCGCTCGCTCGCGAACACGCGGTGCGAGTAGTCGGCGGCCTGGCGATTGAAGGCGACCCCGCTCGCGAGCCGGTTGAACCCGGGGATCGTGCCGGGTGCGATCGAACCGATGCGGCAGAGCACCTCGTAGAGCCCGTTGCCGAGCAGGTCGTCGTCGACCCAGCGTTTGACGGGCCCGACCGGTGTGCGCGGGGCGTCGGCCGGCAGGCGCGTGTTGTTGCGCGTGAGCGCGAGGCGCGTGTGCGGAAACCAGTAGAACTCGACGTGGTCGGCCTGCGCCGATCGGTTCGGCCAGTCGTCGAGCACGGCATCGAGGGGCTCCGGATGCTCGTCTGCCGCCAGCACGAACGTCGGCACGGTCTGCACGGTGAGGTCGACGAGCACTCCGAGGGCCCCGAGCCCGAGACGCGCGGCGGGCCAGAGCTCGGCGTTCTCGGTGGGGCTCACCGGCAGCAGGCGGCCGTCGGCGGTGGCGAGCGTGACGGCGCGCAACTGGGTCGCGAGGCCGCCGAACGCGCGCCCGGTGCCGTGCGTGCCCGTGCTGAGCGCGCCCGAGATCGACTGCACGTCGATGTCGCCGAGGTTCTCGAAGGCGAGGCCGTGCTCGTGCAGCATCGCCGAGGCCGCGTGCAGCTTCGTGCCGGCCGCGAGGGTGACGAGTCCCGAGCTCTCGTCGATCGCGCTGATGCCGGCCAGGTCGGTCAGGTCGAGCTGCACGCCCGGCGCGACGGCGATGCCCGTGAACGAGTGGCCCGACCCGATCGCCTTGACGGGCAGCCCCTCGGTGCGGGCACGAGCGATCGCGGCGACGACCTCGTCGCCGCTCGCCGGGCGCTCGACGCGCACGGGGGTGACCTGCTCGGTGCGCGCCCAGTTGCGCCACGGGCGCGGCGCGCCAGCGCCGCGTGGTTGCGGCCGCGACTCGTGTGTCGTCGCCACAATCGAGCGCATGGCCGACGGCTCTGGCGAAAGATCGGCGGGCCCGTTCGCACCGCGGCTCTCGCTCACAAGAACACCTTCCCTTCGCCGCGATACGTCGGCAGCTCGCCCGTCACGGTGTCGCCGTCGACGACGGCGTAGGCGTCGAGGTGCTCGGCGAGCTCTCCGGCCTTGGTGTGGCGCAGCCAGACCCGGTCGCCGACGTGCAGCGTGCGGGCGGCGGCGCCGCGCAGAGGGGTCTGCACCTCTCCGGCGCCCTCGGTGCCGAGCATCCGGAGGCCTTCGGGCCAGACCACCTGCGGAAGCCGGTCGGCGCCCGCGGGTCCGCTCGCGATCCAGCCGCCGCCCAGCAGCGTGGCGATGTCGTCGGTGGGGCGCCGCACGACCGGCAGGGCGAAAGCCGCCGCCGGTGCGGGGGTGAACCCGCGGTAGGTGTCGAACAGGTGCGGGCCGATGAGCCCGCTGCCGGCGGCGAGCTCGGTGACGCTCGTATCGGCCGCGGTCGACTCGAGCGAACCGGTGCCGCCGCCGTTGACGAACTGCAACGGCGTGCCCGCGGCGTCGGCGATCGCGCGTACCGCGGCGACGGCGCGACCACGTCGATCGGCGAGCTCGGCGCGTGACCGGCGCTGGATGCCGCGCACGAGCGCACCGCGCACCGGCCGCCCCGGGGGCGCGTCGCCGAGGCCGGCAATCTGCGCCTCGTAGGCCATGATGCCGACGAGCGTGAAGCCGGGGCGCTCGGCGACCGTGCGCGCGAGGGCCGCGAGCTGCTCGGGCTCGTGCAGCGGGCTGCGCCGCACCCCGAGGTGCCCGAGCGGGCCGCGCCAGCTCGCGTCGAGTTCGAGGGCGATGCGGATGCTCGGCCTCGCGCCCGGCGGTATCACCGAGTCGATCAAGTCGAGGTGGGCGACGTCGTCGATCATCAGTGTCACGCGCGCGGCCAGCTGCTCGTCGGCCGCGAGCCGCGCGAGGGCCGCGCGATCGGTCGTGGGGTAGCCGAGCACGACGTCGTCGATGTCGCTACCCGCGCTGCCCGGGGCGCCCGCGCTCGTGCCGCTCGTTGGGCGCGGGCTCGCGAGCCACAGCGCCTCGGGCAGCGTGTAGGCGAGCACGCCCGCGAAGCCGGGGTGCGCGAGCACCGCCTCGAGCAGGCCGCGCACGCGGATCGACTTGCTCGCCACCCTGATGGGCACTCCCCCGGCGCGACGCACGAGGTCGGCGGCGTTGAACGCGAACGCCGCGCGATCGATGACGCCGAGCGGCGGGTCGAGGTGCGCCGTCGCGGCCGTGAGGCGCGGCCAGACGTCGGCGGGATCGGCGCCCGGGCGGGTCGCAGGCGCGTCGGTCAGGCGCAGCAGCTCGGCGGTCACGGCGCCAGTCTAGAGAGCGACGGGCCCGGGGCGGCTCGGGGACTCGAGCGAGGCCCGGCGCGGTCGGGCGAGGCCCAGCATGCCGGGGCGAGACCCAGCGTGTCGCGCGAGACCCAGCGTGCCTTTCGCTACGGCGCAGCGACGAGGTCGGCCGCGACCGTGCGGTCGATCGTGCACTGGCCGAGCACGCGCGTGCCGACGTAGATGACCGCCGTCTGACCGGGAGCCACCCCGAGCAGCGGCTCGCTGATCTCGACGACGAGCTCGCCATCGCGCACGCTCGCGATCGCCGGCACGGGGTCGGCGTGCGCCCGCACCTGTACGTGGCAGTCGAACGGGAGCAGAGCATCCGGAGCCTGCGGGTCGGCAGCGGTGATGCCGCTCGCGATCGGGTCGAGCCCCGCCCACGTGAAGCGGTGCCCCGCGAGCTCGCGGATCGCGAGCGCCTCGCGCGGCCCGACGACGATCTCGTTCGAGCTGGGACGCACCTCGAGCACGAAGCGCGGGCGGCCATCGGGCGCGGGCACACCGAGGTTGAGTCCGCGGCGCTGGCCGACCGTGAAGCTCGTCGCACCATCGTGCGCGCCCACGACCGCACCCGAGCGGTCGACGATCGCGCCCTCGACGGGCTCGATGCGGTCGGCGAGCCAGCCGCGCGTGTCGCCGTCGGGGATGAAGCAGATGTCGTGGCTGTCGGGCTTCTGCGCCACGGTCAAGCCCCGCGACGCGGCCTCAGCGCGCACGACCGCCTTCGACGGCGTCGTGCCGAGCGGGAACATCGCGTGCGCGAGCTGCTCGGTCGTGAGCACCCCGAGCACGTACGACTGGTCTTTCGCCTCGTCGCTCGCACGGTGCAGCTCGCGGTTGCCCGCCGCATCGGTCACGATGTGCGCGTAGTGGCCGGTCACCACGGCGTCGAAGCCGAGCGCGATCGCCTTCTCGAGCACGGCCGCGAACTTGATGCGCTCATTGCAGCGCATGCAGGGGTTCGGGGTGCGGCCGGCCGCGTACTCGGCGATGAAGTCGTCGACGACGTCGGCGCGAAAACGCTCGCTGAAATCCCACACGTAGAACGGGATTCCGAGCTTCTCGGCCGCGCGCCGTGCGTCGAGGCTGTCTTCGATCGTGCAGCAGCCGCGGCTGCCGGTGCGCAGGGTGCCGGGCATGCGGCTGAGCGCTAGGTGCACGCCGACGACGTCGTGGCCCGCGTCGACGGCGCGCGCCGCCGCCACGGCGCTGTCGACGCCGCCGCTCATCGCTGCCAGAACCCGCATGCCTCCAGGGTACGCGGCGACGCCGAGTGGATGCTCCGCGCGCGT
>NZ_JBKBLF010000042.1:0-9026 GCF_046296455.1 Microcella sp.
CGCGCGGCGCCGCGCGGCGCGGAGGGTGTCGAGCGCGATCCCCGCCGCAAGGGCGAGGCCGAGGCCGAGCAGGCTGAGCGCGGGGCCGGCGTCCACGAGCACCGGTCGGCCGTCGGCGACCGACACCGCCAGCCCCGAGACGCCCCACGCCGTCACGAGGCCGAGGGCCGCCAGCACGAGCGGCACGATTCCGCGGCGCCCGTCCGGCAGCGCGGGGGCGAGCAGCGCGAGCACCACGAGCGGCGCGGTCAGCACCGCGAGCCCGATGAGCACCGTGGTCGCGGCGAGCTCAGGCAGCAACCCCGCCACGGGGGCGAGCACGAGATCGGGTGCTGGCCAGCCCAGCAGCAGCGAGAGCGGGGATACCGCCCCGGGTGCGGCGGCGAGCCCCGGGTCGGCGAGCAATCCCAGCGGCGTGCCGCGGCGCAACTGGTCGACCGCGAGGGGCGCGAGCAGGGCGGCGGTCGGAACCACGAGCGTCAGCAGTCGGCCGGCGCGGCGAGGGTTGGCGAGCATCCACACCACCCAGGCAACCACCAGCGCGGGCAGCAGGCTCGGCGCGCTCGCGACCACGATGGCCGCGGTCAGGCCCGCGACAGCCGCGGCGCTCCACGAGCGCGGGGCGCGCGCCGCGCTCACGACGAGCCACGGCAGCGTGAGGTGAGCGATGACGGCCGCCGGTCGACCGAGCGCGAGCGCGCTCAGCAGCGCGGGCGAGAACGCCCAGACCAGGGCGACGACGAACGCCGGCCCCCCGCGGCGCACGACCGACGATGCGGCCCACCACCCGCCGAGCGCCGCGAGCGGCAGCGCTGCCACCCAGAGCACCACGATCACGAGCGACGGCTGCCACGGCGTCAGCAGCCCGAGCAGGGCGAGCACGAAGGCGAAGGGATCGCTCGCGCCCTGCCGCGTCGCCTCGAGCCCCGCGAGCAGGCTCGGCAGGTCGGGAGCGAGCGGCGCGAGCGCTCCGCCGACGAGGGCCGGGGCGCCGAGCAGCGGCGCAGCGGCGATCACGCCGACGACCCCGGCCACCGCCACGGCCACGGCGCCGCCGGGCACGAAGTCGGGGCGCGGCGGGCGATTGTCTTCGGACGCGCTCAGCAGCGCGTCGCGAGCGACCGCGCGGCGACGGCGCACCTCGTCGGGGGGCATGCGCAGGGGATCGATCGCCGCCCAGCCCAGCGAACGCCCCCGAGCGAGGCGGCGGCGAGCACTCGGCACCGCGCCGCCCGAGAAGGCGACGGCGAGCGCCGCCGCGAACTCGGAGCCGACGAACGTGGGGCGCTTGCGCAGCAGTTGCCCGAGGGCGCGCGCGATCGCGAGAGGCACGATGCTGAGCCAGTGGATGGGCACGGCCGCCGCCGGGGCGTAGACGAGCCGCCGGTGCAGCTGCGCCGTGCGCTGCAGTCGCGCACGGGCGCGCGGCGATACCTCGCGCGGGGCCGCGCCCGCACGCGCGGCGAGCGCTGTTCCCTCGTGCACGAAGACGCGCGCCTGGGGAACCCCGATCACGCGGTGCCCCGCGAGCCGGATGCGCACGCACAGGTCGAGCGCGGCATCGACCGAGGGCAGGGCCGGGTCGAAGCCCTCGACCGCGTTGTACACCGTGCGCCGCACGAGCAGGGCCGCCTCACCGACCGCGAGCACGTCGCTCATGCGGTCGTGCTGCGCCTGGTCGAGCTCGCGCTCGGCGATGCCGATCGCGGCACCCCATCGCGTGAGCGTCTCGCCGTAGCCGACGATCATGGTCGGGTGCCCGGCGTCGAGCTGCTTGGGGCCGGCGACCGCCACCGAGGGCGCGATCTCGACGGCCGCGAGCAGTCGCTCGAGCGCCCGCGGGTCGGGAACAGTGTCGTGCCGCAGCAGCCAGAGCCACTCGTCGACGCCGCCGTAGGGCGATGAGGTGGGGGGCGGCACGGGTACAGCGGCGAGTCCGCGGTGCACGAGCTCGCCGAATCCGAGCCCCGTCGACGCGGTGACGAACTGGGTGGGGTTCGCGGCGGCGAGCTGGGCGGTCACGGCGTCGGCGCCCGCGGCGTCGACGACCACGAGCAGGTCGGGGCGGCGGCTCTGCTGGGCGAGGGCATCCAGGGTCTGCTGCAGCACCTCGCCGCCACGGCGGGCGACGACGATCGCGATGACTCGGGGCTGCACCCTCTCGACCCTAAACGGCGTCGTCGCTACGCGGCGCAGGCCGGCGGGCGGGTCACGCGCGGCGGCGCAGCTTGCGGCGCTCGCGCTCGCTCAGGCCGCCCCAGATGCCGAAGCGCTCGTCGTTCTGCAGTGCGTACTCGAGGCACTCGGCCTTGACCTCGCACGTCGTGCAGATCTTCTTCGCGTCGCGCGTCGAGCCGCCCTTCTCGGGGAAGAACGCCTCGGGGTCGGTCTGGGCGCACAGGGCGTCGGCCTGCCACGCGAGCGCGTTGTCGTCATCGCTGCGCGGGCGCCGCACGCCCGGCACACCGAGGCGGACGGGGTCGACGAACCAGTCTCCGGGAACGGTGTTCCGGTACTCGCTCATGCTCTGACTCCCTCCCCCACGCGACCCCCCGGTGCGCGGGATGCCCTAATTACACCCGTGTCATTCGCTCGCGTCAAGTCGCGGATAGTAAAAGGTTCGACCCGCTATTCAGAGTTGCGACGCGCCGCACAAGACGATAGAAGGGCGAGCGAAGCTCAGGCGGATGCCCGCCGCGCCTCCCACGCCGAACGCACCATCTGCTCGAGCGTGTGGCGCATCGCCCAGCCGAGGTCGCGCGCGGCGAGCTCGCCGCTCGCCACGATGCGCGGCGGATCCCCGGGGCGGCGCTCGGCCAGTTCGGGCTCGAAGGCGATACCCGTGACCTGCGCGACGGCATCCATGATCTGACGCACCGAGACGCCGTCGCCCGATCCGAGGTTGTACGCGGGCTCGATGGACTGCCCCGCCTCGAGGCGCCGCGCGGCCTCGACATGGGCGAGGGCGAGGTCGGCCACGTGGATGTAGTCGCGCACGCACGTGCCATCGGGAGTCGGATAGTCGATGCCGTTGATGCGGGGCACGCGGCCCTCGACGAGGGCGTCGAAGACGAGCGGAAAGAGGTTGTGCGGGCTCGTGTCGCGCAGCGCGGAGTCGCCCGAGCCGACCACATTGAAGTAGCGCAGGCTCGTGTGCCGCAGGCCCACCGCGACCTCTTGATCGCGCAGTAGCCACTCGCCGATGAGCTTCGACTCGCCGTAGGGGCTCGTCGGGTTCTTCGGCGTGCCCTCGGTGACGAGGTCGACGTCGACCGCGCCGAACACCGCGGCCGACGACGAGAAGACGCACTGCCGCACGCCGGCGCGCTCCATCGCACCCAGCAGCACCGCCATGCCCGTGACGTTCTGCTCGTAGGTGTGCAGCGGCCGCTGCACGCTGACCCCGGCGTACTTGAAGCCCGCCACGTGGATGACACCCGAGACGCCGTGGTCGACGAGCGCCGCCTCGACCGCCGTCGCGTCGAGCACGGATGCGCGCACGAAGGGCACGTCGGCGGGAACGAAGGCGGCGTGCCCGCTCGACAGGTCGTCGAGCACGACCGGGGTCATGCCGGCCGCAGAGAGCGCGCGCACGACGTGCGCGCCGATGTAGCCGGCACCACCGGTCACGAGCCAGGTCGAAGAGGTCATGCGTCCCACGCTATCGCTCGGTAGAGTCGAGAATCTGCGCCGCGACGGCCCCACCCTCCGTCGCCCCGACCGTTGGAGCACCCGCCCGTGTCAGAGCTGACCGTCTCGTCGACCGCGCAGCGCCGCGACGACGGGCGGGTCGTCATCACGACCCGCCTCACGGGCGACCAGGGCGAGCTGCCCGAGGTCTGGATGGCCCTGCCGCCGCGCGCCCGACTCGACGACCTCACGCCGGTCGACCTCGGCAATGTCTCGCTCGCCGTCGGCATGCTGACCGCCATGCGCCAGGGCACCGCGCTGCGGCTCGAGCAGCCCGCCTCGCGCACCCTGCTCGCGAGCATGCCGCAGTACCAGACGGTCTTCACGACCTGGTACCCCGAGCTGCTGCAGCGGGTCGAAGTGCGCGCCGAGGCCGGCGTCGACGAACGCCCGCGCGGGGCCGGCGAGGCGACGTTCTTCACCGCGGGGGTCGACTCTTTCGACACCCTGCTGCAGAACCGCGCCACCATCACAGCTCTCGTCTACGTGGCAGGCTTCGACGTTCCCCTCACGCGCCCGGACGCGCTCGACCGCACGCGACGGCACCTCGAGGCAGTGGCCGAGGCCGCGCAGGTCGAGCTGCTCGAGGTGGAGTCGAGCATCCGCACCCTCTTCGACGCGGTCGGCAGCTGGGGCCTCATGATGCACGGTGCGGCACTCGCGACGGTCGCGCTCGCCCTCGCCCCCCTGGGGATCGGAACGGTGCGAATCCCCTCGGGCAAGAGCTACGCCCAGATCGACCCGTGGGGCAGCCAGCCGCTCATCGATCCGCTGTGGTCGACAGATGCGGTGAGCGTCGTGCACGACGGCGCCGACGCCCCGCGCACCGGCAAGATCGCGCGCATCGCCCACGAGCCGCTCGTGCACGAGCACCTGCGGGTGTGCTGGGAGCAGTTCGATATGGACAACTGCGGGCGGTGCATCAAGTGCTCGCGCACGCGGCTGCTGTTCGAGGCGGTCGACGTGGGGCACCTGCTGCGCACCTTCCCGGGCACGATCTCGCTCGAGAGCATGCTCGACGAGGGGTTTCGGGGCGCCAACGACGTCTTCAACGCCCGACTCGTCGCGGCAGCGCTGCAGCGCAACCCGCGCACCAGGCCCTACGGCGACCTGCTCGCCGATCGCGTGCGGTACGTCGCCCGCCGGTACCCGCTGCACGTCGGCGAGGCCCTGCCTCCGCGCGACCTGCGGCACCGCCTGGCGCTTCGTCTCGCCCTGCGACGCGCGCGCCGGCTGCAGCAGGCGCACCCACTGCCTGACCGAGCGGGCACTACCGGATGAGCCTTCGAGCGCGCCTGGAGATCGCCCGAGACCCGGACGACCGCGTCGTGCTCTCGACCGTCATCGACAGCGATGACGCCGAGGTTGCTCCGATCCAGGTGACGCTGCCGTCATCGATCGACGAATCGCAGGTCGCAGCGCAGCACCGCGGATCGATCGCGGCGGCCATGGCGCTGCTCAGCGCCATGACGCTGCGTCAGCCCTTGCACATCGATCAGCCCGTCTCGTCGCGGTTACTGCGCGGGCTCGACGAGTTCCAGCGCATTCAGGCGGCATGGTTCCCCGACGCCGTGGGCGTCGTGCCGATCATC
This sequence comes from Microcella sp., assembly GCF_046296455.1. Taxonomy (GTDB): domain Bacteria; phylum Actinomycetota; class Actinomycetes; order Actinomycetales; family Microbacteriaceae; genus Microcella. Next base: position 5,283 of record NZ_JBKBLF010000042.1, read on the forward strand.
GCCACGGGCATCCCGCTCGACGGCTCTCCGCTCGATAGGGCACCGAGCGAGCGCACGGCGACCTTCTTCACCGGCGGGGTGGATTCGTTCTTCACGCTGCTGCGCCACCAGCACGATCTCGACGCTGCGGTCTACGTCGACGGCTTCGACGTTCCGCTCTCGCACCCGCAGATGCTCGACCGCGTGCACGACGAGCTCGCCCAGATCGGGCGCCGGCTCGACCTGACGATGCTCGCGATGCGCTCGACCGTGCGAGAACCAGGGAGTGCGCGCGCGGACTGGGGCCTGATCGGCCACGGTCACGCACTGGGCTCGACGGCCGTGGTGCTCGGCGCGCTCGGGTACACGCGCGTGCTCATCCCCTCGACCGCCTCGTACGACACGCTCACGCCGTGGGGCTCGCACCCGCTGCTCGACCACCTCTGGTCGACCGAGGCGACGCAGGTGATCCACGACGGCGCCGCGCACGATCGCGGTGCGAAGGTCGCCTCGATCAGCACGCACGACGCCGTGCGGCACCATCTGCGCGTCTGCTGGGAGCGCTTCGACGCACTCAACTGCTCTCAGTGCGAGAAGTGCCTGCGCACAATGAGCCTGCTGCTCGCCGTCGGAGCGCTCGACGACGTCACGACCTTCCGCCCCCCGCGGTCGCTGGTCCCCCTCGCGCGCCGCCCCGTGGTGTCAGAAGAGCAGCGCAACTACGCCGTCATGGCCGCTCGCGCGCTGCGTCGTGCGGGCACCCACCGCCGACTCGCACGCGCGTTCGAGCGATCGTCGAAGCGGTACCAGGTCCGGCTCGCCGGCGGTCGACCCTCGCTCGTCGAGCAGCTCGAGCAGCTGCCTCGCCCGTCGGTGCCGCTGTCGGCCCGACTCCGGCGGCCCTCATCACTCGAGCCCCGCTCGACCGTCATGAACGGGGGCTCGCCCTCGGTCACGGTCTCGATCGGGATGACGGGGCTCGGCATCCCCGAATCCATCACCCTCGGCCTTCCTCGCGCGATCGACCCGAACGACACGACGGCGCCGGGCGACCTCGCGCTGCTGCTCGGGCTGCTGCCCGCGATGCTGCTGGGCGCGCCGCTGCGGATCGAGCAGCCCGTGTCGGTGGCGCTGCTCGAGGGGGTCGACGCCGTACAGCAGATCGTCGCGAGCTGGTACCCGTCGTGGGTGGGGCCGGTCGCCGTGCACGCCTCGTCGCTCGCGACGGCACCCCCCGGATTAGGAAGCGTGCTGCTCGTCGATGAGTCGAACGCCGCGATCGCGACGGCGCTGAGCACGCAGCAACGGTTCGCCGCCCTGGCGCCGATCGCCACGGCAGACCCTGCGATCGCCACGCTGCCGGGGCACCACCACCAGCCTCCCGCCGATGTCGCGAACGAGCTCGCGGCGACCGCGGGGGCGCCGATCGTGCAGCTCGACTGCCCCGTGTCGGCCCTGCTCGGCGACGTGATCGACCGCGATCGCCTGCTGCGAGGGCTCGAGATCGCCGTGCGGGCCCGGCTGCTCGGCGCACTCGGCTTCGGCGAGCTCGTCGTCGCCGCGCCGCGGCACTACCGCGAGCTGCGCCCGGCGGGCTCGCATCCGCTCATCGATCGGCACTGGAGCACCGAGCGGCTCGTCGTGCGCCATGTCGATGCCGAGCGCTCGACGGTCGAGCGCGATGCCCTCGCCGCGACGGTCGTCGACCGGCTCAGGCAGCGTTCGCTGTCGCGATGAGCAGCGTGCCGTCTCCGTCGACGCGCAGCGACTCGATCTCGTCGAGGTACACCGCCTCGCCGCGCCGCAGCGTCTCGTCGCCCTCGAGCACGCACGCTCCCTCGATCACGATCGCGATGGCCGGACCGTCGAGGGGCACACGCGCACCGTTGCGACCCGAGACCACCTGCACGGCGAAGTCGGGAACGTCAGGGCGATAGACCGCGCGCGGGCCGTCGACGACAGGCACCATGCGCGGCGCCGGCAGCGGATCGAAGTCGACGACCCGCAGCAGCTCGTCGACATCGATGTGCTTGCTCGTCAGCCCCCCGCGCAGCACGTTGTCGCTCGTGGCCATGACCTCGATGCCGAGACCGTCGAGATAGGCGTGCAGGTTGCCCGCCGGCAGGTACAGGGCCTCGCCGCGCGCGAGACGCACGGTGTGCATGAGGGTCGAGATCGCGACACCCGGGTCGCCCGGGTACGCGGTGGCGAGGCGGCGCACGGTGAGAGCGGTGGGCGACTCGGCGCGCTCGCCCCACTGCTGCAGGGCATCCACGACCGCGTCGACCTCGGCCCCGCGACCCAGCAGCCACGGAACGGCCACGCGCAGCGCCGCCTCGTCGCCGAGCCGAGCGATGAGCGGCTCGAGCCGAGGATCGCCGACCGCCGCGAGCTCGGCACGCGACTCGGCCACGGGTCGAAATCCGCAGAGCGCGAGGAAGGGATCGCTCAGCGCGATGATCATCTCGGGCTTCGCATTGTCGTCGCGGTAGTTGCGGTGCGGCGCATCGACGGGGATGCCCGCCGCGTTCTCGCGCGCGAACCCGACCCGCGCCTGCTCGGGTGTGGGGTGCGCCTGCAGCGACAGGGGTGCGGCCGCCGCGAGGATCTTGACGAGGAACGGCAGGGAGCCGGTCGCACGATGCCGCGCGAGCCACGCGGCGAGCGTCGTGTGCGGCTCGTGCACGAGGCGCGCGGCAGACCCGGGGTGCGTGCCGAGCCAGACCTCGGCCTCGGGCTGCCCTGACGCCTCAGTACCGCGGAACGCGGCGATCGCGTCGTGCGAGCCCCACGGGTACGGACGGGGCTCGTTGGTGATGCGCAGCAGCACGGTGACCTCTCGACGGGGGCGGCCTGGGCAGGCACAGGCTACTACCCCGGTCGGCCGGTGTTCGCAGAGAGAACACCCCCCGCTTGGGGCCGTCGACCCCGCGGGGGGCTCCGAAGTACGATCAGAACCGCACAGCCGAAGGGGGGTTCGCTCGTGCCGAGACAGAGTTTCATGCCGCTGACCGCCGCGTTCACGACCATTGCCGTGATCGGCGCCCTCATGGCGCCGACTACCGCGAGCGCCCAGCCGACCGACCTGCCCCCTGCCGCCGGCGAGACGAACGCTTACCTCGTCGAGATCGCGGAGAACGCCGCGGGTCGCGCGGCCGAGCAGGCCCTGATCGCCGAAGGCGCGATCGTCGACCAGTACGAGCAGGTCATCGACGGCTTCACGGCCGAGCTCACGGCCGAGCAGGCGGCCGCCCTTGACGACCTGCCGGGCGTCGTCGACGTCGTCGAGCACGTGGCCATCCGACCGGGAACGACCCAGAGCTCGGCGCCCTGGGGGCTGTCGCGGCTCGACAGCACGACGGCCACGAGCGACGGGCAGTACACCTACCCCGACTCGGCCGGCTCGGGTGTGCGCATCTACGTCGTCGACACCGGGGTCTCACCGAGCTCGACGCAGTTCGGCTCGCGCCTCGTCTCGGGGCGCAACTTCGCCACCGATCGCGGAGCGGTTCCCAACTCGAGCACGGCCGACTGCGGCAGCGGGCACGGCACGCACGTGGCCGGCACGGCCGCGAGCACGAGCTACGGCGTCGCGAAGGCGGCCACGATCGTGCCCGTGCGCGTCTTCACGTGCAGCGGCACCGGTTCGACCGTCGAGCTGCTCGCCGCGCTCGACTGGATCATGACGCAGCCCGCCGGCGTCGTGAACCTCAGCCTCGTCACGAGCAGCGTCTTCCCGCCGCTCGACGACCGCATCCAGGCGGT
>NZ_JBKBLF010000043.1:0-7576 GCF_046296455.1 Microcella sp.
CCCCCACTTCCTTGCGCCCCGCCCCGTGGCCCCCCCGGGGCCCGAGCCTCGAATCCGCTCAGGCGATTAGTACGAGAAGCCGCCGCTCGAGCCGACGATGAGGAACGGGAACACCAGCGCGACGATGAACGCGATGAGACCGAAGAAGAACCCGAGGTAGCCGAGCACGAGACCCGCGATCGCGAGGCCGCGGCCGCCCTCACCGGTCTGCTTGATCTGGTTGAGCGCGATGTGGCCGCAGATGATGGCGCCGAGCGAGATGAAGAACGCGAGCACGAGCGAGACGATCGCGAGCGTGTTCGTCTTCGGGCCGACGGGCGCGGACGAGTAGGGGGTTGCCGCGGGCGGCGGGGTGACGTCAGACATGGGGGTCTCCTGGATGATGGTCGGTGGCGGCCCGAACGGGCACGACCATGCTGGCAGTGCCCTGAGGGAGTGTCAACGCGCCACGACGCGGGGCGTCACCCCGGTTCAGGCCTGAATCTGCGTGACGGGCAGCGTCGAGTCGGCGCTCACGTCGAGCGACGACGGCGGGTGCCCGGCGGCGATCAGCTGCGCGGCGAGCGCGGCGATCATGGCGCCGTTGTCGGTGCACAGCGACAGCGGCGGGATGCGGAGCTCGACCCCGGCCGCCGCGGCCCGCTCGGCAGCCAGGCCCCGAACCCGCGCGTTCGCGGCCACGCCCCCTCCGAGCAGCAGGCGCGGCACACCGAAGTCGGTGCAGGCCGCGATCGCCTTCGCCGTGAGCACGTCGGCGACGGCCTCGCGGAACGAGGCGGCGATGTCGGCGACGGGCACCTCGAGCCCCGCATCCCGCAGCTTCTCGACGTTCCGCGCGACCGCTGTCTTGAGGCCCGAGAACGAGAAGTCGTAGCGGTGCCGCTCGAGGTCTTTCGGCAGCGTGAGCCCGCGCGGGAACCGCACGGCGGTCGGGTCGCCCTCGGCCGCGACGCGGTCGATGTGCGGGCCGCCCGGGTAGGGCAGGCCCAGCAGGCGCGCGACCTTGTCGAAGGCCTCGCCCGCCGCGTCGTCGATCGTCTCGCCGAGCAGCTCGACGTCGCTCGTCAGGTCACGCACGTGCAGCAGCGAGGTGTGGCCGCCCGAGACGAGCAGCGCGATCGTGGGCAGCTCGATCTGCGGCTCGCCCTCGGTGCGCAGCACGTCGGCGCCGACGTGCCCGACGAGGTGGTTGACGGCGTAGAAGGGCTTGTCGAGCGCGACGGCGAGGGCCTTCGCGGCGCCGACGCCCACCATGAGGGCCCCGCTCAGGCCGGGGCCGCTCGTCACCGCGATGGCGTCGAGCTCGTCGAGCGTCACCCCGGCCGTCGCGAGGGCCTGCTGCAGGGCGGGCTCGAGCGCTTCGAGGTGAGCGCGCGCCGCGACCTCGGGCACGACGCCGCCGAACCGCGCGTGCTCCTCCATCGACGACGAGATGACGTTGGCGAGCAGGGTGGTGCCGCGCACGATACCGATGCCCGTCTCGTCGCAGCTCGACTCGATGCCGAGAACCAGCGGCTGCACGGTCACGAGGTCACCTCCCAGCGCATGACGACCGCGTCGACGTCGTCGGGCTGGTAGTAGCGCGGCCGCACGGCGATCGCCGCGAAGCCGTGCCGTTCGTAGAGCCGCTGAGCACCGGGGTTGTCGGCACGCACCTCGAGCAGCACGTCGTCGACACCCCGCGCGCGGGCCTCGTCGAGCAGCAGCCGCACGAGCAGGGCGCCGACGCCGCGACCGCGGTGCGCGGGCACGACCGCGATGGTCTGGATATCGGCCTGGGTGGCCCCGGCGGGCGCGCTGAGGCCCGCGTAGCCGACGATGGCGTCGGCGACCTGCGCCACGACGTAGCGCGTGTGCGGGGCGGAGAGCTCGGCGGCCATCATCTCGCGGCTCCAGGCGTCGGAGGGGAAGGTCGCGATCTCGAGCGCCATGATCGCGTCGAGGTCGGCGAGGTCGGCGTCGCGCACGCGCACGCCCTCGGGCTCGGCGGCCATCAGCTCACCCGCTTTGGGCTCGAGAGCGTCACGTCGGGCGCGCGCAGGTAGAGCGGCTGGGGCGCGGCGAACGGCAGGCCGGCCGCGAGCCGGGCGAGGGCGACGTGCGCGAGCGGCACGGCGGGGATCTCGACGACCTCGTGGGCGACGACGCCCTCCTCGGGGGTCCACGCGAGGCGTGCGACGAGGTGCGCGGGCGCCACGACCGTCGGCAGGGGCAGTGCGGCCGAGTAGGTCGTCACGGCGACCTCGCGGCGGCGGGCATCCGTCACGACCGAGAAGCGCCCCGCGGCGATGCCCCCCTCGACGAGGGCGAGCGCGACGGCGTCGTGGCTGGGCACCGGCAGCAGCGGGATGCCCCGCGCGAACGCGACCGCGCGCGCCGCCGCGATGCCGACGCGCAGGCCCGTGTACGGCCCCGGGCCGATGCCCGTGACGACCCCCGTGAGCGCGGCAGACGAGACACCCGGCGCGTGCAGCACCGCGTCGAGGAACGGACCGATGACCTCGGCGTGCCGCCGGGTGTCGTCGGTCGAGCGCTCGGCGAGCACGCGCCCGTCGAGCGCGACGACCGCCACCGCGGTGCCCGCGGAGGTGTCAATCGCCAGCAGCATGCAGCCAGCCTAGGTCGGCCCACCGTGCACCGACGCCCTCGATCGAGACCGTGCGGGGCTCGATCGGCGCGGCGTCGGGGTCGGCATCGTCATCGGTCGCGGCACCCGCGCCCGATGGCCGCTCGATCGTGACCGCGAGCCACGCGTCGACGAGGTGCTCGATCAGACCGGCCCCCCACTCGACGACGACGATCGACCCCGCGAAATCGAGGTCGAGGTCGTCGAGCTCGGCGGCGTCGCGCAGGCGGTAGGCGTCGACGTGCACGAGAGGCGGTGCCGCAGGGCGTGGATGCGTGCGCGCGAGCACGAAGGTCGGGCTCGTCACGGCACCCCGCACGCCGAGCGCGGCACCGAGGCCGCGCGTGAGCGTCGTCTTGCCCGCACCGAGCTCGCCCGTGAGCAGCAGCACGTCGCCCGCGCGCAGCTGCTCGGCGAGCAGGGCGCCCAGGCGCTCCATCGCCTCGGGGTCGGCGATCGTCAGCGAGACCGTCATCGGCTCACGCCCCCGTGCGGTGCACACGCCGGCCGAGGCGCGTGACGAGCTCGTAGGCGATCGTTCCGGCGGCGTCGGCCCAGGCGTCGACGCTCGGATCGCCCTCGGCCGGGTCGCCCCACAGCACAGCACGGTCGCCAATCGCGACGGGGGTATCGCCCACGTCGACGATGAGCTGGTCCATCGCGATGCGGCCGACGACGCGGTGCACGCTCTCGCCGATGCGCACGGGAGCATCGACCGCTGCGCGCGGCACGCCGTCGGCGTAGCCGAGAGGCACGAGCGCGAGAGTCGTCGGTGCGGTCGTGCGGTGCCGGTAGCCGTACGAGACGCCGCTGCCCGCGGGCACGCGCTTGAGCCCGACGACGCGCGCACTCAGCCGCATCGCCGGCACGAGCGGCAGCGTGCCACGCAGGTGGCGCTCCGGCGCGATGCCGTAGAGCCCGATGCCGAGCCGCACCATGTCGTAGCGGGTCGCGGGGTGGTCGAGCGCCGCGGCCGACGCGGCGAGGTGGCGCAGGCCCGGCTCGAGGCCGACGCTGCGCACCGCATCCAGAAACCGCTCGAAAGCGACCACTTGCGCCCGATCGTCGTCGGGCGAGGTGTTCGAGAGATGGCTGAAGACGCCGCCCAGCACGATCTCGCCCGCGGCGACGTGCGCCGCGAGGCGCTCGACGAGCGGGCCCCACTCGGCCTCGATCACGCCGTTGCGCGAGAGCCCCGTGTCGACCTTGACGTGCACGGTCGCGCGGTGGCCGCTCGCCGCGGCGCGCGCGAGCTGAGCGCGCGAGCTGACGCCGAGCGCGATGCCTGCTTCGGCCGCGGCCGACAAGTCGGCCTCGGGGTCGTGCAGCCAGGCGAGCACGGGCGCATCGATGCCCGCCGCGCGCAGCTCGAAGGCCTCGTCGAGGTCGGCGACGCCGAGGTGGTCGACGCCTGCCTCGAGCGCGGCGCGCGCGGCCGTGACGGCGCCGTGGCCGTAGCCGTCGGCCTTGACGATCGCCATGGCGTGAGTCGTCGGCACGAGGCGGCGCAGGGTTGCGGTGTTCGCGCTGATCGCCACGGCCGAGATGCGCGCCTCGCGCAGCGGGCCGGTCATGACTCGGCCACCACGAAGGCGATCGCGACGCCCGCGTCGTGCGACATCGACAGGTGCAGGCTCGCGATGCCGCGCTCGGCCGCGATCTCGGCCGCGCGCCCGCTCACGACCAGGTCGGGGTTGCCCTCGGCGTCGGGCACGACGCGCATGTCATGCCAGCTCACGCCATCGGTCGCCCCGAGGGCCTTCATGAGGGCCTCTTTCGCGGCGAAGCGGCCCGCGAGAGACCGCAGGGGTAGGTCGCGCTCGGTGTCGGCGAAGAGGCGCTCGCGCAAGCGCGGGGTACGGCTGAGGGCCCGCTCGAAGCGCGCGAGGTCGACGACGTCGACCCCGATCCCGACGATCCGGCCCATGGTGCCCTCCGCCCGCTGCCCGCTGCCCGCTGCCCGGGCCTACTCGACCGTGACCGACTTGGCGAGGTTGCGCGGCTGATCGACGTCGAGCCCCTTCGCGGCCGCGAGCTCCATACCGAAGATGTGCAGCGGCACGACGGCGAGCAGCGGCTCGAAGAACGGCGAGGCGAGCGGGATGCGGATGACCTCGTCGGCGTGCGGCAGCACGGCCACGTCGCCCGCTTCGGCGATCGCGATGACGCGCGCGCCGCGGGCACGAATCTCTTGGATGTTCGACACGACCTTGGCGTGCAGCGAGCTCGGGTCGCGCGGGCTCGGCACGATCACGAACACCACCTGCCCGGGCTCGATGAGGGCGATCGGCCCGTGCTTGAGCTCGCCCGCGGCGAAGCCCTCCGCGTGGATGTAGGCGAGCTCTTTGAGCTTGAGGGCGCCCTCGAGCGCGACGGGGTAGCCGACGTGCCGGCCGAGGAACAGCACCGACTGCGTATCGGCCATCCATTTCGCCATCTCGCGGATGCGCTCCCCCGAGCTCAGCACGGCCGCGAGCTTCTCGGGCACGGCCTGCAGCTCGGCGACGAGGCCGCGCGCACGCTCGGGCTCGAGCGCCCCGCGCACCTGCCCGAGCTGCAGCCCCAGCAGGTAGATCGCGGTGATCTGGGCCACGAAGGCCTTGGTCGACGCGACGGCAACCTCGGGGCCCGCGTGCGTGTAGACGACGGCGTCGGACTCGCGCGGGATCGTCGCGCCCTGCGTGTTGCAGATCGAGAGCGTGCGGGCACCCTGCTCGCGCGCGTACTTCACGGCCATCAGGGTGTCCATCGTCTCGCCCGACTGGCTGATCGACACGACGAGCGTGCGCGGCGAGAGCACGGGCTCGCGGTAGCGGAACTCGTGCGCGAGCTCGACGTCGACGGGGACGCGCGCCCACTGCTCGATCGCGTACTTGCCGACGAGGCCCGCGTAGTAGGCCGTGCCGCACGCGATGATGAGCACGCGGTCGAGCCCCGTGAGCACGTCGTCGCCGAGCGCCGCCACCTCGGGCAGGTCGACGAGCCCGTCGTGCACTCGGCCGAGGATAGTCTTGGCGACGGCCTCGGGCTCTTCGCTGATCTCTTTCGCCATGAAGCTCGACCAGCCGCCCTTCTCGGCGGCCGAGGCGTCCCAATCGACCTCGAAGGTCGAGGGGGTCACGGGGGCGCCTCCGAAGTCGACGACCTCGACGCGGTCGGGGCGGATCGTGACGACCTGGTCCTGCCCGATCTCCATGGCACGGTGCGTGTACTCGACGAAGGCCGCGACGTCGGAGCCGAGGAAGTTCTCGCCGTCGCCCAGCCCGACGACGAGCGGCGAGTTGCGGCGAGCGCCGACGACGACGTTCGGCTGATCGGCATGCACGGCGACGAGCGTAAAGGCGCCCTCGAGCCGCTGCACGGTCGCGAGCATCGCGGCCGTCAGGTCGCCCGACTCGCGGTAGGCGTCGCCGACGAGCAGCGCCGCGACCTCGGTGTCGGTCTCAGAGGTGAACGCGTGGCCGCGCTCGAGCAGCTCGGTCTTGAGCTCGAAGAAGTTCTCGATGATGCCGTTGTGGATCAGCGCGAGGCGACCGCCGTCGCCGAGGTGCGGGTGGGCGTTGCCGTCGGTCGGTCCCCCATGGGTCGCCCACCGGGTGTGGCCGATGCCGGTGTGGCCGTCGGCGATCGGGGTGCCAGCGAGGTCGTCGGTCAGCATGCCGAGCTTGCCCGCGCGCTTGCGCGTCGCGAGAGCGCCGTCGCCGCCGATGACCGCGACACCGGCCGAGTCGTAGCCGCGATACTCGAGCCGCTTGAGACCCCCCAGCAGCACCTCGACGCTGCCCCGGGTTCCGACGTAGCCCACGATTCCGCACATGAGGGACCATTCTACGGCTCGAGTCCTCGCCGACGCCCCCGGGGGTACTGTGGAGCCGATGAGCGATCCGGGCGCAGCACGCGACACCTCGCCGTTCGACGAGATCGATCGACGGCGCTGGTCGGCGCTCGCTCCGGTCACCGCGCATCCGCTCACCGAGACCGAGCTCGTGCAGCTGCGCGGTCTCGGCGACGCGCTCGACATGCGCGAGGTCGCCGAGGTCTACGTGCCCCTCAGCCGGCTGCTGAGCCTCTACGCCGTCGGCGCGCGCGAGCTGCACCAGGCCACGCGCAGCTTTCTCGGCGAGCCGGGCGCGCACACGCCCTTCGTCATCGGCGTGGCCGGCTCGGTCGCCGTCGGCAAGTCCACGATCGCGCGACTGCTGCGCGAACTGCTCTCGCGCTGGCCCGACACCCCGCGCGTCGAGCGTGTGACGACCGACGGGTTCCTGCTGCCGACCGCCGAGCTCGCCCGTCGCGGCATCCTGCACCGCAAGGGTTTTCCCGAGTCGTACGACCGCCGCGCCCTGCTGCGGTTCGTCGCGCGCGTGAAGTCGGGAGCCGACGAGGTGCGTGCGCCCGTCTACAGCCACCTCAGCTACGACCGCGTGCCGGGCGCCGAGATCATCGTGCGCCGCCCCGACATCCTCATCGTCGAGGGTCTCAACGTGTTGCAGCCCCCCGGCCCCGGCGCCTCGCTGGCCGTGAGCGACCTCTTCGACTTCACGATCTACGTGGATGCCCGCACGAGCGACATCGCGCAGTGGTACGAAGAGCGGTTCCTGGCCCTGCAGCGCGGGGCCTTCGCCGATCCGCGCAGCTACTTTCACCGCTACGCCTCGCTCACCCACGACGAGGCGGTGCTCAAGTCGCGCGAGATCTGGCGCGAGATCAACGAGCCCAATCTCGTGCAGAACATCCTGCCGACGCGCGCGCGGGCGTCGCTCGTGCTGCGCAAGGCCAGCGACCACACGGTCGAGACCGTGCTGCTGCGCAAGATCTGAGGCGCTAGATGTAGTTCCCAGTGACGTTGTTCATGCCGCCGCGAGGACGGTCATGGGCGCCTTGTGGCCGAGAGAGCCGTGGGGTCGCTGGGTGTTGTAATAGCGCACCCATTCTGGCAGCACCGTCCGA
>NZ_JBKBLF010000044.1:0-4890 GCF_046296455.1 Microcella sp.
CTTCCACAGACAAACGGGCATTAGCGTGAAGCTCCATCGGGCTCCTTCAGGTGAGAGCGACTAGACACCCTCAAGCCTGGAGGAGCCCGACCTGAACAACGTCCCTAGGAACTACAGCTAGACCGCGAGCTGCTCGCGCACGACGTCGGCGAGCCGGTCGGCGACCTGCTCGGCCGTGCCCTGGTCGGCCGCCTCGACCATGACCCGCACCATCGGCTCGGTGCCGCTCGCGCGCAGCAGCACGCGGCCGCTGTCGCCGAGCGCGGCCTCCTCGGCCTCGACGGCCGCCGCGATGACGCCGTGCCCGTCGAGCGCCGTGCGGTCGACGCCACGCACGTTGATGAGCACCTGGGGGAACACGGTCATGACGTCGGCGAGCTCGGCGAGCGTGCGCCCCGAGCGCACCATCTCGGCCGCGAGCTGCAGCCCGGTGAGGATTCCGTCGCCCGTCGTCGCGTGGTCGCTGAAGATGATGTGGCCCGACTGCTCGCCGCCCAGGCTCAAACGGTGCTCGGCGAGCGCCTCGAGCACGTGGCGGTCGCCCACGCCCGTCTCGATCATGCGGATGCCGTGCTCGGCCATCGCGCGCTTGAGCCCGAGATTGCTCATGACCGTCGCGACGAGCGTGTCATCGACGAGCATGCCGCGGGCCTGCAGCGAGACGGCGAGGATCGCCATGATCTGGTCGCCGTCGATGACGCGGCCCCGGGCATCCACCGCGAGGCATCGGTCGGCGTCGCCGTCGTGGGCGATGCCGAGGTCGGCGCCGTGCTCGAGCACGGCGGCCTGCAGGGGGCCGAGGTGCGTCGAGCCGACGCCCTCGTTGATGTTGAGGCCGTCGGGATCGCTGCCGATGACGGTGACCCGCGCACCCGCGTCGGCGAAGACCTGGGGCGAGATGCCCGCGGCGGCGCCGTGGGCGCAGTCGATCACGACGTGCAGCCCGGCGAGCGACACATCGAGGGTGCCGAGCAGGTGCAGCAGGTAGCGGTCTTCTGCATCGGCGAAGCGACGGATGCGGCCGACACCCGCCCCGGTGGGGGCGAGCTTCTCGGCCGCGAGCGCGGCCTCGATGCGGTCTTCGACCGCGTCGGGCAGCTTCGTGCCGCCGAACGAGAAGAACTTGATGCCGTTGTCGGGCGCCGGGTTGTGCGATGCCGAGATCATGACGCCGAAGTCGGCGTGGATGTCACCCACGAGGAACGCCGCAGCGGGCGTCGGGATGACTCCCGCGTCGAGCACGTCGATGCCCGAGCTCGCGAGGCCCGCCGAGACGGCCGCTGTCAGGAACTGCCCCGAGATGCGGGGGTCGCGCGCGACGATCGCCGTGGGGCGGCGGCCCTGCGCGCGCAGCTCGTCCGCGTGCCGGCCCGTGGTGAGCACGCGGGCAGCGGCCTGAGAGAGCCCGAGGGCCAGCTCAACGGTGAGATCACCGTTGGCGAGCCCTCGGACTCCATCCGTGCCGAAGAGACGACCCATGGCGAGTCCTCTGCTCGAACGGCTAGCGCTTCGAGTACTGAGGAGCCTTGCGGGCCTTCTTGAGACCGGCCTTCTTGCGCTCGATGACGCGCGCGTCGCGCGTCAAGAAGCCGGCCTTCTTGAGGGTCGGGCGGTTGTTCTCGCGATCGATCTCGTTGAGCGCGCGCGCGATAGCGAGACGCAGGGCGCCCGCCTGGCCCGAGGGGCCGCCGCCCGTGATCCGCGCGATGACGTCGTAGGCGCCGCCGAGCTGCAGGATCGTGAAGGGGTCGTTGATCAGCTGCTGGTGCAGCTTGTTCGGGAAGTAGTCCTCGAGCGTGCGGCCGTTCACCTTGTAGGTGCCGGCACCCGGGGTGATGCGCACGCGCGCGATCGCCTGCTTGCGACGACCGACGGCCTGGCCGCCGACCGAGAGGATGGCGCGGGGCGCCGCCGACGCGGCCGGAGCGGCCGACTCGGTCGTGTACGACTCGGGGGCCGAATCGGGAGTGATGTCGTCGGTGTTCACTGCGCCGTTAGTGGTCATGTCTGCCACGATGCTGTTCCTTAGCGTCTTCGCGGCCGCTACTGGGCGACCTGGTCGAGGGTGTAGGTCGTCGGCTGCTGCGCAGCGTGCGGGTGCTCGGCACCCGCGTAGACCTTGAGCTTCTTCATCTGGGCGCGGCCGAGCGAGTTCTTCGGCAGCATGCCGCGAATAGCCTTCTCGACGGCGCGCTCGGGGTTCTTCTCGAGCAGCTCGGAGTACGAGGTGGCCGTGAGGCCGCCCGGGTAGCCCGAGTGGCGGTAGGCCTTCTTCTGCGCGAGCTTCGAGCCCGTGAGGGCGACCTTGGCGGCGTTGGTGATGATGACGAAGTCGCCCATGTCCATGTGCTGGGCGAAGGTCGGCTTGTGCTTGCCGCGCAGGAGGGCGGCGGCGTGGCTGGCGAGGCGGCCCAGGACGACATCGGTTGCGTCGATGACGACCCAGTTGCGCTGAACGTCAGCGGGAGTGGGGCTGAATGTGCGCGTCACAGTGCGTACTTTCGTGTCGAGTAGTTCGTGAATCCCGCTCCGGGGGGAGTTCGTTCTGAAGAAACAGAGCGAACGCCGCGGTGGAGGGCTCAACCGGATGACCGTCGGCGACGGACACCAAGGGTCGAGCCTACCGGCACGCGGGTGCCCGGTCAATTCACCCGCGACGGCGCCGCTCAGTCTGAGGGGTCGGATGCCCGGCCGAGCGGTTCGCGGCGCGCCCGGGTCAGCTCGGCGCGTGCCCCGAGCTCGTCGTCAGGCGGGTAGCCCACCTCGATGAGCGTGAGCCCCTTCGCCGCGACGACCGCGAAGGCGTTGGCCTTGACGGCGTCGGCGAGGATTCCGCTCAGCCGCGCGCCGTCGAGCCGGCCGAGCCCCACGGCCACCGCCGCCCCGACGAGCGCGCGCACCATCGAGTGGCAGAAGGCGTCGGCGCGCACGCGGGCCACGAGAACGCCCTCGGTATCCCGTGTCCACCCGTAGTCGAGCAGGGTGCGGATGGTGGTGGCGCCCTCGCGCGGTTTGCAGAAGGCCGCGAAGTCGTGCAGGCCCGTGAGGCTCGCGGCAGCAGCATCCATCGCCGCCGTGTCGAGCTCAGCGTGGTGCCACAGGGTGTGCGTGCGGCGGCGGGGGTCGCGATGGCTGAGCGCGTCGGCGATGCGGTACTCGTACCGGCGCCAGACCGGTGAGAACCGCGCGTCGAAGCCGGCCGGGGCCACCGAGACCCGGTCGATCACCACGTCGGCGGCCGTCGCGGCGACGATGCCGTTGAGCCGCCGCGCGACCGACTGCTCGACCGAGCCGGCGCGCCGCGACGACGCGAGACGACGGTACTGCTCGGCCGTGAGGTCGATGTGGGCCACCTGCCCGGTGGCGTGCACGCCCGCGTCGGTGCGGCCTGCCACGACGAGGCGTACCTCGAGCTCGGGATCGCGCAGCAGCGTCGCGATCGCGGCGTCGAGCACACCCTCGACCGTGCGCAGGCCGGGTTGGCGGCTCCAGCCCGAGAACGAGGTTCCGTCGTAGGCGAGGTCGAGCCGCAGGCGCACAGTCTCCACGACTGCTGAGTCTACGGCGCGGGGTTTGACCGCGCGGCCCGCGACGACGACGCTAGAGGCACCATGTCGGCCATCAGCACGAGCAGCGTCGCCCGTGACCGCCTTGCGGGCCTCGACGGTCTGCGGGCGCTCGCGATCGTGCTCGTGCTCGCGTACCACCTGTTCCCGGGCCTCGCGCCCGGGGGCTTCATCGGGGTCGACGTGTTCCTGGTCGTGAGCGGCTACCTCATCACGGCCCTCCTCGTGGCCGAGCACCGCGCGCACGGGCGCATCGCAGTGCGCCGGTTCTGGGCCCGCCGTGCGCGTCGGCTGCTGCCCGCTCTCATCGTCATGGTCGGGCTCTCCGCAGCGGTCGCGGCGCTCATCGGCGGCGACGTGCTCGTCGGCATCGGCTGGCAGCTCGCGGGCGTGTTGACCTTCAGCAGCAACTGGTGGTCGATCGCGCAGGGCTCGAGCTACCTCGACCAGACGAGCCCCGAGCTCTTCCGCCACGCGTGGTCGCTCGCCGTCGAAGAGCAGTTCTACCTGCTCTGGCCGCTCGCGGTCGTCGCCCTGCTGCTCATCCCGTGGCGCGGCCTGCGCGTCGCGCTCCCGGTCGCTCTCGCCGCGGTCTCGGCCGTCGGGCTCGCGCTGCTCGCCGGTGACCCGGCGATCGACCCGGCTCCCGCCACGGCGGCGGACCACGCGACACAGACGCACGGCTTCGGCCAGCGGCTCGGCGCCGCTGAGTACCACCGCCTGCGGCACCGGGATGGCCTGCTCCAGCCGATCGATGCGGTGCAGGTGCGGGTCCACCGTGATCACCGCGTCGAACAGGCCCGCCAGAAACCCGCCCACCACCTGCTGGCTCACGGCCTCGCCGGGGTGAAAGGCGATGTCCTGCCGCATGTAGGCAAGGTACGGCGCCACCAGTGTGAGGTGCTGTGCGCCCAGGTTGCGGGCCGTTCGGTCGGCCAGCAGCAGCTCCACCAGCTTTTCGTTGGGCTGGTGAAGGCTGCGCAGCAGCACCGCGCGCGGCGGCAACCGCCCTGCGGCATCGACCGGAAGGCGCAGCTTGAGTTCACCGTCGGGGAAGCGGTGGCGCTCGATGAGCATTGCAGTCAAGCCAGCAGCCTGCGCCAGGCGCATGGCAGGCGCGGCTTCGTCGTCGAAATAAAGCAAACAGGCGGCTTCAGGCAGGGCCATGGTCAGAACTCCACAAACACGCGTGGCACTTCGTCGGCGGTGCCCAGGCGATAGCCGCTGTCTCGCTCGCACGCGTGGCGCGCAAACTCCAGGTCGGCCGGGTAGCTGGCGTGCACGCGGTACAGCAAGTCCCCGGCAGCCACGGTGTCGCCCAGCT
>NZ_JBKBLF010000045.1:0-4124 GCF_046296455.1 Microcella sp.
CGTCGTCACGAGCGGCGCCACGCTGCGCGCGGCCGCGCGCGCCCTGCGAGCGGCTGGCGCCGAGGTCGCGGGCGCCGCCGCGATCGCCGCGACGCCGCGTCGACGAGGCGTGTCGAGCATCCCCTGGAGATTCATGGCTGACGATGACCAACGTCCCGGTGACAACGGGCGCGCCGAGGACTAGCGTGAGGGAAAGGAGGCGTGACGATCGCCTGACCGACAGGCGGCACGCTGACGGCTCAGGAGGTTGACGTGGACATCACCATCACCGGACGCAACATCGGCATCACCGACCGGTTCCGCGACTACGCGACTGAGAAGGCCGAGAAGATCGAGCACCTCGCCGATCGCGCCCAGGTGCTCGAGATCAAGGTGTCTCGTCATCACGAGAAGGGCGGCGGCCGAGCCCCCGATGATCGCGTCGAGATGACGCTCATCGGCCCCGGCCCCGTCGTGCGGGCCGAATCGCCGGGCAGCGACAAGTACGTCGCGTTCGACCTGGCGATCGACAAGCTGCTCGAGCGCCTGCGCCGGGCGAAAGACAAGCGCAAGGTGCACCGCGGCAACCACCGCCCCGTCTCGCTGCACGAGGCCTCGGCCGCGGGCTTCACCGGACTCGACATCACGCCCGCCGACCCCGACATCATTCAGAAGGTCGCGACGGGCGCGATCCCAGTGCAGCAGCCGGCCGATGAGGCCGACGAGGTGTACTCGCCCGTCGTGGTGCGGCAGAAGGTGTTCCCGGCCGCCGCGATGACGGTCGATGAGGCGGTCGACCAGCTCGAGCTCGTCGGCCACGACTTCTTTTTGTTCATCGACGCCGCCACCGACCGGCCCAGCGTCGTCTACCGCCGCCAGGGCTGGAACTACGGCGTCATCGGCCTCGAGGCTGAGCAGCCGGTCGCGGCGGTCGCGGGGCGCCGCGGGCGCTGAATGGATGCGGGGGCGCCGGTGCCGCGCCGGCGCCCCCGACCGGCACGCCCCGGGTGCGCACCGGCTCGTGCACGGCGGCCGCAGGGTCGCACTTGCTAGCATGAGCGGGCCGTGTTCTGCGGCGGTCTGCGGCGTGCCCAGGCCCGGCCGCACGGCCCCCCGTGCAGCCCGACGAGTGGAGTGACCGAAGTGGCGAATGTTCTCGAGCGTGTTCTGCGGGTCGGCGAAGGTCGACTGCTGCGACGACTGAAGGCCTATGCCGAGGCGATCAACCAGCTCGAAGACGACTTCAGCGACCTCACCGACGACGAGCTGCGCAACGAGACCGTCGAGCTGCGCGAGCGCTACGGCAACGGCGAGTCACTCGACGACCTGCTGCCCGAAGCCTTCGCGGCCGTGCGTGAGGCCTCGAAGCGCACGCTCGGCATGCGCCACTTCGACGTGCAGCTCATGGGCGGCGCGGCCCTGCACCTCGGCAACATCGCCGAGATGAAGACCGGTGAGGGCAAGACCCTCGTCGCCACGCTCGCGGCCTACCTCAACGCGATCCCCTCGCGCGGCGTGCACGTCATTACCGTCAACGACTACCTCGCGAGCTACCAGAGCGAGCTCATGGGCCGCATCTTCCGCGCGCTCGGCATGACCACCGGCTGCATCCTCTCGGGCCAGACCCCCGAGGTGCGCCGCCAGCAGTACGCGGCCGACATCACCTACGGCACCAACAACGAGTTCGGCTTCGACTACCTGCGCGACAACATGGCGTGGCAGACCGCCGACATGGTGCAGCGCGGCCACTTCTTCGCGATCGTCGACGAGGTCGACTCGATCCTCATCGACGAGGCGCGCACGCCGCTCATCATCTCGGGCCCCTCCTCGGGCGAGGCGAACCGGTGGTTCACCGAGTTCGCGCGCATCGCGAGCCGCTTGCAGGCGGGCGTCGACTTCGAGGTCGACGAGAAGAAGCGCACGGTCGGTGTGCTCGAGCCGGGCATCGAGAAGGTCGAAGACCACCTCGGCATCGACAACCTGTACGAGTCGGCCAACACGCCCCTCATCTCGTTCCTCAACAACGCGATCAAGGCATCCGCCCTCTTCAAGCGCGATAAGGACTACGTCGTCATGAACGGCGAGGTGCTCATCGTCGACGAGCACACCGGCCGCATCCTCGTGGGCCGCCGCTACAACGAGGGCATCCACCAGGCGATCGAGGCGAAAGAGGGCGTGACGGTCAAGGCCGAGAACCAGACCCTTGCCACCGTCACGCTGCAGAACTACTTCCGGCTCTACACCAAGCTCTCGGGCATGACCGGTACGGCCGAGACCGAGGCCGCCGAGTTCATGAGCACCTACAAGCTCGGCGTCGTGCCGATCCCCACCAACCTGCCGATGCAGCGCATCGACCAGCCCGACCTCGTCTACAAGAACGAGCAGGTCAAGTTCGAGCAGGCGGCCGAAGACATCGTGCAGCGCCACGCCACCGGCCAGCCCGTGCTCGTCGGCACCACGAGCGTCGAGAAGAGCGAGCTGCTCTCGCGCCTGCTCGCCAAGCGAGGCGTCAAGCACGAGGTGCTCAACGCCAAGAACCACGCGCGCGAGGCCTCGATCATCGCCCAGGCCGGCCGCCTCGGCGCTGTCACGGTCGCCACGAACATGGCCGGCCGCGGCACCGACATCATGCTCGGCGGCAACGCCGAGTTCCTCGCCGTCACCGAGATGAACGGCCGCGGTCTCTCGCCCATCGATACTCCTGACGAGTACGAGGCCGAGTGGGATGCGGTGTTCGCGCGCGTCAAAGAGCAGGTGGCGATCGAGGCCGCCAAGGTCATCGAGGTCGGCGGCCTGTACGTGCTCGGCACCGAGCGCCACGAGTCGCGCCGCATCGACAACCAGCTGCGCGGCCGCTCGGGCCGCCAGGGCGACCCCGGTGAGAGCCGCTTCTACCTCTCGCTGCAAGACGACCTCATGCGCCTGTTCAACGCGGGTGCGGCCGAGGCGCTCATGGGCCGCTCGAACGTGCCCGACGACCTCGCGATCGAATCGAAGGTCGTCAGCCGCGCCATCCGCTCAGCGCAGTCGCAGGTCGAGGCGCGCAACGCCGAGATTCGCAAGAACGTGCTCAAGTACGACGACGTGCTCAATCGTCAGCGCGAGGCGATCTACACCGACCGCCGCCACATTCTCGAGGGCGACGACCTCAAAGACCGCGTGCAGACCTTCATCGAGCAGGTCATCACCGAGATCGTCGAGACCCACACGGGTTCGGGCCACAGCGACGAGTGGGACTTCGAGCAGATCTGGACCGAGCTCAAGACGCTCTACCCCGTGAGCCTCACGATCGACGAGGTCATCAGCGAGGGCGGCACCAAGCTCACGCCCGCCTTCCTCATCCGCGAGGTCGTGAGCGACGCCAAGCTCGCTTATGAGCGCCGGGAGGAGAGCCTGGGCCGCACGGCGACGCGCGAACTCGAGCGCCGCGTGGTGCTGAGCGTCATCGACCGCCGCTGGCGCGACCACCTCTACGAGATGGACTATCTGAAAGACGGCATCGGCCTGCGCGCCATGGCGCAGCGCGACCCGCTCGTCGAGTACCAGCGCGAGGGCTACGCGCTCTTCCAGTCGATGATGAGCGCGATCCGCGAGGACGCGGTCGGGTTCCTCTTCAACCTCGAGGTCGAGGTGACGGGCAGCAAGGGCACCGCCCAGGTGACGGCAAAGGGCCTCAACCAGCCGCAGACGCCGCAGAACCTCAGCTACACGGCGCCGTCGGCCGACGGCGACGTCGAGGTGCGCAACCAGCGCGGCCAGGTGCTGCAGGCGCCGACGGATGCGGCCCGCCAGGCGGCGCCGCAGGTCTCTGCCGCATTCGGCGGCCCGGCCGCGGCCCCGGCCGCCGCGCCGACGCGTCGCGCCCCGCAGGGTCAGCCGCAGAACGGCCAGGGCCAGGGTGGCGCTGCCGCGTCAGGCGGAGCAACCGGCGCGTTCGGCCAGAAGCAGCCCGCGGCCCCGGCCGGCCCCGCGCCGGTCAACCGCGCCCAGCGCCGCGCCCAGGAGAAGAAGAAGGGCCGCTAGCTGTAGTTCCCAGTGACGTTGTTCATGCCGCCGCGAGGACGGTCATGGGCGCCTTGTGGCCGAGAGAGCCGTGGGGTCGCTGGGTGTTGTAATAGCGCACCCATTCTGGCAGCACCGTCCGA
>NZ_JBKBLF010000046.1:0-3910 GCF_046296455.1 Microcella sp.
CTTCCACAGACAAACGGGCATTAGCGTGAAGCTCCATCGGGCTCCTTCAGGTGAGAGCGACTAGACACCCTCAAGCCTGGAGGAGCCCGACCTGAACAACGTCCCTAGGAACTACAGCTAGCCCGCGCGAGCGCGGCGGGTGCAGGGTCGTTCAGAGAACGCTGATCGCGCTCGCGCGCCAGCGCCGGTCGAGGCCCTCGAGCCGGATCGCCACGGCCCGTGCCCGCGCTCGACTCGTCACGATCACGACCGCTTCGACGACGCCGTCGCGCGGCGCGGTCAGCCGGGGCGTGCCGACCGAGAAGGTCGGCCGCACGACGGGAGCGCCGCGCGCGGCCCGGGCGCGGGCGCTTATCGAGGCCCTCGCGAGCAGGGTGCGGTACACGTCGTCGGTGACCCACCGGGCGACCTGCTCGAGCTCGCGCGCTCCTGCGAGGATCTCGATCACGCAGCGCGTCAGGTTCTCGATGAGGGGCATTGGGTCGGGCAGGTCGGCGGTCGAGGTCGGCTGGTAGTCGAAGTACTCTTCGTGCGCGATGCGCGCGAGCGACCCGCGGCCTCGAGGCGGTGCGCCCGGTGCCGGACCGTCGTCGGGGGTGGGCTCGGTGGCGACGGGGGACGATGCGGCGTTCACGGTCGGCTCCTTCTGCGGGGGAGGATCGCGGATGAGGGTCTCGAGCCGGTCGCGCCCCTTCCCCCGGGCGGTAGACCGACTGGTGCACCCCAGCGGGGCAGCACCACTCAAGCAAAAGATTCCTCATTCGTAAAGAGGAATCCTCGAACTGTGGACAACTGCCTCAGCGGCGTCGGTGGCCGTCGCTACCGTCTGGGCATGCGCTGGGACCACCTCTTCGACGATCTCGCCGGTCAGCTCGAGCACGAGCTGCAGGCGGAGCAGGCCGACCTGCAGCACGAAGAAGAGCGGCTGCGACTCGGCCGATTGCCGCTTCGTGAGCGCCTCGTCTCGTTGCGCGATTCCGGCGATCCTGCCTTCCGCATCATTCGGTGCCGCCTGCGATCGGCCGAGGTGGTCAGGGTGAGCCTGCGCACGGTCGGTCGCGACTGGATCGCAGGCGATCTCGACGAGCCTCCGGGCCGGGATCAAGCGATCATGCCCTTCGCCGCGATCGATGCCCTGCTGCTGAGCCCAGAGCAAGCCGTGCGCTCGCTCGAGCCCACTGTCGAGCGATCCGAGCTGGCGGCCCGACTCGGCATCGCCTTCCTGCTGCGCGACCTCTGCCGACGTCGAGCGGTCGTGACCGTGCGCACGGCCTCGGGCGCCGCGACGGGCACGATCGATCGGGTCGGGCGCGATCATCTCGACCTGGCCGAGCACGATCGCGATCAACCGCGGCGGTCGCAGCACGTGCAGCAGATCAGGGTGATCCCGACCGAGCAGATCGATCTCGTGCGCCTGTAGGCCCGCGGTGCCGGTCTGCGCATCGTGCCGGTTTGCGCACCGTGCCGGTTTGCGCACCGTGCCGGTTTGCACACCGTGCCGGTTCGCGCACCGTGCCGGCGAGCGGCGGTAGCCGGGGTCGCGGCGCCGCCCGACTAGGGCCGGCGGGTGCGTGCACGACGAGCGCCGAAGAGCTCGGTAACCTCGGCGCTCTGCGCCTCGTTCCACTGAGCGAGGCGGCGCTGCTCGTCGTACTGGTCGCGGATGAAGGTCTCGAGCGCACTCTGCTCGATGCGCCACTGCCCGAGCGATCCGAGCCGGAAGGCCGGCAGCTCGCCCGAGCGCACGAGCTCGAGCACTTCGGCGGCGCTGAGACGAAGCAGCTCGGCGGCGTCGGAAAGGGTCAGGAGATGACCCAGGGGGCTGCCCGCCGCATCCGTCATGCCTCGATTATCGACCGTCGAGCCGCTGTGACCCCGGGATGTGGATAACTGATCCGGCGGATCCCGGGGAATCGTCAGGATCGGTCGCGTTCTGCTGCGCGAGCCCTGGAGGAGAAATGCCCGACGCCCCACACCCGTCCCCGACGGTCGCGCGCTCCCGACCGCGCCCCGACGCGCGACTGCTCGTCGGGCTCGCGCTCGTCGTCGCTTCGATCGCGGCGGTCGTCGGCATCGTCACCGCGGCCGACGAGGGCGAGGACGTGCTCGCCGCGCCCCGACTGCTCACGGCCGGTCAGCTGCTTACGATCGACGACCTCGAGGTGCGTCGTGTCGCCCTCGGCGTCGACGGACACGGGTATCTGCGACCCGACGATGTGCCCGACGCGGGCGTAGTCGTGACGCGCACGGTGGGGGAGGGCGAGCTCGTTCCGATCGCCGCGGTGGGAGACGTGCGAGGCCCGAGCGAGACGACGATCGTCGTCTCGCTCTCGACGGCGATTGGCGCGACGGTGCGTGCGGGGGACTCGCTCGACCTGTGGTCGGCCCCCGCCCTCGACGCCGGCAGGTTCGGCGCCCCCGTCGTGATCGCGCCGGGAACCCTTCTCGTGCGCACGATCACCCCCGAGGGGATCGTCGCGGCAACCGAGGCGGGCCGCGTCGAACTGCTGGTTCCCCGTCGTGATGTCGCGCGCATCCTGCATGCCATGGCGAACGGCGACGCCCTCTCGGCGGTACCGGCGTCGCTCGCGATCGGAGGCTGAGGTGCTCGTCGCGATCGCGGTGCCCGGCATGGATGCCGACGCTGTCGAGCTCGCGCTGCTGCGGGCCGGTCATCGGGTCATCTGGCGCGCGCTCGATCAAGACGAGGTGCTCGCGCAGCTCGCCCAGCGTGCGCCTGACGCGATCCTGCTCGCCGACCATCCGGCGGTCGCCTCGGCCACCGTCGTCGGATCGTGCGACCTGCTCGGCGTGCGCAGCTGCCTCGTCGTGAGCGGCGACACCCCGCTCTCGGTCGGGGCGCAGCGGCTCGGCCTGCACGACGTGCTGCGCGCACACGAAGACGGCTCGATCGATGTCGGGCTGCTCGGCGCGCCGCCGGCCGGCCCGATGCCGGCGACCCCGGCCGACCCGGCCGCGACGAGTCCGGTGCCCGAGTCGGTCGACCCGGCACCGGTGCCGACTGCTCCCGCGATGCCCGGTTCCGCGACTCCAGGCGCGACATCGGGGAGCGCGGCATCGGGCTCACGACAGGCGCCCGTGCCGACCACCACCGCGGCACCTGCCCGTGCACCGCGCATCGTCACCGTCTGGGGCCCGGCCGGCGCCCCCGGGCGCACGACGATCGCGATCGGAGTCGCGGCCGAGCTCGCCGCTCGTGGCGAATCCGTGTGCCTCATCGACGCCGACACCTACGGCGGCACGATCGCCCCGGCGCTCGGGCTGCTTGACGAGTCACCCGGCTTCGCCGCCGCCTGTCGGCTCGCGGGGGCCGACGCCCTCACCACAGCCGAGCTTGATCGAGTGGCGCAGACCGCCACCGGGGCGGCCGGTGCGCCCTTCTCGGTGCTCACGGGGATCGGCCGGCCGCATCGCTGGCCCGAGCTGTCGGCGGCGCGCGTGACGGCGGTGCTCGAGCAGTGCCGTCGTTGGCGTTCGGTCGTGGTGGTCGACGCGGGCTTCAACCTCGAGAGCGACGAAGAGATCAGCAGTGACCTGCTCGCGCCCCGGCGCAATGCCGCCACGATCGCGGCGCTCCGCGCTGCCGACGAAGTGGTGGCCGTCGGAGCCGCCGACCCGCTCGGGCTCGCACGGCTGCTGCGCACGCACGCCGACCTGCTCGAGACGATCGAGAGCGCGCACGTGCGCATCGCGATCACGCGCGTGCGGGCGTCAGTGCTCGGCATCGACCCGCACGGGCAGGTGCGCCAGACGCTCGAGCGCTTCGCCGGCATCCGCGACGCCGTGCTGATCGACGACGATCGGGATGCCGCCGACGCCGCCCTGCTGACGGCGCGCCCGGTGCCCGCGGCCGCGGCGAACTGGGCGCTGGCGCGCGGCATCGCCGAGC
>NZ_JBKBLF010000047.1:0-3488 GCF_046296455.1 Microcella sp.
GGCGCTCGGTGCCGTCGCCGTGCTGGCGGCCGCGGTCGCGGTCGCGCCGCTCGTCGCCGTGTCGGCCACAGGGGGCACAGCCGTCGCGGCGAGCGAACCGCGCACGCTGCCCGCTCTCGTCGCGGCCGAGGCCCAGCGCGACCCCGCGATCGGCACGATCGTGCTCACGCCGGTCGAGGGCGGTCTTGCGGCGCGCGTCGAGCGCGGTGCGGGGTCGACCCTCATCGAGCAACGCACATTCGCGGCCACCGGGGTTCTCGTGGCGTCAGAAACCCCTGCCGAGAGCGCGGCCCTCGCGCAGCTCGTGGGCAATCTCGCGGCACCGAGCGGGCGCGATGTCGCGGCCGACCTCGACGCTCTCGATGCCCGATTCGTACTGCTCGAGCCCTCGGGCGACGATGTGGCCGCCTCGGCGGTCGACGGCATCGTCGCCGCGCTCGACGGCAACGCCGTGCTCGCCCCCGTCGGTGATGCCGACGCGGGCCGGCTGTGGCGGGTCGTGCCGGATGACACCGGCGCGGCGCCCGTGGCCGCTCGCCCCGTCGCGAGCACCGCGGTGCTCACGGCCCAGCTCGTCATCCTCGGCCTCACCCTGCTGCTCGCGGTGCCGACGAGCCTCCGGCCGCGACGCGCGCGGACCGACGCTCACGCCGACGACTCACCGGCGCCGACCTTCGAAGCGGGTGATGACGATGAGTGACCCCCTGGGACCCGATCGGATCGGGCCCGATCGGATCGCGCCCGAAGCGACCACGCCCGATGCGATCACGGCATCCGCGTCGACACCCGCGACGAGCGGGCGCGGTGCTCGGGTGCTCGCGGCGGGAGGCCGTGCATCCCTCGCGATCATCGTGGCCGCGACCGCCGCCGCCCTGGGCGCGGGGGTGCTCGTGGTGCCGGGCCCGAGCGTCACCCCGATCGTTCCCGCGCTCGCGGTGCAGCCCGACCGGCCCGACCAGTCGCTCGTGTGCGCGGGCGCCGCGCTCGGACTCACGCGCGGTGCCGATCCGCAGCTGACGACGGTCGCCGACGATCGGCGCCGCAGCGTCGGCGAAGGCCTCGTCGAGTCGCGCATCGACACGAGCGACGCGATCGACGGGGGCGCCGTGGTCGTGACGCTTCCCCGCGACGCTCCCGGCGCGGGCCTCGCCGCCAGCCAGTCGGTGCTCGCCGGCACGCCCGAGGTGACGGGCCTCGCGGCGGCCGAGTGCCTCGCCCCGGCCCGCAGCGCCTGGCTCGTCGGCGGTGCCACGACGGTCGGCCGCACCTCGTGGGTCGTGCTGACGAACGCCGACGACGTCGATGCGACGGTCGACCTGCGCCTGTGGGGGTCGACGGGCCCGCTCGAGGCGCCCGGAGCATCCGGCATCACGGTGCCGGCCGGTAGCCAGCGCGTCGTGCCGCTCGCGGGGCTCGCGGTCGACGAACCCTCGCCGGTCGTGCAGGTCTCGAGCTCGGGCGGGTCGGTGGCCGCGACGATGCAGACCTCGATCGTGCGGGGGTTGACCCCGAGCGGCCTGAGCATCATCACGCCACTCGCCGAGCCGGCATCGCGGCACGTCATCGCCGGCCTGCCGGTCATCGCAGGGCAGCTCGCGCTCGAGCGCTCGACCGCTGACGGCGGCGTCGACGGCCTGACGGCCCTCCGCCTGCTCGCACCGGGCGCCGACGACGCCGCCGTGACGGTGACGCTCGTGGCGCAAGACGGCGGGGTCGGGCTCGTGACCGAGACCCTGCTCGAGGCGGGCACCGTTCTCGATCTGCCCATCACGCTGCTCGCCGACGGCGAGTACGGCGTCATCGTGCAGTCTGATCAGCCCATCGTCGTGGCAGGCCGCACGAGCACGGCGACGGCCGAGACGATCGACGTCGAGTGGTTCACGCCGAGCCCGGTGCTCGAGGCCGGCGTGGAGGTGCTGACGGCCGTGGCCCCGCTCGACGACGCCGGGTCGGCCGTGCTGCACCTCGTGGCACCCGATGAGGCTGCCGAGGTCACGGTCGACGGACGGGTCGTCACGGTGCCCGCGGGGGGCGGGGTCGTCGTGCCCTCACCCGCCAATACCGCACTGCGCCTCAGCACGACCGCGCCCGTGCACGCGAGCATGAGCTATCGCGCGGCGGGGCTACTCGCCGGTTCGCGCGTGCTGCCGCCGCCCGCCGCGAGCAGCGCCCTCACGATCTTCCCGCGCTAGCCGCGCGGGCGGCTCACCAGTGCCGAAACCGCTCGGGGGCGAGATCCCACGGGTCTTTGCCGATGAGCTCGCCGACCGCTCGAAAGACGCAGCTCTCGACCATGAGGCGCCGGTGCCAGTCGTCGTCGCGGTGCAGGCGGCTCATGCGCTCGATGGGGATGCGGAAGAGCACGACGAGGTTCTGCTCGGGAACGACCCGCCAGCGCGCCACCCCGCGCACCCCGGGCGGCTGATCGGGCATGGGGGTCACGTCGATGCGCAGCGTCGCGAGCTCATCGGGCCACAGATCGACCAGGTAGTCGGCGGTCGACTGCACGGCCGTCTCGAAGAGGTCGCGCCGGGTGTGGGCGAGGGGCAGATGAGGCCCGGTCACGGGCGAGCGAGCCGTGCGGCCGTGCCGGGCGCGAGCCCGCGCGCTCGGGTGCCGGGGTGCTCGTGCCACGCGCCCAGCCTATCGCCGCACCGGTGCGTGCCCGCCGTATGCTGAAGCCACGATGAGCGCTCGACCGTGCAGCAAGGTGGCGTGCAGCGACCCCGCTGCCCGAACCCTCACCTACGTGTACGCCGATTCGATGGCCGTGCTCGGCCCGCTGAGTGCGCGGCCCGAACCGCACAGCTACGACCTGTGCGACCGGCACTCCGAGCGGCTGTCGGCGCCGAACGGCTGGCAGATCGTGCGCTACAGCGCGCTCGGCGAGGTGGGCTGACCGAGCGGCTCCGCCACCCGCCGGGCTCGGCCCCCCACTCGGCGCCGAATGATCCCCTCGGCCACGAGGCTGTTGATCACGAAGCCCACTGCGACGAGCCAGGTCTCGCTGACGATCGAGGTCTCGCCGCCGACGATCGACCACACGATGAGCACGAGCGCTTGCGTGCCGCCCGTGACGGCGATCGCGTAGGCGCGTGTCATCCAGGCGGCGTGCGCATCGAATCGGTGGTGAACGATCGCGCGGGTGGCGAGCACGAGAAAGACGAGCATCGGCACGGCGAAGACGATCCGCACGATCGCCAGGGCGAACGCCTCAGCCGGGCCAGAGAAGAAGACCGCCAGCGCGATGCTCGCGAGCGCGCCGATCATCCCGGCCGGGATGAGCACCCGGCCGGTGCGGCGGTGCCACACGCGACGCCCGCGCAGCGCGGGAGAGAACTGGAACGCGCCGAGCAGGCAGTAGAGGCTCATGCCCACGATGTGCGCCACGATCACCCCCGCGGGCGCGGGGGAGGGGGGGCGCGCGGGGGGGGGGGGCCGGTATTGGAGGCGCCGCCACCCGCCCACGCGCGGGGGGGGGCGGAGCC
>NZ_JBKBLF010000048.1:0-3042 GCF_046296455.1 Microcella sp.
CGGCGATCATCTGCGCGTCTTTGTAGGCGCGCGGGTGCACCGTGAGGATCTCGTTCATGTCGTGGGGTGCGGCCTGGCGGGCCGGCGCCGGACGGCGCAGCGGCGTCACCGGCGCGCGCTTGGCGGCGACGGCGGCGGGCGCCGCGGGCGCGGCAACGGGGTGCTGGTCGTACTCGACCTCTTCGTCGGCGAGGCCGAGGTACACCATGGTCTTGCGCAGCGGATTGCTCATGAGTTTCGTCCTTACCGGTCGTGGCACTCGCCAGATTAAGGGCGGTCGGGTCGTTTTCCGGTGATTGCCGTGCCGATGCGCAGGTGTGTCGCGCCTTCGGCGATCGCCGCGGCGTAGTCGCCCGACATGCCGGCAGAGATCGCCGTCGCCGCCGGTGCGATCGTGCGCACGCGCTCAGAGAGGCCGCGGAGGCGCGCGAACGCCGTGCGCGCATCCTCATCGATCGGGGCGACGGCCATGACGCCGCGCAGCGAGAGGGCGGGATGCTCGAGCACGCGCTCGGCGAGCGGCAGCAGTTGCCCGGCCTCGACTCCTCCGCGACCCGGGTCGTCGGTCAGATTCACCTCGAGGAAGACCTCGAGCGGGCGCTCGGTCTTCGCGAGCGCCGTCACGAGCGACGCGCGGTCGACCGAGTGGATGACGCGGGCGTACTCGGCCACCGCGCGCGCCTTGTTCGACTGCAGCTGCCCGACGAAGTGCCACGTAAGCGGCAGATCGGCGAGCTCGGCGGCCTTCGGCGCGGCATCCTGATGCCGGTTCTCACCCACGTCGCGCACGCCCAGCTCGACGAGGTCGCGCACCAGCCCGGCGGGGTGGAACTTGGTGACGACGATGAGCGTGACCTCGTCGCGGGCCCGATCAGCGGCTCGGCACGCATCGGCGACACCCTCGTCGATGCGCGTGTAGCGCTCGCGGAGCTCGGCGCTGGCGGGCACGTCAGCGCAGGAAGTCGGGGATGTCGAGATCGTCGTCGTCGACCTCGAGAGGGTCGATCGGCGCCGTCGCGGCGAGCCCGCCGTCGTCGCCCCACACGCGGTCGCCGAGCACAGGTTCGGCCGTGGCCGTCGCGACGGCAGCGGGTGCCACCGCGCCGCTCTCGGCGGCCTGGTAGCTCGCCCGCCGGTCGCGATGCACGACCGTCGGCTCGCCGCCGTCGAAGCCCGCGGCGATCACGGTCACGCGCACCTCGTCGCCGAGCGTGTCGTCGATGACCGCGCCGAAGATGATGTTGGCCTCGGGGTGCACGGCCTCTTGCACGAGCTTGGCCGCATCGTTGATCTCGAAGATGCCGAGGTTCGAGCCGCCCTGGATCGACAGCAGCACGCCGTGCGCGCCGTCGATGCTGGCCTCGAGCAACGGGCTCGCGACGGCGAGC
This sequence comes from Microcella sp., assembly GCF_046296455.1. Classification (GTDB taxonomy): domain Bacteria; phylum Actinomycetota; class Actinomycetes; order Actinomycetales; family Microbacteriaceae; genus Microcella. Next base: position 1,389 of record NZ_JBKBLF010000048.1, read on the forward strand.
TCGGCGGCCTTGATGGCGCGATCGGCTCCGCGGGCCGAGCCGATGCCCATGAGCGCCGAGCCGGCGCCCTGCATGACGCTCTTGACGTCGGCGAAGTCGAGGTTGATGAGCCCCGGGGTCGTGATGAGGTCGGTGATGCCCTGCACGCCCGCGAGCAGCACCTGATCGGCCGTGGCGAAGGCCTCGAGCATCGAGATGCCGCGGTCGCTGATCTCGAGCAGGCGGTCGTTCGGCACGACGATGAGCGTGTCGACCTCGTTCTTGAGCTGGGCGACACCGAGGTCTGCCTGGGCCTGGCGCCGCTTGCCCTCGAAGCCGAAGGGCTTCGTGACGACACCGATGGTGAGCGCGCCGATCGACTTCGCGATGCGGGCCACGACGGGCGCCCCGCCCGTGCCCGTGCCGCCGCCTTCGCCCGCGGTCACGAAGACCATGTCGGCGCCCGCGAGGGCCTCTTCGATCTCTTCTGCGTGGTCCTCTGCGGCGCGCCGCCCGACCTCGGGGTCGGCGCCGGCGCCGAGCCCTCGCGTCAGCTCGCGACCGACGTCGAGCTTGACGTCGGCGTCGCTCATGAGCAGGGCTTGCGCGTCGGTGTTGATGGCGATGAACTCGACACCGCGCAGTCCCAGCTCGATCATGCGGTTGACGGCGTTCACGCCGCCGCCGCCGATGCCGACCACCTTGATCACGGCGAGGTAGTTCTGGTTCGAGGTCACGTCGATGCCTTCCGCTCAACCTTCACCCTCAGGTTGAGGGCTAAAGTTATGCTCAGTATGTACTGCTGAGCTCGACGGTAGGCCCGCGGGGACCGCGGGTGCCCGAGGCTCGCCGCGTGTCGCGAATGTGCGGGCTCGCGCCCCGGGCTCGCGCTAGAGCCGACGCACGACCAGGCTCTCGGGCGCCGAGACGTCGTACTCGCGCGGCGACGACTGATTGGTCGCCCCGAGCGCCGCCGCGAGCACGCGCGCCTTGAACTCCGAGCGCTCGGCGCTGCCCCACACGACGCGATGCCCGACCCCCGTCATCGAGAACACGACATCGTCGCGCGTCGAGGCGCGGATCACGTCGACCGTGGCCCGCAGCTCGCCGGGAAGTGCTGTCAGCACCGCGGCCACGCTGCGGAAGGCGAGCGATTGCGGGTCGGCGCTCTCGGCGGCGATGAGCGGGATGCCCTCCGGCCGTTCGGGCGACGACTCGACGACGACGCCCGCGGCGTCGACGAGATCGACGACCGCGCCGCGCTCGATCGCGGCGATCGGCGCCCGCTCCACGATGCGCACGACGAGCGTGTGGGGCGGGATCACCTCGGTGGAGTACGAGCGGATGAGGGGGAACACCGCGAGGTCGTCGCGGATGCCCTGCTCGTCGAGCAGCGCGAGCGGGGTGCCGAGGTGGCTGTCGAGGGCCTCGGCCACGACCTCGGCGTCGAGGCGCTCGACGCCCGCGACCTCGATCGTGTCGAGCGCCATGAGCGGCGACAGCGTGACGACAGCGACACCGCCGACGAGCGCGAGCAGCGTCACCGCCGCTCCCGCGACGGCCAGGCGGCGACGGCGCGAGCGGCGGGTGAAGCGGCGCACCTCGGCGCGCTCCTCGCGCCGGCGCTCGCGAGCGGAGCGCCGTTGCTCAACGGCGGGATCAGCGCCGCGCGGAG